>RFON01000015.1 GCA_009926625.1 Planctomycetota bacterium
GGCGGCGCGGGTTCTGGATCAGTTTCATAGCGCGCCGAGACCGCACGAATCTCCTCGATGCGCTCCACGAGGATGTCGACCAGTTCCGGATCGAACTGCGTCCCAGCATTCGCCTTCATCTCGGTCAGCACGCGCTCCTCTGGCCAAGACTCCTTGTACTTCCGCTTCGACGACAACGCATCGAATACATCCGCCACCGCCACGATTCGCGCGAACAACGGGATCGCCTCGCCCGACATGCGCGCCCCCTCCCCATCCCGCGCCGCGGCGCCGCCCTTCTGGTCGTCACCCACAGAGACATCGCCTGGATAGCCCCCGCCATCCCAGCGTTCATGATGGTGGAGCACGACATCGATCGCGGACTGATCAAGCGCCGAATCCCGATCGCCAAACAGTCGGGCACCCACGATCGTGTGCGTCTTCATCACGGCGTACTCCTCGGCGGTCAGCCGACCAGGCTTCTTCAAGATCGCATCGGGGATACCCACCTTGCCCACATCGTGAAGCATCGCCACGATGCGCAAGAGATCCCGCTCGCGCTCGATCCGATCGTCGGCAAGCGCGTGCCGACGCGCCCACTGCTCGTACAGGATCACGGAATAGCCAGCCACTCGGTTGACATGCGCCCCGGTCTCGCTCGGATCGCGCATCTCCGCCATGCTGATCATGCGGAGCACGATTGAACGGGTCAACGCGGCACGCTCGAGCGCCACCGTTGCTGCCGACGCGAAGTGCGCGATGCTGTCGAGGTCATCCGGCGAAAACCCGACCCGATCGGTCCCGTCGTCATTCAGCGGATTCAGGAGCTGCAGCACGCCGATGTTCCGCCCCGCGGAGGAGCGCAGCGGGACGCTCAGCATCGAGCGCGTGCGATATCCCGACTTGCGGTCGACCTCGGGATTGAATGCATATGGCTTGTCCGCTGGAATGGCATAGGCATCGTCAATCACCACCGTATTGCCGCTCGTCGCCGCATAGCCGGCGATGCTGCGTCCATGAACGGGGATGCGCAGTGACTTCACCACGAAGGGCTTGCCCTTCTCGAGCCGCTTCGCCAGCGTGTCGTTCTGCACAAAGGACAGGATCAGGTCATCGCCCTCGCGCAGCATCACACTCCCTGCGTCGCAGCGGGTCAGTTCGCGGGCCTCGGCAAGAATCCGCTCGATCAAGATGTCGATGTCCTGGATCTGGTTGAGGTTCCCATCGACCTCCGCGATCGACTTCAGCCGCTCCTGCTGCTTCGACACATCCCGCGCCAACTGCAGATTGCGCCGCGCGTCCTCGTCGCGCCTGTCCAAGACTTCTGCCATCGAATTCAGGTCCTCGTACAACGCGGCGTATTCGGGTGATGGCGCTGCCGCGAGCCGCTGTTGAACGCGACCTTCGCGCACCCCCGAAATGAACGCGCGTACGCGCTCGATCGGGGCAAGCAGTCGGCTGACTCCAAGCGACGCACCGGTGAACACCAGCAGCGAAATGACGAGGGACGCGGCAAGCGAAACCATCAGCAGTTGATCCACTGCCGCGAGATACCCCGCGTAGGGCGTATCCACTGCCACGAGCGCCACGACATCACCGCGGCGCGTGCGGATGGGTGCGTAACCAGACACCCACTGCCCACCCGAATCCTCGATGAACAGCGCGAACGACCTCCCTGGCAGCGCAGCGCCCGACGCAGCGCTTGCTGCAGCGTTCGCGTCGGCAGGAACCACAAACGGACGACCCGGCGCATCCCACGCAGGGCTGCTGCGCGGCTCGCCATCCACTGCGAAATCCCATCCGCTCGCAGCGCCAGTCCGCGTCGGTACCAAGAGGTAGCAGAAGCGCACAGGGCTCGCCCCATCCGAATTGGATTCCACGACCGAATGCAGTCGCTCCTCGATGCGAACGAATGCTGCGTTGTTGAGCGCTTCTTCACCGAGCGGAAGGGCCGCCACTTCGTCGGCGGAGATGCGCGCAGCCACGGTCCCTGCAAGCGCCCGAACTCGCTCCTCGATCCCTGCTTGCACAACCCGCCGCGTGATCGCGGAACCAACAATCGACATCCCGAAGGTCGACAGCACTACTGCTGCCACGAGCCACAACTTGACGCGCCCGCCGAGGGTCAACGCTCCCCCTGCATGGGCTGAATCCAGCGCCATGCACGCGCGCAGAAAGAGCCGCCGATCGGACTTGAACCGACAACCTCAAGATTACAAATCATGTGCTCTACCAATTGAGCTACGGCGGCTTTACGCGGGCGGACATTCCTCCCGACGGAGTCAGGATTCTAGCAGTGATCGTGCACTCCACTTGCGGCGGAAGCTGCCGTTCATCACTCGCTCCAGCTGATCACACGCGAACAGCGCGCAGGACTGGCCCGCCTTGCTGCGAGACATGCTCCCCTTCGAGCAGCAGTACCAGATCACCACGCTGCACCATGCGCCTTTCCACCAGCGCGGCACACACTTCCTGCGCCATTGGATGCCCCACGCCCACCTCACGCTCGATCAGCAGTCCACGAACGCCCCACGCAAGCGACAACTGCCGAACGGTGCCCTCGTTCGGCGTGCACGCAATGATCGCGCTCACTGGACGCCACTTCGCAAGCCGCAAGGCCGTGCGCCCACCACCCGTCACGGCCACGATGGCCGCGGGTTGCATCTCGCGTGCGAGCATGCAGGCAGCGCGCGCCATCGCTTCCGCATCGCGACCACCTTCGCCCGATTCGACACTCCATGGTTCCAGTCGATCGCTTCGGCCGCGCTCGGCACTTCGAATGATTGCGTCCATCGCCTTCACGGTCTCGATCGGGAACTTGCCGATCGATGTTTCACCGCTCAGCATCACCGCATCCGCGCCGTCGAGCACGGCATTCGCCACATCGCTCGCTTCGGCGCGCGTCGGTCGAGGACTCGCGGTCATCGACTCGAGCATCTGCGTCGCCACGATGACCGGCTTGCCCGCCCTGTTGCATGCCCGCACAATCCGCTTCTGCAGCATGGGCACTTCTTCTGGGGGCATCTCCACGCCAAGATCACCGCGCGCCACCATCACCGCATCGGACGCATCCACGATCGCATCGAGCGCATGGATCGCCTCGACCTTCTCGACCTTCGCCACGAGCGCAACAAAGCGCCCTCCGCTCGCCTGTTGAACGCGCCGTCGCAGGTCGTGGAGATCCTCGGCACTTCGCACGAATGACAGCGCCACGAGGTCGACCCCCGCCGCAAGGCCAAAGGCAAGGTCATGGATGTCCTTCTTCGACAGTGACGGGGCAGAGACATGTACGCCTGGCAGGTGCATACCGACCCTTGAACGGATCACGCCGCCGTGCTCGACACTGCACACCACATCGTCGCCGCGCACTTCCTTCACGCGCAGCCTCACCTTGCCGTCATCGAGCAGCAGTGCGTTCCCCGCGCGCACATCGCGCGCCAACGCTTCGTACACGCAGGGCAAGTGCGGCAATCCAGCGATTCCCGTCCCGCTGCCAATCGACACATCACTGCCAGCAGCAAGCGTTGCCGCAGTCGAAGGCACCTCACCGAGACGCAGCTTCGGACCGCTCAAATCCTGCAGCAGCGCGATCGGGCGACCCGTTCGCCGCGATGCCTCGCGAACTTCGTCGATCAGGCGCTGATGATCCGCGTGCGTTCCATGCGAGAAGTTGAGCCGCGCAACATCCATCCCGTGCTCAATCAGCTGCGCGATGATCGATGCGTCGTGCGTCGCAGGCCCAAGCGTGCACACGACCTTCGCGCACTTGGCATCAACGCGTCGGGGACCATCCGACATGGGCATGCGCGGCGGGAGTTCCATGCGCGGCAGGCTAGTCACGCACCGTGAACTCTTCAGACCGCGCGTCGCATCCGACGAATCGCGAGTTCAAGGATCGAGACATCCGCAGGTGACATGCCGGCCAGTCGCCCCGCCTGCCCGAGCGTTCGCGGCGAAAACCGCCCAAGCACCTCACGCGCCTCCGCGGAAAGCCCCGCGACCACGCGCACATCCAGTTCCTCGGGAATCGGCAAGTGCTCACCCGCACTCGCACGCCGAAGCTCCGTTCGCTGACGGGGCAAGTAACACTCGTAGCGGACATCGGTGATCGCGCGGTCCATGAGGGCGCGCGGCGCAGCAGGCGCACGCTCCACTTCCGCGAGGAGTTGCACCAAGTCATCGGCAGTCACTTCAGGCCGCCGCGCCACCTCTGCCAGCCGTTTCCCCTGACCGAAGCGCTGCGGCGCGACAGCAACCGCAAGGCGCTTGCGCAGATCCGCCAAGGCTGCCGCACGCGCATCACTCCAGCCCCGACGCTGCTCGCACACCAAACCCCATGCAGCGCCGAGCCCCGTCAGCCGATCCTCCGCGTTGTCCGCGCGAAGCAGCAACCGATGCTCGGCTCGGCTCGTGAACATTCGATACGGCTCGCGCGGCTGTCGAGTGACGAGGTCGTCCATCAACACACCGAGATACGCCTGCGATCGCTCGATCCGCACCTCATCCAACCCACACACGCGGCGCGCGGCGTTCAACCCTGCCACCAAACCCTGCGCCGCAGCCTCCTCGTAGCCGCTCGTCCCATTGATCTGCCCAGCGAGAAAAAGCCCGCGCACCAACTTCGTCTCACCCGTCGAATCGATCTGATGCGGCCAGACCATGTCGTACTCCACGGCATAGCCCCACCGTTTCGCCTGCGCGCGTTCGCAGCCAGGAATCCCGCGAACGATCTGCTCCTGGATCTCCGCCGGCAGCGAGGTCGAGATGCCGTTGCAGTAAATGTCATCCGTCGCCAGCGACTCTGGTTCGAGAAACACATGATGGCTGTCGCGCTGCGCGAAGCGCACAACTTTGTCCTCAAGGCTCGGGCAGTACCGCGGTCCAGACTCCGCTTCCATCATGCCCGCGTACATCGGTGCGCGGTGCAGGTTGCCTCGAACAACCTCATGGATCGCAGCGGTGGTGTGTGTCTCACGGCACTCCACCTGTGGGAGCGCGGGAAAACGCGCAGCGGGCAACAACTGCAGCGTGGCAGCACTGAACGGCAGCGGCGGCTCGTCACCCCACTGCGCCACCATCGACTGCCAGTCGATCGATTCACGCGCGAGTCGAGGGGGCGTGCCGGTCTTGAGCCTGCCCAGCTCGAACCCCAGCGATCGAAGTGCACCCGAGATGCCCACGGCGCTTCCTTCGCCAACCCGTCCCCCTTCCACACTTCGCTCCCCCGTATGCATCAGCGCGCGCATGAAGGTGCCTGTCGTCAGAACAACCGCATCCGCGGCAACACGAATCGAGCCGCCCGTGCACGCCGTTTCGCAGCCGAATTCTGCCTGCAGCGGGCGGCGATCGGCGCCGCGTCCGTACGGCATTCGGGGAAAAACGCCCGCACCCCGCTCTCCGTGCCACATGCGCTCGACGGCACCGCTGTTCCAATCGAGTGCGGCATCATCGACGCGCAGGGCGCTCGCTCCGCTGCGAAGCATGAGTGCCTTCACGGCGCCGTTCTCCACCTCTACGGACTCCACGAGTCCCTCCACCACGATGATCGGCACCGAATCGGCTGCGCGCGTGGACAGCAATCGCTGCACTTCCGCTTGATAGTGGTGGCGGTCGCACTGCGCGCGCGGGCCCCGCACGGCCTGCCCCTTCGATGCATTGAGCACACGGAAGAGGATCCCAGTCGCATCCGTCGCGCGCGCCATGACCCCGCCAAGCGCATCGATTTCCCGCACCATCTGACCCTTCGCAAGCCCGCCGATCGCTGGATTGCAACTCATCGCGCCGATGGTCGAAGCGTCCATCGTCACCAGCAGGACACGCGCGGCATCGCTGGACTTCGCCGCCAGCGCGCTCGATGCAGCCCATGCGGCTTCCACGCCAGCATGACCGCCGCCCACAACGATCACCGTCGAACCAGCCATGGACGAAGGATAGGGATGCGCCACCGCCCATCGAAGCCGCGCCCCTACATTGCCACGCATGCACAAGTCCATCCGCGTTGCCGATGCACCTCGTTCGATTCAACTTGTTCCCGTCCTCGCAGCAGCAGGCAAGGGAACCGTGCGACTGCCGACCGAACTGCAATCGCACGAGGGTGCGCGGCATGCACTCCGCATTGGTGCGTTCACGGGCGAAGCAGGCAGCGTGCATGCAGCCGATGATCGAACACTGCTGATCGGACTTGGCCCACGTGAAGGACTCGATCTCCAACGGATTCGAACTGTGGCGGCCAAACTCGGCCGCGTGCTCGTCAAGATGCGGGCCACGGCCGTGCGCGCGCAGCCCGACTGGACGGGCGGCGTGCGATCCATCGGTGAGTTCGAGGCAGGCAGCGCGCTTGCCGAGGGCTTGTCGATCGGCACCTGGCGATTCGACCGCCTCGATGGCAGCGCTTCCCGCCGCGAGCCACGGCTCGCCGACCTGCGCATCTGGTCGGAACGCAAGGACTTTCGCGATGGATTGAACGAGGGGCTCGTGGTTGCAGCGGGTGTGAATGTTGCCCGTGCCATCGCGGCAACCCCGCCCAACATCGCGCACCCGCAGTGGATTGCCGCGGAGGCAGCGCGCATCGGCCGCGGTGCACTGCGCGTGCGACGCATCGATGCGCCACGCGCGCGTCAACTTGGCATGGGCGGGCTGCTCTCTGTCGGTCAAGGTTCCACGCGCCCACCGTGCCTCGTCACACTCGAGTGGAACCCGCCGCGCCGAGCGCGCGGCGTGCGCGACTCGCACCTGCTCTTGGTGGGCAAGACAATCACCTACGACACGGGCGGCTACTCACTGAAGGTGAACAACGGCATGAAGGGAATGAAGTACGACAAGTGTGGTGGCGCTGCCGTGCTGGGCGTGATGCATGCGGTTGCGCAACTGCGACCCGCGATCCGCGTGACGGCGATCCTTGCCGTGGCGGAGAACATGGTGGCTGGCGACTCGTACCGACCCGACGACATCATTCGCATGCACAACGGCGTCACCGTCGAAGTCACGAACACCGATGCGGAGGGGCGACTCGTGCTGGCCGATGCGCTCAGCTGGGGTTGCCAGACCTTCGAGCCGAGTGCGGTCATCGACATCGCCACCCTGACCGGCGGCGTGGGTGTTGCGCTCGGGCACTTCAGCGCCGGCTACTTCGCCAGCGATGATCGCCTTGCACGCGAAGTGGAACGCGCGGCAGACAACAGCGCAGAAGCGGTCTGGCGACTTCCGCTCTGGCCCGCGCACCGCGAATACATGCGCAGCCAGCACGCGGATCTCATCAACAGCAACCCTTCGCGCATGGCCCACCCGATCCAAGGCGCTGCATTCCTCGCGCATTTCGTTCCGTCGGAAATCCCCTGGGCACACCTGGACATCGCCGCGGTCGCTGCGCCTGAAACGCCTGGCGATCTCACGGGCACTGGCCCGACGGGCTGGGGGGTTCGGCTGCTACTCCGGCTCATTGCCGCGCGCAGTTGAACGCACTCGGCTCTCGCGAACCAAACGCCAAGCGCGATCAGCCCTTCGGGTCCTCGCCCTTCTCGATGCGCGCGATCTTGGCGAGCCGCCGAGCATGCCGACCGCCTTCGTACGCCGACTTCATCCATACATCGACGATCCGCTTCACGAGCGTCTGCCCGAGCAGGTCCGCCGAAAGGCAGAGCACATTCGCGTCGTTGTGCGTGCGGGACAGTTGCGCGCTCAACTCATCCAGCGCAAGCGCGGCACGAATGCCCTGCACCTTGTTTGCGGCGATCGCCATGCCGATGCCCGTTCCGCAGATCAAGATGCCACGAGCTGCATTGCCGGAAACGATCTCCTGCGAAACGCGCCAAGCGACATCGGGGTAGTCCGTGGGCGAACCAGTCGTGTCGCCGAGCATGGCGACTTCGAATCCGTCAAGTTTGAGTTGCTGTTCGATCGCGACGGCGATGGCTGATCCGCGATGATCACTGCCGATGGCAATCGGCCCCTTCATCGCCCCATGGTGTGCCTCGCTCATGCGGGAAGCATCTCCGCAAGTCGCCGCGGGATCAAGTCGCGGAAGTGCTTCGCCAATCGGTCATAGGAGGCGTGTCCGAGACCGATCGGATCGTCCACATCGGCCTCGGGATCGAGCGGATGGATCTTCTTGGACTGCTCCTGTTCGCCCGCCACCAAGCTCTGGGCAGCGGCGACATGACCAGCTGTCATGCCGAAAACAAGGTCCGCACCTCGGATCATCTGCGCGGTCAAGCGCTTGCTCCGACCCTCATGATCGACACCGATTCGGCGCAGCGCATCAATCGCTTCGCCTGAGCACGGACTTCCGTCGAACGCGGCAGTTCCGGCGGAGACTGTGAAGATCCTCCCCCGATCCCCGCCCAGATGCCCCGCCTCGATCTCAGCCCGCGCGATCGCCTCAGCCATCGGTGAACGGCAGGTGTTCCCTGTGCAGACAAAAAGCACCGTCTTCACACTTCGGATGCTACAGGTCGTGACGGCACGGTATCGTTCCCCGCGAGAGGTCCTCACGTGGAATTCGTTGCATTCGAGGAAGCGTGGCGGTTGCTGAAGCCCATCGGCGTGGAAGTGGCTTCGCAGACAGATCTCGAGTTGCGCCTGTCGATCTCCGATGGCGACCACAGCGGCTGCATTGACATTGCGGCATCGGATCACAAGCATCTGGCGAACCTCCCCGCTGACATGCCGAGACTGGCACGGGCAGTCCTTGCGACGAGCATCGAAGCGATCATCCACAAGCTGCATTTTGCACAAGCGAATGTGATTCCAGTCGGGCGTTGGCGCGAACTCTTCGAGGCGGTCGCTGAACCGATGGCGGCGAATGAAAAGTGGCGCGCCATCGACAGTGCCGCCACTGTTGAACTGAATACCCGCGATGCACTCCAGTTCCTGCCCGCGGACTTTCACATCCTTCGCGATCTCGCGCTCGCCGTGCTCACGGCGGGTTCAACGCCGCGCCATGGAATTTCCATCTGCAGCAGCGGAAGCCCCGTTGTGATCGAGGTCATGCCAGCGGGCGAGGTGACCATCTTCTACGGCAAGTCGGAGCTTCGGCGCGTGGTCAGCGATGTTCTCGCCCATGTGCAGAGCGGCGCCGCGGCCGCGAAGCCCCCGAGCGGCATCACCCCAAGCCACTGAGCGCACCGCTCAACTCGCCAGTCATCGCACGAGGGGATGCAGAAGTGGAAGCGCTGCGGAACGCGTCGCTTGGGGAATCTTCGGTGGGATGTTCGGCAGGATGTCGTGGCGCAGGCGCGTCGTCATCGTCGTCTTGGATGTCTTCGCCACGGTCGCTGAAGCGCGAACCACAAGCACCGCATGCGTAATGCGCGTTTTGCACACCAACTCTGTCGCTGCCACTGTCGTGACTCGTCGTGATCGAACCCACATCGCAGGCGGGGCAATCCCCACGGCGGAGCTTTCGCAGCGCGAGCGGGCGTTCCACCGCCTTGACCAGTGCAAGCAGCGCAACAACTGGGATCAGCGCCATCACCGCCAGAAAAACCATCCCGAGTGCGCCGATGGGCAGCATGAACACCATCGTGAACGCCAACAAGAACGCGATCAGATAGCCGCCGAACACCACGCCTGGGTAGACCCTGCGGATCCAACGCACGATCGTGTGCAGCATGACAAAAGGATAGGCGGCGGGTTCGCACCAGACGACCCGATATATTCAGTGGATGCCTGCAGCCACCCAAGAAGCCATGAAAATCGTCTGTGACCGCTCAGCGCTCGTCGATGCACTCACGCTGGCTTCGAGTGTCGTGCTCTCCAGAACCACCGTGCCCGTGCTCCTGTGCGTCAAGTTGACCGCGCGCGACGGCACGCTTCGGCTGACTGCCACCGATCAGGACCTCCGCCTGTCACTCACACTGTCAAGCGTCGAAGTGCAGTCGGACGGTGATGCGCTGGTTCCAGCGGACAAGCTCTCCCAAATCGTTCGGTCCTGCGATGACTCGACACTTGCCATCGACATGGACAAGCAGGTCGCCACCGTGCGCAGCGAGGATGCGAAGTTCCGTGTGTACGGCTACGACCCACGCGAGTTCCCCGCCGAGTCCGATGGCGACGCATCATCCCCCGAGTTCGAGATCGCCGCGGGGCAGCTTCGCCGAATGATCGGCCGATCTGCGTTTGCCACTGCAGCGGACAACTCGCGCTATGCATTCAACGGGGTGCTGCTTGAACGCAAGGCGCGGCGACTGCGCATGGTTGCCACCGATGGTCGACGCCTCGCGCTCGTGCAGGGCGAGTGCGCAGGATCGGCCGACGGCGATTCCGCCTGCATCATCCCGACCAAGACGCTGCAGGTGCTCAACCGCCTGCTCGACGACCCCGATACGGCAGTGCGCATCAGTCGCAATCGCAACCGCATTCGCTTTGATGTCGGCGACACAGCCACCGTGATTTCAAGCCTGATTGAGGGCACATTCCCCCCCTTCGACGATGTCATCCCGAAGGAGCACGATCGCCGCGCCAGCTTCGACACATCTGAACTTGCTGCAGCCGTGAAGCGCGCCGCGCTGCTCACGAACGAGGAGAGCAAGGGGGTGAAGTTCTCCTTCGCCGACAAGACACTCACGATTTCTTCGCGCGCCGCCGAGATGGGCGAGGCCGAAGTCCGCGTGGCGATCCGCAAGTGGGAGGGCAAGGAAATGGACATCGCCTTCAACCCCGGCTATGTCACCGATGTGCTGCGCATCGCCGACAGTTCAGAGATCGCCGTGGAAATGAAAGCGCCGAACCGACCTGGCGTTTTCAAGGTCGGTGACGATCTCACCTACGTGATCATGCCCGTCAGCCTGCCTGGCTGACGGGCACGATCACTGCAAAACCCACTCGCTGCTCCTCACTGCTTGGCGTACTTGACGCCGCAGCCTTCATTCTTGGTCGTTGCAGGCTCCACAGGCTTTCCAGCCTTCAGGGCAGTCACCGCATTGACCACATAGTTGGTCTTGCCGTCCTTGCTCACGGGTGCACCGATGTACGCCACCTTGCCGTCTGCGCCGATGATGAACACATGCGGCGTGGTCTTTGCGCCGTACGCCCGTCCGACCTTGCCATCAGCGTCGAGCAGCACCGGAACCGAAGCCCCCGCCTTGGACATCACTTCGGCGCTCGCGGTGCCCTCTTCGGCGTTGCTCTTGCCGTCATAGCCGTCCTTCGTGGAATTCACCGCGAAATACACCGCGTCAGAGTCTGCCTTGCGCAGTCCCTCGATCGTCGCAGCAGCCTTGCCGCTGCCCCAGTACGAACCCTCGCCGCGCCCACTCGCGGGGCACGAAGAGCAGAACCACTCAAGAACAACCACCTTCCCCTTGTAGTCCGCAAGCGTGTAGGTCTTCCCATCGACGCCCTTCAGGCTGAACGCTGGCGCGTCGTGAGCAATCTCTGCCTTGTCGTGCGTGTGCTTCGAGTGATCGTGCCCTGCGTGGGGATCTCCTTGTTGTGCGGCAATGAGAAGCGAGCCACAGGTGACGACGGCGGCGGTGAGGACGGCGGTGAATCGCATGATGAACTCCTTGGCGTGAGCGGTGTGGTCACGCTGCTTGATCTCGAAAAGAACTCTCCTAGTTGCCTGTCAGCGGAACATCCGCCGGAAGCAGGTCGACAAGGTACGACGGATCTCCTTCGCGGTCTCCCGCAAGGAGCAGCCCACGGAGGCGCGGCGGACCATCCACTGCGTCTTCGAGAACCACTTTGAACGGTAGGCGCAGACTCGTTTCGCGACCGTTGTCGATGGCCGGAAACGGTCCAGTACCTCCGAGCCACTCAAGTCCCGCAACCGCGTCGGGCACAAACCGCAGTGGTCGCTGCGGAATTGCCGCTGACGCAAATGACAGCAGCAGGACCCGCTCCCCGCGCACTTCGTCGATCCGCGCACGCACACTCGGCGGCAACTTCGTTGGGTAACCGCGGGCTAGCGTTGGCGTATAGGGAACAGCCTCGGTGCTGACCTGCACCGAGAGGCTCGCCTTGCCCGTCTGACACCGATCCTTGCACACCATCCAATCCGCTTGAACGCGCACGAGGATCGACGGTGGTTCGTTGTCGACCGGTGCGACCACTGGCACGAGAACATCAAAGGTCTTCTCGTATCCGTAGGTGCGTTCGTCGGCGGACCCGAGAATCTGCGGCCGCGGCAGGCGCGGCGCACCGCCGGTCCAGCCGCGTGGCAATGCTGCAGTCACACGAGTGGCGGCGCCGGAGTCGCCTGGGTTGCTCCAATACATATGCCACTGAGGCTCGATGTTGAAGCGAACCACCAGCGCAGTGCTTCCATCCGACATCTGCGCAAGGTCGGGCAACACGCTGCATGTCACTCGCTCTGCAGGCGCGCCCTGCGGCACGGCATCCCGAAGCGATGCCATCGGCACA
Source organism: Planctomycetota bacterium (assembly GCA_009926625.1). Lineage (GTDB taxonomy): Bacteria > Planctomycetota > Phycisphaerae > Phycisphaerales > SM1A02 > F1-60-MAGs104. Next base: position 12,340 of record RFON01000015.1, read on the forward strand.
CCGAGCAGAAGCGCGGCAACCCCCGCGTAGCATGTTCGGATGCACGGAAGCTTCCACGACTTCATGGGTCCGTCACGATACCGCAAGGCGATGCGCAGCCCGATGTGGGGCACGATCGTGTTCGGTTGCAGCACCCTCACCCTTCTGCTGCTGGTGTCGCCGCAGTTCGCGTGCGATCGGAAGACCAGCGACAAGGATCTCGTCTATGTGACCGCGTACGACGCGCTGCGAACCATGAATCAACCGTCTGGTGTGTTCGGTCGTCGAACCCGCAGCGTGTTCTGCGATCCGCGGAGCCGCGAGCTGTATGCGCAGAAGCACATCGCCGGTGCGATCAGCCTGCCGTTCGAGGACATGTCGCTCGAGGCGAAGGGTGTGCTTGGTGAGGACACCGCGGTGGTGGTGTACGACAGCGACTACAACGATGTCCTTGCCAAGGCAGCAAGCAAGCGCCTGCTCGAACTTGGCTTCGACCGCGTGTACACGCTCGAGGGTGGACTGAAGGCGTGGGAGAAGGCCGGCAACGATGTCGCCACGGGTGTCCCACAAGCCGCGCCGGAACTGCCCGACAAGCCCGTGCAGTAGGCGCATCCCGCGCGTCACTCAAGCGCAGCAGCGCCAGCAATGATCTCTGTGAGTTCCGTGGTGATCTTCGCCTGCCGCGCGCGGTTGTAGTTGCGCTTGAGCGTGCGTCCGAGGCCGCCAGCGTTGTCGGTGGCCGCCTTCATCGCCACCATACGCATCACATTCTCGCTCACGATCGCATCGTTGAGCGCTTGGAACAGCGACACCTTCACGGACTTCGGGAGCAAGTCATCCAGCAGCTCACCAGCGCTCGGGGCGAACTCGTACACCGTCAATGCGGGCGCCGTCCCACGCTCCGCGGTCCCGCCGCCCGCCGCAGATTCGAGGCTCAGCGGCAGCAACTGCATCACTTCGGGGACCTGCTTCGCGGCGGACACAAACCGCATGAACACCACATGCACCGCATCAATCCTGCCTGCGGTGAACTCGTCCATGTACCGCTGCGCAACAGTTGCCACCGCGTCGAACGACGGCTTGTCGCCGAAACTGTGCCGATCCGCCACATCAATCCGCTGGAACTTGAAGAACGAACTCGCCTTCTTTCCAACGGTCTCGATGATCAGTTCGCGCTTGCCGTCGCCGCGCGCGCGGATCTCCTGCATGGCGCGGCGGAGAACGCTGCCGTTGTACGCACCGCACAGGCCGCGATCGCTTGTCACGACGAGCACCAGTTCGCGGCCCGACTTGCGCGTCCCACCGAGCAGCGGATTCTCGACATCGCCCGCCGCCGATGACACTTCGCGCACGAGTTGCCGGATGCGGTCCGTGTACGGGCGAGTGGCCTTTGATCGCTGCAGCGCGGCGGTGAACTTCGCCGTGGCGATCATCTGCATGGTCTTGGTGATGCGCTGGATCGTCTTGACGGCGACCATGCGCTTCTTGATTTCGCGGATCTGTGCCATGGGGAGCGCGGGATGGTAACAGCCCTACTTAGGCAACTGCATGCCGTCGAAGCCCAGCGCCATGCCCGCGGGCAATCGCGGATCAAGTTCCGCGTGCCGAATGTCATGCGTCATGTGCACGAACACCGTGCGCTCCGCCGCCAGTTGGGTCGCGACCTCGACCGCCTGATCCACCGAGAAATGCGTGGGATGGGCGCGGAAGCGGAGCATGTCGAGCACCAGCGTCCGCAGGCCGCCCAGCCATTGGAACGCATCCGGCGGCACCGCGGAAACATCCGTGCAGTACGCCATCGGGAGCAGTCCGCCACCATCACCACCATCCACCGCCTCGATGCGCCAAGCGAGCACTGGAACACGCCCGTGGAGCATCGTGAACGGTCGCATGCGGAGCCCATGCCGCTCGACGGCGACACCCGGCATGACGCGATGGGGGATCAGATCCGCCACGAACGAGTCGTTGGCGTTCGTCTGCCTGCTGAAGATGTACCGGAAGACCCGCTCGACATCGGTCATGGTTTCGGCATCGGTGAACACCTCGATCGGCACGCGCATCAGCGCGTTGTAACGGCGAACCTCATCGAGCCCTGCAATGTGATCCATGTGCGCATGCGTGATGAGGATTGCATCACAGCGCGCCAACTTGCTCCGCAGTGCCTGTTCACGGTGGTCGGGCGACACATCGATCAGCCACACGCGCTCCTGCCCCTGCGGATCGGTGAATCGCAGCGCGGCGCTGGTGCGGAGGCGTCGATCGCGCGGATCGTCGGAGGTGCAAGTCGCGCAGTCGCACGCAATCACGGGAACCCCAGAACTCGTTCCGGTGCCGAGCAGTTCGAGCCGCGCAGCCGTCAGTCGTGCGGGCATGGAAAGAGTGCCGAGAGTTCGCGGGCAGCGGATTCCGGGTCCTCGGCACGGCACAGTGCCGACGACACGGCGATGCCGCGACAGCCAACGGCACGCAGCTGTGCGGCATGCGCAGCATGGATGCCGCCGATCGCGAGGTGCGGCACCTGCGGATGACGCGCGACGAAGTCGCGCAACCAAGCAGGACCTGCGGGGATGCGATCAGGCTTGACGGAGGTCGCGAACATCGCGCCGACGCCGCAGTAGTCGGCGCCGTCGGCGACCGCGGCTTCAGCCTCCGATTGATCGTGCACGGTCGCACCGATGATCAGCGTGCCTCCCGCAATCGCTCGTGCAGACCGAATCGGAAGATCATCGCGCCCGAGGTGGACCCCATGCGCTCCCGCCGCGATCGCCACATCGATTCGGTCATTGACGATGATCGTGGCATTGAACTTCGCTGCCTTTGCGAGCAGCAGTTCCGTGCGCGCCAGCATCGCATCCGTTGTCGACCCCTTTTCGCGCAGCTGGATGCACGACACACCGCCAGCGAGCGCGCCGTCGGCAACATCCTGCCAGGGTCGCACGCAAAGCGACTCCGTCAGCACCAGACATACCCCCCACTGACGCGCCGTTACGGGGCGCAGGCGTTCAAGCAACTGGCCCACCAGCGAATAACTGCGATAGCGCAGCGCCTCCACGCGGCTCCATGCGTCGTCACCCGTCACTTTCAGCATCTCTTCGAGCGACCGCAGCGCCTCTCCGAGCCGCGACCCATTGGCTCGCACGACATCCGCCAGTCCCCGCCGCGTCGACTCGCGCGCACCCTCGATCGGCACGCCCACATCGCCCTCCACATCGCGCGCGCCAATGCGGGCTGCATGCGAAGCACCATCGACGGCCGCTGCCACTTCATGCCGCATCTGCTTGAACGCGCGCGCCACATCGGCGTCGTCCAGTCCGAAGCGCGCAACATCCTCGAGCACTCGCGCGGCCTCGAGCGCGCGATTCGTGGCTGCATCGAGGACCCGCTGCACGAGGCGCATGACCCATCAGCGTATGCAACCGCCATGACCCATGCCCGCCGCATCGCTCCTCGCTTGCCTACGATGCGCGGCGCCATGGGAACTGATGACCGCAAGACCGTGGAAGGGTCCCCGTCGAATCCGACTGGTCCCTCCCGCCGCGCGTTCCTTGCAGGAATCGGCGCATCTGCGATAGTTTCCTCGGCTGCAGTGTCGAGTTTGATGAGTTGTGCGAAGCGCAGCGCCCTGCTGCGCCCATCACCGAAAACCTTGGAGAACACAATGCCATTCACCCTGCCTGATCTGCCGTATCCAGAAAACGCGCTCGAGCCATCGATCGATCAAAAGACGATGAACATCCACCGCACCAAACACCATCAGGCGTATGTGGACAACCTCAACAAGGCTCTCGAGGGGCAAGCGGAGTACGGCAAGTGGACACTCGACGAAATCTGCCTGCAGATCGGGTCCATTCCAGAAACCATCCGACCTGCCATCCGCAACAACGGCGGTGGACACTGGAATCACTCGTTCTTCTGGAAAATCATGGCCCCGAAGGGTTCAGGCGGTGCACCGAGCGCCGAGCTTGCAGCCGCGATCGACACGGCCTTCGGCGGACTCGAACCGTTCAAGAAGTCATTGGCGGATGCAGGCATGAAGCGTTTCGGTTCGGGATGGACATGGCTCGTGAAGAAGGGCGATGGATCGCTCGCCATAGGCTCCACCCCAAACCAGGACAACCCGCTCATGAAGGGATTCGTGGATGTCGTGGGACGCCCACTGATCGGCATCGATGTGTGGGAGCACGCGTACTACCTCAACTACCAGAACCGCCGCGCGGATTATCTCGCCGCCTGGTGGGAAGTCGTGAACTGGAATGAAGTGAACGCCCGCTTCGCGCAGGCTTGATCAGCGGCTGCCACGCGCGCCTCGGCACCGTGCGCCGTCAGGACTGCGGACGAACGCCTGCGATCATCGCGTCAAAGTCACTCCGCCACGCCTCGACGGTGGCATCGGGACCGACCAAGCGAATGAAGACCGTTCCGTCGGCGGTGCGGAGAATCGCGCCGAGCTGTCGGATGCCCGGTCGCGGCGCGGCCTGTCCCATGCCCTGATAGAGCCCCGCCAGTTCAATCGTCTTGACGGCGATTCCGTTCACGGTTGAATCGACGATGATCGCTTCCGCCGGCGATCCATCTTCCGCGCGGAACTGCGAGATCCAGCGCTTCACATTCGCCTCCATCGGACCGCCATCGCCCGCAGCAAACACGCTGAAAACGAGTTCCGCATCGCTCGCCCCCGCCGCCTTCGCTGGCACCGCATACTGAAGCGCTCGGAACTGCACGGTGGGCGATTGCCACTGCCATGTCACGGGCTTGGGCATCGCGATCTTGGCGATCTCGATCAGCTTTGGATCACTGGTGGCATTGGAGACCCGCACGGGACTCGCAGCGGGATCGTCACTTGGTGCGCTCGGCTGCGACTTGGTTGTTTGTGGCAGGGTCGACGACCCAGCACCCTGTTGCCCAGCAATGCCAGCACTGCCACCACCGCCAACACCACCTTGCGGAGCCCGAGGATTCTTTGCCGCGGGGGAGATGGGCACCGGCGGCTTCGGGGCCGGCGCACGCTCACATCCGCTGTTTGGGACAAGCGACAGACTCACCGCGACGATCAGCGCTCGCGACGCGGCGCAGCACGCGGGGATGCTCCAACGAAGGCCCTCTGGAGATCCCACGATGGACCTCAGTCGTGATCCCATGTGACGCATCGATGTTTGCATGCGGGAATGCTACGCGTGCCGACAGCATCTGATCGAACGGAGTGCACGCTGGAGTACCCTCCCGCCGCTCATGCGAATCCGAGCCGCGGGAATATGGACGGGCAATCGCGGTGATCCGTGGCGACGCACGCTCGACATCTCGGATGCACGCGTTCAATCGATGCACGATGAACTTTCGCCGGCAGACATGGCATTCAGCGGCGGGTGGATCGTGCCGGGCCTCATCGATGCGCATCTGCACCTGACGCTCGGGTCCCTTTCACTCAGTCGACTCGACCTGGCGGGAACAACTTCGCGCAGCGACTTCAGCCAACGGATCACGCAGCGGCATGCCATCCTGCCAACCCATCAATGGCTCGAAGCATTCGGTTGGGATGAGTCCCTCTGGGGTGGTGCGCCACCCGATGTGAGTTGGCTTGATGCCGCGGAGGATCGCCCCGCGGTCGCTTGGCGGTGCGATCAACATGTCGCGCTCTGCAACCACGCCGCGCTTGCGCAGCTCGACCTTGCGAATGAAGTGCCTGGTGGCACGATCGTTCGCGACGCAAGCGGCCAGCCCACGGGACTCCTGCTCGAACAGGCTGCGTGGCAACTGCTCGTTCCACGGATTCCCGCGCCGCCAATCAATGCGCAGCAGGAAGCGCTGCGAGCGGGTTGTCGTCACCTGCTGTCGCTTGGCGTGACCGCTGTCGGCGCAATGGAATACCTGCAGCAGGTGGAGGATGTCATCGTTCCGCTGCGCAATGACTCCACACTTGGCGTCCGCGTTTCCGTCACTGCACTCGACCGCACAGGTCCGCTCCCCATCGACCGCGCACGGAGCATCTCGCAGAGCCATTCGCTTCGCGTGATCGGATTCAAGTCCTTTGCCGACGGAACGCTGGGCGCTGCGACCGCCGCGATGATCGATCCGTACGAGAACGCCGCCGGCAGCGGAACGCTCGTGGAACACGCACTCGCAGGAACGCTCGAAGCATGGATGCGCGAAGCCCTCGACGCTGGCTTCTCGCCCTCGGTCCATGCGATCGGCGACCGCGCACTCGCGGAGGCGCTTGCCTGCGCCGAGCGCTGCGACCCACATCGCCGCGTTCGATTCGAACATGCGCAAACGGTCGACCCAGATTCGCTCCATCGCTATGAAGGGCGGCGCGTCAGCATGCAACCGCTCCACAAGTTTGGGGATGCACCCGTTGCGCTCGACCGACTGGGTGCACGCCGCATGAACCGCGTCTTTCGATTTCGCGACTACCTCTCTGCCGGCGCTTGCCTCGCGTTTGGTTCTGACTGGCCAATCGTTTCAGCAGCACCCATCGAGGGAATGCGCTGCGCGATCACCGGCATCACTCGCAGCGGGGCTGTGCAAGGCAGCGACCAGTCACTGACGCCAACAGAGGCGATCGATGCCTACACAATCGATGCCGCGCGCTGCCTCGAAGCGTGGGATGGCGTTGGAACCCTTGCGCACGGCGCGCATGCAGACATGACCGTCCTCGACAGGAATCCGCTCGAATGCGACTGGTTGCATGCGCCGCCCCGCGTGCTGTGCACGATCGTCGGCGGGCGCATCGTGCACGACGCTCGCATGCCCACGGCACGCTGACCGCGATGCGATCACGATTGCATCAACTGCATGAATTGCGTCACGCGATGGGCGGGCCGCCGAGCAGCCCCGAAGCGAACACGACCCCTGTCGCCACCCCATCCTGCAGCGCTCGAACGAGGGGCTGCGTCAGTCCGCCCGAAAACAGCGTGACGAAAAGGATGATCAGTCCGAACTGCTGCACCGCGGGCTGCTCGTAAAAACGCCTCGCAGGTGCAAACAGCCCCGCCAGAATCACCGATCCATCGAGCGGCGGCATCGGCAGCAAGTTGAAACACATGAGATAGAGGTTCAACCAAGCACCGACGAAGCAGAACTCGGTGAGATTCCGCTGAAGCGGCTGCCCGAACGCCCCGAAACTGTGGACGAGCGCACAACCGATCACGCACACAGCGCTCAGCAGCAGATTGACCGCGGGTCCGGCGGCCGCGACGAGTGCCCACCCGAATCGCCCTCTGCGGAAACGGCTTGGATTGACTGGCATCAATCCCCAGGCAATTCCGAGCATCAGGAGTGCGATCAGGCTGAACCAACCCATGTGCACGATTGGATTGACCGTGATGTGCCCGCTGTCACGCGGCGTCGTGTCGCCTTGCCACAGTGCCGCATAACCATGTCCGAGTTCGTGCAGCACGATGGAAGCGATCACCCAGAAAAGCCAACTGACCAGCAGCGCCGACTCTCCTTGCTGCCAGAGATCCGCAATCCACCATCCGCTCATCTCTTGGAGAGTAGCAGTGCTTCTGCTATGCTTTTCCATTCGCAACCAGCCACCCCAAGGCTCGTCGCACGGCTCGATCGGTTCCACCCGCGAGTCCCACGGCGAGTCCGGACGGCGGCGTCCAAGCGGACGACGCGCCGACCGCGGGAGGCATGACACGGGAGTTTCCCATGGTGGTCCTTCGACTCAAGCGTTTCGGGCGTACTCACTCGCCCTTCTACCGACTCGCAGCCTCCGACAAGCGCTCGCCGAGCGACGGTCGTGTCATCGAGGAACTCGGTTGGTTCAGCCCAACTGCGCCCGAAGGCAAGCAGTGGGAACTGCGCACAGAACGGATCGCGCACTGGCTCGGCGTCGGCGCTCAGCCTTCCGAGACGGTGGTTTCGCTGCTGAAGCGAGCAGGTCTCCCCGCAACCGTCGGCACCAAAGGCATCTCGTCGATGGCAGCAAACCGCTTCGAAGCGCGTCGCAACGCGCCGAAGAAGGCACCCGCCGCAGCTGCCGGCGACACGAAGAACTGATTCACTCCCCCTTCGAGGCGTCCGATGGCTCCACGCATCGACATCCTCTCGCTCTTCCCCGAGGTGTTCCCTGCCGCGCTCGGCAGCAGCATCCTCGGGCGCGCCGTCAGCGATGGACTGCTGACCGTTCATGTCCATGACATTCGTCAATGGGCAGAGTTGCCGCACCGCAAGGTCGATGATCGCCCCTTCGGAGGCGGTCCCGGCATGGTGTTCATGTGCGAACCGCTCGCAGCGGCCGTCGAGGCCGTCGAGTCACTCGATGCGCGGCGGGCGCGAAGAATCCTGCTCGCGCCCACTGGGCAACCGATGACCCAATCGCTCGTGAATGAGTTCGCTGCAGTGGAGCGCCTGATGCTCTTGTGCGGTCACTACGAGGGTGTCGATCAACGCGCCATCGATGCGCTCGGTTTCGAGGAAGTGTCGGTCGGCGATTTCGTCGTCTCAGGCGGCGAACTCCCGGCGCTCATGCTCGTCGACGCGGTCGCGCGTCTGCTGCCTGGCGCGCTCGGACACGAAGCGAGCGCAGCCGAGGATTCATTCTCGATCACCGATGAGCACGGGCAACCGCTGCTCGACTGTCCGCACTACACCCGCCCGCGCGTCTGGCGCGAGCGGTCCGTTCCAGACGTCTTGCTCTCCGGCGACCATCAGGCGATTGCCTCGTGGCGCCGATCCGAGAGCGAACGCAGGACGCGCACCCGCCGTCCTGACCTCGTTTCACTCCATGGGCAACCTCTTGAGGACGAGGCCTCAATGTTGCAGCGCTCCACTGGCCTGGATACGACCGCCCCACGGCGGATCGCACCATGCTGCGCGGGCCATATGTCCGCGGGCACATCAAGCCCGCAAAGGAACTGACTCATGAATCGCACTGCAATCATGGAGAGCGTGGAGGCCATGCATCTGAAGCCTGCCTCCGAGATCCCAACCCTGCGCATCGGCGACACCATCGATGTGCACTACCGCATCGTCGAAGGTGACAAGGAACGCATCCAGGTGTTCCAAGGCATCCTGATCGCTGCGAAGGGACGCGGCGTGAACCGCGTCATCACCGTCCGCCGCATCGTTGCCAACGAAGGCGTCGAGCGCATCTTCCCCGTGCACAGCAAGCGCGTGGCGAAGATCGAAGTGCTGCGCGGTGCGGTGGTGCGGCGTTCGAAGCTGTACTACCTGCGTGGACTCACGGGCAAGGCGCGTCGTCTCAAGGAGACGCGCACCGACAGCGCCGGTGAGTGATCCGCTCGCAGCGACTCGCGCGTCAGGCATTCAAGCAGTGAACGCACCGCGGCTGCCACATCCGCGTGCGGCGATCAGCCGTGCGACGGAGATCAAGCGGCTTCGCCGTGGCAACGAGCTCAGCTCGGATGTGCTGCACTTCGCCGTCGTGGAGGGGAACCCGCAGTCGGCCCAGTGGCATCACCCGCCGATGACGATGGATGCGGCAGTGCCATGGCTCTGCTGGAGCGGATCGCTCGGCGCGGGTCCATTCGAGCCCGACCCGCGCAACTGGATGCGCCAAGGGCACGAGGCGTTCAAGGCATGGGTCGAACGGCTCGCCGCAGCCTTTGCGGCCGACGACTCGTCCACTCGCAGAACGCACTGCGCCGTGATCCCCCACCACGCGCAACTGCTCAGCGATCTTTCGGGGCAGATGCGCCTTTGGCAGCAGTACGGCGGCGCCGGCATCGGCACTGTGCTGCATCCAGCCGCCCTCATCGCTCCGTCCATGCTGCGTGACCTCGAAGACCATGTCACCCGATCCATCTCCATGCTCGCATCACGCTGCGTCGTCTGCATCCTGCAAGACATCGAGCCTGTCCAGCGCGGCACTGAAGTTGCCGAAGTGCGACTCGTCCCGTGGGGAAGCGGGCAGATGCCCCATGCGCTGGTTGAACGACTTCTGAACGAGCATCTCCCCCCGCACATCCCCGTCTGCATTCCCACGGATGCGCTGCCAACTTGACGCCAACGGCACAACCCCGCGCTAGACTGTCATCCAGACGCCCGAGAACAAGGCATGGGCGTCGGAGGTACTTGCGTGACGGCATTCGCCAGCGGACTCGACTCGAAAGTTCTCGTCCTCAACAAGGTGTACACGGCCCTTCGCGTGGTCAGCGGTCGGCGCGCCTTCACTCTGCTCGCCAATCAGGTCGCGGAAATCATCGCCATCGAAGATGGCAACTATGTTTCGTACGACCTCCACAGTTGGTCCGAGGCATCCGAGTACCAGCGCGCGCATGAATCGGAGCAGCACGACTGGGTTGCCACCACACGACTCGTGATTGCCGTTCCGAAAGTCATTCGACTGCTCGGCTACGACCGCATCCCGCGTGAGCAAGTCAAGCTGAATCGCCGAAACATCTACGCGCGCGACGGAAACCAGTGCCAGTACTGCGGCAAGCACTTTTCAACGCGTGAACTCACGCTGGACCATGTGGTGCCTCGCGTTCAGGGTGGCGACAATTCCTGGGCGAACCTGGTCTGTGCGTGCGTGCGATGCAACGCGCGCAAGGGTGGTCGCACACCCGTGCAGGCGCGCATGCACCTCATTCGTCCCGCGATCCGTCCCAAGCGCAACCCCGCCATCGCGGTGCGGCTCGGCAGCCCGAAGTACCAGAGCTGGAAGGCCTTCCTCGACGAGGCCTACTGGACCATCGAACTCGAGTGATCGCAGCCTGCGTGCGGCATTTCGCTTCACGCGCTCATCGCGATGTTCAATCCAACGATCAGCGCGTTGTTCACGCCGTGCGCCACCATGCATGACAGCAGGCTGCCGCGCACCTCACGGGCGAGGCAAAATGCGACTGCGAGCGCTCCAAGCACGGGAATGAAGACCACTCCCTGCGGATGAATCGCGGCGAAGATCAGGCTTGAGGCAATCGCTGAAAATGCAAAGGCGGCGAAGCGCCCCCAGCGAAGCGAAACCTCCCGCAGGTGCATGAAGAGCACGCCGCGAAACACGATCTCTTCCACCACGGGCGCGATCACGGCAGCGATGACCAACAGCATCAGCCGTTCGTTCACGCCACCCTCGAACAAGTCCTGCTGGATGGGATGCGATGCCTGCTCGAGCCCCGATGGCATCAACAGCGAAAGCAGGAACGCAAGCACACCGCCCACCACCAGCATCGGAATGGCTGTCGCGTATGCCACGAATCCGTAGCCGACTTCACGCAGCCAACCCGCTCCCGCATGAAGGCCGATCTCGCGGCGAACGACGCTCCAGGGCGTTCCCCAGAACACGGGGACGAGGCACGCGGTCAGTGGCGACACCATGATCACCATTTGCAGCAGCAGCGCAGGAGTCCCTGAGAGTCGCTCCGTCGCGCCGAGAATCGCCCCACCGATGATCGAGAGCAGCGTGGTGCAAACGAACCATGCGGCGAAAGACCATGGCAGCGAAGCGCCGCTCCTCGTCCGTTCGGGCAGCGGATCGGCGAGACTTCCGTTGAGCACTCGAAAGGCAATCACCCCCAACCAGATCAATCCGCCGAGTCCCGCGACCGCCACCACGCAACCGAACAGCCCGAGCACCACGCCAAGCACCGCCGCGCCGTTCGACAGTCCCGCCTCGAAGGCATCGTTGGGACTCCAAGTCGACAGCAGCAACTGCCCGTACCAACCCAGCGACGAGCGAATGACCTCCGCATCTTCAGGCGACACTTCGCCAACCCGCGCCGCGGCGCCCGCGGTCTCCGTCGCGCTCGCACGGGTCAACAGCAATGCGATCACGCGATCGGCAGCTTCCGCCGCCGCAAGCGCACCGTTTGTCCCACCCTCCGAGGCTTGTCGCAGGCGTGCCACGAGTGCGCGCGACTGCTCCGCGGCACGCGAAAGGTCGCTGCCCTCCCCTGCAGGCTGCTGGGCTTCCGCCCCAACCCGCGCCAACAGGATCGCCGCACACACATTCGCGGCCGTTCCCGCGGACTCCCGACTCAGTGGCTCGATCTGCTGCCCAACGAGGGCGCTTGAACTGCCGCCGAACCGCTGCATCAACATGACGAAACGCCCGATCATCTCCTCCCGCGCCGAAACCAACATCGGCTTCGGAACCTCGGACGCGTTCGTGGCGGTCGGCTGCTCGGGGTTCCACATGTGGAGCGCCATGAACGCGGCAACGCAGCAGGCGATAACTACCCAGGCGACCGCCATGGATTGGACTCGTGAGAGCATTGGCGCAAGCGTAGTTGGACGCCAACACCTTGACACCTTGCCGCCGATCAGTACGATCTTCCTTCCCGATTTGGAGCGCCTTCGCGCCCTCGGTCGGGACCAAAGGAACGCCTGTCATGCCTCGCCAGACCACTTTCCGAAAAGCCGGCCAGACCGCATCCCCGTGGCGCATCGTTGACGCCGATGGCAAGGTGCTCGGTCGCCTCGCCACCGAGGTGGCAACCGCGCTGATGGGCAAGCACCGACCTGACTACACCCCCAATGTGCTCTGCGGTGATTCGGTCATCATCACCAACGCGTCGAAGGTCGTGCTGACTGGCCGCAAGGCGCAGCAGAAGACCCTTCGCAAGTGGAGCGGCTACCCAGGCGGACTGCGCGTGCGCAACTACGAGACGCTTCTGCGCGATGACCCGACCACGCTCGTCACCGAAGCGATCATCCGCATGCTTCCCCGCGGCCGCCTCGGGCGGCGAATCACCCGAAACCTCCGTGTGTTTGCCGGCGCCGAGCACGAGCATCAGGCGCAGCAGCCCACCGTCCTCAAGCCCACGCTGAAGAACAAGGCCTGATCATCATGTCAAAGTTGAACATCGGAACCGTCCCCTCTGCCACCAGCGCCGCACCCACCTCGGGCTCGATCGGCACCACGCGCCTTTCGCTCAAGCGGACGGCGGATGCAAAGGGATGGTTCTGGGGAACGGGTCGCCGCAAGACTGCGACCGCCCGCGTTCGTGTTCGTCCTGGCGCAGGCAAGTTCTTGGTGAACGCGCGTCCAATGGAGGAGTTCTTCGTCGAGGACCGCGACCAGCGTGCCCTGCTCGGACTGATGGAGAAGTGCTCACTGAAGGGCAAGATGGATGTGGCAGTCACCGTTGCGGGTGGCGGATTTACTGGGCAGGCTGGTGCCGTTGTCATGGGACTGGCCCGCTCGCTCTTCGCGTACGACCAGGCGCTCGAACCCGTCCTTCGTGCCGGCTCATTCCTGACGCGTGATTCGCGGAAGGTGGAGCGCAAGAAGTACGGTCAATCCGGCGCTCGTCGCCGCTTCCAGTTCTCGAAGCGCTGATTCCATTCGCTGCACCAGCGTGCCACCTGCTCGGGCCTCACGCGCCTGCGCTCGGCGATCTCGTGCATCGTTCGCGGCAATGCGCCATCCCAGCCGGCCCGCTCAAGCCAGCACTCACGACAGGTCTGCCCGATCTCGTCCTGCGCGGCCGTCCGTCGAATCAGTGCGGCGGCGACCTTCGCTGTGGATGCACCAATCGCCGACCAATCCATCGCCTGATCGATCGGTTCGCGCGCAGAAAGTTCCGCGCGATGCACCACCGCCGCACCCTGCGAGTCCAAGGCTGTCGTCGCAAGTCGACGCTCCATGGACAGCGCTATCGCAGCACCAACGCGCACACGACCATCGGCAACCTTCTGCACATCTGAATGCAGGACCACCGACTCCAATGACTTCGCGCTCCACGCGAGTACCGTCGAGGCAATCGAATCGTCTGCCAAACGAGCGCCAAGCGCCGGCTTCAAGCGCTTCGCCAACTCTGGAATCGACTCAGCCAGCAGCGTGCGAAGCAGCAGTCGAGCCCAGCGGAGGTCAGTCTCGATGCGATCGACCGAAGCCGCGGCTGGACGCCGCTGATTGAGTTGACGGACGCCTTCTCCAGCACGCCAAAGGAGGTAGCGCACCGCCATCAATCGAGCCGATTCCTGCGCCGCCGACTGGCGATGTGCGTCGGCCGCGCGGGCTTCGCGCAGCATGCTGCACCAGTGCGACATCTGCCGAAGGTGCGCAGCCGGCAGCAACCCCACCTGAACGCTTGCCGCGCCGAGAATCACGGCGGGCGCGTCTTCACGCCGAAAGGTGGGTGGGATGCCTGACCGCGGCGGCGCCCATCCTGGCGCAAGCCGCATCAGCAGCGCTGCGCGTTCACCGAGCAGCAACCGATCCGCCGCGAGCCTGCTGCAGCCGAGATCACGCGCCAACCAAGCCGCACCGAACCCAAGCCGCGCCGCGGCAAGAACGCGCCGCGTCTTGCTTCCGCGGCGCTGGCGCTTCGGCCGCGGCGGTGCGGAACCTCGCGCACCCTCTGCGCCGTCGCGACCACGGGAGGGGACAGCATCGCGATTCGTTCGCGCTCGCTGCGCGCGCGGCGATTGCGCACCGCCAAGAACGCCTGCACGAAACGCCTCCCAATCCGCGCGCCGAAACGCAATCTCGGTCGCTGCCGACGCGCCTCCCCTGCGACGCATCCAGCATGCGGGCAGCCCCAACCGCCTCCACCGATGGATCGTCCGCACGCTCGCGCCAGTCTCCTTCGCGAACTGCCGAATGTTCAGGGCGGTCCCGTGCATTTCCGGCGCACGCGCGCTCAGTCGAAGCGCCAACTCGCAGAGGTCGCGCCGCAGTGCCGTGCCGACAACTTGAAGTCCGCGCTCTTCACCTTCCAGTTGGAATCCCGTGATGCGCTGTGCAACCACGCCCCATTCGATCAGCGCCGCTGGAGCCAATTGCGGAAGGAGGTTCCGCACCGCAGCGACCTGTCGTCGAGCGGTTTCCGGCGGCACGAACGCGAGCTGCGAAGCAAGACTGGCTGTGCACGAGAGGGAGAATGAACCTCGGCGGCCCATGCACGCAGGCGAGGGCGCGTCACGCGCTCATCGCACCATGCGATCGTCGCGCACCGATCGGGTCGTCCGTGGTGCGCTCGACCGCACTGCCTCCCACATGCACGCGAGGGATGCGAGGACTGATGCGGCACAGCAGGTCATACGGATGCGTGCCCGATGCCTCCGCAACGGCGGGAAGGAAGTTCGATGCGGAAGGATCGCTGCCGTATAACTCCACCCGCATGCCGATGAAGCCGCTGCCGTAGGCGAGCGCGGCGGGAACTTCGGTCAGGTCGATCACGATCTGGTCCATGTTGACGGCACCGAGTACCGCAACCGTGTGCACGACCGGTCCCGCTGCAGTGTCCACGAGCACACGAACGCTGCGCGTTCGTCCATCAGGCGACAGCGGATAGCCGTCGAAGTAGCCGACAGGCACGAGTCCAAGGCGCGTTCGCCGGGGCGCCGTCCAACTCGATCCATAGCCGACCGCCACGCCCGCATCGATCTCCTTGGACAAGACGATGTGCGACTCCCATCGGACGATCGGTTCGAGCACCACGGCACATCCATCGCCTGGCCGCGGCTGCGCGAGGCCCGTCCACGCCAGACCCACTCGAACCATGCCGTGATGGAGGCGTGCATCCGAGAGCGTCGCATACGAGTTCGCAGCGTGGACGAGCGTCGCCCCCGGGATTTCCGCCGCGTGATTTCGCAGGAACGATTCCATGCGCGCATCGTGCTGCATCGACAGGGCAGGATCGCCCGCGCTGTCCGAGAAGTGCGTGAACACCCCCGCGAGCCGCAGGTGGCGCGCATCGGAGATGCAAGCAAGTGCGCGCGCCGCATCCTCGGCACCAGCGCCTCCTCGCGACATGCCGGTATCGAGTTCCAAGTGGACCGGGATCGTGACGCCTCCAAGGCGCTCCGCCAATTCCGCCAGTTCACGCGCGTGGGAGGAGCCGTGAACCGTCAGGGCCAGTCGACCCGCAAGCAACATCCGATGCGCCTCGCTTCCAACTTCAATGTCCCGCTCGGGCATCAGTACGAGTTGCGGCAGTGTGACGCCCGCCTGCGCGATCGACTCCGCCTGCAGGATCGAGTAGACAGCCAACATGCCCGCCCCGCTCTCCTCGAGTTGTTGGGCAATGCGCGCGGCACCGAGCCCATAGGCATCGGCCTTCACGACTGCACACAAGCGGCAGCCAGGACCGATCGCGCGGCGAAGTGCGCGGGCGTTGCGGTCAAGCGCCGCGAGATCAATGATGAGTGAGCTGCTCGCTCGCATCCATGCGCTCCGAGCGGTTGTATCGACCGCCTCGTTCCACTACCATGAAGGAACGTGAATGAGGACATGATGGAGCCCAGTCGGGGCGCTGGGCGTTCCCAAGACATCTTTGCGAAGGAACGCACATTCAGTTCGCTAGGGCTGTCGCCGGACATCTGTCGGGCGTTGGCGGACCGCGGATTTGAACACCCCACGCACATCCAGGCGCAGTTGATTCCAGTCGTGCTTTCGGGCAAGGACTGCCTCGGGCAAGCCAAGACGGGGACTGGGAAAACCGCGGCATTCGGGCTCCCTGCGCTGCAGGCGATCCCAAAGGACGCACCGCTCGCAGTGCTCGTGCTCGTGCCCACTCGTGAACTGGCCATCCAAGTCGCCAAGGAAATCCACGATTTCGCGCGGCACAGCGGGCACCATGTTGCTGCGGTCTACGGCGGACAGGCAATCAGCAGCCAGGCGCAGAAACTGCAGCGGAAGCCTGCCATCATCGTGGGAACCCCTGGGCGAGTCATGGACATGCATCAGCGCGGGCTGCTGCCCTACGACGGCATTCGCTACGCGGTGCTCGACGAGGTCGATCGCATGCTGGACATCGGCTTTCGCGAGGACATTCGGCGGATCCTTGGGTCGATGAAGCAGCATCCGCAGACCGTCTTTGTGTCCGCGACGATCTCGCCGGAGATCGAGCGGCTGGCGCGTCAATACCTCCGCGACCCCGAGAAGATCGTGACCGTTGCGGCCAGCCTCACCGTCTCCCAGATTCGTCAGTCCTATTTCGCCGTCGAGCGATGGGACAAGCGGCGCCTGCTGCTTCACCTGCTTCGCAAGGAGGAGCCCGCGCTCACGCTGGTGTTCTGCCGCATGAAGCGAACGGTCGACGATGTCACCGAGTTCCTCGCCAAGAACGGCATCGATGCACAGCAGATGCACGGGGACATGTATCAAAACAAGCGCGACAAGGTGATGTCGCAACTTCGCGAGGGGCAGTTGTCGGTGCTCGTTGCGAGTGATCTCGCTTCGCGAGGTCTTGATGTGGATGACATCTCTCATGTCGTGAACTACGACTTGCCCGAGGACCCCGAGGTGTATGTCCATCGCATCGGTCGAACGGCGCGCGCGGGGCGCAATGGCGTGGCATGGTCATTCGTCTGTCCCGATCAGGGCGAGCTGCTGACCGCCATCGAGAGTCTCGCCAACATCGAGATTCCAGTGGCGGCCTACGACGACTTCGAGGTGGGGCCCGTGCCGAGCGACATCCGTGCGCAGCGCGAACTGGATTCGCAGCGCAAGCAGGCATCGATGGAGAGCAAGTCGCGCGATCCATTGGCCAACCAGCCCGATAGGTCCAACGCGGCTGCGTTTCCTGGCGGACTTGTGCCGACCCAACCCCCGCCGCGGCGACTCGGCGGACGCCTCTCGACGCGGCGCCGCTGAGAGTGCGCTGACACACCGCTGACAGGCTGCTGCGATTCCGTTGAGATACTGCTGTTCTGCCGCCCTTCTCGGCTGAAACCATGTTCAAGCAGAATCAGAAGTTGAACATCGCAACCGAAGTCGCCGATGCGATCGCGCAGCGCCGCCCAGTCGTGGCGCTCGAGTCAACACTGCTTACCCATGGATTGCCGCGCGATCCGCGGGCGATGTCGGCTTCGTTTCGTGAGGCGATTCCCGAGTGGCAAGCCGCCGTTCCTGCCAACCTCGCCACGGCGCGCATGATGGAAAGCATCGTGCGCAGCGAGGGGGCCGTGCCCGCCACGATTGCCGTCATCGATGGCAGCGTTTGCGTCGGACTTTCTGCGGAGCAGTTGGAGAGGCTCGCCAGCGAATCGCATCCAAAGAAGCTCTCCGTGCGGGATCTTGGTGTGGCTGTTGCGAAGCAGCAGACTGGCGGAACAACCGTTGCCGCCACCACCGCCATCGCGGGGCGTGCAGGCGTCCGCGTGTTCGCCACCGGCGGCATTGGCGGCGTGCATCGAGGCTGGACCGTTTCGATGGACATGTCGTCCGACCTGTTCACGCTCGCGCTGTCGCCCGTGCTGGTGGTCTGCGCGGGGGCCAAGGTGCTGCTCGACCTTCCCACAACACTCGAAGTGCTCGAATCGCTCGGCATTCCGACGATCGGGTTCCGAACCGAGTTCCTGCCGCGCTTCACGGTGGCGCCCGATCGCTCGCTGCGGCTTCAGCACGCGGCGGAGAGTGCTGGCGAAGTGGCGCACATCGCCTCTGCGCATTGGAACCTGCAGCCCATGCACGGCATGCTTGTGATGCAAGCGTGTCCTGAAGCGTTCGCGGTGGATGCGGAGGCAACGGAGCGGCACCTTGCGCGTGCGCTCGACGAGGCAAGCGCGCAGAATGTTCGCGGCGCCGCAGTGACTCCATTCCTCCTCGCGCGTCTTGCGGCCTGCGAAGATGGACCAAAGATGGTGGAGGCAAATGTTGCGCTGCTGCAGGCCAATGCTCGGCTCGCTGCCCAGGTGGCCGTGAGCCTCTGCACCTTGCCGATCAATCCCCATTCGCCTTGACAGCCCTCACGGCGCCTGCAATACTTGGCTCGTCGAGCGGAACGGCGTCTTCTGCCCCGCCGACGATTGCATGACGACTGTTCGAGGGATCCTCGATATGGCCCCAGGGCCCGAGGGTCGAATCAGACAATTCCAGGATGGTCTCGTCACAGGCCCCGATGACCCGATCATCGAGCCCAACTTGGCGACTCGGCTCTCCCTGCGAACATGCTCAAGCGTGGTTGCAGAGGTGAGCGAGGTTGAGGTCCGCACACGCCGTGGGCGCAGACGCCGAAATCAGGTTGACCGCATCGTCGAAGTGGAGGGGCTCGATCCAGAGGTCTTCGCCAAGCGCACGCCGTTTTCCGAACTCACTGCCCTTGATCCCGCCCCGCGCATGACGCTTGAGTACCCAGGCTGCCCGCCTGCGTGCCGCCTGATTGACCTGTTCTGCCCGATTGGGTTCGGGACGCGCGGATTGATCGTTGCGCCGCCGAAGGCGGGCAAGACCATCCTGCTGCAGAACCTCGCATACGGCATCAAGCGCAACCATCCGCATGTGGAACTTGTGGCACTCCTCATTGATGAGCGGCCGGAGGAAGTCACCGATTTCAAGCGGAATGTGCCGGCACAGGTGCTCGCGTCGAGCAACGATCAGGACACCGAACGGCACACCGCACTTGGCATCCTCGCCATCGAGCGCGCGCGCCGCATGGTGGAAGCCGGGCGCGATGTCGTGGTGTTGCTCGATTCACTCACCCGACTTGGGCGCGCGTTCAACAACTCCCGCCGCTACGGGTCGAGTGGGCGAACGATGTCGGGAGGGCTTGACTCCAAGGCGTTGGAGGTGCCAAAGCAACTCTTCGGTGCCGCCCGCCGCGCCGAGCAGGGTGGATCACTGACGATCATCGCGAGCTGCCTTGTCGACACCGGCAGTCGGGCGGACCAGATCATCTTCGAGGAGTTCAAGGGCACGGGCAACATGGAACTCATCCTCGATCGATCGATCGCCGAGCGGCGTCTCTTCCCCGCGATCAACCTTGCTGCAAGCGGGACCCGAAAGGAGCACCTGCTGATGAGTGAACGAGAACTGAAGACAGTCACGGCGCTCCGACGACGCCTGATGACCATGCCACCTCCCGTGCAAATCGAGCAGTTGCTCGCTGCGCTCAAGCGCAGCCCGACCAACGAGGCACTCGTCGGCAGTTGAACGCCCCCGCGGGCACCGCATCCGTCGGGGCATTCACATTCGGGTAGCCTGCCACCCATGCAAGGCGCAGCCATCAAGACCGGGTTCTTCGTCCTCAGCGGGGTCGTGCTGTTCTTCTTCGTATGGGTCATCGTCGCCAAGCTTGATCTCTTCACCTCCAACAACCAATACACGATCCGGTTCAGCGTGACCGACGGGATCATGGGCTTGGCGAAGGGATCCGATGTGCAGGTTGGCGGGCTCTCCCGCGGCAAGGTCGATTCGATCATCCCCAAGCTCGGCGAAGACGGCGAATTGGTTGAGCTGCATGTAGTGATCAACCTCGACCAGTCCCTGCAGGTCTATGAGGATGCTGTGGTGCTGCGACTCATGAACCTGCTCGGTTCGACCGCCACGCTGAACTTCACGTCGCTTGGCGGCGAGAAGCCCCTGATCGAGCCCGGAAGCGATTTCCTCATTGCCGCAGTACCGAGCAGCGGCGTGCTTGCTTCGATCCTCGGCCCCTACAACGCGACGAAGGCAGACAAGCTCATCCAGGACCTCGTTGACTTTGGCGATCTCCTGGCAAGACTGCCGAAGGATTACGACACCAAGGTGGTTCCGATGCTCGACAACGCCGGCACGATTGCCGCAGACCTCCGCGCGGATTACACCGAGTGGCGGGGCAAGATCGGCGGCGCCTTGACCTCGGCGCAAGGGGCGATGGGAAAGCTGGACACCTCGATGGGCGATGTGCAGGGGCTGCTGCAGCGGAATGCGCCGAAGATCGATTCGACGATTGCGAATCTTGACTCCGCAAGCGTCACCGCGAACGATGCCCTGAAGCACATCAACGCAGAGACCGTTCCCCTCGTGGACAGTGCCCTTCGGAAGGCGGAGTCTTCGGTCGATGGGTTCGGCAAGTCGATCGACATCGTTCACGACCTCCTGCTGCAGCGTTCCCCAGACATCTCTGAGATGCTGTCCAGTCTCCGCACGACCGCCGCACAGTTGAAGCTCGCCTCGATGGAGATTCGGCGCAGCCCATGGAAGATCCTGTATCAACCCAACAGCGATCAAGTCGCGCACGAGAACCTTTATGAGGCCGCGCGCAGTTTCGTGCTCGCCGCGGGCGACCTCCGTGCCGCGGGAGAGTCGCTCCGACTTGTTGTGGAACGCGACCCGGGACGCTACGAGACCGATGCGAAGTTCCGCGAGTCCGTCCAGCAGATGGTGACCGATTCGCTGGAGAAGTATGAGCAGGCGCAGCAGCAACTCAACAGCGTACTCATGGCGCCTGCGCCCGCTGGCGAGTCGAGTGCGAGGTGAACCGTGGTGCGTCCGTGGACACGGGTGCAGGAGGTGCGGCTCGGGGTTGCCGTCGTTGCGGCAATCGCCGTCCTGTTCGCGCTCATCACCTCGGCACCGAATTTGCTCGGGCCGAAGATGAGGACGGTGAAGGGGCGATTCCCCCTCTCGAGTGGGTTGCAAGGACTCGCAAGCGGCTCGCCGATTGAGATGGCTGGCTTGGTCATCGGGAGCGTCGAGAGTGTCACGCTCGAAACGACGAGCGGCAACGGAAGCGGTGCGGCAAAGGATTTCCTGGTCACCGCGAGCATTGATGCCAACGCCTTCATTCCTCGGACGACAAAGGTGCGCGTGCGCACCAGCGCTCTCGGTGCGCACCCCACGCTGGTCCTCGAACTACCGCCCCGCTCAGGCAACATGAAGTACGGGCCGCACGATCCTGACGACCACTTGCAGGTGGCGGCTGACCCCGGATTGGTGGCATCCATCTTCGGCCAGACACGAGCGGACCAGTTGGATGTGGTTGTTTCGCAGTTCAAGGCGTTCGATTTCGAGTCCCTGCGTGATGACATCCGCAGTCGCTGGAGTCCAATCACCACCGCCACGCAGAGCGTGTGGCGCGATGGACGCAGCGACTGGGAAGCGTGGTCCGCCCAAGGCAATGCGATCCTCGACGGCTGGGACTCCGCACAGGCGCGGTGGAACGAGATCGAGGCGATCTTTGCGAAGGGCAATCCGCTCGACCTCGAACGCATCGAGCCATCCATCCAGCGGATTCGCGCGCAGTTCGACAGCAGTGGCACACAACTGACCGCACTGCGCAAGAAGTGGAACGAAGAGGTGGAGCCTCCGCTTTCAGACCTGATCGCCCGCGTCAAGCGTGAGTTTGCGATCATCGAAGCCGACGCAGCAGTGATCATGGGGATTTGGAATGACAGCAAGGGGATGGTGGGCAATGCAAACGCTGATCTGCAAATGACGGGCGATCAACTCGCCCGCGCCACCCGCGAGATCGAACTGATGCCCTGGACGGTCCTCGGCGGCGGGTTCGCCGAAAAGAGCGAGCGAGCCCGCTTCCTGAAGGCGGCTCATGAGGTGGTCCGCTCGACGGGCGAGTTGTCCCTGTCCGTCAGTTTTGCGCAGGACCTGCTTCAGCAAGACCCAGGACTCGCCGAGCGATACCCCGAACTCGTCACGCTGATGCGTCGATGGATGGAAGCCGCCGCTGCGAAACAGAAGTCCGCAGGCGAAGATCTGCTGAACGAGCTGCTCGGCAGACCGGAGGAATAGTGCCGCCGCTGCTCGAGCAGCGAATCGACGACCGTGCCGATCCACGAATCGCCGCATTCCGCGATGTCCGTGATGCAGACCTCCGCGGACGCGACGGGCTCTTCTGCGTCGAAAGCCCTCGAATTGTCCACCGCTTCTTGCACGCGCTGCACGCAGCGGCGCAGGGTGTTCCATGCTCGCCTCGCGTCCAGGTCGACTCGCTGCTGCTGTCACCCGAGATTGCCGACTCCCTGCACTCCCTGCTTGTGGCACTTCCCTCGGCGTGCGCTTCGCGTGATCCTCTCACCGTCTTCGTTGCAGAGGAACGCCTGCTCAGTGAACTCGCGGGCTATCGCATGCATCAAGGCGCACTCGCCCTCGGGGTTCGCCCGATCGATGCGGGACTCGCTCACTTGCTTCGTGCATTGCCTGAGCAAGCGGATCTGATCGCCACCACTGGTGTGGTTCATACCGACAACATCGGCGGTCTGTTCCGCAGCGCGGGCTCGTTCGGCGGTGTGGGCGTGCTTCTTGGCGACGGGTCATCCGACCCACTGCACCGCAAGGCGATTCGCGTTTCGTCGGGGCGCGTCTTCAGCGTGCCATGGGCCGAGACCGCCGAACTCGAGTCGAACCTTCACTCGCTTCGGGCGCTGGGCTTTGCACTGATCGCCGCGGAGGACTCACCAACGGCAGTGCCGATCGATGATGCCCTGCGGCTGCCGAGGATCGAGTCGGCCCAACGCCGTCTCGTCGTGCTCGGAGCTGAAGGAGCGGGTGTGCCGCAGGCAGTGCAGTCACTGTGCGATGTCACTGCATGCATTCCGATGCGCGGCAGCGGCGGACTGCTGCATGATTCGGATCGGCCAAGCCTGAATGTGGCGATCGCGTCAGCCGTCTTCCTGCATGGACTGCGTAGCACCCGCGGCCATGCCAGCGCCCTTCGGCGCGGGCGCGGGTGACTCGCGGTAGCGCTCGATGCGAGCACCGAGCGAGCGCAGTGTTTCTTCCATGCGCTTGTAGCCGCGGTCAAGGTGGTAGACGCGGTTGACGATTGTTTCACCTTCGGCGGCCAAGCCAGCAAGCACGAGGCTTGCCGATGCGCGCAAGTCGCTCGCCATCACTTCGGCACCGATGAGTCGGTCTCCGCCAGTGATCACGACGGTCGGTCCATGCCGCAGCAACTGCGCACCCATGCGCGAGAGTTCCGGAACATGCAAGAATCGCTCGGGGTAGATCTTCTCGGTGATGACCGAGTTCCCCGCCGCAAAGCACAGAAGCGCCATGAACTGCGCCTGAAGGTCCGTCGGAAATCCAGGATGTGGCTGGGTCGTGATGACGGTTGGCCGAAGTTGCCGCTCGCTGGTCACGCGCACGCTGCAGCGACGGTCGTCTGCATCGGGCTCGATCTTGTGGACATGCACACCGATGAGCGAGAGACGATCCACGACCGCCAACAGCGCGTCGTACGGAAAGTCGTCGATGATGATCTCGCCATTCGTGATGGCGGAGGCAATCGCATAGGTCCCGGCCACGATGCGGTCGGGCATGACCGCGTGCGTTGCGCCACCAAGTTCATCGACACCGTCAATGATGATGCGAGGGCCCCCTGCACCGCGGATCTTTGCGCCCATCGCATTCAGGAGATCCGCCAGATCAACAACCTCGGGCTCACATGCTGCGCTCTCGATGACCGTGCGCCCCTTCGCCAAGGTCGCAGCACTCATCACATTGGCTGTCCCAAGCACCGTCGACCCATACGGACCGCCGAGGAACACCGTCGCCCCCTGCAATCGATCGCAGGATGCGTGGATGTAGCCGCCGCGCAACTCGATGCGCGCGCCCAGCTTCTCCATGCCGCGAAGGTGCAGGTCCACCGGGCGGTCACCAAACGCACAGCCGCCTGGCATCGAAATCACCGCACGCTTGCGGCGCGCGAGCATCGGACCAAGCACACAAATGGACGCACGCATGGTGCGAACGAGGTCGTACGGCGCCTCGATGGCGTTCGGATCCTTCGTCTGCATCGAGATTGATGTGTCGCTGATGCCGACATCAACCCCGAGCGTGACAAGCAGTTTCTGCAGGCTGAGGATGTCAGCGAGGCTCGCAATGTTGTTCAGTTTCACTTCGCCGTCAGTCAGCAGCGATGCGGCCATGAGTGGCAGCGCCGCATTCTTCGCGCCTTCGACGCGGATCCTGCCTGAGAGTCGGTACCCGCCTTGGATTCGAAACTTGTCCATGCGATCCTCCTTGACCGCTGCGTGCAATGTCCTACGCCTCTGCTGTGACGCACGACTGGCCACAACAAAGCACCACGGGCACAAACGCACCGTGTCGTACTGAAGGATGTCGGCTTTCCAGAGTGGTGGGGCGCACAATTTGTCCGCCGCCATCGGGTGCACTGTGCGCGGACGCGAGCGATCCCTAGGATGAAGCAATGACCGTGCATCTTCACGACCCTGCCCTGCCCGATGCGCGCATGCATCTTGTCGCGCCTGGCAGCCCAGCCATTGGAAGAATCGTCTCAAGCGAGTCGTGCATTCGCGGCAAGTCCGCGAGCTTCGTGCGACACATTTCCATCGATGTGTCTGGAACGCCATTGGAGGGCCAGTGCCTCGCGGGGCAATCGTTCGGCGTGTGCGTTCCCGGCACGGACAGCAAGGGTCGCCCGCACAAGGTGCGCCTCTATTCGCTCGCAAGCCCAAGTTACGGCGAAGATGGGAATGGTCGGGTGATTTCCACCACCTGCAAGCGGTCGATCGAGGAGCGCACGGACGAAGACAATCCCGCGCGGGGTGATGGGCATGTGCTGATCCTTGGAGCCTGCAGCAACTGGCTTTCCGATCTCAGCGTCGGCGCTGAGGTACCCGTCTCTGGGCCGAACGGAAAGCGCTTTCTCCTACCAGTCGATCCCGCCGCGCATGACTATCTCTTTGTCGCCACTGGAACTGGCATCGCCCCCTTCCGCGGCATGCTGCATGAGTTGCTGGTCGGTCCACCCGCTGGAACGCCAGCGCGTGACCGATGGACGCCGTGCCTCAGCCGCATTCAACTTGTGATGGGTGCGCCCTACCGCACAGACCTTCTGTACGACCCATGGCTGAACGAACTTGCGCGGCGTCACCCCAACTTCTCATACCACCCCGTCATCAGCCGTGAACCGCTCCCTGCGCCTGGGCATGGTCCGCATGTCCATCACTTCATCGATGCGCGCATCGGGGCACTGCGTCCGATGCTCGATTCGCCTCGCTGCCTGATCTATGCGTGCGGCCTTGCTGGGATGCAACTGGGCATCTTCCGAACGCTCGCGACGGCCGGACTTGGAAGCGGCTACCTCGGCGTGCACGACGAGATCGCCGCGGTCGATCCAGCCGACTGGACGGAGGAGCAGATCAAGCGGCGCGTGCGACCAACCCACCGCTGCATGCTCGAGGTGTACTGACCACGCGGCGCACCGCGCGCGCGGCACCTTCGACTGTTTTTGCACTTTCAGGCGACAAAGGACAGTGCGGGGCTACACTTCCCTTCGTGCGCGATGACGAGGACAACTTTCCCAGTGCCGAGCAAAGGGTTGAACGCGCCCGCGGGCTCTTTCAG
Source organism: Planctomycetota bacterium (assembly GCA_009926625.1). Lineage (GTDB taxonomy): Bacteria > Planctomycetota > Phycisphaerae > Phycisphaerales > SM1A02 > F1-60-MAGs104. Next base: position 38,258 of record RFON01000015.1, read on the forward strand.
GCAGGGAAACTTGACGCAGCGGCTCAGGAATTGAGGCGAGCCATCGCTGCCGAACCCGAGCGCGCGGACTGGCACCACAATCTTGCGGTCACACTCGATGCGATGGGGCGGCACGCCGATGCGCTTGCGTCGTATGAACGAGTGCTCGAGTTGGCACCCAACCATGTCGCCTCGCTCGTCGGCGCGGCCCAAGGGTCGATCCGTGCGGGTCACTTTGAACGCGCATTGAGCTTCTGCGAGCGGGCCACCCGCATCGACAGGGATATCGAGCCCGCCTACGCGCTTCGGATTCATGCGCTCGGAATGCTCGGTCGCATCGAGGACGCGGAGTCTGTCTATTACATCGCGCAGCACACGCTGCCTGAAATGCCAGTCTGCCTCGCCGAGATGGCGAATGTGTTGGCGCGCGCTGGCAAGTTGGAACGCGCGATCTGGTGTTACCGAGAGGCCATCGCGCAGGCCCCGCGTCTTCCTGCCGTGAAGGCGCGTCTCGGCGCGGCACTCCTGCGGAGCGGTCAGGCCGAGAGTTCGCTGCAAGTCCTGATGCAGGCCCTCCGTGAACAACCAGGCGACACGGCCGCGCTGCTCACGCTCGGTCGAGCGCTTGAGTCGCTCGGGCGCATGAACGAGGCGGAAGAGAAGTACCGCCGCATCCTTGAACTTGAGCCGGCCAACCTCGGTGCGCATGTGGCGATCGGAGACATCGCGCTCCGCTGCGGCAAGCTCGAGGACGCTCGCGCCACCTACACGCTCGTGCTCTCGCTTGGCTCGCAGGATCAGTCGATCCGCCTTCGACTGATCGAGGTCCTCGCGAAACTCGGTCATCGCGACGAGGCAGCGCGCCGCCTTCGGGAACTCTTTGGCAAGGGTTCGGTTCCAACAGATTCATTCGTGCTTCAGGATGCGGTTGTCGCACTCGGCGCCGCGGGCACCGCGATCGACTGCGGCGAGCCACGCACCGCAGCGATCATCCTGTGCGCAGCGGCGCGCGCGTTCCCGAAGCACCTTCAGATACGCCAACGACTCGTTCGCGCACTGTTCGAATCGGGCGAGACGCGTGGTGCACGGCGCGCAGCACGCGCGGCGCTGCAGCTCGACCGCACCGATGCGGTCACGCTTCACAACATTGCTCTCGATGCCCTGCAGCGCGGACAACTCCGTCGCGCGCGCGCCGCGATCCTTCGCGGACTGCGGGCGCACCCGATCGATCAAGGTCTCCGAAGACTGCGCAGCAAGTGGATCCTTCAGACGCTGACCGCACTGCTCCGTCGAACGAGCGACGAGCCACGCACCGCCGTGCGGCAGTGGAGCGCAGCCATGCAATCGATTCGTTGGCTCTGGTCGAGCGTCAGTTCGCGGCGTTCGTGAAGGGCAGCAGCGCCATGAAACGGGCGCGCTTGATGGCCTGTCCCAACTGCGACTGATCACCCGCGGACATGTTCATTCGCTTGCGCGAGAGCATCTTCCCATTCTGCGTCATCGCGCGTCGGAGTTCCTCCACCTGCTTGTAATCGATGTAAGAACGACCCTTCGCGTCCTTCTGGCGGCGAATGACTGGAACTGGTGGCGCCTGGAACTGGCTCATGCTGGGATCCTTGAAGTGCGGGGCGCTGCGCGCCTCCGCGAATGATGTCACCCTGATGCCAAGTCTCCAGCGTCGAGTGACGGACGCAGGGGCCTTCGCCATGGACCCGGCTGTTGCCAGGGCTCACGGAACGACCGTGAGCGGCGAACCGAAGAGGATACCTCCCCCGCCGCTTCATTGCCATCCAATCTTGTGGCGTCCGATATCGCTGCGCCGATGCTTCACGCTACGGAACGCGATCGGCCTAGCCCTCCGAAGATGCGCACGATGCGATCGAACGGCGCATCCACTGACCCGCAGCGCGGAGTCGGTCGGCGCTCGCGCGCACGGAGAATCCGCGTTCGATGAGCGCGTCAATCAGGGTTTCGGTCGCGACATTGCCCGCCGACCCGGGGGCAAACGGGCAGCCGCCGAGTCCCCCCGCACTGGCATCGAAGGAACGAACCCCGATCTCCGCGGCGCGAATCGCGCACTCCGTTGCGCGTCCCGTGGTGTCATGCAAATGCAGTGTCGTTGCACCAGCCGACACGACGCCCTCGAGACCCTTGTACAAGGACTCGATCGCTGCGGCATCGGCGGCGCCGATGGTGTCGCCAAGGTCAATCTCATCGACCCCCATCTCCAGCAGCCGCGCTGCAACGCTTGCGACACTGTCGGGATCCACGGGCCCGTCGTACGGACAGCGCACGACACAACTCACATAGCCACGCACCTTTCGATGCGCTTCGCGCGCACGCCGAACGACTGGTTGAATGCGCAGCAGAACCTCCGCGATCGTTCCTGCCGTGTTGCGCTGGCTGAAGCCTTCGGTAGCCGACACGAACACCGAGACCTTGTCGACCTGTGCCGTGAGCGCCGCATCGAGGCCGCGTTCGTTGGGGACAAGGGCCGAGTACACCACCTCGGGCGCACGCCGTATCCGCGCAAACACCTCGCTGGCGTCCGCCAACTGCGGAATCCACTTGGCGGGCACAAAGGACGAGACCTCGACCTCTTCGACGCCGCTCTCACTCAGCATGTCGATGAACGCGACCTTCGCGTCCGTGGACACCAACGCCTTCTCATGCTGCAGTCCATCGCGAGGGCCCACCTCGGTGATGCGCACGCCCGTCATTTTCCGCGCTCCTCCCGAGCCGCGCGCCGAAAGAGCCAGACCGCGAAGACGCTGACCGCGACCGTGAGCAGTGCGGCTGCCGCGAACAACATCACATCGGGGGTGACTGCCCACTCATCCGGCATCGACGGCGGTGTTCCAGCAAGCCCCGACTGTCTCGCTGCGTCCAGCCTCATGCCACGCTTCCCTCGTCTGCAGATGGCAGGAACCGAAGGGAATCCTGCACCGTTGCCAGCACAAGCTGCCCATCACACAGCGCGCGGAGTTTGGATTGTGGCGCAGCATGTGCCTGCCGAATGGTCGCGAACGCGATGGCCGCAGACCCGAGCATGGGACTTGCCGTGCTGCTCGTGATGACACCCACCTCCTCTCCCGCACTGCCATCTGCACGATCAAGAAACACCGGCGATCCCTCCACGGGAAACGCACCATCCTCCAAGCGCAGCGCACAGACCACCTGCTTCGGCTTGCCAAGGCTCTGCATGCGCGCGACCACTTCCTGTCCGAGATAGCAACCCTTGGTCATCGAGACGCGCGTTGCAATCACGCCCGTCTCGTGCGGAAGCGCAGCCGTGCCGAAGTCAATCTCGAACATCGGCTCGCCCGCCTCGATGCGTGCGATGTTCATGGCAAGCCAACCGCAGACCCGCGCGCGAGGCACACCGCCCGCAGCGACATCATGCAGGCTCGTCCATGCATCCCACACGCGTGGCACATCCGCAACGGCAACCGACACATCGATCCCGACCGTCCCGAGCATGTCGCATCGTGTCGCGACGGCGTGCACGCCCGCAAGCTTCGTCGTCGTGCATGCTCCATCGTGCGCGAGCAGTTCCAGTGCCGCGGAGTCGACGCCGCTGTCCGCGAGCAGGCTGAGCGACTTCGGCCCATGCACCGCCAAGCGATACTGCGCGGCACTTGCATCGACGATCTGCACATCCTCGCTGAAAAGGAACGCACTGAGCGATGCGACCGTCGATGCAGCGACCATCCGCGGCAGGTCGATCACGATGACATCGGCAAGGGCCGACAGGATCATGTCCGCCTCGATCCGCCCCTTTCGGTTGAGCCAGAACGAACGCGCGCTCCGCCCCGGTTGGAGCGTTCGCAGGTCCTGTGTGATCATGCGCTGCAGGAAATCAACCCTGTCTGCGCCGCGTACTTCAATGGTCCCGCGCTGAGGCATGTCGGCAATCGCGGCGCCGCGGCGAATGGATGCGTATTCGGTCTCCACACTGTCGCACACCGCCAGCACCTCGGCGACGGATCCCCAGCCGATCCATGCCGCGCTCGAACGCCGCGCGGCCGCGCCCTCGCCGCGCCCTGCAGCGACGGCTGCGCTGCGGCGCCCTGACTCCCGCGCAGCCACCGCATCGTGCCGGCTGCGCAAGGGAGACTCGGCAAGAAAGGCCGGCGCGTTCACGACGAAATAATAGACTCGCGACATGAAGCTTGACCTCCTGAAACGGCTGTGTGAGACACCGGGCATCCCTGGACACGAGGAGCGGGTGCGCGAGATCGTGCAGCGTGAAGTCCGTGGGATCTTCGACACGACACGGGTGGATGCGATGGGTTCGCTCATTTGCACGCGCCGACCGACGCGCCGCAAGCGTGGAGCATCGCCGCAGCGAGTGCTCGTGGCGGCGCACATGGATGAAATCGGCTTCTATGTGCGGCATGTCGATGATGCCGGCAACATTTGGCTGAACCCGGCGGGAGGCTTCGACCCCCGCAACCTTTTTTCGCGGCGCGTGCTGCTCGTCAGCGAACGCGGCGACTTCCGCGGCGTGCTCAACCCCGGCGGCAAGCCGATCCACATCTCCAGCGAAGCGGACCGCAACAAGGTTCCCGGCACCGAGGAGTTCTTCATCGACCTCGGCATCGATGCCGCCGAGGTCCGCAAGAGCGTGCAAGTGGGCGATTGGGTGGTGATGGACGAACCATTCCTTGAGACATCGAAGAAGGTCGTCTCGAAGGCGCTCGACAATCGCATGGCGGTGTTCGTGGCGATTGAAGCGATGCGGAAGATCGCCCGCGCGCGCGGCGGCCACAGCTGCGAGATCGTCGTCGCGTTCACGACACAGGAGGAAGTTGGACTCCGAGGCGCACAGGTGGCCGCCAACAGTGCGGGTGCGGATGTGGGCATTGGTCTCGATGTGAACCTCGCGTGCGACACCCCAGGCGTACCGGAGAACCAGCGCGTCACCAAGCAGGGACTCGGCGTCGCGATCATGATTCAGGACTCATCGATGATCTCCGACCCAGGACTCGTCAACCAATGCGCAGCACTCGCGCGGCGACATCGCATCCCCCACCAGCGCGCCGTCCTGCCGCGCGGCGGACAAGATGCGGGCGCGATCCAGCGCACGGGACGCGGTGCGCGTTGCGTCGCGCTGGGTCCAGGCACGCGGTACATCCATACGGTGACCGAGATGATCGACAAGGGCGACCTCGAATCCACGATCGACTTGCTGGCGGTGCTCCTCGCAGAGCTGTGAACGCCGCTCTCACTCGCGCGGTGGCGAGCAGAGCGGTCCCCACGCATCGACATACCCGTGATCGATGATCACCTGCAGGAGGGCAGGCAACAACTGTTGGAGCAGCCCTGCGGAGCGGTCGACCGCAATACGATTCTGTGCTCCACCGTATGTCGCTGCACCGAGCGCAAGTTGCTGGGCCGTGAGCCCCGTGCGCCACAGTGCCCCGCCGAGGAACGCAGCAGCATCGGTCGGTACCAAGCGGTCGGCACTGGATCCTCCATACATGCCCGCAGCCGCGGCCAGATAGGGATCAGTCCACATCGGTGCGGCGCGGTCGCGCAGCGCAGGCAACAACGCACGCAGCAGTCCGTCGCGGTCCCACCCGATCGCTTGCCGTGCAAACGACTCGGTTGCCTCACGGATCGGCAGCGGCGCGTGCAGCACATCGCTCCAGCGCGCAAAGAGCGACCCGGCAGCGGCCCACCACTCCAGCAGCTGCGTGTCGCGCGCATCGGGTCCACGCGCCTCCGCGGCCGCCATCCAAGAGAGCGCGCGGTGCACACGAATGCGGATGTCCTCGTAGAGGTGCGCTTGCGCGTAGAAGTCGCGTCGCTGTTTCCAGAGGGCGCGTATCGCCTCGGCCCCCATCGGTGCGAGGGCGGTGGGCAGCGGAACTTCATCCCGCTTCGGCGCAGGAATGCTCATGGCACCGCAGCCTCGAGTTCGTGTTCCAGTCGATCGCGAAGCGGATACCTGAAGCGCACGAGCCACCATCCACCGGCGGCTGCGAAGCATCCGGCAACGACATTGACTGCACCCAGCGCAACTGCGTGAAGCAAGCTCTCGCGCGCCAACTCGGCCATTTCAACGGCAAGGCTACTCACGGTAGTCAGGCCGCCGCACAGTCCAAGCAAGATGAGTCGATCAAGGTGCGCACGCAGGGCGGGATGCGTGAGGGGTTCACCGCTGTTGCCCTGCGAAATCAGCGCACGCGCGGCAACGGCGGCCAGAGCACTGCCCACAACATTGCATGTGGTGGTCGCGGTCCAGTCGGGAACGGAAGCCTGTTGCGCTCCGAGCACGACCGCCGCGCGAATCGCACATCCCACGGACCCGCCCACGAGGATGACCGCCGCATCGACAAGTGCCATCCGAGGACGAGCGCCGCGCGTTGCGACAAAGGGCGTCGCCGTCGCCGTCGCCGCTGCCGTTGCCGTTAGGGCACCGAGCGCAGCAATCGGTGCAGCGGTGATCGTTGAAATGCCGAGCACCAGCGCCGATCCGCGCCTTCGCGCGACCCAGAGCGCCACCATGTCAAGTGCCATCGCACTGAAGGATGTGAAGCCGCCGCACAAACCGACAAGCAGCAGCGACTGCCACCACTCAGGGACATGCGCGGCAACAATCGCACCTGCCGCGGCGCTTCCGATGATGTTCACGACAGCAATCCCTTGCCACTTGGGAAGTCCCGCTGCCGCGCACGCATCCCGCACAAGGACTCGCAGGACGCATCCGATGCTTCCGCCCGCGGCGGCCAGTCCGATGACGCTCGAGCCGACCATGGGCGGGAAGTATGGCAAGTTTCGCTGGCGAGAGTCAGGTCGAGAAGTACTTGGCCTGCGGATGATGCACGATGATCGCGCTCGTTGACTGTTCGGGATCGATCTGGAAGTTCTCCGTCAGCACGCAACCGATTCGCTCGGGCCGCAGGAGTCGGAAGAGCTTCTCCTGATCCGCCATGTCAGGACATGCGGGATAGCCGAACGAATAGCGACTACCGCGGTAGCGCTGCTGGAAGAGCCGCTCCACTTGTGGGTCATCCTCATGCGCAAAGCCGAGTTCCGCTCGCACGCGCTTGTGCCACATTTCGGCAAGTGCCTCGGCGCACTCGACGCCCATCCCATGGAGGTACAGGTACTCCGTGTACTGATTGCGCTCGAACAGCGAACGTGCGCGATGACTCGCCTCCGATCCCATGGTGACGCAGGAGAGTCCGAGCACATCCTTCTGGCCCGACGACACTGGACGGAAGAAGTCGCTGATGCAGATCTTCCGACCAGACTTCTGCCGCGGGAAACTGAATCGCTCGACTTCTCGGTTGCGCTCTTCGGGGTCGTAGACGATCAGGTCGTTGCCTTCACTGTTGCAGGGGAAATACCCCCACACCACGCCGGGACGGAGGATCTTCTCGCGTCGGCATTCCTCTCGAAGCCGCCCGAGGATCGGCTCGACATCCTCGGCGATGTGCCGCTCGTAGGTGCGGTCATCCATCTCGCCGCGACGGAATCCCCACTGCCCGCGGAAGAGAGCGGTCTTGTTGATGTAGGGATAGATCAGGTCGAGATCGATGCCCTCCGCAAGGCGTGATCCGAAGAACGGCGGATCAGGAATCGAGTGGTCCTGGCGCAGCGCAGCATCGCTTTCGCCGCTGCTTCCAGTGGTGTCGGGGAATGCTGCGTTGCCATCGCCCGAAGACGGCCCGCCACCTTCGGTCGTTGCGGCGGCTCGCAGTGCGGTCGCCTTCGCGCGCGCCTCGACGCTCGCACGCTTGGCGATCCGCCCGTCGATCTCCTGCTCGATCACTGAAAGCGTCCCGTTCGCCATCGCTTCGCACACGGCGAGTCCCTCGAATGCATCGCGACCGTAATACAGCTGGCCTCGGTAGAGCTTTCGCAAGTGACCCTCCGCGTAGTGCCGCGTCAGGGCAGCGCCGCCGAGCAGCACGGGCACACCGATCTCCATCCGGTTCATCTCGCGAAGGTTCTCCTCCATCACGGTCACGCTCTTGACGAGCAATCCGCTCATGCCGATGGCATCCGCGCCCGTTGCACGCCATGCGTCGACGATCTGCGTCAGGCTTTGCTTGATCCCGATGTTGTGGACCTTGAAGCCGTTGTTGGACAGGATGATGTCGACGAGGTTCTTGCCGATGTCATGGACATCGCCCGCGACCGTCGCCAACACGATCGAGCCCTTCGGCTTTGCATCGGCGCCGACGCGATCCATGTGCGGCTGCAGGTGCGCGACCGCCTTCTTCATCACGGACGCACTCTGCAGGACGAACGGGAGTTGCATGCGACCCGCCCCGAAGAGTTCGCCAACCGTCTTCATGCCGACAAGCAGGTGATCGTTGATGATCGCCAGCGGCGAGTGAACCTGCAGCGCATCATCAAGCGTTGCATCGAGGTTTCGGTCGTTCCCGTCGATGATGTGGCGCTGCAATCGCTCCTCCAGCGAGAGCGCCTCCGTCGCGACGACCTGCGTGGTCACTGCACCATCGGGGAAGAGCGAGATGAAGTGCAGCAGCGGGTCGAAACCCTCTGGCTGACCCTCGGGTCGACGATCGCCGCGCCGATCGAAGATGAGCCACTGCGCCGCCTGCCAATGCGCTGGATCGATGCGCGACTGCGGCATGATGCGGGAAATGTGCACGATGGCCGAAGTCAGTCCGCGTGCCCGCGCCTCATGCAGGAACACGCTGTTGAGCACCGCGCGCGCCGCGGGCTTCAAGCCAAACGAGATGTTGGAGAGCCCAAGGATGATCGAGCAGCGCGGGAAGCGTTCCGAGATCAGGCGGATGCCCTCGAGCGTCTCGAGTCCAAGTCGGCGGTCGTCGTCGTTTCCCGTCGCGATCGTGAAGGTCAATGGATCCCACATGAGATCGCGTTCGTCGAGTCCCCACTTGCGGGTGAACAGGTCGTGGATGCGTTCGGCGATCTGCAACTTTCGCGCAGCGGTCTTTGCCATGCCCGCTTGCGGATCCTCGTCGATGGTCAACGCAACGCAGGCGGCCCCATAGCGCTTCAGGAGCGGGCAGATGCGCTCCATGCGCTCCTCGCCGTCCTCCAGATTGATCGAGTTGACGATGCAGCGCCCTGGCGCATGTTGCAGCCCCGCTTCGATCACATCAGCCTGGGTCGAGTCGATCATCAGCGGCGCGTTCACCTGACGGGCAAAGCGCGAGACCACCTCGCTCATGTCCCGAACGCCGTCTCGCCCGACGAAATCAACGCACACATCCAGCACTTGCGCACCGTCCTGCAGTTCCTCCTTGCCCATCGCCACGAGCCCGTCCCAGTCCTCGGCATCGAGCAGCGTCTTGAACTTGCGTGAGCCGTTGGCATTCGTCCGTTCCGCGACGATCAGGAACGAATTCTCCTGGCGGAAGTCAACCTGCCCGTACAGGCTTGAACATGCTGCGGGGGCATCCGTGGACGCGCGCGCGGGGCGCTGCGTGCCCCACGGGACCAGTTCACGAAGCGCAGCGATGTGCGCGGGAGTGGTACCGCAGCAGCCGCCCACGATTCCCGCACCAAGTTCCTCCGTGAATCGCCGGATGGCCGTCGCAAAGTCCGCCGCCTGCAGCGGGTATTCGGTCCGCCCCTCCACCAGCACCGGCAACCCAGCGTTGGGAACGACCGAGAAGGGCCTGTTCCACTGCTTGCTCAGTGCAACCAGGTGCGGCGTCATCTCGACGGGTCCAGTCGCACAGTTGAGCCCCAGCGATGCGATCGGCAAGGGTGCGAGCGCGTTCATCACCGCTTGAATGTCCGAACCGAGCAGCATGGTGCCGGTGGTCTCCATCGTGACCGAGACCAGCACGGGAACATCGCGTTCGCTCTTCTTGGATGCGTGCAGTGCCTCAAGGCACGCGGTGACTGCACACTTGATCTGCAACAGGTCCTGACAGGTCTCGATCATCAAGCAGTCCACGCCGCCTTCGATGAGCCCCAGCGCCTGCTCGCGGTAGGAATCGAGCATCGCATCCCAATTGGTCTGCCCGAGCGTGATCAACTTGGTGCCGGGACCAATCGACCCCGCCACGAAGCGTGGTCGTCCAGGCTCTGCAAATCGCTCGCACGCCGCCCGCGCGATCCGCGCAGCCCGAACATTCAGGTCGCGGGTCCAGGCGACCATCTCCTGATCGAACTCGGCGCCCACGAGCTTGTTGGAACCGAACGAGTCGGTTTCCACAACGTCCGCCCCAGCGGCAAGGAAAGACTCATGGATGCGCTGGATGAGGTCCGGCCTTGATCGGACGAGGATGTCGGTGCAGTTGTCGCGCCCGAGGTAATCGGCCGACGTGCAGTCTGCGCACGCGTGGATGGATGTTCCCATCGCGCCATCGAAGACGAGCGTTCGGGCATCGAGATGGGCCAGAAAGGTGCTCGGCATGTTTGGAAGGGTAGCACCGTCCGCTGCGTCCTTCAACCATTCATCCGGATGGACGGATGAACTGAAAGCCCCCCCGCCGCCTGAAAGGGGAACCTCCGTACCCTTGAAAGTCCCACGCAGAGCCAGCGCGTGCCAAACATGCCTCCCGCCGCCTCCCCCTCCCTTCCCGACTGCCCAGAGAACGCCGCGTCACGCACGACCGCGTTCGCGAGCGCCACTCGCCCGTGGCTTGTTGCTGCAATCGTCGCCGCACTCTCGACGGCGTGCGCCCCGCAAGCAGCCGATCAGGGTGCAGGCAACGCGTCGCCGCAACTGACGCACCCTCCGACCGAAGAATCGAATGCGCTCCTGCAGGCTGACACATTCGATCAGGTGTGGACGATCATCCGAGACACGCACCCGGACCCATCCATCAACCAAGGTTCGTGGAACGAGGCGCGCTTGACCTTTCGCGAGCGCGCCATCGCAGCGACAAACCTCGAGGCATTCCGAGCGACCCTGCAGGACATGATGCAGACGCTCGGCGACAGTCACTTCGCGATCATCCCAAGTGCCGTCGCGGGTAGTGCCTCCGCTGTCGGCGGTTGGTCAGGGCTGTCCGTTCAAGTCATCGATGGCTCCCCGATCGTCACGAGCGTGCTGCCTGGCAGCCCTGCGGCAGCTGCGGGCATCGTGCCAGGTTGGCGCGTGCTCCGAAGCGAGGGCGACTCGCTCGATGGGCTGCTGGCCGAGATTCCACAACCGCGCACTGCCCTCGAGCGCAGCACGCGAGACCGCATCGTCAACGGATTTCTCCGCGGGCGCCCTGGCATGAGCCCCGAAATGGAGTTCGTCGACACCAAAGGCGTTCCCCAGACGGCACGCTTCACCTTTGATTCGCCCCCTGGCGAAGTGGTCACGCTCGGCAACCTGCCGCCCATGCCTGCCGCCTGCAGCGCACGAATCCTGACGGCAAACGAAGTCGATTCGCTCGGCGTCGATCCCACAACAGTCGGTCGAGTCGGCCTGCTGACCTTCACGATCTGGATGCCGGCGCTGGCTCAGCAGATCGATGCTGCGTTGTTCGGCTTCCGTGGTGTGGACGCGCTCGTCATTGATCTCCGCGGGAATCCTGGCGGCATCGCCCTGATGGTCAGTGGCGTCGCAGGCCATCTGCTCGACGAACCAACGTCGCTCGGTCAGATGCAGGGGCGAGCGATGCGCATGGACTTCAAGGCAAACCCACGCGTTGTCGATGGCACGGGCACGCATGTTGGAACGATCCAAGCGCCCGTCGCCATCTTGATCGACGGGCTTTCCGGCAGCACGAGCGAGATGTTTGCGGGCGGCCTCGTGGACATCGGACGCGCGGAAGTGTTCGGTCACTGCACGGCGGGTGCCGCGCTGCCAGCGACCACCCATCCCCTCAGGAATGGAGACATCCTTCTTCATGCCATCGCCGACTTCCGCACGCCGAGCGGTGTTTCCATCGAGGGAACCGGCGTGTGCCAGCGCATCGGTCCTCCGCCGACGCCCAGCGACTACGCTGCATGCCCTGAAGCTGAGTTGCGCAGTGCACTGCGGTGGATAGCCGCGGAGCGGGCGCAAGCGAAGCCGACCGCGCCTCCCGCTCCCGTTCAACAATCCCCAGGATGACATCCCGCGTTTCAAAGGACCCGACCATGCCGCACCATCCAACGCACTGTTGCCAACGACTCGCCTGTGTACTGACCAGCGCTCTGCTGGTCATTGCACCGACTGCGCTGGCCCAAGACAAGTCAACGACCAAGACCAAGGGCGCCACGCCACCCCCCGCCGCTCCTGCCACCACTCCTGCAGCCACCCCTGCAGCGGCGCCCGCAGCAGCAAACGCTCCAACCGCAGCCTCCATCTTCGCAAAGGCCGTGACTGCCGCAGGGGGCGCCGACCTCATCCGCTCGCAGAAGTCCCAAACGCTCAAGGGCACGCTCGAAATGCCTGGGCAGGGCTTGAAGGGAACCATCGTCACGCGGAGCAACGACCCAAACCAACTGCTCATCGAAACTGAAATCCCAGGCTTCGGCAAGATCCTGCAGGGCGTGCAAGGCACCACCGGATGGTCCATCGATCCGCTGCGCGGACCAAGCCTCATGGATAAGGACGAGTTGGCTCGCACCATTCGAGATCTTGCGATCGACCAGCTCATCGACCCATCCAAGGGATGCGATTCGGTCAGCGTGGACGGCGAGGCGACATTCGCAAGCACGAAGTGCTGGAAGGTCACGCTCCAGTGCGACGGCATCCGATCGACCCGTTACTACGCGCAAGACTCTGGCCACATGGTTGGCCAAGCAACCACGATGAAGTCAGCGCTCGGCGAGTTCGAAGTGACGACCACCTTCAGCGACTTTGACACATTCGATGGTCGCACCATTCCGAAGGTGACCAAGAACGCGATGATGGGGCAAGAGCAAGTCATGACGATCGCCGAGGCGAGTTTCGCACCGATCGACGCAAACACCTTTGCGCTGCCCGCGGAGATCAAGGCTCTCACGCAGGGGGCAACGGGTGCGCCGACGAGCAAGTCGAAGGACGGTAAGTAAAGCACTCCATGACCGCCGCACTGGAAATCCGTGGCGTTTGCAAGCGCTACGGCAGTTTGGAAGCGGTGCGACCGCTCGATTTGGTCGCCGAGCGTGGGGCGCTCATCGGGCTGCTCGGCCCCAACGGCGCAGGCAAGAGCACCTTGATCCGCATGATCATGTCGCTCATTCGTCCGGACGCGGGCGAACTGCGCGTGCTTGGTGGCGATGCACTCGACATGAAGGACCGCATCGGCTACCTGCCCGAAGAGCGCGGCGTCTACCGCCGAATGCGGGTCGAGGATTTCCTGTTTTACATCGGGCGACTCAAGGGAATGCCATCGAGCGGACTGCGCACGCGGATCGCGGGCTGGCTTGAGCGGATCGAACTTCCGGGCGTCGCGCACAAGCGCTGCCAGGAGCTGAGCAAGGGCATGCAGCAGAAGGTCCAGTTTGTCGCTGCGCTGTTGCATGAGCCGGAGTTGATCGTGCTCGACGAGCCGTTCTCAGGGCTCGATCCCGTGAGCGCACGCGTCCTCATCCAAACCGTCCAGTCCCTCCACCGCGAGGGGCGGACCATCTTCCTCTCCACGCATCAGATGTCGCAGGCCGAACAGATGTGCCAGCGCGTTGTGCTCATCAACCGTGGCGAGAAGATCCTTGATGCAACGGTCCGCGATGCGCTCGTCCGCTTTTCGCCCCGAGCCATCGACCTTGAACCCGCAACAGAACCCCAGCCCGCATGCGCTGCACTGCGGCAGTTGCCATCGGTCGCGAGCGCAGAGTGGCAGGCGGACACATCGACCATCCACATCGCGCTTCAAGGGAATGCAGACCCCGTCGAATCGCTCGCGGCGATTGCCATCTGCGTGCCTGCGCGGCGAATCGAGGTGGCGCGCGTTTCGCTCGACGATGTCTTCGTTCGACTGGTCGAAGCGCACGGCGGGCACTCGCGCGTCCCAGTCAGGGGTGCCGCGTGAACGGAGATCACCGCACTGCAACAGGCCGAAGCGGGCGCATCCGCACAATCGCGGTCCGCGAGTTCAAGCAGACCGTCCTCACCAAGAGCTTCATCTTGGGGGCACTCGTGCTGCCGGTCGTCATGATCGGCATCGGCACCCTGATCCCGATGCTGATCGGAGGCAGCACGCCGCCGGTCGTCGGAACGCTTGTGGTGGCTGATCGGGACGGTTCGGTCGCCGAACAGATGCGCCTGACATTCGACGCCATGCGTGCGGGAGGCGCAGCCGCTGGCGCACCCGCCGCCGCAGCGGCGACGCCGATGCCAAACGGCAGTTTCGGCGGCATGCCGATGGCGGACGATCCTCCCGTCGACATCACGGTGGTTCGCGTGGCGATGGATTCCGACTTGCCCCGCGAACAAGCGCGCGTGCAGTCTGGGGAAATCCTCGGGCTCGTGGAAGTCCCTCCCGCGCTGCTGCAAGCCGCGCCGCCCGCGGGCGTCGACATCAGCGTGCTCGTTCCAACTGCGTCGCCTGCGAAAACAACCGCGATGATCGGTCGCGTGGCTCGAGAAGCCACGGTGACCGCCCGCGTTGCTGCCGCGGGCGGCGATCTCGCAGCGGTCCGCGCGCTCCTCAGTCAGCCGAGCGCAGCCACGGCGCGCGTGAGCAACGAAGGTCAGCGCTCCACGGAACGCCTCGAAGTGCGCATGATCCTGCCAGGGGCGTTCATGTTCCTGATGTGGATCGCCTCGTTCACCAGCGCGAACCAACTGCTGACTTCCACCATCGAAGAAAAGTCGAGCAAGGTGATCGAAGTGCTGCTGTCCGCCACGAGCCCGCTCGAACTGCTCGCCGGCAAGATCCTCGGACAAAGTTTGGTCAGCCTCGTGATGCTCGGCATGTATGGCATTGCGGGTCTCGTGGGGCTCACGATGCTGGCGGTGACCGACCTGGTGGATGTGCCCACCATCCTGCTCTTCATCATCTGGTTCCTGCTCGGCTACTTCATGTGCGCCGCGATGATGGCCGCTGTGGGAAGTGCCGTGAGCGACCTTCGCGAAGCACAGACGCTGGTTTCTCCCGTGATGCTGCTGATGATGATGCCGATGATGTTGTGGCTCCCGATCTCCGAGAATCCGACAGGCATCCTTGCGACCGTCACCAGCTTCGTCCCGCCGATCGGTCCGTTCGTGATGGTGCTGCGGACAACTGGTGCGGTCGAGGGAATCCCGGGTTGGCAGATCGGTGCAGCGCTGCTCGTGAACGCCCTCGGAGCGGTCGGACTCGTCTGGCTCGGCGCACGCATCTTCCGCATCGGAATCCTCATGCAAGGCAAGCCGCCGACTCCGATCGAACTGCTGCGCTGGGCGCGAGCACGCTGACGGCGCTTCTACACTCACTGCGATGGCGCATCATGACCTGTGGGCTCCTTGGCGCATGGCGTACCTGCGCGACCTCGAGGCTCGGCACGACGGCGCCAAGCCCGCGGACGCACCACCGCTCAGCAACTTCCTGCGTGCCGCATGGCAGGACTCCGCGAACGACCATGCGCACTTCGTCGTCTACCGAAACGAGCACGGCCTCATCATGCTCAACCGCTATCCCTATTCCAACGGACATGTCCTTGTCGCGCTGGCCGAGGCGCGCCCCACCCTGCAGGACTACTCCGCTGCGCAGCGCGCGCACCTCTGGCAGCTCGTGGACTTTGCCGTGGAACTCGTCGAGCGCGCGCTCCACACGCAGGGGGTGAATGTGGGGATCAATCAGGGACGCGCAGCTGGTGCCGGACTTCCCGAACACCTCCATGTGCATGTTGTTCCGCGCTGGCGCGGCGACACCAACTTCATGGCGACCATCGGCGAAGTGCGAGTCGTCCCCGACTCGCTCGAGAACAGCTGGCAGGTTCTCCGCGCGGCCGCCAGCCGTTGAGCGTCAGCGATCGGTCCTGCCGACGGCCCGAGCGAACTCGCGCCCGCGCCGAAGCGAGGCTGGGCCGGCTCATTGGACTCGAACCCAACTTGCAGGTGGGTTCGAAGTCTGGCGATCCCGATCTTCCACTCGGCGCGATCGCCGGAGGCTTGATCTTCGTCGCAGATCTGCGATCCCGTGGGTTCGCGCAAGGTTCGAGCGCATGTCGAACCGGCCTCCGTCGACAGGACCGATCGTTGCCAACACAAACGATAGCCGCTCCATCAATGCCGCGGTACCGCAGCGAACCGAGTGAAAACCAAAGTTGGATGGTTTCGTCCTACGCTTGGCAGTTCGGTGGCGACTCCCGCGTCGCGCCTCCATGACTGTGTTCTCTCCCCCACTGCTCTTCCAACGCCTGAGCGCCTTCGTCGGTGAGTTCCACCCACGAGCGCTGCCGACCATGCTGCGCGGCAACTACGCGCATGAGCTGTACGCAGGCATGCTGATGCCGCTCATGCTTGGCGCACTCGAGGGCGGCACCATGGCAATCGTCGTGAAGAAGATGTTCACTGGTGTCGAGGGGGTCGATCCGGCGGCAGTCGATTACGCGGTCGCGGCCGTGAGTGCGGCGCCGAATGTCGCCAATCTCAGCTCGTTCGTCTGGGCGGCGCTTGCCCACGGCAAGCCGAAGGTCGCCTTCATCAGTGGACTTCACCTGCTCACATGTGCGTGCGTGCTGCTCGCGGCATTCGTGCCCGTCAGCACGCTCGGACTCCTCCTGCTGGCCGCACTGGTCATGCTCTCGCGCATCGCGTGGACGGGCGTGATCACCGTGCGCGCCGTCGTGTGGCGGAACAACTACCCACGCGCAAGCCGCGCCATCATCGCTGGTCGCATGGCAACGGTGCAGTCGCTCGTCCTCGCGCTTGCAGGACTGCTGATCGGATCGGCACTCGATCTGCGTGCAGACAGTTTTCGCTACCTGTTCCCTGCCCTTGCATTGACTGGGGTCATCGCCAACAGCATCTGGCGAAAGGTGCGACTCCGCGGACAGCGTGGGCTGCAACTGTCGGAGATCGAGTCGGGTTCGGGTGCCGCCCGCATCGATCCGCGGCACATGCTGCACTTGCTGCGCGATGATCGGTTCTATGCGCGCTTCATGTGGTGGATGTCGATCTTCGGACTCGGCAGCCTCATGGTTGGCCCGCCGCAGGTGCTGGTATTGAACGACCAGTTCCATACCTCCTACCTCGAGGGAATCCTCGTCACCACCGTGATCCCTCTTGTGGTGATGCCGCTTGCCATCCCGATCTGGTCACGCCTCCTTTCGAAGCAGCATGTGGTGGCGTTCCGCGCGGTGCATGGATGGACATTCGTGCTTGGGTCTGGCACGATCTGGCTCGCGGCACTGCTGGACTCGATGCCTCTGATGTATGCGTCAAGTGTGATGCTCGGCATCGGATTCGCAGGCGGGTCATTGGCGTGGAACCTTGGACACCACGATTTCGCACCCGCACATCGCGACAGTGAGTACATGGCGGTGCATGTCACGCTGAACGGCATCCGCGGCGCCATCGCCCCCTTTCTCGCCGTGCTCATGTACGACCCGCTCGTGCGCCTTGGCGCGGGGCCTTGGTTCTTCTTCCTCTGCATGCTCGTGAACCTTGCGGGGGTGCTCGGGTTCCGAGCCATGCGCCGGGATCTTCCCCCTCGAATCAACGAAGAAACCTGATACATTGTTTGGCTCGCCCTTGGGGTCGTCCCGAGGGCTCCGCCTTGCGAGGATGGCACAGTGCCTCCCCGCGCATCGAAAGCCCGCACCCCATGGTTGACTACAACCTCATTCAAGACATCGGACTCGACCTCGATATCGCCGACCAGATGGTCCGCGAAGCGCTCGGAACCAAAGCAACGGTCAATGACCTCGCGGGCGCCGCCGACAAAGCCAAGACGGATGGAGGAGCGGAAACTCTCCTGAAGGGCAAGGTCGTGTCCATCAGCGGCGACTATGTGATCGTCGATGTCGGTCTGAAGAGTGAGGGGCAGATTTCCAAGGAGGAGTTCGAAGACTCTGGTGGCGTGTCGGTCGGCGACACCGTCGAAGTGGTGCTGGAAGAGCTTGAGGACGCCGAGGGCAACATCGTTCTCTCGAAGCGCAAGGCGGACCGCATCCGCGGGTGGGAAACCCTCGTGGCGACGAAGAAGGAGAACGATGTGGTCGAAGGAAAGTGCCTTCGCAAGATCAAGGGCGGCCTCCTTGTCGACATCGGCGTGCCCGTCTTCCTCCCCGCGTCTCAGGTGGACATCCGACGCCCAGGCGATGTGGGCGATTTCGTCGGTCGCACGATGCGCGCATTGGTGCTGAAGATCGACTTGGAACGCCGCAACATCGTCATCAGCCGACGCCGCCTCATCGAAGTCGAACGCGAAGAGGCGCGGAAGACCCTGTTGACCCGCGTCAAGGAAGGGGACATCGTCAAGGGATTCGTGACGAATATCGCGGATTTCGGGGCATTCATCGACCTCGGTGGCATCGACGGACTCCTGCATGTCACCGACATGTCGTGGGGTCGCGTGAATCACCCGTCCGAGATCGTGAAGATCGGTCAGGAAGTCGAAGTGAAGGTGCTCAACATCGACCGCGAGCGCGAGAAGGTCGCACTCGGGTTGAAGCAGCGTGAACCGAGCCCGTGGGAGGAGATCGAGAAGAAGTACCCCGTGGGCGCGCGCGTGCGCGGCACGGTGGTCAGCCTCATGTCCTACGGCGCGTTCGTGCGGCTCGAGGACGGGATCGAGGGACTCGTGCATGTCAGCGAAATGTCCTGGACCCGCCGCATCAACCATCCGAGCGAGTTGGTGCAGGTCAATCAGGAGACGGATGTCGTCGTGCTCGACTTCAACAAGGACAAGCTGGAGATCTCGCTGGGCATGAAGCAGTGCGAGGTCAATCCATGGGACCTCGTCGCCGAGCACTACCCGCTCGGCACGGTCATCACGGGCAAGGTCCGGAACCTGGCCAACTACGGCGCGTTCATCGAGATCGAGTCAGGCATCGACGGTCTGCTGCACATTTCCGACATGTCCTGGACCAAGAAGATCGCGCACCCGAACGAGCTCTTCAAGAAGGGCGACGAGGTGAAGTGTGTGGTCATCGAAGTCGATCAGGAGAAGCAGCGCGTCGGACTGGGCATCAAGCAACTGACCGAGGACCCGTGGGTCGAAGCGATCCCCGGCGCCTATCGCCCAGGCATGATCGTGAAGGGCAAGATCACGAAGATCACGAACTTCGGTGTGTTCGTCGAACTCGAGGATGGCCTCGAAGGTCTGCTGCACATTTCCGAGCTGAGCGATCAGAAGGTCGAGAACCCGCTCGATGTCGTGAAGCCCGGCCAAGAAGTCGATGTCAAGATTCTGCGCGTCGATACCGACGATCGAAAGATCGGCCTCAGCCTCAAGCGTGCGCAGTGGGGCGCGGGCGATACTGGCGGTAAGACCGACGGTGGAAGTGCCTCCGCTGAAGATGGATTCGTGGTTCCAAAGCGCCCGAAGCCAACGCGCGGCGGCATGGATGACCACGGGGCCCTCGGCACCGACAAGATCAAGCTCGACTGATTTGGATCTTTCAGGCTTGTCTTGGTTCCGCCTCGACTCGTCGCGCGAGTCGAGACGGACTGTCGCAAGAACCTTGACCAACGATGGCAGCCGATGACTGGCGATGACTGGCGATGACTGCAAAAGCGACGACGGCCTGCGATAAATCGCAGGCCGTCGCGCTTTCCGGCACCCGCTACACCTTCGTGCGCGGGCGAGTCTCCCCATCCGCCCCGCCGCCCCATTGAAGGGGGGTGCAGTGCCAAGAAATGGCGTTCAAGTCAGAGGATTGCCAAGTAAGACAGGACAGTCAGCAGCAGGACAGGCTGCTTCGAAACCTCATTTCTGAAGAAACGGGACAATGACATTGACACTCTCCGACCAGAACGAGCAGATCGAGCCAAACCGCTTGGGTCCGATCTACACTCGGCAATATGCCCCGATTCGAACGGCTGTCCATCTTCGCAGTCCTTTTTTGCAAAGTCATGATCGGCGACGCCGCGGTGGCATTCGCTCCTCCGCAGGATGATATTGCGATCGCAACATGGACTTCATGCCGCGCTGACTTTGACCGTGAAATCGCCGAAAAGTCAGCGCTAAAGGAAGTTAGGGAGGACTATCACTCCGCATCGGTCTTGCTGCGCTTGGACGGTCAGGTGATCGGCGTGGGCAGCGCTAGGTCTCCTGGAGCCGTTGCGACCGCCCTCGGGGCTGCAGTAGAAGACGCGACGCGCCGCTGGAACAGCACGCCTGGTCGAGCAGGCAAGCCGATCCCCCGCAATCGTGTGACGCTCGAACTGGAGGTGGGCGCCGACTTCGAACCACTGCTTGGAACGACCTTCGCGCAGGCTTCGCGCGAAGTCCAGCCCGCGCTTGATGGCATGGCGCTGCGCCGCGGCGGAGAGTGGGCACTCGCGCACCCAGGTGTCCTGCAGGCGCTGAACGCGGCAAGCGCGCCGGACCAGTCGCTGCTCTCGCTGGCGCTTCAAGTTGGACTTCCAGCGCGCGACCTCGATCAACTGCCCGCGGACGAGCGCGTGGCCATCTACCGCTTTGACGCGACGCGCGTCGTGCAGCCCAGCGCCGGCAGCGCACCCATCGTCGTGCACCGAGGCATGCGCCTTGTGCCACTCGAGCACGGCGCGCAACTGATCCGCGAGATCGACGCGTGCTCGGAGGGCATCGCGGCATGGCTTGAACGCTCGTTGATCGATCCGACCGTGGGTGGAGGCGAACAGCCCTCGCAGCAGCACAGTGCCCTTCGCGCACTGGGACTTCGGGGCGACTACCTCCCCGCTGAACGCGCGGACGCAACACTGTTCGCCGGTGCGGCCGAACAAGCGCTTGCGGCAGCAGCGCTCGCGAAGTTCGCTCGTTCGCATGGTGGCAGTGCAGGGCCGCGTGCCGCTGCGGTTTCCGCGGCAATCCTGTGTGCGCTTGGCCGCGTTGATGAGTTGGAAACCGATCCGCACGCGGATGCCAAAGCAGTGGCGTGGATCGTGATCGCTTGCATGACGCTGCCCAAGGATGTCGCCGCGTGCACCGAACTTGAGGCGCTCCGAAGCGACTACCGAAGGGCGCTGCTCGCTCGTTGCACCAAGCCTGATGCCGCCTCGCTCACCATCGAGGGCGATCCGCTGGAGCAGTCGCTGCTGCTCGCTGCGCTGGCCATGTGTGAACGCGAGTCCGATCCGCTGGTGAACCGCGCGGCGCTGGCGTCCGCCATCGACAGGTGTTGGAAGGACACGCCGCGCGGCGTGCTTGTCGGCGTATTCGGTTGGCTGTTGGAAGCGGATTTCGCGCTTGGCGATGTCCCTGCCGATCACCGAGCACTGATCGCTGCAGCGCGCCAAGCGCTCTTCGCGGTGCAGCTCGGTTCACCCGGCCTTGCGGCTGCGCAGTTGGATCCGCCACCGCCGGATGTCTGCGGTGCGTTCGCGCTCACTGGGCAGAGCAGCCGCGGGGCGAACGCGCAAAGCGCACGCCCGGGACATGGGCTTGCGCTCATGCTCCGCAGCCCCGATTTGACGAGCGATGCCGATGTCGAGCGAGCCTGCGCTTCCCAAGCGTTGTTGGTTCGCTTCCTGCGACAACTGGCATTCGATGACACCGCGTGCTATCTCGTGGCAGACCGCAGTCGCGCCCTTGGGGCACTTCGCACTGCCCCCTGGGACAGTCGTATCGCCGTCGCCGCCAATGCGATGTCGCTGATTTGCCTTGAAGAGACCAAGATGGCGCTGCAATCACGCTGCCTGTCCGTAGACTGAAATGCGCGATTGTGCTCGGCTCGGTCCCTCCTGCAGGCGTTCAACATGGCTCCAACCGCAGATGCAGTCAGTGTGAGTCGAACGCTTGGCGCGGCCGTTGCGTCACTGCTCTTGACTGTTGCCGTTGCCGCCCAGACTCAGCCGGCGGCAGCGCCGAAGTCAACTCCACCGAAGAAGCCTGCGGTACCGACCCCTGCCGCCACGAGCCCACGCGTTGCAACTGGCATCACGGTGCACACCGTTGCTCCGGCCGCGGCCGCGCGTGCGCAAGGTGCTGCAGGTACTGCTGGTACTGCAGGGGAGCCCACCGAACTGGCAAGCGAGCCGCAAGATGTGCTCTTCGCTTTGATGAACACACGCTTGCCCGTGACCTTCGACGAGACGCCCGCGCGTGATGCGCTCACATTCATCGCGCAAGCAGCGAATGTTGCGATGGTCCCGCGCTGGCGGAGCGATCGGAACCCAGACGGGATGGATCCCGACGAGCCGATCACGATGCAACTGCCAAGCCTCACCGCGCTCGACGCTCTTGAGTATGTGCTCGCACAACTCCCGGCGGAATCATCGTGCACCTGGCAACTTCGCCCAGGCTTTCTGGAAGTCGGCACCCGCGAGAACCTCTCTCGCCGCGGTTCGCTCGTCACGAAGCTCTATCCAATCAAGGACCTGCTCTACACCGTTCCTTACTTTGACAACGCGCCGAACTTCAACCTTG
>RFON01000016.1 GCA_009926625.1 Planctomycetota bacterium
ACCGTCGAAGCGCCATCGTCGCTCGACGACTGAACGGCAATCTGCTGCTCGTCCGATTTGAGCGCGCCATTGGCAAGAGCCTTCGATCGCAATTGTTGGGTGACCCGCATCACATCCGACGGCTGCTTGAGATACGCCGCGCCGAGCGCTCGCATCCAGTCGGGGTAATTGTTCAGATTGTTGACAACCGTCGGCACCGCGGCAATTGCCTTCACTGGCAGTTCCCAATCTGTTGCGTCGATCTGTGCCTGCGTCGGCGCTGAGCCCGAGGCGCACATTCGTGCAGCCGCCGCCACTTGGTCTGGATAGAGGCAAGCGGTCAGCGTGTTGGCAAGCAGCGAATCTGGATAGAGCGCAACGGGTCCGACGAGCAATCGGATCTCATCGTCCGAGTACCGCTGCGTTGGTGCGACCTGCGGCGTGGTTTCGCTCGGTGAATTCGGGATTGCGCTGGTGCTTGGAGCAGTGCCCTGGGTTGCCGATGCTTCAATTGTGGCGAGCGACAGTGCCACAGCGATCGCCGCAAGCGTCCGCTGATTCGCAACGCTGCCGACTTTGCAACGACACTCTGTGAATGCAATCCACTTCATCGTGGTATCTCCGTGGTGACGAACCGATGCAACCTTCGATGGTAAGCAATCACGCATGCTTCGCTTGACCAGCCTCGCCAAGCGCAGACGAGACGGCGTGCTGGAACACCGCTTCTTCCGCGCGGACGCCAGTCCACCGTTCGAAGATCTGCATCGCCAGTTGCACAAGCATTTCGACGCCGTCGACCGTTGGGCAACCCCGCATCCGAGCCGCCTGCAGGAACGGCGTCTGCCGCGGATTGGTGATCACATCGACTGCAACGCAACTGGGATCGACCGAGTTCCAGTCAACGGGCACCTGCTCGCACTCAGGCGCACAACCAAGGTGCGTTGCGTTCATGAGCAGTGAGGTCCCCTTCGGCAGCTGGATGGGACTGCTCCATTGTTTCCACTCGCACGGAACGCCAGCAGCCTGCCGAACACGCTCCGATACTTCGAGTCCTTGTTGCTCGCGCCGTGTGACCAGCGTGATGTGCGCTGCACCTGCCCATGCCAATTCGACCGCCATTGCCCGTCCCGCGCCACCCGCGCCGAGCATCACCACATGCTTTCCCCGCAGTGGCGCGACCTTTTCGATTGCCTTCACCACCCCCTTGCCATCATTGTTGTGACCGATGACCCGACCATCCTCGATCGTGGTGTAGTTGGCGGCGCCGATTGCACGCACATCGTCGTCGACCGCGTCGAGCAAGGGAATCACCGCAACCTTCCATGGCACTGTGATGCACATGCCGCGGTAGCCAAGCGGTCTGAGCGCGGCAACCGCACGAGCAAGGTCCGCCTCGTTGGCAATATCGTTCTTCCAGAACTGCCAGTGCAGCCCGTGATGCGCGTACACCGCATCAAACATGCGGTCGATCGGATTCTCTGCAACGGGATGCCCCAGCATCCCCGTCATTTGCTTCTGGGGAGCCATCACGGGAACCATCACGGGAACCATGCGGGGATCTCTGACCGCCATCGGTCCGAGCCTAGCCGAACGGATTGGGAATCAGGGATTCATCGCCACTCGGAAGCCTGTGTCGCTGACCCGCAGTCCATCCGGCGCGTCCTCAAAGCGCACCGATACGCGGCTCAACCAAGGTCCGAGGTGCCAACATCCACTGCGGAAAACACGCGTGATTCCCGTGGGAACTCCCGTGGGATCGACCTGCGGTTCACTTGGATAGGCGCCGTACCAGTCGTTGGTCCACTCAAGCACATTTCCCGCGATGTCATGAACGCCAAAGCCGTTCCCTGGCTTCAATCCGACGGGTCGCGTCTGCATGCCGGAGTTGCTGCCGATCCAGGCGACGAGTTGGAGTTTCGTCTCATCGTCCGTCCCGTCGGGATATCCGGGCATGCTGTGGAACGCAGTGCTCGTTCCCGCTCGATAGGAGTACTCCCACTCAGCCTCCGTCGGCAGTCGCATGCCCGCGGCATCGACAAACGCGCGCGCATCGATGTAATTGATCCGCTCGACGGGACGGCTTGCTGCATCGGGATACGAACTGCCCTGGAAGGAACTCGGGTTCGATCCCATCACGGCGGTCCACTGAGCCTGCGTCACTTCGTAGCGACCGAGATAGAACGGTTGCGTGAGCGTGACTTCGTGAACGGGAAACTCCTCAGCCCAGCAACCAGTCTGAGGCGTGGGTGAGCAACCCATTTCGAATGTGCCAGGCGGGATCAAGACCATCTCGATCTGCGTGGCAGTGTGACGAACGCGCCAGGCGTAGCCCGTAGCAGCAATCGAAGCCCGCGTCGCTTCTTGGTGAACCGATGCAGGGTTCGGGGTCGCCTCAAGCAGCGTTGCCCACGCAGGAACGGTCGGCCCGCAAGTCCCCCATGCTGAAAGGAGCGCGGTCAGGTCAGATCCGTTGACCGTGCCATCGTTGTTGATGTCGGAGTCGAACTGTCCCTGTCCATCGGTGGACCAAGCGGAAAGGACCAGCGCCAGATCGCCACCGCCGACGCTCCCGTCTCCGTTGATGTCTGCAGAGCACTGCGCAGATGCCGCCGAGGCGAAGGCAGGCAGGATCACTGCCACCATCACGCACTGCGCTGCGAATCGTTGGGCAACGGACTGAATCTGTTCATGTGAGGAAGTTCGCATTTATTGACCTCGGCGAAAAATAGCCGTCGCGCCGAAACAGTCCAACGCAGCACGGCAGTTTGCGAAAAGAAAATAATGGATGCAGCCGATGCGTGCTCATTCATCGACTGTTCGCGCGACTCGAAAACCAATCGAATCGTCGCTGTAGTCAACCCGACTGACACTTCGTTGTGAGGGGCGGTAGCTCGAGTGCTCGTTCGTGGCGGGCATCATCCAACTCCAGCTGCCTCCGCGAAGCACCTTGCCCATCCCAGACTCCGGTCCTTTCGGATCGGACTTGGACTCAGGTGAATAGGCGCCGTACCAATCGGCGACCCACTCCCGCATGTTGCCGTACATGTCGTGAAAGCCCAACTCGTTGGCTGCTTTCAGCCCGACGGCATGTGCACGCTGCTTGCTGTTGAATCCGTGCCATGCAACCTCATCGAGTTCTTCGATGGAGTCGTGGACCACCTCCCGCTTGCCCGATCGACAGGCGTACTCCCACTCCGCTTCAGTAGGCAGTCGAAGACCCGACTTTGAGCAAAACGCCTCACAGTCAGCCCACGACACATTTCCAACGGGGTAGTCCCGCTCCTTCGTTGCTCTTTCGGCCGCGCCCCTTCCGATCAGATCAGCCTCTTCTTGCGTGTACCCCGCTCGGCGCGCACGCGCATTGGCCTCTGCCGCAACCGACTCTGGCTCCAAGACATCGTCCTCAGCGCCGGGCACGCTGCCCATCAACCGCTTCCACTGCGACTTGGTGACCTCGCATCGCCCCAGATAGAACGCCTTGGTGATGCAGACTTGGTGTGTCGGCAGTTCGTCGGTTCGGAGCGACTCGTCACCTGGACTGCGCCCCATTTCAAACCGTCCAGGCGGAACAAGCAAAAACTCAATCCCGCTTGCCTTGTCGCGAACCATCCAGGGGAGACCCGTTTCACGAATGGCAGACCGCAAGTCAGCCAGCAGGACAACCTTTGGATTCGGTCGCTCCTCAATCACCTCAGCCCACTCGAGCACTCGGTCACGGTTGGAGTTGGCTGGCTGGGCGAGGCTCTGGCTCGTGGGGGGCGCATCAGCAGTCGAACCGCCCTGCGGCGCACGAGCACCACCCAACATCACTGCAGTCATCGCGATCGAGCACGCCATGCTCCATGCGTTCCACATGATTGCAGCCTACGCGCCGATGCCGATGCCGTACAACTCGCCCCCACCTATGACCGTGTGGATCGAGCTCATCATCGACGCTGCGGTGCCCGCCGCTCTCGCGGGATGCGTGGCGGTGGCCGCGACCGTTCTGGTTGAACGGCTCGGCGGACGGATCGGCGGGCTCCTCTCGAGCGTGCCAACGACGATCGTTCCAGCTGCGATAGCCCTACATTCGCGCTGCGAGGACCCGAATGACTTTGCGACAGCGATGACGCTGGTGCCGATCGGAACGGCGCTGAATGCGGCGTATCTGGGATTGTGGCTTCTGCTGCCACCGATCATGTGCTCATGGCGGGCAAGTGCACGTGCGCCGCTGGCTATGACGCTGGCAACTGCGATCGGGGCTTGGCTGATCGCGGCGTTCGCACTGATCCTGCTCGGCGAGTCGTTGGATTTCGGCATCGAGCACTGGCGTGGTACCGCGCTTGCCGCGATTCTTGCCTGCGGAACACTGGGTGTCGTTTCGAACTGGTCCCCGATCGCTGCGCCGCGCGGAACGCGCCGCGTCGCAGCGCACACGCTGGTGTTGCGCGGGGTTGCTGCGGCGACCGCGATCGGCGCGGCGGTGATCCTCGCTCGACTCGACATTCCAGTGGCGAGCGGGCTTGCCAGCGTGTTTCCAGTCATCTTCACGACCGTGATGGTCGGCACATGGCTTGCGCAGGGAGCGGCTGTTCCGCGTGGCGCAGCTGCTCCCATGATGCTCGGCTCAACCAGCGTTGGCGTCTTTGCTGTGCTGACCGCGGAACTCGCCCCGAACATGGGCGTTTGGACGAGTGTCGCCATTGCTTGGTTGGGATCGGTGGTCGTGGTCCACGGTCCTGCTTTCCTCCTGCTGCGTTGGCGGACTCGCGCGGGTGCGCAGGCTGCGATGCTCAGTGATGGCTCGATGGGTTCGCGGAACTTGCGCGCGTGAGGAGCGCGAGCCGTCCGATGAACAGCACGAGCAGGATGACCCCCGTGATGGCCTCCACCATGGTGATTGCGCGCGCCCACTTTCCTGATGGAACGATGTCACCAAATCCGATGGTGGTCATCGTGACGGTGGAGAAATAGAGGGAGTCGTTCCAACGCAAGCGCGTCGGGACACCGTTGACGAGGTAGTTCGCGACATCGACGGCAGAGCCGTGATGGTGCACGGTCGCGAAGAGAACAATCGCCAGCAAGTAAATCGCAAGTCCGCCGATCACGCGATCGTCAAGCGGTGCCTTTTCACGCAGCAGTTGGAATGCAAGCATGGCGATGGCCAGCGCGTAGTACCCGATGAAGCCGAACATGATCGGGCTGCGCACGATTGCAGCTTCATCAAAGCGGTGAAGCCACACTGCAACAACGAGGAGCACCGCTGCGCATGTGGCGAGTACCACACCCTGACGCCAGGACCCGACACACAGGATGCCAAGCAGCGGCGTGAGGTCGAGGAGGAGCGGAAACAACGGCAGTTCACCGCTGTCAGCGGGCACAAAGATCGGATGCACGGCGAACAGCGTGAGCAGCGTCAACAGCAGCGGTGTCGTTCGGTTGCGCAGCCACCGAAAGGACAGCTTGGAGAGCCGCTTTGGTCCCATTCCCTTGCGAGAGTACATGGTCGGCCAGACGGCAACGGCGCCGCGCGGACCCAACAACTGGCTATCCTCGGATCAGAATCTTGAGCCAAACCCACATCAAACCCACACCTTTCGACGAGGCCTCGATGTCCCCGCAAACGATCGTTTACACACTCACGGATGAAGCGCCCGCACTCGCCACGCACTCGCTGCTGCCGATCATTCGTGCGGTCACCGATGCGGCCCACATCCGCGTGGATGTCGCGGACATCTCCCTCGCAGCCCGAATCCTCGCCGCTTTTCCCGAGAGCCTCGAGCCGCGCCAGCGCGTCCCCGACGCTCTCGCCGACCTCGGTCGGCTCTGCCTGCAACCCGACGCGAACATCATCAAGCTGCCGAACATCAGTGCATCGCTGCCACAACTGAAGGCGGCGATCGCGGAACTGCGGTCGCAAGGGTTCGCTGTCCCCGAGTATTCCGACTCACCAACCACGGATGCGCAGCGCAGCAGCAATGCGCGTTACGACAAGGTGAAGGGAAGCGCAGTCAATCCCGTCATTCGGCAAGGCAATTCCGACCGACGCGCAACGAAGTCCGTGAAAGCATTCGCCAAGGCGGCACCACACAAGATGGGTGCATGGGCATCCGACTGCAAGACGCATGTGGCCTCGATGCATGCTGGAGACTTCTTTGGCAACGAGCAGTCGATCACGGTCGATGCGGCCACGACCCTTCGAATCGAGTTCGCCGGAAACGATGGCAGCGTTCGCATCTTGCGCGAGGGCATCGCGGTCAGTGCCGGGGAGATCGTGGATTCGACCTTCATGAGCGCGCGTGCGCTGGGGGCGTACTGGACCGAGGCGTTTGCCGCCGCGAAGCGCGACGGATTGCTGCTGTCTGTCCATCTCAAGGCAACCATGATGAAGGTGTCGGACCCGATCCTGTTTGGGTTCGCGGTCAAGGCTGCTCTCGCGAGCGCATTTGAACGGCATGGCCAGGCCTTTCAGCAGGCAGGGGTGAACGCACGCAATGGAATTGCGGACATGCTGACACGAATCGATGCGCTCCCGAGCCAACAGCGAGACACCCTGCGGGCAGCCGTCGCCGAGGCGCTGACCAACGGCCCAGCCATCGCGATGGTGGACTCCAACCGCGGCATCACCAACCTGCATGTGCCAAGCGATGTCATCATTGATGCGTCGATGCCGGCCATGATCCGCGAAGGAGGTGCGATGTGGAATGCACAGGGCGTCACGCAAGACACCAAGGCGTGCATCCCAGATCGGACCTACGCGGGCGTGTATCAGGCAACGATCGATTTCTGCCGTACCAACGGCGCATTCGATCCGCGGATGATGGGTAGTGTCCCCAATGTCGGGCTGATGGCGCAGCAGGCCGAAGAGTATGGGTCTCACGACAAGACATTTGAGATCCCATCCGCTGGAACGGTGCGGGTGATCGATGCGACGGGCCGCGTCCTCACGGAACATTCCGTCGATGCAGGCGACATCTGGCGAGCGTGCCAAACCAAGGATGCGGCAGTTCGAGACTGGGTCGGACTTGCGGTTCGACGAATGCGGCTGAGCAACACGCCCGCGGTTTTCTGGCTCGACGAAGGGCGCGCCCACGATCGCCAGATCCTTGTGAAGGTGCGCGCAGTGCTTGCGGAGCACGAGTCACGCGGCGAACTTGCGGGACTCGATTGGCGAATCCTTCCCCCTGCCGACGCATGCCGCCACTCGCTGGAGCGGGTGAAGCGAGGAGTCGACACCATCTCCGTGACGGGCAATGTGCTCCGCGACTACCTGACCGACCTCTTCCCGATCCTTGAACTTGGAACAAGTGCAAAGATGCTTTCCGTCGTACCGCTCATGAACGGTGGCGGATTGTTCGAGACCGGCGCTGGCGGATCGGCCCCCAAGCATGTGCAGCAATTCAACAAGGAGAATTCGCTGCGGTGGGATTCACTCGGCGAATTCCTTGCCCTGCAGGCATCGCTTGAGCACCTTGCACAGCGGACGGGCAATGCAAAGGCAAAGGTGCTCGCCGATGCGCTCGATGCGGCGACGAGTACCTATCTGCAGAACAACCGCGGTCCGGCGCGCCGAGTTGGCGAAATCGATAATCGTGGAAGTCACTTTTACCTCGCCCACTACTGGGTCCAGGAACTGGTGCGTCAGAAGGTTGACAGCGAGATCGCTGCCCGATTCGCACCGATGGCTTCTGAACTGACGCTGCACGAGGCGGCAATCGTGCAGGAGTTGAACAGCGTGCAGGGGCGCGCCGTGGATGTCGGAGGCTATTACCGTCCTGATCCCACACGCGCTGCATCGGCCATGCGGCCGAGTGCCACCTTCAACGCGATCATCGACAACGCGATGGCGATGGCCTGAGCACGCGTGGAGCACGCGTGGAGCACGCGTCAAGCACACTTCACCGACGCTTCCAAAGCGCCGCGTCCAGGATCGACCAGAGGTGAATGAGCCAGCCAAGCCACACGATCCAAAGCAAGCCCGCAAGCAGGAACATGATCACCGCGATCAGCAGCCGCCCTTGGACGAGTTGCCCGAGTCCTGGGATGACGAAACTGCAGATTGCCGCGATGACGTTTCCCGCCGACCCCTGTCCACTAGGTTCCATGGCACGCTCCTTCGCGAGCGATGCTAACGCTCGGCGTGGGACTGCGGAGCGAAGGGCGCGTCGTCATGTTGGCTGACCACCGTTGGTGCGAATGGCGCGCGCTCGAGCGCGTACGCCGCGCACGGTCACCTCAGTCAACCGCTGGGCGTTCTTGACCTGCAGTGCCATCCGCGGATTGCTCCCAAGTGCAGCTTTGTGCCGCAACAGGAAGTCCCAGTACAGCGTTGTGAAAGGGCACGCTTCTGCCCCCTCGGACTGCGCAGGATCGAATCGGCATTCCGAGCAGTAGTTGCTCATGCGGTTGATGTACTTGCCCGTCGCGGCGTATGGCTTGGATGCCATCACTCCACCATCGCCGTACTGCGACATGCCGAGCGTGTTGGGCAGTTCCACCCACTCCACAGCATCGACATAGACGCCGAGGTACCACGCATGCACTTCCTGTGGACGCACGCCAAGCAGCAGTGCGTACAGCCCAGTGACCATCAGCCGCTGAATGTGATGTGCATACCCTGACTCCAGCGTCTGCGTCAGCGCCGCACGCAAGCATCGCATCTCGGTTTCGCCCGTCCAGTAGAAGTCTGGCAGCGGCTGATCAGCGTTGAGCGTGTTTCGCTGCGCATAGTCGGGCATGTGGAGCCAATAGATGCCCCGCACATACTCACGCCAGCCGAGCACCTGTCGAATGAACCCCTCCGCACTGGCCAGAGGGATGGACTTGTCTCGGAAGGCCTGTTCCACTCGTTCGATCACGCGGCGCGGGCTCAGCAGTTTCAGGTTCATCGCCGCGGACAGGCGCGAGTGGAACAACACGGGCTCGTCCGACCACATCGCATCCTCCCACCGACCGAAGTTCGGAAGACGATGTTCGATGAAGTCATCGAGCGCCGCCTCGGCTTGCTTCGGCGTCACTGGCCAATCGAAGCGGCTCAAGTCACCCGGGTGATCCTTCAGCATGCGGTCGACGAGCCCGATCACCTCGCGCGTCGTCGAATCAGGCTTGAATGCCAGCGGTTTCCGCACGCCCTTCGGACCCTCCGCACTGAAGGACTCTCTGTTTTCGTGATCGAGATTCCACTCACCGCCCTCGGGACCACCTGATCGGTCAAGCAGCACACCGTGCTTGCGCCGCTGCTCGCGGTAGAAGTATTCCATGCGGAGCTGCTTGCGACCCGAGGCATGCGAACGAAACTCCTCTATCGTGCACAGAAAGTGGCGATCCTGCCGTACATCGATCGGCACACCCGCCGTCTTCGCCGCGCGTTCCAACATGTCCTGGACACGCCACTCCCCTGCCTGCACGAGCACCACACGGCTCGGCTTCAGGCGTGCGAGCGACCGCACGAGGGCCAACTCGAGATCGTTGCAGCCATCGTTCGAATCCAACGATCGGTAGTCCACACGCAACCCTTCCGCTTCAAGCGAAGCGCGGAAGTGACGCATCGCACTCAGAAAGAGCGCCGTGCGGACCTTCGATGAACGAACATGCGTGCTCTCACCGATCACTTCTGCCATCCACACGCAGTCCTGCGTCGCGTCGACGCCATCGAACGCCGCTGAATCGCGGTTGAGCTGGTCGCCAAGGCACACGATGAGGTTGCGGATGCGCGGCTTCGGCACGATGGCAAGCCTAGGCAGCCTGTTCGCCGTGGCGGGATGCCTTCGCACTGCCATGCGCCGCGCGGCAGATCACGCGTGTGAAGCGCGCGGCCGCAGCAGCGGAATGCAAAGCAGGCCGGGTACCCCAAGCAAGACGGACCATCCGAAGAACGGCCCGTAGTCGAGGTGGCGAAGCAGCAACCCGCTCACGCTGCCACCGATTGCCCCCCCCACCGCCATGAGCGCAGTCAGGAGCGCGTACTGCGTCGCGGCAACACGCCGCTCGCACAACGACATGAGCGCAGCAACGAAGCCGGCGCTCACCATCCCGCCAGCAAGGCTTTCCACCAAGATGACCGCGGTGAGCGCGGAGAGTGATGTCGGCGCGGCGGTCGCACCCGAGATGCTTGCACCCTGCTTCCACGCGAGCCACAGGAAGCCAGCGTTGCTCAACGCCTGCAGGATTCCGAAGATCCAAAGGCATCTCTTGAGTCCGATCTGTCCGACCAGCCAACCACCTGCGATGGCCCCAAGCACCGTGACGGCAAATCCGAAGCCTTGCCGAACCAGCGCGAGGTCTTGGAGTGAATGCCCCAGTCCCTTCAGCAGCAGCGGCTCGATCATTGCGTTGCCCACTTGGTCGGGCAACTTGAATGTCAACACGAAGAGCATCAAGATCGGCAGTCGCGTTCCCCACTGCGAAGCGAAGAGTGCGAGCGGTTCGACCAGCGCAGCACGAACGCCGTGCGCGGGTTGCTCTCGGCGCGGCGGCTCCGCAGCCCACACCGTCACGAGCGCACCAACGGCAACAAGTGCACATGCAGCGGATGCAGCAGCAGGCCAACCCCACTGTGGCGCCGCGGAGAGCAGCACAAGTCCCAGCCCTGCCCATGCCACGCGATAGCCGCTCACGAAAAGTCCCGCGCCCTTTCCGAGCGACTCGCGCGGAAGGACATCGATTTGATAAGCACTTGCCGCAATGTCGATGGTGGCGCTGGCAATCGCCGCCAACGCGAACAGCGCAAGGAAAGGGAGTGCATTGCCCGGACCGATCATGCATCCACCCACAAGCATCGCCGCTGCAACCAAGTGCCCCGCGCACAGCCAACTTCGGCGCTGACCGAGCGCGGCGCAGAACGGCGGCCGCACATGATCCACGAGCGGCGCCCACAGGAACTTGATCGCGTATGGCAGCGTGAGAAGCGAGAGGAGTCCGATCGTCTCGATCGACCACTGCGCCGTCGTTGTCCAGGTGCGCACGACCGAAGTCAGCATCAGATTGGGTATGCCGCTGGAAAAGCCATAGACCGCGATCACGGCCAGCGTTGCCGCGCTCGCCTTTCCGACAGCGCCGTCCGTGCGCACTCCCGAAGTCACAGTCATCCTGCGGTGCAGGCTAGACGCAACCAACGACGGGCGCGGCGATCAGTGCTCCTCGGGTCCATCCGGCGGGACGCGGCGATGCAGCACCGCCATTTGTTCGAGGTAGGGACGGATGTGCTCGTCGTCGCGCCCAATGAACGAGTCAAAGTCTCCATCGAAGTGCACGCGTCCATCGGCAAGCATGATCACGCGCGGCGCAAGTCGGCGAAGCAAACCCGTGTCATGGGTCACCACGATGCTTGTGCGCCGGACACCAGCGGCGGGCATGGTGTGGTGCGTCTTCAGGATCAGGTCATGAACCGTCGCACACATCTCGGGGTCAAGTCCTGCCGTTGGTTCGTCGTAGAAGGCAACCACAGGATCCATCACGAGCGCGCGGGCAATCGCCAGTCGCTTTGCCATCCCTCCAGAGAGCTCGTCGCGGTCGCGCTCGAGTAGTTGATTAGGGTCCAGCCCGACTGCGCGAAGCGCATCCACAGCAATGGGCTGGATCTGCTCCGGCGACAATCCCTTGATTTCGCTTGGCCAGAACGAGAGGTTGAAGAGCACGCTGCCGCTCAACAGCGCATTGCGTTGGAAGACAACGGCCCAGTGGATTCGCAGGCGATCCATTGCGTCCTCCGACAGCGTGGCGAGGTCAACAAGCGGTGATCCTTCCTCATCATGATTGCACATGCGCACTTTCCCGCGCTCGGCTCGGTGGTGTCCCGTCAGATGTTTC
The DNA here is from genome assembly GCA_009926625.1 of Planctomycetota bacterium. Classification (GTDB taxonomy): domain Bacteria; phylum Planctomycetota; class Phycisphaerae; order Phycisphaerales; family SM1A02; genus F1-60-MAGs104. The sequence continues at coordinate 11,767 of RFON01000016.1, forward strand.
AGGAGCACGGTCTTCCCACATCCGCTGCCACCGATCAGCGCGATGACCTCTCCACGGTTGACAGTCAGGCTGACGCCGGCGAGCACTCGAGCCTGCCCAAATGATTTGTGCAGATCCTGCACATCCATCTCAATCGGTGCAGCGTCCTCGTGCAGCAGGCTCTCACCCATGACCCGTTTCCCTTGCATCGTTCGCAAGGCTATGCCAAACGCCCTCGCGTGCGTCAGCTACCCTTTAACGCGTGTACGGAAAGCACACCGAGTGCGCGATCGCGGTCCTCAGCCGACTGGCTGAGCTCTATGACGATGGCAAGACCAAGTTGGACGCAAGGGCGATTGCCAAGACCCGCAACTTGCAGGCACCGTTCGTGGCAAAGGTCCTGACCTCGCTCGCGCACGCCGGATTGGTGAAGGGCTTCCGTGGACCAACGGGCGGATTCGTGCTCGCCCGTCACCCGAAGTCCATCACGCTGCGGCAGGTCTACGACCTGTTTGAACGCACCGATGCAAGCTTGAACTGCCCATTCGGCGGTGGTGTCTGCGGCGGGGGTGAGCCATGCCCGCTCCACGATGTCCTCGTTCAGGTGCAGCGTGACATTGACCGCTGCCTCGAGACCAACTTCGATTGCTTCCGCCTGGCGTACCAACAGCATGGGCTCCGCGCCGCTGAACAGCCGCGCATTCCACATGCGGGACCGCGGACTGCGTTCCGTGCGCGGAGTGCCGGCGCGTCGAAGCGCCTGTGATTCGTTGTTCCCTCGTCAGAACAGCAGGAGACACGCCAGCGTGATGATGATCATCGCGCATGCATTCAACTGAAGGCCGACCCGCATCATGTGTTCGGCCGGTAGTTTGCCCGTCGAGAACACCATTGCGTTCGGTGCAGTACCCACCGGCAACGCAAAGGCGAGGCTTGCAGCGAGTGCCGCTGCAACCACCATCTGGTCGGCAGGCATTCCAAGACCGACCGCGAGCGGCCCCACAATCGGTACAGCCGTCGCAGTGAGCGCAGTATTCGAGGCGACTTCGCTGGCGATCAGCAAAGTGGCAACAAGCAGGAACAAGATTGCCCACGGAGGCAACGCTCCGAGACTCGATGCGCTCTGTGCAATCGATTGCGAGACACCAGTGCGGTCCATGGCGTCAGCCAGACACAGACCACCGCCGAACAAGATGAACACTCCCCACGGCAACTGCCCGAGCATTTGAATGGGCACGATCCGCACACCACCAGCCCCAGGCTCTGGTAGTGCGAGCAGCAGGATTGCAGCGAGCACTGCAACGGAGCCATCCGTGAGCGGCGGCATCGGAACACCCGCGGACCGCGCAAGCGGAACCCCAATCCATCCAACAAGCGCAATGACGAACACGGCGAGAGTGGCCCAACCACCGCGACTGATGCTCCCGCGCCGGGCAGAGGGCTCGTCCAAGGCTGCGGGTGCGAGTTCGCGCAGTGGAAGGTTGGCCCGAAGGACGAGGAACGCCGCAACAAGCGTGACCAGCGCCACAGGGACACCGAAGGTCAGCCACCGCACAAAGTCCATGCCTTTCGTGCCAGGATGCTCTTGTGAATATCGGTTGATCCATTCAGCGGCAATCGGATTGGGAGGACTGCCCAGCACCGTCATCACGCCACCAATCGATGCGCCGTAGGCGATCGACAGCATGACGGCGCTGCGGAAGTTGCGCAGCGGAAGAGCCGTGGTCGGCATCGACGAATTGCCGCGCTCAACGGCGTGGATCGTCGCAAGCACCATCGGAAGAAGCATTGCTACTGTTGCGGTGTTCGATACCACTGCACTGACCAATGCGGATACGACCAAGAACCCAAGCGTGAGTCCTTGCGGCGATGAACCAACGATGGCAATGACCGACCGAAGCAATCGTGCTGCGATTCCATGACGCTCCAGTGCCAGTGAGAGAACGCAGCCGCCTGCGAACAGGAAGATCAACTCGTTCGCGTACGGCGCGAGGATGGCGCTCCCCTTGCCTGCCCCGATCATCGGCAGCACGACCACGGGCAGCAGGCTCGTGACGGCCAGGTCAACGCACTGGCTCGCCCACCAGAGCGCCATCCACCCCAACAAACCAATCGTTCCCGCTGCAGGTTCCGTGAAACTGCCCCAACCACCGTGCTGCGGATGGAACATGAACCACAGGACTGCACCGAGCGTCGGACCAGCAGCCACTGCCACTGTTCGGAATGCACCCTTTCCAATCCCATCGGCAGAGGCCATCATCATGCCTTCGCCCCTGGTGCCGATCCACACGCACTCCGCCATGCATCACGGACGAGTGTCTGCCAGCGAGCCGCATACGCCGTTGCATCGCACAGCGCACTCGCCGCCACTTCCGTTCGCAGCGATGCACGAAGCTGAGACAGCAACGCAGAATCCTGCGCAGTCCGCGTCGCCACAGACACAAAGGCGTCGTCGCTGCTCGCCGCCCACTCCGAATGCCCGACGGCCGCGAGCAGCGATGCCCCCACGCGTGCGGCGTGCCGATCACCCACACGGGACACCACTGGAACACCCATCCACAGTGCCTCGCATGTCGTCGTGGTGCCGTTGTAGGGCAGCGTGTCGAGCGCGACATGCACTCGCCGATAGAGCGCAAGGTGCTCTTGCTGCGTCGGCAGATGCGTGACGATCTCCAGTCGTTCGGGCGGAACACCGTGCCGCGCAAATCGATCACGAAGCGGAACGACGACACTCCGATCAGACAAGAATCGACTCTTCACGAGCAACTGCGAGCTCGGCACGGCCTGCAACACGCGCGCCCAGAGCGCCATGCACGAATCGGAGATCTTCGAGGCGAGATTGAATGATCCGAAAGTGATCGGCCCGTCTGGTGGCGGTCCAGGCGTTGGCATATCGGCGTGCGGCGTGTAACAGAGGAAACAAGGATCGATCCGCACCAGTCGCTCGCTGCAACGCTCGTCGGTGCCTTGCGGATCGGTGATTGAATCCACGACCCGAATCGCCACGCCAGGATGCCCCGTGGTGTTCGGGTATCCAATTGCCGAGATCGTCACTGGTGCTGGCGGGCGATCAATCACTGCGATCCTGCCGCCCGCTGTGTGACCGCCCAGTTCAACAAGCACATCGACCTCGTCGAGCGCGATGCGCTTGCTGATCGATGCATCGTCCATCATCCCCACCTCCGTCCAAGCGTCTGCTCGCGCGCGGAAGTGCTGCGCGCCCTCGTCCGCGGCGCCCGCGTTGAGCAGCGAGTACACCGAAAGCCGCCAGTCGCTTGGCTTCGCGTCGAAGAGTGCAGCAGCGAAACGAGCGACTGGGTGACTTCGAAGATCGGCACTCAGGATCCCGACATGCAGTGGCCGCTCTGGATCTGGGTGGCGTGCTGCTGGCATCCGAAGGGGTGGAACGCACGCGCGGTATCTCAGGTGTTCAGCCGACACTTCGTCGGCTGGCAGGTCTGCATAGTTCGTGAGCATCAGCAGGGTCGCGCGAATCCCTGCATCGTTCGGATGATCATCGGCAAGTTGCCGTATCAGTGCGATCGCCTCTCGCAACTGCCCCGTTGCTTCGAGCAGCGCCCCGAGATTTCGCGTCATCTCTGGCCACCCCGGCTTTGCAGCGAGTCCCGCCTTCGCCGCCTCGATGCCAGCGGCGATGTCATCGAGTTGATTGCATGCGATCGTCAGCCCCATGTACGACAGCGGATACTTCGGGTCGAGCCGAACCGACTCCTCGAAGTGAGCTCGCGCTTCACGAAAGCGTCGCACATGCATGAGCGCACTTCCGAGGTTGCTTCGGTAGGCAGGCGAGTCCGGCAGTGCTCGGACCGAGCGTTCCAGATGATGGATGCCTTGTTCGTGCTGCCCACTCTCGACAAGCGCAAGTCCGAGCGCATGGACAGCTGCCATGTCGCGCGGATCGCGCTGCACCATGAGCCGCAGCGCCGAAAGTGCCTGCACAGATCGCCCCGAGCGAAGGTCCTCGAACGCCCTCTGGATCGCTGCCGCAGATGCCATCAGGCCACGCCAACCTTTCGATCGGTCGCACGCGCTGCACGGGAAGCGCGCCGTCGTAACCGCGGCTGCTCCACCTCGACCGCCATGACGCGCTGCGCGATGCTGCGGCCCACACGAACGGGCGCGCGCCGACCGATCCGCAGCTGAACGCCGGACGCCCCTGATGCGGACTGCATCACCACCACTGCAGCGCCGGGGAGCAGTCCACAACTCGCAGCGGTCCTGAGAAACCGAGGCGACTGATGCATCACCCGCTCAATTCGGGCTCGCGCACCAGTCGCAAGGCGATCCAATGGAACATCCTTCGCCACGCGAAGGTGCCCCCGCGCAGTGGGTATGGGATCGCCATGGGGGTCCCGCGACGGATGCCCGAGCAGCGCATCGAGCCGATTGAGCACGCGTGGCGACAGTGCGTGCTCAAGCCGCTCCGCCTCGACATGCACTTCAGTCCAATCAAGCCCGATGTACCGAACGAGGAAGCATTCGATGATGCGATGACGGCGAAGGACATCGAGCGCCTTGCGACGCCCCAGCGGCGTCAGCGACACGCTCCCGTACCTCGGCGCACGCAGCAATCCTCGCCGTGCAAGTCGCTGCACCATCGACGTCACTGTCCCCTTGGTCAGACGCAGTTCTTGTGCGAGACGCGCCACGCCCACTTCGCCTTGCCGGCTCAGTGTCTCGACAGCCTTGAGGTAGTTCTCCACCGTCTCCGTGACCACGGATGAAGCGTACTTCCGCCACCAGCGATCGGCGGCGAGTCAGTAAGTTTGACGAGTCAAACTTTGGGGCTACCATGTTTCCATGGCCGCCCCAGACCTCCCCACTGCCCCCACGACAGGCTGGCGTCGTGCGCGTCGGCAGTTATCGCTGCCAGAGGCGCACGCCTCGATTCATGTCCCGAGTGGTCCGATCGGCGTCCGCACATGGATTGCCTTCATCGGGCCTGGCCTGATGGTCGCGGTCGGCTACATGGACCCAGGCAACTGGGCGACCGACCTCGCTGGAGGGGCGCGCTTTGGTTACGCGCTGCTCTGCGTCGTACTCCTGTCGAACCTGATGGCAATCCTGCTTCAACACCTCGCAGTGAAACTCGGTGTGGTTGCTGAGCGCGATCTTGCCCAGGCGTGCCGCGATCACTTCGGTGCTCGGGCGAACTTCTGCCTGTGGATCCTTTGCGAGGTTGCGATCGCCGCATGCGACCTCGCAGAGGTCATCGGTTCCGCAATCGCCCTCAACCTCCTCTTTGGCATTCCCCTCGTCTGGGGGGTTGTCATCACGGCAGCAGATGTGCTGCTCATCCTGCTGCTCCAAGCTCGCGGGTGGCGCGTCCTTGAAGCAGTCGTTGCTGCGATGGTCCTGCTGATTGGCGCATGCTTCGCCTACGAGATCGTCGCGGCACGCCCAGATCTCCCTGCGGTACTGCGAGGCCTCGTGCCACGCACCGAGGTGGTGGTCAACCCCGAGATGCTCTACATCGCCATCGGGATCCTTGGAGCGACAGTGATGCCTCACAATCTCTACTTGCACTCCGCCATCGTGCAGACACGCGCGTATCCCCGCACCACTGAGGGCAAGCGACTGGCCGTTCGTCTTGCGACCATCGACTCCACAACGGCATTGCTCTTTGCGTTCTTCATCAACGCGGCAATCCTCGTGCTTGCGGCGGCAACATTCCACAATTCAGGGCATCAGGATGTTGCTGGGATCGAGGATGCCTTTGCCCTGCTCACTCCACTGCTTGGCGCGCCGCTTGCAAGCACACTGTTTGCCGTTGCGCTGCTTGCATCAGGGCAGAACTCGACCCTCACGGGAACGCTCGCGGGGCAGGTGGTCATGGAAGGATTCCTCGACATCCGCTTGCCGCCCTGGCTGCGCCGACTCATCACGCGCTTGATTGCCATCATCCCAGCGGTCATCGTGGCTGCCCTGTATGGTGCGAGTGGCGTAAACGACCTGCTGATCCTCAGTCAGGTGATCTTGTCGCTGCAACTGTCATTCGCGGTGGTGCCGCTCGTTTGGTTCACCGGCAGCCGCCGCAAGATGGGATCGTTTGCCAACACCCCACTTCTCTCCGCGATCGCCTGGTTTGTGACTGCAGTCATTGTGCTCCTGAATGGGTACCTCCTGCTGCAGGTTGTCATCGGCTGAGTGCGCTGGTTCAAACGCGGTATCCTCCTTCCACCATGTCAGACCAGGCACAACACACCCTTCGGCAGATTTTCGCGCACCCGACCTCGCACAACATCCACTGGCGCGATGTCGTGCACATGTTTGAGGGACTCGGGGGCACGACGGAAGAGACCAAGAAGGAACACCTGAAGGTCAAGCTGCGCGGCAAGGAAATGACCTTCCACACCCCGCACCATGGGCACCACTCGCTCGATGACAACGAGGAGATTGGGCACATCCGACGGTTCTTGCGCGAGTGCGGACTCGAGCCCGCGCACTGATCACTTCACGGATTCAGGATTCGCGACCACCAGCGTCGAGCATTCCGTCTCGCGCAGCGCCTTCTCCGCTGTCGAGCCAAGCAAGAGGTCGCGCACGGAACTCCGCCCGCGACGCCCGAGCACCAGCAAGTCGGCGCCAACTGTTTGGGCGAACGAGACGATTCCCGATCGGTGCCCCGATTGTTCATGCAGGTGGAACTTCGGCTTCAGGTACTCAAGCGCGGCTTTCTCGCTTTGGGAGAAGTCCACCAGTCGCTGTTGGGCGGCTTCACGGAGTTGTTCGCGGATCAACTGGAACGTCGCAGCGGTTTCGCCATCCATCCCACTTGTTGTCGACAGTCCAGCCCACATCGCATCCCACACATGCACCACATGCAGGGCGGCGTTGTCCTGCGAAGCCATCGACACGGCCCGCTCCATCACGGCGCGCGATGACGGGGAGAAATCGATGCACGCGGCAACGCATCGAAAACTGCTCGCTTGGGTGTCGCGCACGACCAGTACATCCATCGCCGCATGCCGAACACAGGTGGTGGCGACCGTTCCAAACCCAACATTAGGGCGCTTGTCACCGAACGCGCCAATGACCAGCACGCCGGCACCATGATCGCGCGCAAAAGACACCACGCCGGTGCCTCGGTGATCGAGGCGCACATCGAATGAGATGTCCAGCGCACCAGGGATGCCATCCCGAAATCGCCGCCACTGCGCGTGGGCTCCATCAATCAGTTCTCGGTGCAGGTCTGGGCTGAACGCAGCAGCAGCTTGCGCAAGATCAACGCTCAGCAGCGTGTCGATCACATGGACGGCATGAACAGGCACTTGGCGAAACGCGGCCATTCGCATTGCTTCGAGCAGCGCGGCTCGACAACCGTGGGAAAAGTCGATGCCCACTGCGATTGGCTTCGATGTCATCCCCAAAGGGTAGTGCCATCACCGACCGCCTCAACGCCAATCGCGGAGGAAGCCTCCGTGGTTCATCGCCTGCAGAAATCGTGGACGAACCGCTGGCTCCTACGGCGAATGCTCGCTGGGTTTAGCAGCTCGTCGGTGCATCCACCACTCCCATGCGATCGGCAACACGCTGACAAAGACGATGCCAAGCGCGACCACACTGAAGTTCCGCTTCACCCACGGAATGTTCCCGAAGAAGCAGCCGCCGCCGAACGCAATGGCGATCCAAAGCGCAGCACCCACGATGTTGAACACGGCGAAGCGTCGATAGCGCATTGCACCAACCCCTGCCACGAACGGCGCGAAGGTGCGCACAATGGGCACAAAGCGCGCCAGAACGACCGCACGCCCACCATAACGCTCGAAGAACCGCTGCGTGCGTTCAAGATGATCGCGGCGAAGCCATCGGAAGCGGCCCGAGAATGCCGCTGGTCCGATCCAGCGACCGATGTGGTAGTTGACTGCGTCACCGAGCACAGCCGCGATGAAGATCACGATGGCGGTGATCCATGGGTCAATGCCGACATCACGAACCGTGATCGCCCCTGCCGCAAAGAGCAGGCTGTCACCCGGCAGGAATGGGAGCACGACAAGCCCTGTTTCACAGAAGACAATGGCAAAGAGGAGCGCGTAGGTCAGCGTCCCGTGATCACGGACGAACTCAGCGAGGAACTGGTCGAGTTCAGTGAACAGCCGCAGGAAGTCGTGAATGAGACCGTCCATCGGCGTGGCGCGGCGCCCCAAGGAGGCGCTCGTGGCGTCAGGCGATCTTGATGAAACGGGACACGGCCTGGATGTCGGGAATGATCTTGGCGGTGACCTTCAGCGGAAACGATGCGCCGAGGCTGGCGGACACGCACCGCGTGGCAGGAATTCGTGAGGTCCACATTCGACCGCCTCGCTGGTTTCGCGGGTTCTCGCGTCCGCGGCGCTTCGCCACGCGCGTCAGCGTCCGCTGCACCGCGGGCTGAAGTCGCATCAGCCGTTCGATCGTCTTGCGGTGTCGAGGTGCAGCAGGCACCTTGAGAACTGAAATGGTGACGGTCGTTCCAGCGGTGAGGGCGGTCATGGGGTGCTCCTTGCGAAGAACAGAAAGTCTAACGAAAGCGTGCCGTTGCCGCAACATGCTGCGCCGACCGAAGCCCGCAAGATAATCGGACTCAAGTCGCTGGCGCCGCTGCGGGATGGACGACAGCGAGTGCGTGCGTCCCACGGTCAGCCAGACCCGCCTCCATGGCGACCTTGTAGACGCGGTGCGCAAGCGCAGTGCCCGGCAGATCCAAGCCAGCCGCATCACTTGCTTCCAGCGCGATTCCAAGGTCTTTGACGAAGTGCTCGATTCGGAATCCTGGCGCAAAGTCGCCGCGAAGGATGCGCGGCGCCAGATTGGCAAGCGTCCAACTGCCTGCTGCGCCAGCCCCCACCGACTCGAGCACCTTGTGCGGATCGAGACCGCAGCGCCGCGCCAATGCAAGTCCCTCGACGACTCCCAACATCGTCGATGCAATCAGAATCTGATTGATCGCCTTGGCCAACTGCCCGCTTCCTGCCGGACCATGCAGGATCACCGTCTTGCCCATGAGGCGAAGCAGCGGTTCAGCGCGCGAAAGCGTCGCAGCGTCGCCGCCAACCATGATCGACAGCCGTGCCTCGCGCGCACCGATATCGCCACCAGTCACGGGAGCATCGAGCGATCCGACCCCCCTTTCGCGAAAACGCTCCGCGATCTGCACTGCAAGTTTCGGCGTGCTCGTGGACATGTCGATGACAACGGCGCCTGGTTGGGCGCTGCAGAGCGTTCCATGGGTGCCCAAGTGAACGCTCTCGACATCGGTCGGCATCGACACCATCGAGAAGATGAACGCTGCGTTCGCAGCGGCATCGGACGGTGATGCTGCCCACTCCGCGCCGATTTCGACGAGCGGCTCCGCACGAGCGCGGGTCCTTGAATGAACCCGCACTGCATGCCCTGCCCGAATCAGGTGTCCAGCCATCGAGAGCCCCATGACACCAGTACCGATCCAGCCGATTTGAACGGGAGAGCTCATGGATTCGGAGGTTACGCTTCAGCCTTCCATCCCAGCTTCGAGGAGGCATGAACCGATGCACAACACCCCGCGTAGCACCCCAATGCAATCAGCCATGACGAACTCATCCCACATCGACATTCGTGAAACAGAACGTCAAGTCGAAGCAGCCAGCCGTCCATTCCGCAATCTGACTGATCAGATTCAGCGGGTCATCGTCGGGCAGCATGGCATGATCGAAGGCATGCTGTGTTGCCTCCTGACAAACGGGCATGTGTTGATCGAAGGCGTACCTGGGCTTGCAAAGACCACTGCGATCGCGGCTCTTGCGCGCGCCATCAACACGGGCTTCCGCCGCATCCAGTTCACCCCCGACTTGCTGCCCGCAGACCTCATCGGCACGATGATCTATCGGCCCAACACTGGAGAGTTCACCGTCAAGCACGGGCCGATCTTCTCGAACCTCATCCTTGCCGATGAGATCAATCGGGCGCCGGCGAAAGTGCAGTCGGCACTCCTCGAGGCGATGCAGGAACGCCAAGTGACAATCGGCGAGCAAACCTTCCGCCTGCCCGATCCCTTTCTCGTGCTTGCCACGCAGAATCCCATCGAGCAGGAAGGCACCTACGCGCTGCCCGAGGCGCAGGTCGACCGCTTTGCGATGAAGTTGGTGGTGCGCTACCCGTCGGCAAAGGAGGAACGAGTCATCCTTGATCGCATGGCGTCCACCGATCCTAGGACAAGCATCGATGCGGTGATGCAACCACAGGACATTGCCGCCGCCCGCCGATTGGTGGACCAGATCTTCATGGAGGACCGCATCAAGGACTACATCGTTGATCTGGTCATCACCACTCGTGACCCGAAGCGTCACCGCGTCCCGATCGACGGCCTCATCCAGTACGGCTGCTCGCCACGCGCCACCATTGCACTCACGCTCGCGGCCAAGGCAAAGGCATTCCTCGATGGACGCGGCTATGTCGTGCCGCAGGATGTGAAGGATGTGGCGCACAACACGCTGAGGCACCGACTGGGACTTTCGTACGAGGCGGAGGCGTCGGAGCGGAGTGCGGATGACATCGTGCAGCTCCTGCTCGATCATGTCCCCGTCCCGTGACGCCTGATGCACTGAACTCGCAACGGCACTGCATTCGGACAATCGGCAGGGTCACATGCTGACGAGCGACACCATCCAGAAGATTCGCCGAATCGAGATTCGGACGAAACGGATCGTCCAGGATGCGCTGTCTGGGCGATATGTCTCAGCGTTTCGCGGACGCGGCATGGAGTTCGAGGAAGTCCGCCCGTACATGGACGGGGACGATGTTCGCGCCATCGACTGGAATGTCAGCGCCCGAGCGGGCAGCCCGCACATCAAGCTCTTCCGCGAGGAGCGTGAACTGACGGTCTTTGTCGCGGTCGACCTCTCCGCTTCCCTCGGGTTCGGTTCGTTGGAGCGGACGAAACGAGAATTGGTTGCCGAGGTTGCGGCAACACTGGCTTTCAGTGCGACGCGCAACAACGACAAGGTGGGACTGCTGCTCTTCACGGATCGGATCGAACGGCATGTCCCGCCACGCAAGGGGCGGCGCCATGTGCTTCGGATCATTCGCGATCTCCTCGCGCATGAGGCGGAGGGGACTGGCACCGACATCGCTGCTGCACTCGACGAAATAAATCGTGTCCAGAAACGGCGTGCAGTCGTTTTCGTTGTCAGCGATTTCCTGTCGTCGGGATGGGAACGCCCGTTGGCGATCGCTGCGCAGCGGCACGACGTGATACCGCTGTGCATCCGCGACCGCCACGAAGAGTCAGTCCCGGCGGCAGGACTCGTGCAGGCTTCGGATGCTGAAACAGGGGTTGTGCGCTGGCTCGACCTCGCAAGCCGATCAGGACGCGCCGCTTTCGCAGCGGCTGCCGCAGCTCGTGCCGAGGCTTTCGACAACACGATGCGGCGCATGAAGATCAAGCCGCTCGTACTGCGCACAGGCGAGGACTTCGTGCACCCGATGACCGAGTACTTCGAACGGCGCAGCGGAGGGCGGACGCGGTGATCATTCGCACACCCTTGATCGCTGTGGCGGCAAGCGCATCGATCGCGCTGCTTGCGCCCGTGAGTGTGTCTGCACAGGTCCAGGATCGCGTTCCAGCAGCAGACCCAGCGCCCAGCGTGGACGCCCTTCCCAAGACTGCACGAGTGGTCGACAGGGAAGCGTCGGCTGATGGCGTACGGGCGCGGTGGACCCTGCCGACCGACCTTGTTCAGGTAGGCGATGCGATTCCGTTTCGCTTGACCGTGTATGCACCCGATGGCATCAGCATCGAGTTCCCTGAACTCGGATCAACCAGCGGGGTCTTTGACATCCGCGACATCGAACGGCAGTCACGCGCATCTGGCAGCGACCGCGAGTGGACGCTTTCCCTCACCGCATCCACATTCGACGCAGGAGTGCAGCAGTTGCCGGCATTTCAGCTGTCGTGGAAGAACCCAAGCGGCGAGGTTCGGTCACTGGAGGTCGGTGACTGCACCCTGAATGTCACGAGCATCGCCGGCGACGCGAAGCCAGAGGCGTTCAAGGACATCAAGGGACCGCTCGAGATGGATCTCGGCGGCGTGCCGCGGTGGGTCGTCGCGATCTTGGCGGTCGTTGGAGCGCTCGTGCTCTTCCTTCTCGCCATGTGGCTGATCCGCAAGCGGCACGCGGCTGCACTGGAGCGCGCCATGACACCCGATGCATGGGCGCTGCGCGAACTGGCGGCGCTCGAGAAGGCTGACCTCGTCGGCAAGGGCGAGTACCACGCCTATTGGGTGCGCTTGTCGGCGATCATCCGCCAGTATGTGGAACGCCGCTTCGACATCGCCGCGCCAGAGAAGACCACCCAGGAGTTCCTCGCTGCGGCACGAGAGCATCCAGAGGTCGGTGCCGAGCACCGCCATGTGCTCACCGACTTCCTTCGAGCGGCTGACATGGTGAAGTTTGCGGCGCTGCAGCCGGCAGATGACGAGTGTCGTCGCGGCCTGTTTGCCGCGCGCGATTTCGTGCAAGACACGACTGCCACTGCAGCCGATCGTCCGTCACCGCAAGAGGTGCGTGCATGACATTCCTGACGCTCCTCGATCCGTGGTTGCTGCCCCTCTCGCTTCTCGCCGTTGTTGCGCTGCTGCCGATGCTGGACCGACGAAGGCACTCGCCGCTGAAGTACTCATCGCTTGCCATTGCCGCGCCGCTCGCAAAGTCTTGGGCGCTCCGCCTCCGCTGGCTTCCTGCGGCACTGCGAGCGTCCGCGATCCTGCTACTCGGGCTCTGCCTCGCCCGACCTGTCATCGCGAATCAACAGACAAAGACCTTCGTCGAGGGTGCGGCAATCGAGATCGTGGTGGATCGGTCGAGTTCGATGCGTGCGCTCGACTTCTCGGTGGGAGGCTCGACATCGGATCGGCTGGAGGCAGTCAAGTCCGTTGCGACATCGTTCATCGCAGGTGGCATGGGGCTTTCAGGGCGACCGAACGACCTCATCGGCGTCACATGCTTTGCGCGTTTCGCCGACAGCCTCTCGCCCCTGACCCTCGATCACGGCTATGTGGTGGATGTCCTGCGCCAAATGCAGCCCGCTGGCGCATCCGACCGCAGCGAGGACGGCACCGCCATCGGCGATGCGGTTGCCCTTGCGGTGGAACGCCTGCGCGATGCGATGAAGAACGCACCAAAGGACGGCGGTCGACAGCCCATCGAGAGCGCCGCCATCGTGCTGCTCACCGATGGGGAGAACAACGCAGGTGATGTCGATCCGCGGGTCGCTGCCGACCTCGCGAAGACCTGCGGCATCAAGATCTATTCCGTCGGCGTTGGATCGAAGGGCTCTGCCCCATTCCCAGTGGGTACCGATCCATTTGGGCAGCCGATCATCCGAAGCGTTGCGGTGAACATCGATGAGGAACTCCTGAAGGACATGGCGACGCGGACGGGCGGGGAGTACTTCCGAGCCACCGATACGCAGAGTTTGCGCGCGATCTATTCGAAGATCGACGCCATGGAGAAAACACAAACCGAACAGCGGCGATCCATGCTTTATACAGACTTGGCGGTGCAGGCGGGATCGTGGGGCGGTTGGTCCTTGCCACCCCTGCTCGCCATCGCCGCCCTGTGCCTTGCTGGAGAATTGTTGCTCACGAACACACGGCTGAGGACGCTCAATTGAGAGGCTCACGATGAATGGCATTGAGTGGAACAACTTGCCTGCACTGAACTGGCTCTGGCTGGTGTTTGTGCTTGCGATCTTGGCTGCGTGGACCATTGCTTGGCGCCGCCGCGCGATCGACCTGCTGGTCGATCGCAACCTGCAGCAGCGGATCATCGCCGGCGCTTCGCGAGTCCGCCCGGCGGTACGGTCCCTGCTCTGCCTCGCGGCGCTCGGGTGCCTGGTGGTTGCGCTTGCTGATCCACGAGCCGGCCGACAGGAAGAGGAGGTCACTCGGCGCGGTGCCGATGTGATGTTCGTTGTCGATGTCAGTCGATCGATGCTTGCAGAGGACGCGACCCCCAGCAGGCTCGACCGCGCGAAGGCATTCATCGACGATGCAGTGCGTCGAATGGGTGGCGACCGCGCGGGCCTTGTTGACTTCGCCGGCAGTGCAGCGATGCGGACACCACTCACCCTGAACTACGGTGCATTGATGCGAAGCGTGGACGACTTGACGCCAAAGGACTCCTCGCGTGGCGGGTCGATGTTGGGGTCAGCCATCGAGACGGCGGTTGCAAGCTTCCCAACCGACTCGACCGCAGGTCGGGCCATCGTTGTCCTCACCGATGGCGAAGACATGGACAGCAATCCTGTTGCGGCAGCGGCGGCAGCGTTCAAGGACCACGGGATTCGGGTCATCACGGTCGGCATTGGCGACGCACGTGATGGCGGGCGCATTCCAGTGGAGAGCAAGAGTGCAGGAACGACTGGACGAACTTGGCTGCTCTACGACGGGCAGGAAGTATGGTCGAAGATGGATCCCTCCACATTGCAGGAGGTGGCGGACGCGGGCGGAGGAATCTTCGTACCCGCTGGGACTGCGCAGATCGAGTTGGGCGAAGTCCTCGAGCGCGCGCTTGGGGACCTCGAACGCAAGGACTTTGAGACCACCACCGTGGTGCTGACCTCGCCTCAGTTTCAATGGTTGGCCGGTGCAGCACTGCTCATGCTCGTCATCGAGCAACTGCTTCCCAATCGGCGTGGTGCCATCAGCCCGTCCAATGCACGGCGGCAGTCCGCGCCGCAGTCAGGTCGGCTCGTGGAGGCACGATCATGAAATGGATTCACTTCATCTCAGTCATCGCCGCCGGCATCGCGCTGCCAGTCGAAGCCCAACAGTCCGAGGTCCCCACACGACGCACCATTGACCGTGAGGCGTTTCGAGCGAGTGCTCGTGAAGGGATGCGAGCGCTCGAGAGCAAGGAGTACGCGAAGGCACAGTCGGCGTTCGCAGCAGCGGTCGCTGCAGATCCGACCGATCCTCGCGCTGCCTACAACCGCGGTGTCGCGGCTTACAAGAGCAACGATTTCCCAGTCGCAGGCGAGAGTTTCGCTGCGGCGGGTAGCGCTGGCGACGCATCGGTTGCTGCTGCCTCGATGTACAACCAAGGCACCGCATCCTTTGCCGATGCACTCGCCATGCTCGCAAAGGAGTCGAGTGGCAATGGCCCCAAGCAGCCCACTGACATCAAGCCTGTCATCGACACGCTGAAGACTGCACTGACCCACTTCAAGGACGCGGTGGCAGCTGATCAGCGCGATCTCGATTCGCGCTTCAACGCTGAACTCGCACAGCGCCTTCTGCGTGAACTCGAGGAGCAGCAGAAAGAGCAGCAGCAACAACAGCAGCAACAGGAAAAGCAACAAGACAAGCAGGAAGACAAGGAGCAGGACAAGCAACAGGAACAACAGGAGCAACAGGAGCAACAGCAGGGTCAGGACAAGCAAGAGGGTGAAGATCAGGATCAGCAGCAGGAGTCGAAGCAGGGCCAAGACGAGAATCAGGGCCAGAATCAACAACAGGAGCAACAACCGAAGCAAGACCAGAAGCAAGAACAGAAGCAAGGACAGAAGCAAGACCAGCCCAAGGATGGAAAGCAAGGTGCTCCCCCAGCGGAGTCTCCCGAAGCCCCCCCAACGGAGTCCAAAGCGGACGGCAGTGAGAAGTCGGATGAGAATGCGAAGCAGTCAGCTGCAGCGCAGCAGCCCGGCAACGCACCGCTCACCCAAGAGGAGGCGGAGCGGCTCCTCCAGATGGTCCGCGACCGCGAGAAGACGCGTGAGGACGCCAAGGAGCGCGCCAAGCAGCCGCAGCCGCGCCGCGCTCCAGGGGGGAAGGACTGGTAAACCCATGCATGCAACCATGAGTAGACCCATCCCGCTGATTTCCTGGATCGCCGCACTTGCCGTCAGCATGTTCGCGTTCGCTGGGGATGTTGCGTTCGATCTCTCCCCCCTTCAAGGCTGGGTTGGCTCACCCGCTGTCCTCAAGATCACCGTGCGCGATGGCACCATGATCGCCGACCCCGTGCTGCCGACTGTCGATGGACTCGACCTTGCCCTGCAGGCGGGACGGCAAACGATGAACTCGATGCAGGTCATCAACGGACGGGTGAAGCGCGACAACACGACAGTCCTGAATGTCCTCGTGACTCCGAAGAGTGCTGGCAAGTTTGCCATCCCGCCAATCACGATCGAGGTGGACGGGGTGCAGCATTCGTCGGGGGTGCTCAGTTTCTCCTCCCTGAAGGCTGACGCAGGCGATCTGCTCAAAGTGCAGGTCGTCACCGATCAGCAGAGCCTTTGGGAGGGTCAGACCGTGAACGCGACGCTCCGCATTCAGGTCAAGCCCTATCAGTCACGCGAACACCGCGTGACGCTGCGCGAGGGCGACATGTGGCAGTTCATCGACCTCGAGAAGTGCGAGTTTGGTCCGTTCCAAAGGCGGATGCGCGAACTGCTGCAGGCTGGCCAGCGCCCACAGGGACGCGAGGCGTTGGTCGATGGACAGTCCATGCTGGTGTACGAGGTCACCGCGCCGCTCACGATGGGAGCACCCGGGATCCCCGACTATTCGGCGGTCCGAATCGCCTGGAACTACCCTTCGCGCCTCTCGGCGAATCAGGACTTTTTTGGCCGCTCCGAGCTGAGCGTTTCGGCAACGCGACCACTCATGGCGGATGCCGTTGCTTCAGGAATCGAAGTCAAGCCGCTGCCGAAGGATGGACGACCCGCTGATTTCAGCGGCGCTGTTGGAGCCTTCTCGGTCGAAGCAACAGCCAAACCACTTGCCGTCGGCGTTGGCGATCCGATCACGCTGACCTTCCGTGTCACCGACACGACGGGCAGTGGTCAACTGGAATCCGTTGGGCCGCCACGGCTCGACACACCACTCCTGACGCAGAACTTTCGGATGCCAACAGCGCCACTCGCTGGTTCGGTTCAGGGCAACACCAAGACATTCACCCAAACGCTGCGCCCGACCGCGGAGTCCGTGCGAGAGATTCCATCCATCGCCTTCTCGTGGTTCGACCCTGAAACAGGTCGCTATCAAACAACGGAGTCGAAGCCGATCGCACTTTCAGTCAGCGCGGTCGAGCGGCTGACAACCGACGCGATCCTGGGGAGCGCAAAGGTGCCAGCGTCGCCGGCAAGCGTCCCACAGGCGACCGCGGGCGGTCTCCGCGCGAACGCGGCGGTGACACCCGCGTTGGTCCAGTCCAAGCCCGTCGGCACACTTGCATGGCCGCTGGTTGGAGGAGCGATCGTGGTTCCACCGCTCGCGTGTGCCGCCGTTGTACTGCTGAGGCGACGCCAGGATCGCCGGCTCGGCGACCGCGGCTGGGCGCAGGAACGCGGCGCCCGACAGCGCGCTGCAGCTCGGGCGCGCACGAGCCCGGGCTCGGGGGCAGAAGCTGTGCAGGGGTACATCGCCGATCGACTGCATCGCCCAAGCGGTACGGTGACGCGCGCCGAGGCGAGTCGCTGTCTCCGCACCGCGGGGGCCGATGCCGCACTCGAGCAGCAGGTCGAAGAACTCCTCAGTCGCGCTGAGCGTGCTCGATTCGCTGCGCCGGGATCCGCCCGTCCTGCAACGGATGAGGATGCTGCGCGAGCGATCGCCTGCATCGCAGCGCTTGACCGCCTGGACTGGCGCGCAGCCCGCCGCGGAAATGGAGAACCATCATGAGGCGTTCATGCCACCGACCAGCCTGGCTGACCATCGTTGCATGCACGCTGTGCACATGCATGACCGCCATGGCGAGCCCAACTCCTGCAGATACCTCGACGATTTCTGATCCGCTCGGAGTCGCCATCGAAGCGCAGCGCAACTACGACGCAGGCATGGAAATCGTTTCAACCGACGCGGAGCGCGCCCATGCACTGTTTGCCAAGTCGGCGGAGCTTTACCAACGACTCAGCGATGTACCGATTGCAAACGGCGAACTGAGCTACAACCTCGGCAACGCATGGATTCAGGCGGGCAACGCAGCCAAGGCGATTGCCGCTCTCCTCGACGCGCAGTTGTTGCTGCCTGGCGACGAGCGCGTGGAAGCGAGTCTCGCTCATGCGCGTTCGCTTGTGAACGCTGGCGCGGGCGCATCGGGCAGCGACTTGCCGCTCGACCGCGCTGCGGCATGGTGGTCTTGGCTCGCCCCGTCCGCGCGCGGGTTGATCGCGGCTGGGATGTGGGGCGTTCTGTGGATCCTTGTGGCTTTCGGTGTCTGGTCGCGTTGGAACGCGCGGTTGCCGTGGCGCACGGTGGCTGTATCGCTCGCGTTCACTTCAGTCGCCGCAACCGCAACTGTTGTCGCCGATGTGGTACGAACCCAACTTCACCCTCCAGGCGTCATCACGAGTGACTCAACGGTCGCGCGAAAGGGCAATGGCGAGGGCTTTGCGCCTGCCTTCTCAGACCCGCTCAAAGCTGGCGCGGAATTCTCGCTCATCGAGGCGCGTCCCCAATGGGTGCATGTACGACTTTCGGACGGTCAGTCGGCCTGGCTGCGAAGCAGCGACACGCATGTGGCGGGTTCGTGGACCTCAGATCGAATGGCCATTCGCTGAACGCGCCCATGCTCGCGGTCAGGAACCGCGCCCGCCCAGCACCACGTCAGGCGCAAACGGGTTCATGGAAACGGAGAGGGTGAGATTCGAACTCACGAGCAGGACAAGCCCGCTACTAGTTTTCGAGACTAGCTCCTTCAACCGCTCGGACACCTCTCCAAAGGCTGGGACAGTATAGCCGCGGTCGCAGCAACAGCCTGACGGAGCATCACGACGCGGACAAACTGAAACAACGACAGGTTCGAAACGGGAAACTCAACCCCAGTTCGCAAACAGTATGGTGAGGTCCAGACCGTTGACTGCTCCATCGTTGTTGAAGTCGGCGGCGGGAACACTGCCGCCCCATGCGGTCAAGAGCGAAGTCAGGTCGGTTCCATCCACAACATTGTCGCCGTTGACGTCGCCAGGGCGCCGATCACAAACATCAGCGGTGCCATTGCCATTGCCATCTGCACAGGTGGTTCCTGCACCCTTCCATGTGGCACCAGCCGCCGTGGCTTCAGCTTGCGAAAGGATGAGGCAGAATCCGTTGGGGAAGCACGCGGCGCCCTGAGGCGGAGGGCAATTCTGCTGAGCACACACACTGTTGTTGCCGCGATAGGCGCCACCTTGCGCCGAACATGCAGACGGACTCACTGGACCGATGCATGAACCATCGGGCAAGCAGCAAGCCCCCGTCGGGAAGCAGGTATAGGTCGCACACGCGCTGCCTTCGGGCCCAGGCACTCCACCAGCGCTCAGGCATGACTGGTAGGAAAGCGACACGCACCCACCCGTCGATGCGAAGCAACATGCGTTGTTGCCCTGCGGCAAGCAAATCGTTGAGTTGCAAATCGACCCGTCGCCTCGGTACGCCCCGCCGATGGACTGGCAGTCCGCTTGCGTCGCAAGCGAGCAGTTGGTGCCGACACAGCAAGCGCCCTGCGCTGGCGCACACTGCAGGGGTGTGTAGGTCGCGCGCATCACCCAGTCACCGCTTGGACGGCAAAGGCTCGGCAACTGCTGGAATGTCTTCCATCCAGCGCCGCAGCCGAATGCGCCGCAGTTCACCATGTAGAGCCAGTTGCGCGATGCCTGTTGGAGTCCACTGACATCCGTCGTCGGGAACGCGTTGCTCGCGCTCGGGGGTGCAACCAAGCACGGATTCTGCGTTTGGTTGTTGTGCTCATCGATTCGGTAGCCAATCGAGAATGTCCGGGTCCCGTCGTCATCGAGGTACATCTGCTCTGGGTCCTGCGGATCGATCATGAACTGCACGTTCACGCCCGCCGTTCCCGGAGACAGGATGATGTGTGGAAGCAGTTTGCCATCGGACGACCACTCGTACTTCGGCACGCCGGTCGGATTCCCTTCCCAAACAAGGATCGACCACTTCGTTGTTGTCTGAACCGATGCGTTGCTTGTGGCGAAGATGATCTCGGTCATGTCGAGACGCATTGGAAACGCAGCCGCTGGAACGGTGAAGGACACCGCCGCGATCTCTTGCTCGGCGAATCCGCCCTGCACGATGTAGGAGCCACCAGTGAAACTCGAGTCCGTGTGGGCGACGGTTTGCGGCGGGCAACTCCCTGCAACGCCACCCTCGGACTGCTCACCACGGCGGTAGATCGCCTGCAGCGTGGGAATATCCCGCGAGGCAGACCAGATTGGAAACAGCCGACTGGAGTCAACCACCTGTTGACCATCGACCACTGGCATCGGGGCATCGTTGGCTGCAAGCGCATCCGTTGAAACACAGAGGGACAGCACGAAGCACAGATTCGCAATTGTTCTTGTTGGCACTGGGGCGGCTCCGAACGAGGTTGACTGGGAACGAGAGACCCGAACGGCTCTGGAACTTCAATCAACATAATTCGTCCAGCTTCCCATGCAAGCGAAACCGCCAACAAACTCGGACTCAATCCTGCGGCTCCGCCACCAGCGACGACAAGTTTGCTGCAAATCGGTCGAAAGCGACAACTCAACTTTTCAACAAAAACCGCCCCCCCGACACACCCGACGGTCCCTAGTCGCCGACTGCGCCCCCCCTGCCCGACCTACCGCGTCTCAGCCGGAAGCCCTGAACGCTCCCAATCGATGGTGATCTTGTCGGTTGCAATCTCCTCGATCACCACCTCAAAGTCGCTCCGCCCGTTGCGCTCCACCAGCGGCCGCGCACCCGCGATCAACTCTGCGATGCGGCGCTGGATCAGTGCCGTGAACTTGAACCGACCACCGACCTTGGCGATGATTTCGTCACTCTTGAGCGCGTCGTGCATGGTGTAAACCCTTTAAGGAAGCCCAATAGAATAGCAGTTCCCGTCGCAGGAAGCAAGGAGATGTCCGAGACACGAAAGCCCTTCTCACGGTCCATGCGAATCACCAGCGGGGGCGATTTCCAGCGGGTCTACTCTCGCCGCATCCGCCGAGACCTCGGCTGGATCGTCCTCCATGCTGGGCACAACGGGCTCGCAGTCACGCGGCTTGGCCTTTCCGTTGGCGCCCGCGTTGGCGGGGCGATCCAGCGCAATCGCATCAAGCGACTGACGCGCGAGGCCTTCCGACGCGTTCACGCGCAACTGCCCAGCGGCATGGATGTGGTTGTCTCGGCGCGACTCCCCCAAGAACGCCCGCTGACTGACTACATCGCAGCACTCGAAGTTGAAGTGCCTCGCCTCGCGCGCGCATTGTCGCGCTGATGGCAGACGATGGCCCTCCACTGCCCTGCTCAGGGAACAGGGTCTTCTCCACACGCTCCCCACGGGTGACAGCGTGCAAGTCGCCGCACGGTAAGGCAGCCACCGCGCCAGGCGCCATGCCTTTCGATCGCCTCGACCGCATAATGAGAACACGATGGATGGAATCGGCAGCGCCCACCCAGAACTGGCGAAAGCGCCCTTTGGTAGAAGCGCACGGCACGCACGCAGCAGCGCGCCGCCACCGTCAAGCGCCGCTCCATGTCAGGGTGCCTCAACGACCGAGTTGCTCAAGACTCCCACACGCTCAATGCGAATCTCGACGACATCGCCGTGCTGCAGATATCTCGGTGGCTTTCTCGCATGGCCGACGCCAGGGGGCGACCCCGTCAGGATCACGGTTCCAGCGAGCAGGGTCATGCCTCGCGAGAGGTCGGCGATGAGCTGCGCCACGGGAAAGGTCATGGACCCAGTCGAGGCATCCTGCATGCACTCGCCACTGACAAATGTTTGAATGCGAAGCGACTGCGGATCTGCGATCGATGCGGCTGGAACTGGCGTCGAAAGCGGGCAGAATGTGTCGAAACTCTTACCGCGACTGAACTGCCCCCCTGAACCTTCGTTCTGCCACCAGCGAGCACTCACATCGTTTGCGATCGCATATCCCCCCACGCACTCGATGGCCTTGTCTCTCGGCACATCGCGGCAGTCACGATCGAGAATGACCGCCAGTTCGCCTTCAAAGTCCACCTGAGGACCACCCTCGCGGCAAATGGACGGGATGATGATCGGATCCCCATGCGCGATGATCGACGCAGGATTCTTGAAAAACACCATGGGCCGCTGCGGAACGGCATGACCGAGTTCCTTCGCATGATCGCCATAGTTGCGACCGATGGCGATGACTGCGGGCGGAAACCGCCTCACCGCGACTCCGCCTTCGAGCGCTTGCTGGTTTCCTCCGCTTCGCGACGCCGTGCTTCCTCAGCTGCGACTGCGAGCCGATGTTCTTCCATGTTGGGAGGCTCTGGAAGCACTTGAGCGAACGGAACCATCTGCGAGATGGGGTCCAAACTGTATTCAGCCTCCATCGGACCGCGGACGAGGTCGTACACCATCCGCCGCTCTGCTTCGCCCGCGCGGTTGTAGATGGTCAAACGGTCCATCAACGGCTGCGACGGATCAACCAGCACATTGGCAAACACATCGCGAACGCTCGTCCGCAAGTCGCCGATGAGGGCTGCCATTCGCCGCTCCCCGAACTTGTTCACAAAGTCCGCAATCTGGCTGCCCTGAAAATAGTCGGTCAGGTCGCGAGCAAACTTGAGCGCTTCCTCGAGCACCTTCGGACGGTCCAAGAGCAAGCCCTCGCGGAATCCACGCTGGAGCGACGCGTACACATCGCTGCGGGCCACATCAGGCGCCAAGGCGTACTCGCCGTAGGTGGTGTTCCGCACGAAGACCTCGAGCGGTGCCTCGTACTTGTTGTTGGGGACCAACCCGCCCCGACCGAACAAGTTGTCCAGTTTGGTGAGGATCTCCTGCGCTCCCTCGATGTCGCCGAATCGGTACAGCTCGCGGACCGCCTGGGTCATGTAGTTCTGATAGAAGTCACAGAAGGTGTCACCGCCGCCACCGCGTGTGCCGTAATGCTTGCGGTAGAGATCACCGAAATAGCGATCAATCGCCTTGATCCAGCGCGGGTCATTCAGGCGCGTTGGATTGTCCGTGCTGAACACGTCGTAACCCATGAGCCCCGTGCGGGCGAGCGCCTGCATCGCCTGGATGTTGACACGGTCGTTGTTGAGGACCTTGTAGATGTCGTCAGGCGCCTCGCTCCGCCGTGCCGCCGTCGTCGTTCCCTTCTGCGACCAGTAGAACGCATGGCTCTGGGGGTGGCGCCAGTCGAACGGGCCGAAGTCGCGCGTGTACTCCCACATCAGTGCGGGATCCATGTTCAGCGACTCCAGAAGCACCTTGCGCCGAAGGAACGGCAAGAACTTGGCGAGTGCTTCGCGTGACTCCGGCTTCGACAGCACTGTGTCGAGCGCGAGGTACACAGGGTCATTCCGCTTGAAAGTCGCCTCAAGTCCGAGCAACTTGGCATAGCGACTGTTTTGAACAGCCTCCCAGCGGCCGAGGTTCATCAGGAAGTCCCTGTCCAATTGAAACTGGAAGCGCGCATCAAAGCCAGCAAGGTTCGAACGCAACTCGTCCAGCAGCTGCTTCACGCCTGACTCGCGAAGTTCAAGCTCGTCGATCGTGTGGGGCGCATCCTTGATCGTTGCAATCCACTTCACACGGTCCGCATACGACAGCGGCGGAACCCCCAGCAGCAGCTGCCATTCACGCGCAAACTCCCGTTTGTAGTACAGGTGGGCATCGTCCGCGACGCCATCGAGCTTGTGCGCCATCATGAACGCCAGTTCCTTGTGCAGGATCAGGTCATTCGGGTTGTATCGGAGCCCCTCGTCGCGGATGAGGTTGAACCCGGCCCGCACCCACTCCCACCGCTCCTGCGGCGTGTCCGTCATGACCGAGATGTTGTAGGTCATGTTGTGACCATGGAATCCCCACACATCACCAAATCGCGGCTGGAGCTTCGTGATCAGCGCCGCGTCCGCCATCGCCTCGAAGAAGAGTCCCTTCTCCTTCATGAGGTTCGTCTTGATCCAGAGGTAGTCGACGATCAGTCCGCGCAGTGCTCCGATCGCGGTGCCGATCGCCACGATGGGAGGCGCACCCTCCACGGAGACATCGGTGTATCGAAGTGCCTTTTCATCACTGATGCGGAGGATTCCTGGCAGCAAGCGGGAGCCTGTCAGGAGCGCCGCGATCGCGAGCACAATGCAGACCAATTGCACCAAACGGTCGCGCATCTCAGCTCTCGCCTCCGCTGTAGATCGCGATTTCCTTGCGCGAGAATGCCAACCCGCCGATCGCAAAGGCCAGTGCGCTCCACACCAGTCCAATCAGTCCGACGGCGCGCACCACCGAGCCCCATGGGATCACGCGTCCATCGACCAGGTCCGTCGAACTTCCAACGGATGCGAACGGGGCAAGCAACCACTGCACGCTTCCCACGAAGCCGCGGATGAACGCCTCGAAGACCTGCATGAACCAAGGGGCATCGATCGGTACGGCGAACTGCTCGACAGCAATCCCCAGAAACGGCGACATCGACCCAACGATGAACACTGTCATCGCCACGAGGACAGCCACGGGGAAAGAGAGGAATCCCGCCGCACTCACCCCGAGCGCAGCAATGAACAGCAACTTCCCCCAATCCACGAGCATCGCACGGAGGAAATTCCCTTCGAAACCACCGACGCGGTGAAGGACCTCGAGCCCATCCGCATCGAAGTTCATTGACCATGGCGCGGGAACGATGCGACCGCCCTCCATCATTGCGCCGTTCACGATTGTCACGCGCAGCGTGCCATCGTCGGCGATTGCCTCCAAGGGGATCTCGATGATGTTGCGCTGGACAGGCACATACTCAATGAGTTCGGGCGGCAGGTCACCAAACAGGAAGGACACGGGATAGACCTCGTGGGTGCTGTCTGGTCCGCTGTGAAACGAGTACCGCAGCATCGGCGCAATGCCCGCGTTGCGCGCAGGCAGCAGTCCCGAAAACGAATAGGAGCGTGACGCGCCCGCCGCGATGGTGCGCTGCGCCGTGGCAAACTCCGTGACTTTCTGGACTCGGAGTTGCCGAACGACATCCGATTCGGACTTGGCGCCCGCCTCGATCTCGCCGCGGAGCACTGAATCATTCTCGATTTCCCGATTCACCGCATCACGAAGTTCGATGGGATCGATGTTCGTGTACGCGGGCCGCTCGGTTGCGCGGGCCACCAACACTTGATTGTTCAAGGCCGCGCCATCCTCCACGCTCCCTGCCGGACGAGCGCTGACGAGCGACACCTGCACAAGCACCGCAGCACCACCGACAGTCAGGAGCACCGCATCCAGGACCGCAAGGCCGAGCCACTTTCCCGCGAGATATTGCACGCGCGACACAGGCTTGGTGAGCACATTCCAGATCTGTCGATCACGGATCTCAAACGCCACGGTGGCACACGCAAGCAGCAGCGTCAGGAACGCCGCCACAAGGAACACCAACCCCGTTCCCCGCGCGATGAAGGTCTGGACTTGGTATCGCAGCGGATCCCTGCTGGAGATGAACAGCGGAAGGAGCGGGAGGACAACCAGCAGCCCACCGATGCACGCCGCGGAAATGCGCTGGCGTGTCGCTTCGAGCAGCAGCGTGTGTGCAACGCCAGTCATCGCTCCAGTGGGAGACAGCACCCGCAGCGCAAGTTGCGTGGCGACGAGGAACAGGAACAGCAGAATGCCGATGCCGGCGAATGCCACGAACAACTGCATGTGGCCAAACGCAAAGCATCCTGCCACGACGGGCCCAATCACCACCGTGATGCCGATCAGCGCAGGAGACAGCCCGAGCCAGATCGCCGCAACCACCAGCGCGGCAACGCCGATCGCAATGCCCCCGACAAGGGTTGGCTGCTCGACAACCTGTGGCGGCGCCCACCGTGGCGCCTGTGTGGCGGCAATGAACGACGCAAACGCAGGCACCTCGTCGACTGTCCCTTGTTCGTTGAACATCCCCGAAGCAACTGCCTGTACTCGCGGGCTTCCGACTTCTCGACCGCTCAATTGCACCATCCCACGATCCACGAGGTTGACCGCTGGCGGATTCCGCTCGCGAATGTTTGCCTCACGAAGGACTGCGGCGATTTCACGCACCAACTGAGCGTGCTGGAGCGATGACCACCACAGCGGACCAGCCGCAGCGGCCACGAGCAACAGCGCAAGGACGGTCAATGAAACGCGGCTTCGAAACCGTTCTTGCCACAAAGCAAATCGTTCGATGGCCCTCCAGATCCAATTCACTTCGGTCGCGCTCCAGCACCGCGCTCTCCTCCATCCTGCCTTGGATCGTCCGTGCCGCCGAGGAGATCGTCGATGACAGACTTGTCCACCGACCTGTCCGCTGCAGTGCCTCCCGACTTCGAATCACCCGCTGCGGACCCCGAGCTTGGAAGTTTCGCGGCACGCGTGTCGTCCGCCTGCTGCAGCTTTGCAATCGTGTCCAACGCTGGACCTCTGGCAGCGTCTGCGGCCGAAGCGGCAGCCGTGGCAACGGTTGCTGCCCGCTTTGCCGCGGGCGATCCACGCTCGAGGTCGGCAATGACGGCGGCTGGCTGCTGGGGATCGCGCTCACCAAGGAAGGATGCCGTTGGACCTCCCTGCATCGCGCCGCTGGTGGCGACCTGTTCGGCGCGTGCTGCGTCGACGATCTGCAGGAAGAGATCCTCAAGTCGCTGCCGCGGCGACTCCACACGATCGACAGCGACACCTGTCTCCCGTCGGATCGCTGCATCCACCTTCGCAATTGCCTCCGAAGACAACCGAGGCAGATGCAGTGTGGTGTGCTTCGTATCACGCAGCAGTTCTTCCGCAGTACCCGATGCGCGGATCTTTCCACCGTAGAGGATCACCATGCGATCACACACGTCCTCAACATCCGCAAGCAGATGCGATGAAAGCAGCACCGTCTTTCCCCTTCGACGCAAGTCGACGAGCAGGTCCTTGACCTGCCGCGTCCCAATCGGGTCGAGACCCGAAGTTGGTTCGTCCAGGATGAGGAACTCCGGATCATTGATAAGCGCCTGTGCGATGCCAAGACGGCGTGCCATGCCCTTGGAGAACTCCCCGACCACGCGATGCGCCGCACCTTCGAGCCCGACCATCTCAAGCAGTTCATCGGTCCGCCGCCGACGCGTTGCCCGAGGCAGCCCGAAGAGCTTGCCGAAATAGTCGAGCGTCTCCTTCGGATTGAGGAACCGATACATGTAGGTTTCTTCGGGCAGGTAGCCGATTCTTGCCTTGACGGAAACATCGGAAGCGTCTCGGCCAAACACGCTGAGTCGCCCCTTGGACTTGCGAAGCAATCCGAGGATCATCTTGATCGTCGTGCTCTTGCCCGAGCCGTTGGGCCCAAGCAGTCCGAAGATCTCGTGCGGACGGATCTCGAAGGTGATGCCGTCCACAGCTCGCGCCTTCGCGCGCAACCAGAAATCGGAGAATGTCTTGACGAGTCCCTCTGCCTCGACCACGGTCTGCACGACGCCTTCAGTGCGTGGATTCATGCCTCAGTTCCCCTCAGTCCTTTCCGAACGCCTTGGTGCCGGACTTGTCGAGTCGTCGCCCTGGCGCGTCGGGTGTGATCAGTCGCGATCCGAGTTGGAACGAGGGCAAGTCCGATCCGAGAGCGGCTGCAGCAGCCTTCTTCCGCTCGAGTTCAGCATCACGGCGTATCTGCATCGTGTCCGGCGAACTGCGGACGCGGAGCACATATCGACCCAGGTTGTCGGGAACGGAAAACACTTCCACCTCCTCGCGGTTGACCACCTGTCGGACCGCATCAAGCCACAACTGCTGAATCAGTTGACGCGGGTTCTCCCGAAAGCTTGCCGCCAGACTTCCCACGCGGCGTGCTTCCTGCGCAAGCGCCGCCGACACCGATGATTGCTTTGAACGCGCCTGCGCGATGATGCGCGAGGCCTCGCCGCCGATGTCCTGCTGGTCGAGCCGCGATCCAATCCGCCGCAGCTGCGCATCGGATCCTGCCAAATCGCCCTTGGTCAGCAACTCCTCATACTCGTGAATCATGTCCAACACCTCGGCAAAGCGCGGTCCTGCGACGCCCACCAACTTCGCGTTTGCGTCTTGCCTTGCCCGTTCGAGGGTCGTCTTCATTTCTTCACGCGCGGTCTGGACGCGCCGAAGCGCACCTCGCACCGCAAGCGGAGCAGTCCGCTCGAGGATGGTCACCGACACCACCTCGATGCCAGCATCCATGCTGCGAAGCGTCGCCTGCATGCGCTGGCGTATGGCAACCGCAGGAAGTTCCCGTTGCTCCAAGAACTCTGGAAGCGTCATCTCAGCAACCGTGGAAACAGCCGCGCGCCGAAGCGCGGCGCGCATCAGGTCGGAGGCGCGTTCTGGATCGATCAGGCGCAACATCGCAACGGGATCGACGACGGACCACTCAGCGGAGAACTGCGCGTGTGCAAGGTCACCATCAGCCGTGAGCAGCGAACCATCGCGCCCTGGGCGAATCGGATCATCCGAACTTGCGGCATCCGTAGCAGCCTCGATGGTCACATCCTTGAGCGCCCGTTGCGGCCAGAATGACTCGCGCACTTCGAATGTCTGGCGCTGCGACAGCGTGACGAACTCGCCAATGGGGGTCGGCCAGAACGGTTGCAGGCCCGGGGTGACAACCTGTCCGTCCCCCTCGCCAACCACGCGACCGAAGACGGTGCGAATGCCGGTGACTCCCTCGGGTACCGACTGGAAACCAGAAAGCATGAATGTCACGACAAGCCCAGCAATCGCGACCTGGAGGACGCGGTACGAGAGCCGAAGCGCGTCACCAAGACTCTGGTTCGCAGGATCCATCGCAGCGCGAAGACTCGCGCGCTCGCTTGCCACATCAGCGACTTGAAGCGTGGCACGCTTGCTCGCGCGCTGTGCGCGGTGTGCCTCCTCCGGCGACGCAGGCTCGTCCAAGGGGTCGGCAGCCATGTCAGCGTTGCTCCTTGCCCGGAGGTTGCGCCAAGTATGGCTCGCGCGGCTGCGGGATGCCTGCGGCGCTGCCCGCTTCCTTCAGGTCAAGCAGGTGGAACGGCGCTCGATTGAGGTCCGTGACGAATGTGGTGCTGCCAGAGAGCGAGCCCTTGAGCGTGTCAAGCCACGCGAGGAAGATCGCGAGGTCCGCTTCCTGCTTCATGAGTTGGTAGTAACGCGTGGACTCTTCGTTGCCGAGCGCCTCGATCTCTGCAGCCCACTGCGCGGCGAAATTGCGAATCGTGTCTGCCGAACTCGCCGCCTGACTCTTGATCGCCTCCGCCTCCGAGTTTCCCTTCGACTCCTCCAGGTTGGCGAGCGTCTCCTGGACGGCAGCCATTCGTCGCAGGACAGCGACCGATGTCTTCGGCGGCAGAACAACCTGCGAGATCCCAACGCTGACTGGTTCAACGCCCGGCAACCGTGTTGCCTTCAAGTCCGCAAGGATCGATGCTTCCGCCTCGCCAATGCGACTCGACTGCCCAATCAGTTCCGCGAAGGTGAATCCTCCCACCGCGCGCACTGCGCCTTGCAATTGCACACCCAGTTCCTTGCCCGCAGCATCAAGTGTTCCATGCGACACGAAGAACTGGAGCGGCGCATCACCCGTCTCCTCCACGCGCCAGAGCAGATACGCCTGCACGAGGACCTGCTGTCCATCCTTGGTCAGGACGGTCTCGAGCGGGCTCTCGATGAACTGCAGGCGAACATCCAACTTCGTGACCTGATCGATGAACAGTGGTGCCTTCAGGTGCAGTCCCGCTTCACGTTCAACCCCTGCGGGCTTGCCGAAACGCGTCAGCACCGCGATCTCATGAAAATTGACTGTGTAGGTCGTACTGAACAGAACCAGCACGGCGACAATCACCAGCGCAACGACGATTGGAATCCTTCGCATCATTTGTCTTGCTTCTCCAGATAGTCACCAAGGTTGAGCCCGGATTCCGGCTGCTCCATCTGCACATCGATGTCGACGCGTGCAGGATCGACGGCGAGCACATACTTCACGCGGGCGTCAGCGAGAGCGCGCGTCAGAACGGCCATGATCGCCCGCTCACGGTAGAGCTCTGGCGCGGCGCGATAGGAGGGAGCTTGCCCCAGTACTTCGCTCGCCGTCGCCCGAGCGCGCATCAGCATGTCCCATCGCCGAGCCTGAGCGATGGAGATCACGCTGGCTGCCTGCCCCCGCGAATCCACGATCATTGCCTCGATCTCCGCACGCTTTTCGCGTGCGAGCGGCGCGTCCTTCCCTTCGCGACGCTCGATTTCGCGGAGCGCCTCGATCGCAGTGACGATCTGTCGCGCCTGCTCAGGCGAACCCGCGAGCGTGGACATCGTGGTGTTGACCAACCGATTCGCCTCATCGACAACCTTCCGCGCATTCTGCAGGTCGATCGACAAGTCCTCGAATCGTCCCGACGGCTCGCCCGCTGGCGGTCGAAGGACCGGAATCTGCACACCGACAACTTCGACTCCTGTTCGCGCTGCGTCCAATGCGCGTTGAATCCGCTCCTTGAGGCGCCGCACCAGCGAATCGCCTTGAGGGGAGAGCACTTCATCCGCACGCAGCGTTGCCAGCAGTTGGGTGACCTCACGGAGTGCGATTGCCTTCAACGCTCGCTCGCGCATGTCCAGCGGCGTCCGACGGCTGCGCGCATCAGTCGTAAAACCAAGGAACTCCAGGAGCGCGCCATCGCGGATGCGGTAGGTCAGCACGATGTCCGCATCAACCAGCGCAAACTGCGCGGCGACCGCGGAACCGCCAGACTCGAGACCACCTGTGCCGGCTGTGCGCCCCTCGGCGGCACTGGCAAGCACCACAAATCCAGGACGGTTGGGATCGGACTCCCCTTCGATCACCCACGCATTCACCTTGTCGTTCTTCAGGGGCGATGGTCCAAGAACCACGGAACGCACCTGTCCAACATCGAAGCGCTCCACCGATTCGATGGGCCATGGCCACTTGAACAGCAGCGTTCCCGTGGCCACCTCACCAACGATTCGCCCACCGCGCAATCGCACTGCCTGCTCACCCGGCTGCACGACGACGACCATGGATGTCAGCAGAAGGACCACGATTGCCAAGGCCGTCAATCTCGCCACACTCCGAAGGAGCAACTGGTAGCCCCACGAACTCGTGATGTCGAATCCGAACTGGTAGTTCACCGCTTCATTGATGCTCCGAACGATCGAATCGGGAGCGGCAGCGAGCCCGAGCAACTTCGAGTCGAATGCGGGCCTTGGCGCATCTTCGCGGCGGCGCGGCCGATAGATGTTCAGGATCAGGTTGAGGAGGATTTCGGCCGCAATCAGGGCTGCAAAGACAGCGATCCCGTAGGCAATCGCCTCCAGGACATTGGGCTTTCGGAAGACCTCAAAGACGATTCCGACGGCGATGGCAAGCAACACCAGTGCATTGCCGACGCTGGTCCCCGCACCTCCACGGAGATTGGCCCAGGCGGCCTGCTGTGACATTCCGGCGACGAAGCGCGAGAAAATGAAGGTCCCGAGCGCCAACGCGGTGCAAAGCGCAAGTTGCCAGCCGAGGTTGGTGCCGACACCGAATGGGGATGCGGTCGCAGTCGCGTCATCCAACCGTCGCAGCCAGTCAATGGTCAGGTAACTGAGTGCCCCGAGCGCAAGCGCGACCACCGCGCTGACGGCTGGCATCAACCAGCGATGCATCGAGAACAGTCGACGCCTTGCAACATCACTCTGCTCCCTTCCGCCCTCAAAGACACTCCGCCCGGATGCGCGCAACTGCTCGAGTTCCTCGTTCTCGACGGCCTCGAGTCGCTCCAGCGAATGCTGGTGGAACAGCACGATGAGCGAGAGCCAAGGCAGCGTCCCGATGAGGACATAAAACGATGCCAGCGTGATCGCCGAGTCGCCGGCGAGCCGCCCAAACACAGCCAAGAAAGTCCCAAGCGCAACTTGGATTCCGAAGCCGATCCCGCACACACGGGTCGCCTGTTGGAACACGAACTGGTCTCGCACCATGGGGCTCACACTGTACGCAGAATTCAAGATCGCGGTTCGTGCCACAGGGGGTCCCAACGACCCCGATCGACCGAAGATCCGTAGCATCCCTCGACCGACACGGGCGTCATGATTGGCTTCTTTGAACAGGTTCTCGCGATCATCCGCAACACCTTTCTTGAGTGTGTTCGGCAGCCTGTCTGCCTTGTCATCGTCGCTGCCGCAACCTTGTTGGTGCTCATCAGCAATCCACTGTCGGCATTCACGATGATGGATGACCAGCGCATGTTCGTGGACATCGGCCTCTCCACTGTGTTCATGTCAGGCGCGATTCTCGCTGCATTCCTTGCCACGGCCGTGGTCCACCAGGAGGTGCAGAGTCGCACCCTGCTCCTCGTCGTTTCCAAGCCTGTCCCACGATGGACCTTTGTCCTTGGCAAGTTTCTCGGCGTCACCTTGGCCCTCCTGTCCGCCACCGCGCTTCCCGCGCTGTTCTTCCTGTTGGTCGAAGTCCACGGTGTCATGCAGACTGCCGCGACACCGTTTCATCTTCCGGCACTCTTGTTCGGTTCGCTCGCCCTTTTGTTGACGGTTGCCATCTCGACCTGGTGCAACTTCTTCTACGGTTCGTCCTTTCCCGCAGTGGTCTGCATCGTCGGCGTTCCCCTGATGGCACTCGCCTATGTCGGCGCACTCTTCTTCGATCCATCGTGGAAAGCCTGTTCGCCAAGCAAGGAGTTTCGACCCGAACTGCTGATCGCGCTGCTGCTCATGGGAACGTCCCTCACGGTCCTTGCTGCGATAGCCGTCGCGGCCAGCACGCGCCTGGGTCAGATACTCACCATCGGCGTCACGCTTGGACTGCTGCTGCTTGGATTGCTGTCCGACTGGTTGTTCGCACGGAACATCGCGCGCCTCGAAGAGGTGCTCGCAGTTCGGCAAGCGGCGGAACATGGCGTGCTCGACGCGGATCGTGTCCTGCTGTGGCTCCATGAAGCCGCCTATGCAATCGTCCCCAACTTCCAAGTGTTCTGGGTGGTGGACGCCATCAACCAGGAGGCTGGCGTTCCGACGGAATACCTTTGGCGCGTCCTTGCCTATGGGGCGACCTTGACCGTAGCGGCTATCGCCATCGCGACGGCGCTCTTCCAGCGACGCGAAGTTGCCTGAACGGTTTGCCTGACCGACCCGCCGACTCGTTCAGTTGCCCTGGTTGTTTCGAGGCGCGGCCTGCAACTCCTTGACGCGCTTGCGGAGTTCATCGTTTTCCTGCTTCAGGCTTTCGATCGCCTGTTCGCCAACTCCCAGTTCATAGACCATCTCAGGCCTGCACTTCTTGAACCAATCGATGATCGCCTGGTTGTTCTTGATGCGCGCTTGGAGCTGCGCAATGCCGCCCTCGCTAGTCCCCTCGATCTGTCGCTTGCGCATGAGGAGCGGAACCTTTTCCTTGCAGTCCTTGATCAGCTTCTGCCACTCCGCGGCGATCTTCTTGCCCGCGTCACTGATGATGTACTTGTCGGAATCGTCCACCCCGAGCAACTTGTAAAGGTCCGCCTCCGTTTTCGCCGTGCCATCGGAAAAACCGCAGTGTTCGGCATTCTGGGCATTGAAGTCCAGGTTCTCGTTGTTGCGGCTCAGCACATAGGTGTGCTTCACATCGGGGTAAAACGTCACCTTCCCGTCCGGAGCCTTCTCATACGACAACTCCACTTCGGAATGCACCATTGCGGGGCCAATCAGCGGATCGCGCCCGCCGCCTGCACACGCCTCCGCCACACGCTCCTTCCACTCCTCGCGGACTGCCGACACTTCCGTCCGCCCTGACAGCATGGTGATGGAACCAAGCGCTGCCTCCGGCATGAAATACATCTCATCGCACCACAATGCGGTGAACGCACCGCCCGAAATCGCTTTTTCCACCCACGCAACCAAGCGATGCTTCTGCTTGATGCGAGTGAGCGACTCCGCAATCATGTCGCCCTCGATGACGAGTCCGCCATTCGAATTGATGCGCAGGATGATGACTTGGCCGGGGCCGATCTTGTCGGCGACCTGCTCGACCTTCTCCATCTCATCGTGACGGAGTCCGATGCCGACCATGCCATCGAGCGGCAGCACAAAGACATGCTTCTTGCCCGCCGCGGATGCATCCTTCGCGGTGGGCTTTCCGTCCGCCCCCTTGGACGGCACGGTTGATTGTTTGCTCGCCCCAGCGGGCTTGGGAGGCGTTGTTGACTGGCTCGCCGACGCAACGCTCGCTGAAGCGTTCATGAAGGCGAACACCGCGCAGATGACTGCGCACAATCGCTGCCAAGCGCTGCCAGACAGGACGGAAGACATGGTGCGTGAACGGTCCATTGGATTGATCTCGTGGTTCGGTGACATCAGTGCTGCCTTGCGTGAAAGATGCATCGTGAGCGAACGAACGCGCCGCGCGAAAACTCAAGACCCAAGTCCAGGTCCTCCGCCGCCCTTTTGTCGCCCGCCGCCCGCGGGCTGCGAACCAGACTTGTTCAACCCGCGGAGCCGCTCCTGCAGGCGAAGGATCTCGGTTTCAACTTCGAGCTTCGTGAGCCCGAACTCCTGACGCAACTTCGCTTCGATGGCGGGGTACTTCTTCAACTTCGACAGGATCGTCTCGAGAATGCCCTTCGCCTTCTGCAGGAACTTCTTCTCGCTGGCGCCTGTTGCATCCCCGAGTGCTTCCTCATACTTGGGATACGCCTCCACGATGTCATCGAGAGCCTTGCGCCAACCCTCGATGTACTCACCCACGATCACGGCACCATCCTCAGGCATGCGCTCGAAGGTGCGGTAGCCCCGCTGATACATCATGTCCTCGATCATCGTTGCGGGGTCATCGGACACCGTTCCATCCGAAAGCCCCAACTCCTCCGCAAGCTCGGCATTGAAGTTCGCAGTGATCCGATCAGGGCTGCCGTCGACAACCCACGTGCCGGCGGCGTCCTCGGACCACACGATCTCGCGCCCCTTGAAAGTGGCGCTGAGCAACTTGTCATCCCGCATCATTGCAAGACCAATCGATGGGTTGTAACCACCCGCGACGAGAAAACCATTGCAGATGCCGACGAACGCCTCACGGAACTTTGCTTTTACCTCTGGATCCTCCACCTCGGTGCGCTCCTTGATGCGCCCCAGTCCGGCGAGCCGCGCCGACTCCGTCATGTACATGTTGGGCCAGTTGAGTCCGAGCAGCGCCGAGTATCCCACCGCATCGCGGATGATCATCACGGCCTCGCATCCATTTCGGTCGACGACTTCATGCAGGTCTCGCGACATGGCTCGAATGGAGTCATCGTCGAACATGCCGAACTTCCGAGGGTCATCTCCGAGGTAACGAACCGACTCAAGATCCGCTGAGTCGAGAATGAAGACGACGACATCGGGCTTCTTCGCATCAATGTCCTTCACCACCGCTCCGTAGGGTTGAGCATGAACATCCAATCCAAACACGCCCTTGCCGCGCAGTCCCATGGGGACCACATAGACGCTCTTGGGCTTTTCTACCGGATTGGATGTTGCTGCAGCAGCCTTGGACGCGCTTGCCTGCTTGGTCGTGGACGGTGCCTTCGTTGACGACGCAGCGGCCGGCTTGGCGCTTGGAGCTGCACTTGGCTTGCCAGATGGTGTCGTTCCCGGCCGCTGATCAGGCTTGGATTGCTTTCCGCCCTGCGGCGTTCCCGACGGGGAAGTCTGGGCGAACGCATCCGACGCGCCAAAAACCAAGAGCGCGCACAAAGAGGAAAGCAGGCAGATGTTTCGCATGGTGAAATGATATACGGCGCGAGTTCGGAATCGATGGCAGGTGCACGCGCGCGTTTGCGCGGAAGTGAGGCGCCCCCACAACTGCTCAGACGGAGCCGAACTGCTTCCACAACTCGACTGCTGCAGCAATCCCAGCCGCAGGGTCGCTCACCTCTCCCTCGAGTTGCAGGTCGTACACACCATCAAGCACCTCCTTGAACGCAGGTCCGGGCAGGAACCCCAACTTGAGGAGATCGTCCCCGCGGACCAGAGGCGGCGGCGCAAGGCCGCCCGACTCGCATGCGAGCGCCTCCACCGCGGCTCGGACCTCGCCCGCGTGGGCAGCATCGCTTCCTGCGAGCACATGGAGCGCTTCGCTGAAGCAATGCGACGATGCGAGTCGCTTCCGCTTGGCCTTGGACAAGCGCCCCCACTCCGCAGCGAGAACCCCAACGATGCGCCGTGTTTCCGCGAGGTCGGTCCGCTCGCGCGTTGACAAGTTGATCGAGTCGGACCATCCTTCCACGCCGACCGAAACTGCGCGCGCATCACGGTCGAGGCTCCATGCAGCGAGCGCCGTCGCAAACGGAGCATGGGCTGGCAGCGCAGCCACGCGTGCCAGTGCGCCGTCGGAGTGCGCCTCGCCGAGTGCCGACGCGTCCAGTTGCCAGCGTTCCAACAACTCGATTGCACGATGGCGCGTTGGATGCGCGAGCATGCGCCGCAACTCGCCACCAACGCGCTCGCGACTCACCCCCTTCAGCTCCGCGGCGGTCGCCTCGATCGCGGTCTGCGTGTCGCGGTCAACATGCAACGAAAAACGCGCTGCAAAGCGGACGGCACGAAGTGAGCGCAGTCTGTCCTCGCGAATGCGCGCATGCGGATCGCCGATGGCGCGCAGCACCTTCCTATCAAGGTCGTGCTGGCCGTTCACAAAGTCGACAACGCTGCCGGATTCCGTATCGCGGAACAGCCCGTTGATCGTGAAGTCACGGCGTTTCGCGTCCTCCTCCGCCGTCGCATAGCGCACCTCGCTCGGCCGTCGTCCATCGTGGTAAGGCCCGTCCGAGCGGAATGTCGCCACCTCCACTGTCCGCCCCTGAAACCGCACGAGCATCACGCCAAAGGACTCACCCACACCGCGCGCCTTCGGAAAGACCGACTGAATCTGCTCTGGCCTTGCATCCGTTGCCAAGTCATAGTCGGCAGGTTCAATACCGAGCAGTTCATCGCGAACGCATCCGCCAGCGAGATAGGCGACATGCCCTTGCGCTCGCAGCACGCGCGCAATGGCAAGTGCAGCCGCACGCGGCGCAATCGGCGGCTGGACCTTGCGGGCGGATTTCGGCGGGTCAGGTGCCATGGTCTGCAACGCCGTGCGCGGGGAACGCTCCATCGGAACGGGCACGAAGCTGCGATCGACACCGAAGCATCAACGCGCGAACGCGAGATCGAAGTTCCTCCAGTCCCGCCTCGACATCCTGGAACAGGATCGCCTGCTGCGCCGTATCGATCGGGGTGCCGATGGCTGCCCAGATTCGCCCGTTCCAGGTCGGCAGCGATGCGTGCGGTGACCAAATGTCGTATGCGCCGTCAATCCCCATCGGAACGATTGCTGCCCCCGATTTTCGTGCGAGGAGTTCAACCCCTCGTTGGAACGGCTGCACCGATCCATCCATCGAACGCCCGCCTTCGGGGTAGATCATCACGGTGCGGCCTGCCTCGAGTTCCGCGAGCGCTGCACGAAATGCGTCTCGGTTTCCACGCTCCGGCCGTACGGGGATAGTCCCGACCGCGCGAAGCACTGCGCCAAAGATGGGATTTCGGAAGAGCTCTTCCTTCGCCATGGGGCGCGACGGACGATCCGACACTGCCAGACCATGGATGACCGGATCGAGGTAGGACTGGTGATTGCCGATGAAGATGAGCGCGCCGGTCTTCGGGACGAGATGCGCACCCTCCACGCGGTAGCGATATCGCCAAGACATCGTTGACTGACAGACCTGCGCGCATGCATCCCAAAACGCCGTGCGCAGCAGCCCATAGCCAGGGCGTCGACGACGGTGGTCAAACGAGTTCCTCACGCCGACACACCACCGCATCGAGCCTTGGCTGCCGCGAGGCACTCGCGGACGATCGCCTCGAGGCGATCGACCACCTCCGCAAACGAAAGGTCGCTCGTGTCAAGTACGACCGCGCCGACAGGCTGCCGCAGCGGACCTTCCGATCGCCCGCGATCGGATGAATCACGGTTGGCGATGTCGCGCAGCACCGCAGCGTCGTCCACATCGATCCCTTGTGCGCGCAATTCTTCGGCGCGACGATGCGCGCGAACTTCGGGACGCGCGTCGAGCCAGATTCGCACCGCCGCATCGGGAAAGACCACCGTGCCCTGATCGCGACCTTCGGTCACAAGTCTGGCGTGCGTCAGCGCGACATGTCGTTGCGCTTCCACCATGCGCTGGCGGACCTCGCGGTGCGATGCCACCTGCGACACGATCGAAGTGACATCTGTATCGCGAATGCGAATGTGCACATCGCGTCCATCGATTCGAATGATCGGCGGCTGCGTAGAAAAGTCGACTTGCAAGACAGACCGATCGAGTGCCGCGGCGATGAGTGCCCCATCGCCCGCAGCGATTCCCGCCTCGAGCGCAAGCAGGGCGACCGCTCGGTACATCGCACCCGTATCAAGCATGTCGAATCCCAACCGCTCGGCGAGCAGTGCGGATGCCGATGACTTTCCCGTGCCCGCAGGACCGTCAATGGTGACGATCACCGACCGACTCATGCGACAGGGTCCCCTTGGCCCAACTTCCTCATGAGGTGCGACCGAACATGCTGGACGCCCTGCGCCCAGTTGCCGCCCCCCCGCCAGTCGATCGACAGCTTGTTCGAGAATCCCAGCTTCACCAACATGTCGATGTGATCGTCGAAGCAGTCATCATTGGGCAGTCCCTGCTTGTCGACTCCCGTGACGGATGCCTCCACGGCGAGCGAATAGGGGATGAGTTTGCGAAGGGACTGCACCGCATCGCCCGTCGCCGCAACACTCGCGAACGATGGCATGGCGCCGATGTGAAAGCCGCCAATCTTGCGGACGAGCTCGATCACTGCTTCCGCTTGGTCGCACGGCTCCTCGCAGGGACGGATGAGCAAGTTCACCTCAAACTTTTGCAGCCCATCGAGCGCCGTTTTCATGAGCGGAGCGATCTGTGCGGTTGCGGTTGCAACCTTGGCGACGCGCACGGCGATTTCCGCGCAGCCGAGGAGGCGCGCGCGCTTACCCATCTCACGAAGCACCTGTCCAGACTTTTCCGCTTCCGTCACGAAATCAAGCGGCTCATCCCTGTACAGCACCAAGCACGGGCACTGGGCGCGGTCCGCCTCGTCGCGAAGCCGCTCGAGGGTCTGGGGAGACTGCTGACGGATCATCTGCACGGGAATGTTGATTCCCCGCACCTCGAGTTCCTGCGCCACGAAACGCGGCACATCCAATAATGCAATGGGCGACTGCTGCCTTGGCAGCGGCTGCAGAAGGCAGGAGGCAGAGAGCGAGACAAGGATCTCGGAACTCATGCAGTGGTGCTCCGACACGGGAGGATAGCAGCCGACTACCATCCTTCGCTTTCCATCCCCCGCCGAACAGGAGAAGTCACCATGCCGAGCCCTGCAAACTGCCGTTTCACCGATTCGCACGAGTGGTTTCGCGTGGAGGGCGAAGATGTGGTGGCGGGTATCACCCAGTTTGCAGCCAACGAGTTGACCGATGTCACCTTCGTTCAGATGAAGTCCGTTGGGACGGTGGTCACCGCCGGCGGTTCACTCGGTGAAGTGGAGAGTGTCAAGACGACGAGCGATGTGTACAGCGCCGTCGGTGGAACGGTCGTTGCAGTCAATGACTTGGTCACGAAGGACCCCTCTCTCGTGAACTCCGATCCCTTTGGCAAGGGATGGCTCGTCCGTCTGCGCGCAAGCGACACCGCGAGTTTGGCAGCGCTGATGGATGCGAACACGTATGACGCCAAGCACCCGGTCAGTTGAGCCGCGGATCGCCATCCGAGGCGTTCACAAGTCATATCTGCCTGCAGCGCGCGGCGGACGCCGCGTCGATGCGCTTCGGGGAGCCCACCTTTCCATCGACGAAGCGGGTTTCTATGCGGTGATGGGTCGCTCCGGCAGCGGAAAGAGCACGCTGCTCCACTTGCTTGCCGGACTTGATCGGCCGGATCGGGGGGAGATCATCGTGGGCGCCACTGCCGTTCATTCGCTTTCGGAAGCGGATCTCGTGCGCTACCGCCGCCGGGGAATCGGCATCGTGTTCCAGCAGTTCAACTTGATCCCGACGCTCGATGCGCTCGGCAATGTGATGCTTCCCGGTCTGCTTGACGGCATGCAAGAACGCGATCTGCGCGATCGCGCCCTTGCACTGCTGAGCGAGTTGGGGCTTGCGGATCGAAGTTCCCATCGCCCCGACACGCTGTCTGGAGGTGAACAGCAGCGCGTGGCGATTGCGCGCGCACTGCTGCTGGATCCGCCCGTGGTGCTCGCCGATGAACCGACGGGCAGCTTGGACTCCACCACCAGCGCCGCGCTCTGGAAGCTGCTTGATCAGACGGCACAGCGCCGCGGGCTCACGGTGCTGATGGTCACGCATGAACCGGTCGCTGCCTCGCACTGTCGTCGCACATTCATCCTCCACGACGGCCGCGTTGCTGGAAGCCTCGAAAGCCATGGCCTTGATCCATCCCAGTTGGCACATCGCTCGACTGAGCTTGCTCGGTCGGCCTAGCCGCACGCTGCTCTGCGGCCTGTCGGTCTTGCTCGCATCAACGCTGGTGGTTGCCATCAGCTGCGCGATGGAGACCGCTCTTGCCAACATCGATGCGCGGATGCGCGCCCTCATCGGCGAGTCCGATGTGCGCGTGGTGCATGAGCATGGTGCATCCATGGACGCCGAGGTGCTGGAACGCGTTCGGTCGCTGCCCAATGTGCGCGCAGCGTCGGGACGGCTCGGAGGCGCCATTTCGCTTCGCCGTGTGGACGGTGCGACCGATGCGCAGGGCCGCGTGCGCCGCTCCACGCTGCAGTGCCGCGGGTCGGACTTGCATTCGGAGGCAGTCTTCGACCAGATCAAGTACGAAGCCGGGCGCGCACCTGCGACGGACAACGAGATTGGCATTGATTCGCTTGCCGCGCGAGCGCTCGATGCCAACATCGGCACGCAACTGGAAGTGGTTCACTTCGGCGCACCGATCGTGCTGACGGTCAGCGGCATTCGTGAGCGACCCTCGCTCGGAGCATTGCAGCGCCCACTGGGACACCTGTCGCGCACGGTGCTCGCCGATGTGCTGCAAAGCGAGGGCGAGGTCGATCTTGTCTCGATCGTTCTCGATGAGGGTGTGGCGCCGGCTGACTGGCTCGCGGCGAACGCACCCGCCTTCGAATTGCCGCTCAAGGCAGAACCCACCGAGTTGGCTTCGAGTGGGCTCGACCGCCCCGCTGCGGGAAGCAGGGTCGCGGTAGCCGTCGCCACGATGTTGGCGTTCCTCTGCTGTGCATTCATCGTGGCCACGGCGATGACGACCGCACTCGCCGAACAGCAGCGGCTGTTTGCGATTGCCCGCTGCATCGGCGCATCACGCGCGCAGCTGTTTGTGGGGCAGGTGGCGGCGGGCGGCGTGCTGTGTCTCGTCAGCGGTGCAATCGGCGTCCCCGTCGGCATCGCACTGACCGCAGCGGCGGCGTGGTGGTACGCAGCACTACTGCCTGCTGGCATCGCCCTCTCGTGGACAGGCGTGTCGCTTGCCATCGCGGGCGCGACGGCCGCAGGAATCGGCGGCGCACTCTTCCCTGCATGGAAGGCATCCCGTGTGTCGCCGCTCGAAGCGCTTGCCGTGCACGCGCGGCCCGCTTCGAGTCGCGGAATCATCCTCGCGACGAGCGTGGGAGTCGCGTGCATTGCCGCACAGTTGGTCTTGCAACTCATTCCAGATCGGGACGCGCGCTTTTGGTTCTACATCCTGCTTGGACTGCCACTGTTGCACATCGGCTGGTTCCTGCTTGCGGTGCCGATCCTCAGGAGCTCGGCGCGACTCCTCGCTCCGTCGCTTGAACGCGCGCTCGCGCTGCCGCGGGGACTTCTCGTCGGATCACTCGCCGCAACGCCGTGGCGATTTGGGCTCATTGCTGGGGCACTGATGGTCGGCGTTGCCATCCTCGTCAGCACCTGGTCGAATGGGTCGGCAATCCTCACCGACATTTCGGAACGGATCCGCTTTGGCGATGCATTTGCATTCAAGACAAGCGGATTTCGCAGGGACGAAGTGGAACGAATCCG
This sequence comes from Planctomycetota bacterium, assembly GCA_009926625.1. Taxonomy (GTDB): domain Bacteria; phylum Planctomycetota; class Phycisphaerae; order Phycisphaerales; family SM1A02; genus F1-60-MAGs104. The sequence goes on from RFON01000016.1 coordinate 53,708, forward strand.
GATGCTTCCTGGCGTTCAGTCGGCGGCGGCAGTGGGCTACCTGCCCGTTCGCGTCTTGGGTGAGCAGGTCTTTGGGCCCGAGGGCCTCTCGACACCGAATGTGGTGTGCATTGGCTTCGATTCACAGCCATTCCTTGCCATGAACAGGCTGGAGTGGATCGCCGGCGACCCCGCGCGCGCCGCGATTCGACTGCGCGAGGGCGATGCGGTGCTTGTGGCCAAGGAATTCCTGCTTGCCCGAGGAATCTCGGTTGGCGATCGAGTGCGACTTGGCTCCACCGAGTCGAGTCACGAGTTCGAAGTGGTTGGCGTTGTCGGTGCCGCTGGTCTCGATGTCGCCACACAGTTCTTCGGAATCCGAAGCCTCTACATGGAGCATGCAGTGAGCTGTGTCTTCATGGATTTTCAGGCAGTCGATCGCTGCTTCGGAACGCGCGAGGCGTATCTGGTCCAGATCGAAATGGCGAAGGACGCCCTGGACACTGACGAGGCGACGCTCGCAGAGGCCATCGAGTCCACTGCGCCTGGGGCAGTGTTCGCCAGCGGTCGCGGCATTCGCCGCGAAATCCTCCGCATCGGCGGACTCATGATGACCATCAGTTCGCTGGTGGCTGTCCTCGCGATGTCCCTTGCCTCGCTCGCCGCCGCCGGCGTCATTGCCGCTGGTGTCGCCACGCGAGCGCGCGAACTCGGCGTGCTGCAGGCAGTCGGTGCAGGACGGAGCACACTTCGTGGGCTGGTGCTCGGCGAGAGTCTGCTGGTCGGTTTGTCCGCAGGCATCACGGGAACACTCTTCGGCCTGCACTGTGCATGGATGGGGGTTCGTTCCTACCGAGACATGGCGGGAATGGAGTTGACATTTGCCGTGCAACCAATGGTGATCATCGTCGCGTGCATTGCGGTGTGCAGCGTGTCGCTGCTCGCGGCACTGCCCTCCGTTCGGCGGCTGCTGCAGCATGAACCGCGCGAACTCCTCAGCGCTGGTGCAGGGCTTTCCGCGCGGCGACGGCTGCGCCCTGCTGCCCCGCCGGTCGCGACCTAACCTTCCTTCGCCGAGACCGCACCCGAGATGGAACACGCCTTCTCATTGCAGTCTCCATTTCAAGCCGCGGGCGATCAGCCGCGTGCGATCGCGCAGCTTGTCGACGGCGTTCGCAGCGGCCGACCGCACCAGACGCTGCTGGGCGCAACCGGGACTGGCAAGACCTTCACGATGGCGAGTGTGATCGCGACCTGCCAGAAGCCGGCGCTGATCATGAGCCACAACAAGACACTCGCTGCGCAACTGTACGAGGAGATCAAGGCACTCTTCCCCTGCAATGCGGTCTCCTACTTCGTTTCCTACTACGACTACTACCAGCCTGAGGCGTACATCCCACAGCGCGACATCTACATCGAGAAGGATGCGTCGCGGAATGCCGACCTCGACCGACTCCGCCTCGCCGCCACGAGCAATCTCCTCCACCGTCCCGACACGATCGTGGTCGCCAGCGTTTCCTGCATCTACGGGTTGGGTTCGCCAGACGAGTACGCCAACCGCACCGCGCTCGTGGTTCGCGGGCAACCATTGAGTCGTCGCGGGTTCCTGACCTCCCTCCACGCGATGCAGTACAAGCGCAACGATGTCGCCCCCGAACGCGGCTGCTTCCGCGTGCGTGGCGAGTGCGTGGATGTCTGGCCTTCCACGGAGCAGCACGCGATCCGATTTGAGTTCTTCGGCGATGTGGTCGAGCGCATCGAGCGTTTCGATTCCCTGACTGGGGAGATCCTGAGCACTGAGGAGCGCATTTTCGTGTCGCCCGCCGTGCATTACATGATGCCTGAGGACCAGATGCTTCGCGCGGTCGACTCCATCCGCACCGAGATGGAGGAGCAAGTCCGCGCATTACAGGAAGCGGGAAAGCTCCTTGAAGCGCAACGATTGCTCGGTCGGACGAGATGGGACCTCGAACTGCTTCGAGAGACTGGCGTGTGCCCCGGCATCGAAAACTACTCGCGCCACATGGAGGGGCGCGCCGCCGGGACTCGAAGCTTCTGCCTCCTTGATTACTTCCGTCACATTCCAGGTCGAGATCCAAATGATTGGCTGCTCTTCGTCGACGAGAGCCATGTCACCGTCCCCCAAGTGCGAGGCATGTACTTCGGCGATCGTCGTCGGAAGGAAACGCTGATCGAGCATGGCTTTCGGCTTCCGAGCGCGCTCGACAACCGCCCGCTCACCTTCGCCGAGTGGGAGTCGATTGTTCCGCAGACGATCTTCGTCAGCGCAACGCCTTCGGCGTACGAACTCGAACGGTCGGAGGGAGTGATCGTGGAGCAGGTGATTCGGCCGACAGGCCTGCTCGATCCGCCTGTGACGGTGCGCGATGCACGCGGACAGATTCCCGACCTGCTTGAGGAGATCCGCCCAGTTGTCGCGAAGGGCCAACGCGTGCTCGTCACCGCCCTCACCAAGAGGCTGTGCGAACAGCTCACGAGCTTCCTGCATGAGAAGGGAGTTCGGGTTCGGTACCTGCACAGCGACATCGAAACACTTGAGCGACTCGAAATCCTGCGCGATCTCCGCGAAGGCGCGTTCGATGTGCTCGTCGGCGTGAACCTCCTCCGCGAAGGTCTCGACCTGCCAGAAGTGGCGCTTGTCGCGATCCTCGATGCCGATCGTCAAGGGTTCCTCCGCAGCGAGGCGAGCCTGATCCAGACGATGGGACGCGCCGCACGCAACGCGGATTCGAAGTGCATCTTGTATGCCGAGCGCGTGACCCCCGAAATGCAGCGGGCGATGGACGAGGTCGAACGCCGCCGCGCGAAGCAGCTCGCGCACAATGCCCAGCACGGCATCATCCCAAGGACCATCATCAAGGAGACTCGACGGGCCCTCGAGGACCAGGTCGCTGCTGATCGCCGTGCCAACGCACCGCCGCGCGAGCGCGCGCTCGTTCCGAGGGACGAGTTGGTTGCAGCCTTGGAGGAAGAGATGGTTGCGGCTGCCAAGGAGCTGGAGTTTGAACGCGCGGCGCGCCTGCGCGACGAGCTGACGCGGGTTCGCTCGTTGCCAGAGGAAATGGTTGATCAGGGAGCCCTTGATGAAGACCCGCGCGCCGCACGGGCTGCGAAGCCGGGCGCCCCTGGAACTCGCCCGCGCCGCGGCAAACGCCGAAAGCCCAAGTCGCAGGGATGATCACCGTCGAAGGATGAATCGGTCAATCGAAGGCGGTTCACCCAGGCAGCCCGCCCATCGACAAGCAGGGCTCACCCTCCCCCCAATCGCCCCAATCAGTTCGCCCCAATCAGTTGGCGCGAAGTCGGATGCGCTGCACTCGGCGGCGCAGTTCAGCATCGAGATCAGTGCTTTGAGCCCTCGCTGCGCCAAACGCGCCCGCTCGCACGACACCACCAATGCCAGATGACAGCGCCCCCTGGACGGTCCGAGGGACGGGGGTCTGGACCGTTTCGGGCCGCTCGATGGTGCTGATGGTTTGCGACTGAGGTGCTGGCACGGGGGAACTTCTTTCGTGCCTTGCGATTCGACCGAAATCGGTCGACGGATGCACAAATGTTGAACCTACGATAGCGCGTTCCAAGCCATATGCCAGTCCAACTCGGATTGAATTGCAGTTTGCGATCGATCCGCCCAAACCCCTCTCGTGCCAAGCGCTTCCCATAAGTCACACCAGAAAGCCGATCTGTCGCGCTGCATCCGCGTCCGAGGAGCGGAAGAGCACAACTTGCGGCGCGTCGACGTTGATGTGCCGCGGGATCAGTTTGTGGTGATCACGGGCGTCTCGGGCAGCGGCAAGAGTTCGCTCGCCTTCGACACGATCTTTGCCGAGGGTCAGCGAAAGTACATGGAGAGCCTGAGCGCCTACGCGCGCCAGTTCCTCGACCAGATGAAGAAGCCGCATGTGGAGTCGGTCGATGGTTTGCCGCCCACCATCGCAATCGAGCAGCGATCAGGCGGGCATACGCCGCGATCCACCGTTGCCACAACGACTGAGATTCACGACTACCTCCGACTGCTCTATGCCCGCTGCGGCGATCCGAGGTGCTGGCATGTCGATGCGGGCGGCAAGACCTGTGGCCGACCCATTCGCGCCTCCTCGGCAACGCAGATCGTTGACAGCATCGTTGCAGACTTGAACGGCCGACGCGTGCAGCTGTGTGCCCCGGTCGTGCGTGCGCGCAAGGGATTCCACAAGGAGACGCTCGAAGACCTGCAGCGCGCGGGATTCGTGCGCGTTCGCGTGGATGGGCGCGTGCTCGACCTGCGCGATGTGCTGAAATCAGGCGGCGAGAATCCGCTGAAACTCAAGCGGTACGAAGTGCACGACATCGAAGCGGTCGTGGATCGACTCGCCGTTGGCGCAGACGCACGGCAGCGCCTCGCGGAGAGCGTGGAAACCGCGCTCCGCGCAGGAGGCGGATCCCTGCTCGTCCTTGCCGAGAAAGGCACGGACTGGGAACCGTTCCGCTACAGCGAGCACTTCGCTTGTGCCGAGCATCCAGAGTGCTCGCTGGACGAACTCGAACCGCGGCTGTTCTCCTTCAATTCGCCTCAAGGCGCCTGCCCTGCATGCGCAGGCCTCGGTTGTGTCGACGAGTTTGATGAGCGTCTTGTGGTGCCTGATACCTCGCGCGGAGTGGCGGAGGGGGCCATTGAGCCTTGGCGGCGAAACGGTCGCCGAATGAACATCTTTTACTCACGGACCCTGCGGCGCTTCTGCGCGGCAGTCGGGATCGATCCAGCCACACCGTTCACATCGCTCACCGCGCCCGTTCGGCGTGCGCTCATGAACGGCAGCAGCGTGGAGGATGGACCGCTCGACATCGAGTTCGAGGGAGTGCTCCCGAACCTCAAGCGCCGAATGGCTGAGAGCGAGAGCGAGTTCGTTCGCGAACGCCTCCATGCCTACACAAGCAACGCACCCTGCGCTGCGTGTGGCGGCGCGCGACTGAAACCTGCCTCGCGCAGCGTGCTGCTGAGCGGCGAAACAGGCAGCCTCTCGCTCCCCGCCTTCACGGCGCTTTCCATCGACCGAGCACGCGACTTTGCATCCTCACTGAAGTTGACGGCCGCGCAGCAGACGATCGCCGCGCCCATCCGCAAGGAGATCGACGCGCGGCTTGGATTCCTCTCGTCGGTGGGGCTGAACTATCTCACGCTCGACCGATCATCGTCCACACTTTCGGGAGGTGAAGCGCAGCGCATTCGGCTGGCGACGCAAGTGGGATCGGGTCTCGTTGGCGTGTGTTATGTGCTCGATGAACCGACGATCGGCCTTCACCAGCGCGACAACGACCGCCTGATCGCCACGCTGCAGCGGCTCTGCCACATCGGCAACACGGTGCTCGTCGTCGAGCACGACGAGGACACGATTCGGGCGGCGGATCATGTCATCGATGTGGGGCCTGGGCCGGGTCGTCACGGCGGCAGGATCGTTGCCGCTGGAACAGTCGCGGATATCTGCGCGAACCCCGCCAGTATCTGCCGCGGATTACCGCGGCCGGGTCGATCTTCATCGGGCCGTGGAGCCCCGAACCGATGGGCGATTACTGTTCCGGGACCAACCACGTCTTGCCGACCTATGGCTTCGCACGCGCGTACAGCGGCCTCTCGGTTGCCGACTTTCAACGGCGAATCACGGTCCAGGAGCTCTCGCCGCAGGGGCTCGCCGATCTCGGTCCAACTGCAAGCACGCTCGCCGGCCTCGAGGGTCTCGATGCCCACGCGCTCGCCGTGGACGTTCGTTTGCAGGCTCTTTCCTCGAAAGAAAGCGCATCGAGCGAATACTTTGAAGGCGACGGGGCGGCGGAGCTCGTCCGCCGCCTCGCCCGCCCAGAGATTCTGGCGATGCGCGCCTACGAACATGCTCACTGGGATCCGCGTTTCGAGAGATTACACGCCAACGAATCTCCCTGGTCACCGACCTTCGAT
>RFON01000017.1 GCA_009926625.1 Planctomycetota bacterium
GCCACGATGGGGAGCCCATCTTGCAGTGCGAGGATCTGCTTGCGATTTTCATCAAGCGCGGTCGGCAGGTCGACGAATCCCCAGCCCACGACAGGTCCCGCCTGAATGGAGCCGAGGCAGCGCCGATACATCGGCATGTCGCCGATCGACTTGCTCGCAGGATCCGCTCCTGATCGCATGGCCTGCTGAACCTCGGCCGATGTTCCCATGACGAGTGCGCCTGCTCCGACGCCCACTTCGAAATCCGCCATGTCGCCGCCATAAATGATCTGGCCTTGGAAGTCGCGCGGCATCATGCCCGCGGCTGGCAGCATGGTGGCAAGCAGCGCATTGGTTGCCTTTTCATCGCTGCAACGAACCACCATCACCGATCGCGTGCCGTCTTCGCCGTCGGGTGCCTTTCGCGATGCCCCGCAAATCTCCGGACCAAGGCCGCCGAAAGCCTTGGTCATCCCTGGGCCGAATTGTTGCAGGGTCGGTGCGATTGCATCCGCCTCGTTGTCGGGCAGTGATGCAACGAGATCCTCGAGCATCTGCATGATGCCTCCAAAGCGGACATTGACGCGCTGGAACGCCACCGCATCATCACCAAGGGCGCTTGGAGGATTCGACACCGCCGTTGCATCGGACAGCAGCGCAACCAATCCGCGCTTCTCGCCTGGAACAAATGCCGCGTACGCCATGCCGAGATACGCATCGCCACCACCGCCGTCCCCAATGGCGATCCCCCAGCCGCGGATGTCGCCAAACAAGTCGCGCATCACGACGGGAATCGACGCCATCGGCCCGATGTAGAGCGGCGCAAGCAACTCCTGTACGGGACTGGTGAAGAACATCAGCGACACTTCCTGATCCCCGAGCATCGATGACAGCCCGCGCCAGTCGTCGCTGCTCTGGATCGAATCGCGCCCCTTGCCTGCAGCGGCATCCATGGCGTCCTCCAGTGCCGCGGGAGTGCTCGCGAGGAACAATTCGCTGCCTCGGCGAAGGTAGAACAGCGCCTCGGGTGTTGCGAGCAGTTCGTCGATGCCGTCCATCCCACGGCGCCGTCGCGGCGGCTGCGGCATTCCATCCGCTTCTTCCTCTTCCGCTGGCAGCTCAATGCGCGTGGCCTTCAGCCCGCCGGCGACTTCCACTTGCTCGAAGCTCTTCCCCTGCTCCTTCTCCATGTATCGGATCAGCCCGTCCACCACCTTGGATGCCTCATCCGCGCGGCTGCCGTAGTCCGCCCACGCGAGCACTCCCAGTTGCGCCGCGTCAAGGTCTTCGTTGCGGTCTGTGAACAGCGCAAGACCAGCAGGACCGGGCCACGGCATCTCCGATGCATCGATCCCCATCTCGCGAAATGCCTCTTCGCGCTCCTTCTTCGACTCCGCTTCCGCCTCGGCAACGACCTTCGCCAACTCTGGCGCCTTCATCAACTGCGCCATGGGAGTGGAGGACCATCGCTCGCTGCTTGCATGCATGTTGCGCGCCGATACAACCAGGAAACTGCCCTTGGGAGCAATGGAGTCAAAGCGCTGCGCCTGCGCAAGTGCGGCGGAACTTGCCAAAAGTGGACACAAAAGTGGGCACAAGAGCGCACACAGGATGGAACACGCCGAAGTCAATCCGCTGCGTGCAAGAACGGAGGTGATTGGATGTTGCATGATGGGTTCCTCTGAGGATGCGTGTACCAGCGAAGGTTCGAGTCCAAGCGCTCAGCGGGAGTTCCCGCTGGCATTCTTCCCGCTGGCATCCTTCACTTGCGAAGGCGGGGAAAAATCCTTGCGCGGCGGAGGCTGCAGGTAGTTGTTGCCGCTGTTGGGGTTGTTTCGGTCATACGCGAAGGCTTCTCGGTTGCGGATGAAGTCCTTCACATAACGAGCGGGGATGGCGAATCCGAGCGACTCACCGCCGCGGATTCCCATGTTGGTGATTCCGACGATCTCACCTCGCGTGTTGAAGAGAGGTCCACCAGAGTTTCCTGGGTTGATTGCAGTGTCCGTCTGGATGTAGGTGAGCCCATCGAAGTTGCGTGATGTGGTCGACACCACGCCTTGGGTCATGGTGCGCTCGAGCCCAAGTGGATTGCCGATCGCGAATACTCCCTGTCCGATCTCGAGTCCATCCTCGCGCACGACGGGCGCGAAGCCGAAGGGCTTTCCGTCGGGATGTTTGATGCGGATCAGCGCCAAATCGACCTGGCTGTTCACGGCGAGCAATTCGACATCCTCGATCTCCATCCGCTTCAGCGATCCGTCGGGCTGCGGCAGCCAGATTGTCGTGCGGAGATTCGTTTCTCCCTGCACCACATGCGCGTTGGTGATGGCGAAACCATCGGGGCTGATGATGACGCCAGAGCCAAGTCCACCAGGAGTGGAAACCTTGATGACCGCCGGTCCAATCAACTTGGCATGCTCACGCGGTGGCAACTCAGGCAGGTTGTCCATCGTCGAAAACAAAGTGTCTTGTGTCCGCTTCACCGATGCCGTGCTGCTGGTCGCCAGCACATCCGCGACATCGGACATTTCAAACACGAGCACATCCGGTCCGACATCGATCCACACGCGTCGGTCGGACCGCTTGACGACCTCCCCCTCGATCTTTCGTCCGCTCTTGAGCAGCACGACATCCGTCGTGGAAGGAGACTCGATGTCATTGTCGCGTCCTGCCGCGGGCGTCGTCAGTGGGGAGTTGCAGGCAAGGACGAGAGGCACGGCAATCAGTCGCATTTGCATGCACTGATACTATCCGTTCACCTCATGCATCCCACACGCCTCCTTCGGGCACTGGCAGCCGCCAGTGCACTTTCCCTTCACGCTGCGGGCCAATCGCCGACATCGTCGCTCAGCGAACACTTTGGTTTCGAGCCCATCGAGGCGATCAAGGTGGACAAGAACGGCGGACCGCTCGCTTCGGCAGACCTCGATGGTGACGGGAAGCTTGATCTCATCGCGGTCAACAATCGCAACAGCCGCATTGATCTGTTGTATCAGCGGCCGGATGCAAAGCCGACCGATGAGGTGCCCGCGCCGACGAGCGTCAACGAAATCCCACAGCACTGGCGGTATCGGCGGGTGGAACTGCCGGTCACCGATGAAGTTGGGTGCGTGATCCCCACCGATTTCGACGGCGACAAGCGCATCGATCTCATCTACACGACGGGCACGGGCAAGATCGCCTTCGTTCGCCAGACGGCTCCTGGGGTGTTTGAAGTCGCTCGCAAGCACACGGTCAAGGGGCTGAACCCGAGTCGGGATGCGCTGCTGCTCGAGCAAGTCATCGGTGATGCGAAGCCCGAACTTGTCGGGATCGCCAACGGCCGCATCCAGGTGTGGCCGCTCCAGGGTTCCGATCTCGGCACCGCGGTCGAACTTGCCGCCGGCAATGGCAACATCGTTGCAGTCCTTGCAGGCGACATGGACGGTGATGGAACGACGGACCTTGTGGGCATCCTTCCGGATGATGCTGCGCCACTGCGTGCATGGTTCGGCGCAACCAAGGGCGGCGAAGCGACGCTTGGTGCCCAGAGCCGCTTCGAAATGCCGCCGCTTCGCGATGCGGATCTCGTGCAACTCCCAGGCGCAAAGGCTGCATCGGTGACTGTCGTCGAAAAGCCATCGAAGCGCGTTGTGCTGCTGCAGGCGGACCGCGAGACCATCACCGAGGGCGGCGACCGTGAGGCCAGCCTCCAAACATGGACTTTCACCGACCCGTCGAACCGCAAGCGCGACACCGCGATCGCGGATATCGACGGCGACGGGCTTCCCGACCTGTTGGCAACCAACACCGAGGCGAACGCCATTTCAGTCTTCCAGCAGGTGGCTGGTCGTGGATTCGCGGGGATCCAGAACGCACCTGCGTACAGCGATCTCGACTTCATCGTGGCGCGTGACATCAACGGCGACGGCAAGGCGGAGGTCTTCGTCAGCAGTGAGAAGGAAGGCGTTGTCGGACGCACTTCGCTGCAAGGCACGGGGCTGGCGTTCCCAACGACGATGCCGCTTGCCCAGGGGAGTGTCCCGTCCGCTCTCGGGCTGGTGTCGGTCAATGATCGCAACTGGCTCGCGGTGATCGCCAAGGACGGGCGCAACTACTCGCTGGAGTTGCTCCCAGCGGACGGCAGCACCGATGGCAAGGTCGTCATTTCACTTGGGTCACTCAGCCGCGCGCCTGACACGATTGTCTCTCTCGACGCGGACCAAGATGGCAGGACCGATCTGCTGCTGTTCACGCCCGACAAGCCGATGACGATGCTTCGCCAGGAGCAGCCGGCAGGCGAGGCGTCCGCGACTGCGCCGCCGGCGTTCAAGACACTCGAAAGCAAGGACATGGGGCAGTTTGGACTGGCGCAGGCTGCGAACGCGCAGAACACGACCACCATGGACATCGACGGTGATGGGAAGCAGGAACTGCTCGTTGCGGACCGCAACTTCGTCCGCGGACTCCGTTTCAACCCGACATCCGGATGGCAGGTGGTTGAGCAGATCAATTCGCCGCGCGGCGACTCGAAGTTCGGGTCGATCACGGTGCAGGGCGAACGGATTGCCGCAGGCGACAGCGACAACGGTCGCGTGGCGACATTCGTTCGAGATTCGAAGGAACGGAAGTGGAAGCAGTCGGATGTCTTCGATGTGCGGGGCTTCAAGTTCAACTCGATCGCCGCCGGCAATTTCGCTGGGGGCAAGGATCCATGCCTCCTGCTCGTTGGGAACGACGGCTTCGGCGTGATGCGCTTCAGCGGTTCACGCGAGAAGTTGGCGGAGGTGGCAAGTTGGCGAAGTGAAGACACGGCGCGGGTGCCCCACGAACTCGCGTTCGGGGATCTCAATGGCGATGCAGTCACGGAGGTCGTGGTGCTCGACGCAGGCAAGCAGATGTTGGATGTCCTCAGCATCAGTGAAGCCAAGGCCCTGCTGCCGGCGATCAGTTTCAAGGTCTTCGAGAGCCGCCTCTTCTCTGGCGGCGAGCCGCGCGAGTTCGAACCGAGCCAAGCGATCATCCGAGATGTCACTGGCGACGGCGCACCCGACCTCGTGCTCATGTGCCATGACCGCATCCTCCTCTATCCGCAGATGACTGCCCCGTCGGGGGGCAAGGGAAAACCATCGTTCGAGTGAATCCACAGTCGCCGAGGCATCCATGAGCGGGTCCAGTTCCAGTACATCCCCAGAGGATGCGCTGCGCCAACTCCTCGGCCTGTCGAAGACGCTCGGAGAGACATCCGATCTGGCTTCAGTGCTCGGCGCAGTGATCAATGCACTGCGGGACTTGCTTCACGCAGACCGCGCCACGGTGTTCACCTTTGATAGCCGCACCGAGGAACTGGTCATCCATGTTGCGCACGGCGTCGGCGGCAGCGACGCTGAAGTCCGCATCCCTGCGTCAGCCGGCATTGCTGGCGCATGCGCCACGAGCAAGCAGGTCATCAACATCCCCGACGCGTACTCGGATCAGCGGTTCAACCGGGAAGTGGATCGCCGAACCGGCTACCGCACGAAATCGATCCTGGCCGTGCCGCTGCTCGATGACGAAGGACATCTCGTCGGCGTGGCCCAGGTCCTGAATTGCAAGCATGGCGCGTTCGACCAGGCGGACGAGATGCTCGCGCAGGGCATCGCATCGCAGGCGGCAATCGCTCTTCGCCGCGCGCAGTTGATCGAAGACAACATCGACCGCGCTCGACTCATGAAGGAAATGGCTGTCGCAAAGGAGATCCAGGAAGGTGCGTTCCCCAAGCGAATCCCCGAGCACCCAGCCTTCGATGTGTTCGCTCGCAGCACCCCCGCCGAGGACTGCGGCGGCGACAGTTTCGATGTCTTCGCCACGCGCGCAAAGACCATCTGCGCCACCAACGAAGCCGCCGACCATATCGTGATGTTCCTTGCCGATGCGACGGGCCATGGGGTTGGCCCTGCCATTTCATCGATGCAGGCGCGCGGCATGATGCGAATGGGCGTCCGGCTCGGACAGCCGATCGACCAGATTGCTCGGGACATGAATGTGCAACTGAGTGAAGACCTGCCGCCTGGCAGGTTCATCACCGCGTTCATGGCAGTGCTCGACCTGAGGACATGGGAGTTGCAGGTGAACAGCGCTGGGCAAGGGCCGATCTACATCTATCGGCGCGCGACCGACACCTTCGAGGAGATCGAGAGCGACACGCCGCCGTTTGGCATCTTGATACCGGGATTCGGCGAAGGTCCTTGCCGCCGATTCAGTGTTGAGGTCGGCGACATTCTGGTCCTGATCACCGACGGGTACTTCGAAGCGCAGTCGCCCCTGAACGAGTGTTGGGGAGAGGGAGCGGTTTGCGCGCTGATTCGGCGCCTCCGCGACGAGCCGTGCGAGTCGATCTGCGATGCGCTTGATGAAGGCGCCCTGTCGTTCGCTCAGGCGGCTCACACGGACGACGATCGCACGGCGATCATCCTGCGCCGACGATTCTGACTTGGCGAGCGCAGTCGCAGAGAGGTCAGCAAGCGCGAATCACTTTGCCCGCAGGTGGAGGACCCCGTCATCGGGCGCTTCACCCGATCGAACATCCTCGATTGCCGCGAGGTACATCGCACTGAGCTTGGAGGCTCCGTACTTCGACTCCATCGCGCGCCATGCCTGCTCGGCATCTGCAGTGCGCTTCTCGCGGAACAGCGCCACCGCCGCCTCCGTTGCCGCAATCCAATCGCCGTCCGCATCCGCGGGACACACCTCAAAGATCTCCACTGGCTTCGACTGACCAACGACCACGATCGCGCCGAGCGCACGGATGCGAACATTCGGGTTGCCCCCCTGTGCCACGAAACCACGGTGCGTCGCACCGTCCATCAGGATGGCGGTGCCAAACTGCTTGTTCGCGCTCTCGAGCCGCGCGGAGAGATTCACGCAATCACCGATCGCGGTGTAATCGTTCAACTTGGGAGGCGCACCGCAGTCGCCCACGACGGCCTCGCCAGTGGCGATGCCGAGGCGCAGCGAAATCCTCGGCGACCCGCTCTCCGCATCCTTGCCCAGTTCAGCAACCGCCTTCTGGCACGCGACGGCGCTCTCGGCGGCTATCGACTCCTGCCGCGGCTCATCGCCGAACGCCGACCAGAACGCCATGAACCCGTCGCCAAGGAACTTGTTGACATACGCGTCGCGCGCGACCAGTTCTTCGGAAAGCCTGCCGAGGTACGTGTTCAAGGTTCGCACCACGCCTGGTCCACCAAGCGCCTCTGCGATGGCGGTGAACCCTGCAAGGTCACCGAACATCACCGTGATCTCCCGTTCCTCGCCCGACATGGAAAGAGCCTCCGGGCTTCCCGACAGCTTCGCGACCAGTTGCGGAGACACTCGTGCGGCAAACTGCCGATTGATCCGAGCCCTGTCGCGCGCGGTGAGGACCGCCACCACGGCAGTCGTCGTCGCCCAAGAGCCCACGGGCGATACCGTTGGTGCCACAAGCGGCATGATCAAATCCAGGGTGTTGAAGCAGAACAGTCCAGCGAAGAGCAGCCAGCCGACAGCCAGCGCCAGCGTCACGAGCGAACTGAAACCGACGGGAATCGAGGCGGCGATGATGGTGGCAGCCACGCCGAGAACGACGAGTGCCATTGGGTCAATCCACCGAGGCGATGTTTGTCGTGCATGATTTTCCAGAATCATGTTCGCCGCCACCACATGCACGAAGACCCCCGGCGTCCTCCCATCAAGCGCCGTTGGGACAAAGTCGGCGTTTGCACCCGTTGCGGTCCAACCGATGAACACCAGTTTGCCCGCCAGTTTGGTGCGGAGTTCCCCTTCACGGCTTGCCAGGCCGGATGCTGCCTCATCGATCGCCTCGCACAAGTCGAGGAACACCGTGGCGTCGTTGCGCAGGTCGCCATCGAGATCAAGACGAGCATCTTCCACAGCGGTGCGAAACGCAGCATCGTCCGATGAATCCTTCAGTGCCTGCAAGTCGGGAATCCCGCTCGCAAGCCGTGCCTTCAGCGTGTCGCGGTTCTTGCAATTCTCCGCGTTCTGTCGGCGCGCATCGTGCAGATCGAGCAACTTGCCGATCGACACCGCGGGGCGCTCCGATCCCGACATCCCGGATTGGGTCCACTTTGCGAACTCGCCATCGAAGGTCGATGTCGGCCAATCGATGTAGAGAACGCCATCCCGAAGCGGGAGACTGGCCTGCCCGACCTGCATCTCGCTGTCTGAAAAGTGGATGTCGACTGGCTTCAATCCTCGGTGTGCCGCGGCAGCAACCAGTCCGACCTGATAGACCGTTCCCCCAGGGACCTCCCACTCCACAGGCGTCCGCCGCTTGTCATCGTCGGTGTCGATCGGGCTCGCCGCGTTCGTCAGAACCCCGACCGCATGAGCTGACTTCGCCAACTGCGGGATTGGTGGAACCTGCGTATGGCCGCCGACGGGGATGAGTGGATCGCCATGATCCGACATCTCTTGCTGAAGGTCCACCCAGCTGTTCGCGCGACGAAGGAGTTGCTCCACGAGCTCGCGGTCGCCAATCGACAGTCCTGGATCGACCCGGTTGGCTCGCAGTTCCGCCGCCACGCGCTCGATCGAGGGCATTTTCTGCGACTTTCGAAACTCGCTCCAAATGAACTCCCACACCGCGAGTTGCTTGAACCACACGGCGTGAGCGCGGTACTCGCGCTGCAGTGCGCCAGCGAGTTTCGAGTCCTCAATCACCTGATCAGGCTTTGTTTCGATGTCCTTCGTCAGCACTTGCAAGATCGCGGACAACTTTTCCTTCCCCTCAGGCGTCGACCAGATGGGACCAGGAACCCACTGCTTCGAGACATCCAAGCCAACAACAGTCGGGATCGCGGCAACCGCCTTTCCAAGCGCATCGTCGCCTGACGGATCTGGTTCGCTGAACTGGACATCGAGGGCCACCGTCTTTGCGCCGAGGTGCTGCAGTTCTTCAATTGTCTGCGCGATCAGTGTGCGAGGCCACGGCCAACGCCCGAACACCTCCAGCGCAGAGTCGTCAATCACCACCAGGGCAAGATCGTCCGATAGGGGGACTGGTTCACTGCGCGCATGCCGATACCGCCAGTCTGCCGATGCCAGTTCAAGATTGCCAAACAGTCCCGCCCATGATGCGAGCAGCATCAGCACGGTCGTCGCCAACCCGACCGAAACCGCAAGCCAAGAGATCTGCCGCATGTCGCCAGTATCACCACCGCCAGTGGTTCTGGCAACAGTCCTGCCGAATCGTGGGGGTCACTGACCCCCGCCGGGGTTGTCGGGGCCGAAGGGGCCGCCCCCCCCTCCTTGTGCTGCAAGAGCCGCTGCGGCCGCGGCATCGCCTGCCGCGCGTCCAGCGGCGGTGAGAGCAATGTCGGCTGCGACTCGCGCTTCGTTGGCCCGCTGAACGACCAAAGCAGCCCGCTCCGCCGTGACCGTGAAGAACACCCGTTCGCCCATGAAGCGGGCACTCTGCGCAGCAGCGAGCGCCGAGTCGCGCGACTGCGCCGCTTGCTGCGCCTGCACGACAGCCAGGTCACGAGCCGCTGCAGCAATGTCCGATGCGTTGCCCGCGCGCAGCGTTCCCAGTTGAGCAGCCAACACCGCGGCCGCCTCGGCAAATCCGCTTGCCCGACCAGCAGCGCCATCGGCGTTGCCGAACGATTGCACGGCATTCGCTGAGAAGGAATCTGCCAGCGACACCGCGGCAAGGTATTGCTGTCCCGCATCGGCCGATTGCTCGGCACGCAGGATCGCCTGATCGCCGAATGTGCGCGTCTGCTCCGCCGCTGCATCGCTCTGAGCGGCTGCAATCCCACTCAGATTGGCTGCAGCCTGCGATTCATTCGCATTGAACGACATGGCGTTCGAATCACCGATCTGGAACGCTGCTTGCGTGTCGATGAAGCGGATGTTGGCGATCCCGGACTGCGCGACGGCGATGTCTGACTGCTCCCAGGCCGTTTCGAGCGACACGGCCGAAGACGACACCAGTCCATCCACTGCCGCGAGCGCATCGTTGTGGTTGGCGATGGCACCCGCCGCCGAGTCACGAGCCGCCGCTGCACCGATGTGACTTGCTTCCGTTTCCGTGGCAGCTTCAGCTGCAGAACGCGCCTCGAACACGGAACCGACGGTCGACGAAGCCAGCGCCTGATACTGCGATGCTTGCAGCGCGCCAAACTGTGCTTCTTGCATCCGCTGCTGCGCGTCCCCCACTTCGCCGCCGAGCGACGCGACCGCCGCTGCTGCGGCGTTCCACTGCTGCTGTGCGAGCGTTTGCTGCAACTGCTGTGCATGTGCCGATGCCACTTGGAATCGATTGGTAGCCTCCAACGCACGGGAGATCGCCTCGCCAGCCAAGAGCGTTGCTCGATCAGCCAGGGCTTGCGCCACTGCTGATCCTGCATTGGCGGCGGCCTCTTCAGCGACCGATGCCGACGCGGTCGCCGCATCAGCCAAACCCTGCACGACGGCCGTGCCTGCCTGCAACGCTCCGACCGCACCGTCCGACCCTGTGTCACCGCCAACCGCGAAGGCGATCTCGCGAGCGGCCGTCTCAAGCGAGAACCCCTGCTCGACAAGTGATCCGCCTTGCTCCGCAAACAGCTGCGCCGCATCGATTGCCCCTTGCGCTGACTCGACGGCCTCGCCAACTTCCTGGGAAAGGTTGCCCACTTGCATCGCGATAGCTGCGGCAGCCTCAGGATCCACGCCTGCCCGACCGCCGTCCACATTGAGCGCCGAAAGCATCTCATCGAATGCGGACTCAAGTCCTTGCAGGTGCGCGCCCGCGGATTCCATCAAGCCATCCGCATTGCTCAGCTTTGTTTGGGCATCTGCGACCCGTTGCAGCGCCTCAAGGGAAATCCCCTCGTGGGCTACTGCCAGGGCGTTGAAATCATCCGCTGCCTGATCAATGACATCCGCACCAATGACCAGCCCCCCTGAAATGGTGCCTGCTTGGAGAGACAAGTCGAGCGTGAAGACGGTTGCTGCTGCTGCGTCGAGCGTGGCCGCTCGGCGATCCGCGCCGCTCAGGACTTCTTGCAAGGAGTCCAGAGCGGACTGGGCCGCCTGCAGCGCTGGCTGGCTGGTCGCGAGCGTGAATGAATCGAGTCGCCCTTGAAGCGCGTCCGCTGCACTCCGTGCATTGGACGCTGCGTTTCCTGCATCGGTTGCGCTGCTCGCGGCAGACTGCGCGAACGCCGCTGCCCGTCCCACCAAGAGATCGAGCGCATCGCCAGAACCGCTTCCTCCAACCTGCGCGAGATTCGCGAAGACTCCCGCCGCACCTGCAGCAGAATCCGACGCTGCCGCTGCGTTTGATGCCTCGACTGCTTCTGCAGCAGCCGCCGCGGCTTCCGATGCCGACAGCGAAGCAAGATCCTGCGCCAGCGAGAACTGCTCGCCAAGTGGCTGCGCGAAAGCGTCCGCGGCCTGCGCAGCCGTCAACGCATCGGTCGCAGACTCGGTGGCGGCATCCACGAGCTCCGCAACGCTCGCCTCACCAGTCGATCCACCCACCTCCGCAAACACGGACTCCGCAGCGGGCAACGCTCGTTCATCGACCGCCGTCAGCAGCGCAGCCATCTCGACTTCGAAAGCCGCGAGCAGTTGCTCGAAGCCACTTTCTGCGGCAGCCGCACCGTCGGCAGCAGACTGCGCAAGGACGATCTGTTCTTCGAGTTCCTGCGATCCCTCCGCAAGCTGATCGAGCACCTCCGACGCATCGCCAGCCAACAATCCGCTCTCCGCTGCACGACTTGCTGCAGCCAAGGCGAAGTCGGAGGCCAGTCCAGCGCCCGTTGCCGCGTCCACTGCCGCCTCGGCCGTTGCCGCTTCAGCATCCGCCACTGCGGCAAGTTGCTCGGCTTCCGTTGCTGCGTTGTTGGCTTGCACCGCGGAGTCCACGGCCGATGCGATGTCGCCGAGCGAAGAGTTGAAGTCGACTTCGGCTCCGCCAGGATCGAGCACCGACTCGAGCGATGCCTGTGCGCCCTGCACCGATGCGGCGGCTTGATCCGCTGCATCCTGTGCTTCGGAAGCAAGTGCCAGCGCACGCGCGACTGCGTTCAACGCTGCAGCGGCCGCCGCCGAACCAGACGACTGCGGATCCAGTGGATCGGCAAACTGTGCCGCGAAGGCACTGCCGGATGACTCCGCGGCAACGGCCGCGGTCGACGAGGCAAGCGCATGTCCGGCTGCGGCATCTGCGCGCTCTTGCGCACCAACGATGACTGCACGAATCGCGGCGATGCGCTCTGCGTAAATGCCACCTGCCCCAACGGATTCCTGACCTGATGCAAGGGCCGACTGCGCAGCTTCGCCAGCCTGATCGGAAGCCGACCTCGCGTTGAGAGCGTTCCCCTGGGTTGCGTCAGCAGCCTGCCGCGCTTCCCCCGCGAAGCCACTTGCGGCTCCGATGTCGGGCTGCGCATCTTCGAGCGCAGCGAGGCAATTCTCGACGGCCGTGCTCGTCAAGCCCGCGTTCGCGAATGCCTGATCCAAGTGCCCGAGCGCCTCTGCCAACGCCGCACTCGCAACGACCGCTGCGTCAGATGCACCCTGCGCCGACGCGACATGGATGTCGATCTGCGCCTGAGCCTCTGCTGCGCGGGCTGCCGCGACCTCGCGAAGCGCGTCAGCGGCGGCACGCTCCGCATCGGCACTCTCGCGTTCATCGCGCGCGCTCAGCATTGCGGTGATGGCATCATTCAGCGACTCGATGCCCTGGGAAAGATCAGCCGATGCGGCCTCCGCCGCGGCAGCCGAATCATTGGCGGCTTGCGCGCGAACGGCCGCTTCCTCCGCGGCCAGTTCAGCAGCCGCAAGCACCGCTCCAGCTGCTTCCTCTTGAGCGGTCAGCGCCGCCTGGATCGCCTCGTCGCGAAGTGGCTGCGTCGCGAGGAGGCGTTCCTCCGCTTCCAAGAGTCGATCAAGCGCGACGAGCAGTCCATCGCGAATGCCATTGAGAGGCCGCCGCGAAAGGATCGACTCGATGTCGGCGATTGCAGCCACCACCAGATCGCGGAACGCCGTGCCTTCGTTGAGGGCCTGCTCAGCCGCAGCACCCGCGTCTCCAGTGCGCCCAGCGGCCGCGTCCACCTCGGTGCGGGCGGCGATGGCGAGCGTGAGTCGATCGAGCGTGACTTGCAGGACTTCATCCGCGACATCGGCACCGAAGGATGCTTCGCCTGCGGACAGCGCCGCATTGGCTGCGCGAGCGGCGGCCAGATTCGCAAAGTCACCCGAACCGCCGCCGCCTTCGTCGCTGAACGCATCGAGTGCGGCGCGCGCGGCATCGAGCGACTCGTTTCGGCTCGCAGCCGACGCCGCGCTTGCTTGCAGGGTCAGTTCGAGAAGGACACCCACATCAGCGGATGCGTCGAGCACCGACTGCTCAGCAACCTGGAAGTCGAGGATTCGGTCGCGAGTGTCGGAGAGCGCGCCCTGCGCCGCAAGCAAGGCCTGCGCCGCAGCGGCGAGCCGCGCCGCCGTTCCTTCGGCCCCTGCGGCCGCATCCCTCAGGCGCTCTGCGGTGCGATTCAAGTCGGCAAACAACGCGAGCACGCTGTTTCCCGAATTGCTGCCGTCCTGCCCAGCTTGGACCGACGCTGTTTCGGCAGCGGTCTGCGCGACCGCAGCGACCGTTGCAGTCACCTGCTGAATCACGGGCGCTTGGGTCGTTCCAGCGACGGCTGACTGCAGTGCTTCGGCTGCGCTCGCGACCGTTCCAGCGACCGCTGGTGCGCCAATCGATGCCACCAGTGAATTGGTGGCTGGCTCAGGCGTTTCCGATGAACTCTTTGCCTCACCGCCGCCGCCGGAGAGGACCACGGGCGTGCTGACTGCAGCATACTTCAGTTGGATTGCGGCGATTGCGTTCCCCGGGACACCAGTGACTTCCGTTCCACCCATCGGTCCCGTATTGATCGTGAATCCCGTACCGCGAACAGCGAGCGTTCCGTCGGGGACAACCACATTGAAGTCATTCCTTGCGGAGATGCGATTGACCTTGATGCGGGTCGTGCCAACCGACATCCTCGCGATTGCCTTGAAGACATCGCCGTCAGCCTCCTGCACCAGCTCGCAGGTGGGCACGGAGAAGTCCGAATTGCCATCAATCACTGCCGTGGCATGCGGCTCTTCGCCCGCCTTCCATCCCTGAAGTGCGAAGTTCAGGGTGCACCGCGCATTGGCACCCGTCGACACCTCGCTGCCGGGCGGCAGCACATCATTGATCTCTGCCTTCTTGGCGACCTTCCAAGGTGTCGTGCTGCTGCTGCGCCACTTCACTCGTCCTTCAGACTCGATGACGCGAATCTCCAACGCTTTGCTCGAGTTGGTCGCGGGCGCGGCTGGCAATGCAGCCGCAGCTGCGGCATCCTGCCTCATGGCGGGCTGCGTCGGCAGCGGACCCGAGCCCGCGGCTGCAACAACGCATGCCAATGTCAGCACCGCGCCACCGCTGCACGAGATGAATGACCTGTGCTTGTTCACTGCGTCGACTCCTTCCAGTGGCTCATCATCGGTCCGTCACTCAAACCGCCCCGTGGGTGGCAGTACCCGCTTCGGAGCCGATGCCTTCGCATCGCCTGCGGCTGAAGCCGTTGCAAGGGCGGAAGCACCAGTCAATCGTGCATTTCGCGAAAGTCGAGTCAAGAAGTCAACGAATTCTGCACCCGTAAAACTCATTCCCTGCTGCTTTCCGACAAGAATCTGCTCATTCCGAAGCTCTCGAACCGCATAACGCGGGATCGGACCCCAGACACGCATGCTCACGCCGCCGTCCACTTTCGCGATCCTGCACGCGGCCGTGGCGATCCACCCCACATCTGCGCTCTCCGTGGACGGCTCGTCGAAGCCACCTGGCAACCACTTGCGCCGCTTCGCTTCTGCAACGCGATCGGCGTAACCACCCCAGTGGTCTTCTCCATCATCGAGAAAGAACAGGGCGTGCAGCGCATCGTTGTTGCTGACGAGTGCCGATTCCTTCAACTCCTCGAAGAAGACGACCTCCTCATCGAGCGAGCCGTAACGCTCGACGACGGAGGTCGTGGTCGACTGGCGTTCGCAGCCGACTGCCCATCCGACTCCGAGCAGCGCACACACCACCCAAGCTTCAGAACGCAAAGGTGCCTCCGATGTAGACGAAGTCACGCGTCGCGGACTGCGATGGGAAGAACGCCGACTGATTCGGCATGAAGATCCCATACTTGAAGCTCAGGTCGAGGTCGCTGAGCAATCGCCACTCCACGCTGAAGTCGACTTCGCCGCCGACATAGTTGGTTCCGCCCGGCTGGGTCTGGAAGGAAAGTGGTGCGTTCGACAGGATGCGCCCGAACAAGAAACCGGTGATGCCAACTCGGAAGTTCTCGAAGATCCCACCGCCTGGAAACGGGCTTGTACTGAACCCGAGCGAGGGACACAGCAAGTTGGCGAAGTCAGGCGACAGCACAAGCCCGGTGTTCACATAGCCGAGCGAGTTGAACGAAGTATCGACTGCGCCTGGAGCGATACCGCCGAAAGTGTTGCCCGCATCGAGGCGGTCTGGCGAACCGCTGCCGGCAACAATCTGAAAGTCGATTCGCGTGTCCGCCTTGTCGCGGCGCAGCCATGTCAGTCCCCCGACTCCCGCCACGGCAGAGATCTGCGAGTTTTGCTGCGGCACGGGCGTGAGCGTTCCATCGCGCGGCAGCGGATCGGAGAGCGTGGTGCCGTACTCGTACATGCACTCGGCGCGGTACACGAGGTCGGCACCGAGAGCGCCGTTGCTGCCGAGGCCCACATAACTGGAGTCGTAGTTGAAGGTCGTTGGAATGGTGGGAAGCGCAGCGGGCAGCAGCGCGACCTGCCCCTCGTTCAAGTCCTTCTGGGCGAGCAAGTACAGATACGGTCGGTGACCTGCGAAGCCGGCGAACTCCAACTTCCCGCCGTAGTACAAGCGCTGCGTATCGGTGTCGTAACCCGGGCGGGAAAGGTCCCAGTCGATCGTGTCGTTTCCGCTCGTCACGCCGATCATGCCAGTCGCCTTCCAGTCACGCCACGAGAAGTCGAAGATCCCCGCATACATGTAGTTGCTGAGCACACCACCCTGTCCCCAGATCACATACTGTCGACCGACCTTCGCGACAAAGTTGTAGTCGGGCTTGTTGCCTGTCTGCGCGCGGATCATCCCAGCGAGGTTGAACTCGTACCAATACAGTTCGCCGATCGGATTCTGCCAGCCCACATCGTCGTAGTCCGGTCCGATCGCCCGCGTCCCGCGGAAATCCCACTGGTTGTACTGGAATCGAAGCCTGCCGAAGAACCGATGCGCGCCATCGAGTTCGATGGAAGTGAAGAGCCGCAGGTCGTAGATCTGCTGGTATGTCTCTTGGCTCTGCGCCGTGTCAATGATGTTGAACGCATAACGGAAGGTCCCTCCGTACTCGATGCTCAACCGTTCGGAGATCGGTGCGTTCGCGTAGTACGCCTGCCGCATTTCCGCGTCCTCTTGATTGAGTTGCCGCTGCAGGTTTTCTGCGGAACGCAGGGCTGCAGAGTCAGAGCCCTGCGCCACGGCGGGGGCGCACGAGAGGAGCCACGCCACAGCCGCGCCGATGCCAACGGCGACTGGTCGCAGTCGCCGCTGATGGTCGTTGTACAACTGGCTCATCATCGTGCGGATCATCGAGGACGCTCGCCCAACCCACTGACGCGATTCGCGGACTATCCTACGCCGAACCGTGAGTTTCGAAGCCGTCATTCTTGGTACGGGGAGCGCAATGTCCGAGTCGTTTTTCGGCTCGTCGGCGGCGCTGCCTTGGAGCGATGGCATCGTGCTGATCGACTGTCCCGACGCGATCCTGCGCGCCCTCGCGAATGCCTCGAAGCGCAGCGGGCGCAAACTCGATGCGATGAACATCACCGACATCCTGGTGACGCACCTGCACGGCGACCATGTGAATGGATTGGAAACAATCGGATGGAAGCGGTGGATTGCCAAGCTGAATGGTCTCGGTCCGGTGCCTCGGCTGCACACCATCGAACCAGTTGCGCGGCGCCTTTGGGAGCGCCTCGCCCCTGCCATGGACCAGAACGGCGCGCTGAAACTGGCGGATTACTTCGACCTGCACATCATCCCTGTCGGCGTTCCCACGCGCGTTGCGGACTTCGAGGTCGAGGCTCGCCCTGCGGAACACCTGATCCCCGGCTGCGGCTATCGCATCTCGCGCGGCGGCGCAACACTCGGTTGGAGCGGCGACACCCGCTTTGACCCAGCACACATCGACTGGCTTGCCAGCGCGGATGTCATTGTGCACGAGACGAGCGAGTCGCGCGTTCACACGCCGATCGAGTGCCTCAATTCGCTCTCTCCCGCACTGCGGAAAAAGATCCGGCTTGTGCACATGGAAGACGGCTTCGATCAAGCGGTCACGGACATCGTGGCGCTGACCGAGGGCGAGGTGCTCGCCGTGCCTCCTCGCTGATTGCGCGGGACAAACGCCAGTCCGTGCGGTCCTGTGTAGTCCGCATGCGGACGGATCAACTTGTTCGCGGCGAGCTGTTCGATGCAATGCCCCGTCCATCCAGACATGCGACTCGCAGCGAACATGCAGGTGAACAAGTCGAGATCGAGCCCCAGCGAGTAGTACGTCGTCGCCGAATAGAAGTCCACATTGGGGAAGATCCCCTTCTCGCGGATGTTTGGCTGCGCAAGCACGATTTCCTCGATGCGGCTGCTCATCTCGTACAGCGGGAGATTGCCCGTATCCGCTGCCACCTGCTTGGCAAAGGTCTTGAGATAGGTCGCACGCGGGTCATAGGCCTTGTAGACGCGATGCCCAAAGCCCATGATGCGCTCCTTGCGGGCAAGCTTCCCGAGGATGTATGCCTCGGTCTTGTCGAGGGAACCGATCTCGAGCAGCATCTCCATCACTTCTTGGTTGGCACCGCCGTGCAAGGGTCCCTTCAGCGTGCCAATGGCGGTCGTGGCAGCGGAGTACAGGTCGCTCTGCGTGGCGATCGTGACGCGCGCGGCGAATGTCGAGGCGTTCAACCCGTGATCGGCATGCAGGACGAGGCAGACATCGAGCGCGCGGCTCATTGCATCGGTGGGACGCTGACCCGTCAGCATCCACAGGAAATTCTGCGCCACCGTGAGCGTCTGGTCTGGGGCAACAATGGGCTTGCCCTTTCGGAATCGGTCGAAAGCCGCGATGAGGGTTGGCGTCTTTGCGACGAGCCGAATGGACTTCCTTCGGTTCGCCTCGGGCGAAGCGTCATCCGCCTCGCTGTCGAAGTGGGCGAGTGCGGATACGAGGGTTCGCAGCGCATCCATCGGTGCCGCGGTGCGCGGAATGGTGCGGAGCAGGTCCAGAACTCGCGGATCCACTGGGTACTCCGCTCGAAGTTCTCGCTCGAGCGCCTGCAGCTGCGCATTCGTCGGCAACGATCCCTCCCAGAGAAGCCAGGTGACTTCCTCGAAGGTCGTATTGCGCGCAAGCGAGTCGATGTCGTATCCGACGTACTCCAGAATCCCCTTCGCTCCATCGATGAAGGAGAGTCGAGTGTCGGCAGCAACGGTGTTGGCGAGTCCCTTGTCTACGGTGAGCGGCATGAGTTCCTATCCTTTGACGGTGGGTCGAAAATGATACCCCTCGCCGTTGATCGACAAAGCCAGATTTCGCCTTGGGTCACCACGGCGATCGTGGTCATCAACCTGTTGGGGTTCGTTCTGGTGGGCACATCGCTGAGGGAAGGCGGCTCAGTAGCCGATTCCGCCTACTCATGGGGGGTTCTCATCCCCTCCGCATCCGCAGTTGCCGCGCGGCCTTGGACGCTCGTGACCTATGCCTTTCTGCACGATCCCTCCGGGCTGGCGCATGTCGGCTTCAACATGTTGTTTCTGTTCATCTTCGGGCGCTCCGTCGAAGGGCGCCTCGGACATATCCGATTTGCCCTGCTGTACGCCGGAGGCTGCGTGGTGGCGGCGCTCGGGCAGTGGCTGTTTTCGCGCGCGCCGATGATCGGCGCCAGCGGCGCCGTTGCTGCAGTGACTGGTGCATTCGCTGCGCTGTGCCCGCGCGCACGCGTTCGCCTGCTGGTGTTCTTCAGCGTGATCGAGATCAGCGGCCTTGCAGCCGTGATCCTCTTTGCAGTGATCGACCTTGTCGGCCAAGTGGGTTCCTTCATCGGCGTTGGCTCGCGCGTGGCGTACATCGCTCACCTCGCCGGATATGCCTTCGGGATCGGGACGATGCTGGTGCTGCTCGGCACGGGGATCCTGCCGCGGAGCGAGTTCGACCTCTTCTTCCTGCTGCGCCAATGGCGTCGCCGCCGCGCGATGGCAGATGCGTTCCGCCAAGGGAGTCCCTGGACCCGCGAGGCAGGTGCTGCGCTCGCAAACAGTGGTGGGTCGACGACCAATCCGCGCAGCGCCGCAGAGGCACTCCCACCGCGGGGCGCTTCCCCCCTGCGCACTTGGAACGACTCGGATGTTCGGCGAGCGCTGCACGATGCCAGCAGTGCGTTTGAACGGGCAGACTTTTCCCGCGCAGCGTCGCACTGGGAGCGCATCGTCGCCCACGCCCCACACAGTGCAGAGGCGGATGACGCGCTGGTCATGGCTGCGCTCACCGTGGGGCGCCACCTTGGCGATCGAAGTCGTGCGCGTGCGATGATCGATTCCCTGTTGGCGCGCTCGCGTCCGTGCCGTGCGGCGCTGCGGCATCAGGCAGAGGCGCTGCGCGCTGAACTTGCGGCCGACGCTGCGGATGGCAGCGCGTGATCGTTCCCCCCACCCACCATCCGCTTCGCGGCGATGGAAAGACCTTCGTCAAGATCTGCGGGCTGCGGGATGCGCTCGCGGTGCGCGCATGCTGCGATGCGGGTGCCGATGCCGTTGGCTTCGTGCTTGCCGCGGGCAGCCCGCGCACGATCACGATCGACGAAGCCGAAGCATTGACCGCGCTGCTGCCCGCGCACATCCTCCCCGTGGCGGTCGTGCGCGACGGGTTTTGGTCGGGGCACCCGCTGCGAACCTGGCGCGGGTGCGTTCAACTGCATGCAGATGCCGCGGTTGGGGAAGCAGCCGGATGGCGAACGCCGCCGACCGCGCCGCGCTCTGCCGCGATTTCGCGCATCGGTGCAGCATCAGATATCGATGGACTGCTGCGCTGGAATGAGTCGCCATTCGTGGACGCACTGCTTTTCGACGGGCGGAATGCGGGCAGCGGGCAAGCGCACGCGGATGCCGTTCTCGAGCAACTTGCAGCGATTCGCCCGCGCCTGCAAAGGCCGCTGATTCTCGCGGGCGGGCTCACCCCCGACTCGGTCGCAGCGGCGGTCCGAGTGGTACGCCCCTGTGGAGTCGATGTTTCCAGCGGCGTCGAGGGCGCTCCAGGCGTGAAGGATCACGGGCTGATTCGGGCTTTCGTCGCCGCCGCGCGCGCAACTTGATCGGCGCGGCGTTTAGACTGCGCTGATGCCCTTCACCATCGAAGACATCACCGCCCGTCAGATCATCGACTCGCGAGGTCAGCCCACCGTGGAGTGCGAAGTGCGGCTCGAAGGAGGCGCCGTCGGGCGCGCTGCGGTGCCGAGCGGCGCATCGACCGGCGAACACGAGGCGGTGGAGTTGCGCGATGGCGACCGCAACCGTTGGCTCGGGAAGGGCGTGATCACTGCGGTCGAGAACATTCATGCGCTCATCGCGCCTGAACTGCTTGGCGCGGATGCGCGCACGCAGGAGAGCATCGATCGACTGCTGTGCGAACTCGATGGCACGCCCAACAAGGGGAAGTTGGGCGCGAATGCCACGCTCGCTACCAGTCTGGCGGTTGCACATGCCGCCGCGGTTGCCACCGAGCAGCCGCTCTACCGATATGTCGGCGGCACTCACGCGCGCACGCTCCCCGCGCCGATGCTCAACATCCTCAACGGCGGCAAGCATGCGGACAACACGGTCGACTTCCAGGAGTTCATGGTGCAGCCATGGGGCTTCGACAACTTTGGCGAGGCGCTCCGCGCGGGGGTGGAGATCTACCACGCGCTCAAGCGGGTGTTGCACGATTCGCATCTCTCGACAAGCGTGGGCGACGAGGGCGGCTTCGCACCGAACCTCGCGCGAAATGAGGACGCGCTTGAACTGATCGCCCGCGCAGTCGAAGCCGCCGGCTACGACCTCGGAAGGCAGATCGTCATCTGTCTCGACCCAGCCATGAGCGAACTGGCCAACGCAGCAGCCGAGAAGGGATCCAAGGGGTACTGCTTCTTCAAGAGCGATCCGCGCCGTGTGGTGGGCAGCGACGAGATGATCCGCATGTGGGAGACATGGTGTTCCAAGTGGCCGATTCGCTCGATCGAAGATGGACTTGCCGAGAATGATTGGGCAGGTTGGAAGGCGCTCACCGACGCCATCGGCAAGAAGGTGCAAATCGTCGGCGATGATCTGTTCGTCACCAATCCGAGTTTCCTCCGCCGCGGCATCCGCGAAGGCTGCGCCAATGCGATCCTCGTCAAGGTCAACCAGATTGGAACGCTCAGCGAAACGCTCGATGCGGTCCGCACCGCGCACACCGCTGGCTACCGCGCGATCCTTTCGCATCGCTCAGGCGAGACCGAGGACAGCACGATCGCGGATCTCGCCGTGGCAACCAACTGCGGGCAGATCAAGACCGGCGCGCCTTGCAGATCCGACCGCACCGCGAAGTACAACCAGTTGATCCGCATCGCTGAGGAGTTGGGCGACAGTGCGGTCTACGGCGGCGAACTCGGCAATGCCACTGCCGATGCGCGCTTGAAGTCTGCCACGCCGTCTGCTCCTGCTTCCCGCGCCAAGCGTCCCACGCGAACAGCGAAGGCGACCGCGGGGCGCGCGGGTCACGCGTAGGAATGCAAGCCCGTGATCACGAAGTTGATCACGATCCAGTTGAACAGCATCACGGCTGCACCCACGACCGCAAGGAGCGCCGTCCACAGACCCTTGTCGATGGCGCGGTAGCGCACATGAACGAGAACGGCGAACACCACGAAGGTGTTGAGGGCGAAGACTTCCTTCGGGTCCCAACCCCACGGCCTGCCCCATGAATGGTCCGCCCAAATCGCGCCCATCGCGATGCCCGCCCACAGCAGGACGAAGGAGAGTTTCATCAGGAGCATCGTGACTCCATCGAGCACTTCGCCGGTTCGTTCACTGCGGAGTCCGCCCATCCCCTCCGGCGAGAGCGCAGCAACACCGCCGACCGATGCATGCACGCGCTTTCCGCCAAGCGCGCGGTAAGCGAGGTACAGCGCCGCAGACACGGCAGCCATGAAGATGAGGCAGTACGAGAAGATGATGACATTGGTGTGGATGTACAGCCACACATCGTGCAGGACCGGCATCATGTTGCCGATCTGCGCGTTCAATTGCACGGGCAGGAAGTGCGCCGACATCAGTGCCACGGCGCTCGCGAAAGCGCTTGCGAGGGCGATGAGACCGGCAACGGCTCGTCGGCGCAGCGCGACCTCGAGGATCACCGCCGCGCAGCCGCCGAACCAGGCGGAGGTCGTCACCGCTTCGAACATGTTGCTGTTTGGAAAGCGCGCGGAGATCCACCAGCGCAGGGCAAGTGCAAGGGTCTGCAGGAGGAACGCCAGTGCGAACACCACGAGGCCCGCACTGCGCGCACGCGGCCATCGGTACACGACTGCGAGCAAGAGCAGGATGACGCTGAGCGCGTACACGAGCCAGATCCATGAGAGATTCCCACTCGCGAAATACCAAGCTTCCCACCGCAGTCGAGCGGGGTCCGGGGAAGCGGACGGATTGAGCGTCGGCAACAGCGCGGCGAGCGCGCGGGCGGACGCGTTCACTCGCTGCGCATCGCCGTTGATCCACGCCTCCACCATGCTGCGCCACTGCGCTGCACATTGCTGCTGCAATGCGACATCGAGGCCAGCGACAGGAAGGACCTCCTTGCCCGACGCCTTGATCGCGCCCGCATCCGCCGCGAGCAGCATGACTTCGCTGATCGAGTGCCAGCGTTGATCCGCATCGCTCGGCGCTGGCGGCACGATGCGAAGCCCACGCAGCAACGCATCGGTCTGCATCAGCATCTGTGCGCCGCGGACGGCATCCATCACCTTCGCCGTGCGCAGGAGATCACCCTGCATCTGCTCGAGCACCTCCGCAACGCCATCCCGAGCGAGCAGCGCAGCCGAGATGAGCCCACTGGACTGGAACGCGCGCATCCGCTCCTCGAGTGTCGGATCCTCGCGCAGGACCGCGTCGGCGATGCGCTGCCGCACCGAACCACCCTTGACGAAGATCACATCCGCGTCTTCGTACGCCTCGGGTCGGATCAACAGGTCGAAGTAGGTGAACAGCGGCGACTGTCCATTCACGAGTCGCGGCCCGCTGATGAAACCCATCTCCCCCTGCGCGAAGGAGCCTAGGCTCTTGATGCGCCCGCCGCTCTGCACGGCAATCTCCGCGAGCGGACGCAAATCCACTGACTTCTCGAAGGTCTCCGCAGGTGAAGCGGTCGCAGCGCTGTCGATTTCAGCTTCGGCCCGCCATGCGATCCTCGCTGCACCGAAAGCCTCGGCGCAACCAAGCAGCAGCGTGAACGCAACGAGGATGGATCTCACCCCCTGCCCCATCACGGCGCAGCTCCGGCCAGCGCGATCCGACGATTTGCGGACGCCTTGGCTCGCTCGGTCCTGCGGCGGATCAGGAGCGGCTTCACGTAAAAAGCGTAGGCCATGCCCGCCACCGCGATCACGCAGCCCGCGAGTTGCGTCCAGACACCCTCGCGGTTTCCGACGCCAAGCACGGTGTAGTTGAGCCCGGCGCTGCCCCGCGGGTCGCGGGCGGAAGCGGGCTCGGGCGGATCCCACTGCGCCTGGAAGAACCAGAGACCGCCGTGTTCGATGGGTGCGTTCACGCTCACTTGGACTGGATCGCTCCAAGGCTGATCGGGGCTGTCGCGAAATCGCAGAAGGCTGGTGTAGTCGCGGATGGTCCCGCTTTCGCCGGTGTACCCGCCAGAGTGCGTCGCGAGGAGGAATCGATCGAGCGCCACATCGGTGCCGAGCGGAAGCCGCTCCCGCGAAAAGAGGATGTCCAACTCACGACCATCCGCCAGTCGCACGCGCTGCGGGTGGAAAGGGTGGCGACGAAGCGCGAATCGCACATCGTCGAACGCATAGGGGCTGAAGCGAATCCATGTGGGCGCGGCGCCCGGCACGATGACATGCGCCATCGAGAACATCTCTCGCGCATCGCGAATGCGCTGCTCGAGCGGGATCGGAACGGGACCTTCGATGATCCGCGCGCGCGGTTCGTAACTCGAGAGCTTGACGGTCAGCCCGGCAGGCAACTGCACCGCACCATCGACTTCGATCGGAAGCGCCTTGCCCACTGCATCCCCGAATGCGGCAATCAGGCGGAGCTGGCGTTCATCCGGACCAACGACAAGGGTCACGAGCGCGCGGCCACAGCCGGGCACATACTCGACTTCGACGGCGCGGTCGGGCTCCACGGGTGCTGCATGCCCACCATCACCGTCGGGTACATCGCGCGTCAGTGCCGCGTCATCAAAGACCCACCGTCGAATGACTCCACTCGGCGTCTTGAGATCCATGATCAGCACGCTGGCGTTTCGGCCGCCGACAGGCAGGTCGTCCTGCGCTGCACGAATGCGAAACCCATAGCCAAGCATTGGATCGCCCACGGGAACGAAAGCGTCCGCATCGGGTCCCTCCTTCGGCACACGAACTGGCTGCACCACATCGATGCCAGCGGCGGGCACACGAACGCGAATCTCCGCGGGACGGAGGAGCCGATCGAAGTCTGCTTCGCTCGAGACGGCCGCCATGCGGAGCAGCCCATCATCGGCGGTCGACCGCTCTGGATCGAGCGCCATGAGGCGGTAGGTCGATGCAGCCCCCTGATCCCCGCTGATGTCGAGCGTCGCCGTTGGATTGAACGGCGCGCTCGCGCCGCCCGGCACCAACAGCGATCGAAGCTGTGCGTAACGCAGGTAGCCATCGACCGCGATCGTCAGGTCGGGGAACGGATCGCCTTCGGTCGGTGGCACCGCCAGCAGCATCGGGCGCAGCGGTGCAGTCGATGGATCCGCGAGCAGCACATCCGCCGCCGAGGACACGCGGTCGTTGTACAACGGCAGACCGTCGATGGGACGCATGGTCCATTCGGAACTGCCTGCAGGACGCACATACAGCGCCCAAGCCTTCGCGAGATCGTTCCGCATGTAGAACCAACCCTGCGACTCGTACTCGAGGCGCATGCGAAGCGCGCGGTCGACGATCGCACTGCCAGTCGCCTTCACCGCACGCTGCATCGGCTGCCCTGGTCCGCCGCCTGGCACGAGGTCCTCCGTCAAGTCAGGGCGGCCTGCGATCAACTGCCGCATGAAGCGGCGCGCCGATGTTTGCACGCTCACTGTCACGCTGTACGCGGCCTCGCCGTCACTCGCTCCTGTGCGCAGCGTCCAGGATGGATCGATGTCCACGACCTCCACTGCGTACTGCTCCGCTCCCTCGCCGATCACCGCTCGCGCTCCCTGCGCGGCAAGCATTTCAACGCTGCCCTCGTTGCCATCCACTTCCAGCACGACCTTCCGCCGCGCAACGGGTGCGTCCCCCTCGACCTTTGCGTTGAAGTAACGAACGCTGCCGATGATGAGGACGATGATTCCTGTGTGAATCATCCAGACCCCCAGATTCACCGTCCGAAACGGGATGCGGCGCAGCGTTGTCACGATCATGTTGGCGGCGATCAGCCCGACAAGCAGGTTGAACGGCCACCAGTGGAACCACTCGAACTCGGTCATCTCGAAGGGGCGCCACTGCCGCAGTTGATCATGCACCCAAGCGTCTGGGTGCAGGAGGTTGGGATGAACGGGGTACACGATGCCCGCGCTCCCGACGCTCATGTAGACGAACAGCAGCACCAGCAGCGTGATCCCGAATCGCACGGAGCTGAACAAGTCGAAAATCCAGCGGACCGCGAACATCGACCTGCAATCGTAGGCGAGCGCCGCACGGACGCCTGCCAAGTTGCCCCGTTGACTTCACAAATCCCTACCATGGCACGATGACCACCGCCACGAGAATCGGACGTTCTTTCGCGAGCCTCAGCGCACTCCTGATCACCGCTCTCGCCGCTGCACAGCAGCCGGCTCCCGCGACCCCGCCGGCAGCCGCGCCCTCGGCTCCAGTGGCTGCCCCGCCGGTGTACGCAGCGATGATCACCAGCAAGGGCACCATCTACCTCGAGCTCGATGCGACGAAGGCGCCGATCTCCGTCGAGAACTTCGTCACCTACGCGAAAGATGGCTTTTACAGCGACACGATCTTTCACCGTGTGATCAAGGGTTTCATGATCCAAGGTGGCGGTCACGGGACCGACATGAAGTTGAAGCCAACCCGCGCGCCGATCACGAATGAGTGGAACAACGGACTCAAGAATGTGCGCGGCACGATTTCCATGGCTCGCACGAATGCCCCCAACAGCGCCACAAGCCAGTTCTTCATCAATACGGTCGACAATGCGATGCTCGACCAACCGCGCGGCGGCGCCGCCTATGCGGTTTTCGGGAAGGTCGTCCGAGGCATGGATGTAGTGGATGCGATCGCCAACACACCGACGGGCCGGAGCGATGGCATGGCTGATGTTCCAAAGGCGCAGGTGGTGATCGAGAAGGTCCAGATCCTTCCCGGTCCGCCGGCGGCGGATGCACCAACCCTCAAGCCATCCGCACCGTCCGCGACCGCGCCCGCGGCAACAGCGCCGACGACCCCCGCAACCCCCAGCCCGAAGGCACCATGAGTACGCAGCAGGTGTTCAAGCCGCACACGCTGCTTGATCGGCTTGGCATCGCGAAGCACCCGCTCGTCGTTGCGCCGGATGCGCAGAACGCAGCGGTCATCGTCAGCAGCAATCCCGCGAGCGGTGCTCCGATCGCGGGCGTTCGACTGCAGTCGCGCGAAGAGTTGAACGCAACCGTCGAGCGATGCGAACGGGTCTTTACCGCCTGGCGCAAGCTGCCCGCACCTCAACGCGGCGAGATCGTCCGCCGCATCGGCGAGGAGTTCCGCCGCCTGAAGGAGCCGCTCGGTGAACTGGTGTCGCTCGAGATGGGCAAGATCCGCGCGGAGGGTCTCGGCGAAGTGCAGGAAGCCGTGGACATCGCCGATTTCTGCGTCGGACTTTCGCGGCAGATGTACGGACTTTCAATGCACAGTGAGCGAGCCGACCACCGCATGTATGAGCAGTGGCATCCGCTCGGGACGATCGGCATCATCACGGCGTTCAACTTCCCCTGCGCCGTCTGGGCTTGGAACGCAATCGTGGCTGCCACCTGCGGCAACGCATGCCTTTGGAAGCCCAGCCTGCTGACGCCGCTCGTGGCGATTGCATCGAATGAGGCGGCGCGTCGGGTCCTGTCGCAGCAAGACATCTTCCGCCCAGACGATGTCGATCCCGCGGATGTCTTCTCGCTCGTGATCGGACGCGACGACGAGGTGGGCGAGCCGATGCTGTCGGATCGCCGCCTGCCGCTCATCAGCGCCACGGGCTCCTGCCGAATGGGGCGCCGCGTTGCGCAAGTCGTGGGTGCGCGCCTCGGACGAACCCTGCTCGAACTCGGCGGCAACAACGCCATCATCGTGCTCCCCGACGCGGATCTCGACCTCACTGCACGCGCAGTGCTTTTCGGTGCAGTCGGAACGGCGGGCCAGCGCTGCACCACGACGCGGCGCCTCATTGTCCACGCGTCGGTTGTCGACGCGCTGCTCGAGCGACTCGAACGCGCGTACAAGTCCGTGCCGATCGGCGACCCGCTCGACGCGCGCACGCTCATGGGACCGCTGATCGATGACCGTGCAGTCGCCGCGATGCGCGAAGCAATCACGAAGGCGATGCGCGAAGGCTGTTCGCTCGTGTGCGGCGGGATCGATGCGATCGACCGCCGCGCGGGACAACAGGGACACTTCGTCGAGCCGACGATTCTGCGCGTTCCGCGCGGCAGCATCCCCGCGATCACACGGGAGGAGACTTTCGCACCGATCCTGTATGTCTTCACCGTGGACTCACTCGATGAAGCCATGACGATCCAGAACGGCGTCGATCAGGGGCTGTCGAGCGCCATCTTCACCGACAGCGTCCGCTCGGCGGAACGATTCCTCTCCGCGGCAGGCAGCGATTGCGGCATCGCGAATGTCAACATCGGCACCAGCGGCGCGGAGATCGGCGGTGCGTTCGGCGGTGAAAAGGACACGGGAGGCGGTCGCGAATCAGGGTCGGATTCCTGGAAGTCCTACATGCGTCGACAGACTTGCACGATCAACTGGGGAGGCGCGCTCCCGCTCGCACAGGGGATTCGTTTCGGCGAGTGACATGCCTCTCGACCGCACACAACTCGCGCAGCGCGCCGCGCAGGAACTGCGCGATGGATTCCATGTGAATCTCGGCATCGGCATCCCAACGCTCGTGGCCAACTTTGTCCCGCCTGGATTGACCGTGTGGCTGCAGTCGGAGAATGGAATGCTCGGCATGGGCCCCTTCCCCAGCGAGGACGAGGTTGATGCGGACCTCATCAATGCCGGCAAGCAGACCGTCACGGGCGTCACTGGCCATTCGTTCTTCTCGAGCGCGGACAGTTTCGGCATGATCCGCGGCGGACACATCGATCTCGCCATCCTTGGCGCGATGGAGGTATCGCAGGAGGGCGACTTGGCGAACTGGATGATCCCAGGCAAGCTCGTCAAAGGCATGGGTGGAGCCATGGACCTCGTCGCTGGCGTCCGCCGACGCATCGTGGTGATGGAACACACCAACAAGCGCGGTGATTCGAAGGTGCTGCCGACCTGCACGCTGCCGCTTACCGGCCGGCGATGCGTCGATCTCCTGATCACCGATCTCTGCGTGATGGAGATGGACCGTCAGACCAATCGATTCACCTTGATGGAACTCGCGCCTGGCATCGGCGTGGACGAGGTCCGCGCGAAGACGAAGGCAGAGTTCCGTGTTTCGCCAAGCGTGCGCGAAGTCGCACTCACCTGACTGGACGCTGTGGACGATCGATCCGCGAGGATCTGCAGTGCGCCGTTGAAGCGGATCGCCACATCCACCTCGGGAAACCCAACATGACCCACTGCACTCTCTCGCTCGCCTCCTTGGCTGCAACAGCACTGATCGCCGCCGCGAATCCCCCTTCCCCCGCTCCCGCGATCGACCTGTTCAACGGGCGCGACCTTGCTGGGTGGATCAATGTCAATGGCGCACCCGACACATGGACCGTCGGCAAGGACAGTGATGGCACCGCGTTCATCCAGTGTTCTGGAAAGCCCACCGGCGTCCTGCGGACCGAACGTATGTTTGAGAACTTCATCCTCGAACTCGAGTGGATGCACGAGGAGGAACCAGGGAATGCAGGACTCTTCATCTGGAGCGACGCACTCCCCGCGCCTGGCGTGCCGTTCACCCGCTCGGTCGAAGTGCAGATCATGCTGACGCCCGATGTCACCGACCGCGAGGGACGCCTGCTCTACACGGGTCAGGGCGACATCTTTCCCATCCACGGAGCCGTGATGACTCCAGACCGCCCGCACCCTGCGCAGTGGAGTCGATGCCTTCCATCGGCACGAACCACCAAGGGCAAGGGCCAGTGGAATCACTACAGGGTCACCGCAAACCAAGGCACACTGCGCTTGGAAGTCAACGGGACTGAAGTGTCTGGCGGCTCCGCCATCAATCCGCGCAGCGGCTACATCTGCCTCGAAAGCGAGGGAACCCCTATCAAGTTCCGACGGATCAGGCTGACCGAACTGCCGTCGACGAATCCGCCGCTCACACAGGACCAGTGCGCCACACCCGACGAAGGATTCCGCTCGATCTTCGACGGGACTTTGGATGGATGGAATGGTGACCCAGACTTTCGGACTCACTGGACGGTGCGAGACTGGCTGATTGCCTTTGATGGCAAGGGCACGGACATCTGGTCGGCCAAGGGCTTCGGCGACATCGAACTGATCGCAGACTGGCGCTGGGGCGATGGGCACCAAGGAGAGATGGACCGCCCCGTTTTCGGGAAGGATGGTGACGCGGTGCGCGCCAAGGATGGTTCGGTGCAGACCGTCAAGGTGCAGGAGCGGGACAGCGGGATCTACCTGCGAGGCAACAAGAAATCGCAGGTGAACATCTGGTGCTGGCCGTGCGGCAGCGGCGAGGTCTGGGGCTACCGAACGGACCTGACCATGCTGGGGTCCGTCCGCGCCGCATGCACGCCGAAGGTCGCCGCCGATTCAGCGGCTGGACAGTGGAATCGCTTTCGGATTCGGCTCCGCGGCGATGTGCTCCATGTGTGGCTCAACGGAAGACAAGTGATCGAGCAGGCGACCTTGCCGGGAATCCCCGCAATCGGCCCCGTTGGCCTACAGAGTCACGGCAGCGCGATCGACTTCGCCAATCTGTATGTCCGACCTCTCGGTTCCGAAAGTGATTCCAATTAACAGGATTCCAAGTAGCAGGATTCCAAGTAGCAGGATTCCCAGCAACAGACTGGAACGATCACTCCTCGGTCATCTCGCGAAGGCGATGCTTCATCTGCGCCTTGAGCCGAGCAAGAATCGATGAGTGCATCTGGCTGACACGGCTCTCGGACAAGTCGAGCGTGAGCCCGATCTCCTTCATCGTCAGCTCCTCGTAGTAATAGAGGATCACGATCAGGCGCTCGGCGCGGCTGAGCCCGCGCGTGATGAGCGTCTGCATGTCTTGCCGCTGGAGCATGGAAAACGCATCGCAGCCCATGTCATCCTGAGGCACATCAATCTCCCGTGCCTCGCCGCCGGAGTCTGCGTCGGACCACTTCTTGTTGAGGCTCACGAGTCCGATCGGGCTCGAGTCGCGGTGGATCTTCTCGAACTCCTCCTCGCTCACATCAAGTCGCGCTCGGAGTTCCGCCTGGGTCGCAGGGCGCCCCTTCTCCATCTCGATTTGCTTGCGCACGCGCTCCATGCGGGAGGTACGGGAGCGCACGAGTCGCGGCACCCAATCCATCTGGCGCAACTCATCGAAGATCGCCCCGCGAATGCGCTGGGGGCAGAATGTTTCGAACTTGATCCCGCGCGAGGGATCAAACGAGTTGATCGCATCCATGAGTCCAAAGACACCCGCGGAGAACAGGTCGTCGACTTCGACCTCCGATGGCAACCGCGTGCGCATGCGCTCCGCCGTGAAGCGGACAATCGGCTGATAGTGCGTGATCAGCGCATTCCGCAGTTGATCGCGCTCCCTCGCGTGATCCGCATGTCCACGCACGGCGCAGTACCGCTTCCAGATCCGCGAGATCTCCGCCTGCGCAGCATTCGCCCGCTGCGTTGATTCACGGCGGTGATCGCGCAGCGGCAATGGGCGAGGTGCCTTCAGAGGCATTGCCTTGGCCTTTTTCACGGCATTCGGACGAACCGCCGCCCGCACTCCCCCACTTCGATTTGATTTGGTCTTGACGCGACTCATTCGTGGTCTCTCCTTGACCGGATCGCATGTCACGCTTTCGCGCCGCGATCAACCGAGCTCATCTGCTCCCCACCGCAGCGATCCATGCCGCGGTGCATTCGGTCGCTCCGTGACCGAACGGTGGCAATATACAACTCAATTTTTGGGTCTGGCAAGTGGGGCGCGCAGAAATTCACAATCGAGTGCATCTCGGACCCGCGAACGGACGACCACGGATGCGATGGCCCTGCGCATCAAGTTGTGCATCATCGCTCCCCGAACCACCATCGCATGGGCTTCGCTGCAGCCACGCAACTCCATCTAGACTGTGCCTTCAGTGCACTGTCTTCGGGTCATCACAAGTCGAACCGTTTGGGCACGAGTCCTGCCACTGAGGGTGGTCTCGATCGGTGTCATGCTGATTGCATGGTGGCCCTGCACGATCGAGGCAGCGAACGCGCAGGTGGATTTCAAGTTGTCCGCCGATGATCGATGGGTCGCACCTGAGGACGCAGATCCCAACAGTCCAAGCAGTCAGTTGCATCAAGCGCAAATGGCGCTGGCACGGGGTGATGCAGCACGCGCATTCAATCTGGCGACTGGCTGGCTCGAGCGTCATCCGGCCAATCCGCTTCGCGCGCATGCGCTCCTGCTGAAGGCTGACGCCATGCTTGCGCAGGGGGACGAATACAAGTCGCTGTACGACTATGAGGAGCTGATCCGCAACTATCCGGGCAGCGATGTCTTCGTCACCGCGCTGCAGCGGGAGTTCCAGATTGCCAAGGCGTATGCCAATGGCTTGCGGCGGAAGTTCTTCAACACCTTTCGGTGGTTGAACGCCGACGAAGAGGCGCAAGAGATCCTCATTCGAGTGCAAGAACGCCTCCCAGGGAGCCAACTGGCGGAGCAGGCCGGGATGGAACTGGCGGACTTCTACTTCCGCAAGCGGGACCTGCAGCTTGCCTCGGATGCGTACGACCTGTTTGTGCAGAACTATCCCCGATCGAAGCAGGTCGAAAAGGCGCGTTTGCGGCTGATCTACACGCTCCTTGCCGCATACAAGGGTCCGCTCTATGACGCGCGCGGGCTATTCGAGGCGAGTGCCCGGCTGAAGGAACTGCAGGCACTCGACCCGGTCACGGCGCAGCGCGTCGGAGCCGATGCGTTGATCGTTCGCATCTACGAATCGGAGGCAGCCAAGCTGCTGTCGGAGGCGGCTTGGTACGACCAGCAGGACGATCCAATCTCCTCCGAGCTCTACATTCGCAGACTCGTGAGCAAGTACCCCAAGTCGATCGCCACACTGATTGCACTGAGGGAAGTGCCTCAGCTGTATGCGAAACTGCCGCCGCTCGTTCGCGAGTCAACGCCTGACTACCGAAAGCTCCGAAAGGAGATGCTTGGGCTGGACTGGGATCAGGCTGCGCCCAACACGGGAGACCTCCAGAGTGCACCGCTGGGCGCGCCGACGGAAAACTCCGCGCCGGGGTCGCAGCCGGGGGACACTGTGGGGAGCACCCAGTCGACCGAGCCGAACGCCTCGACTCCGCCGTCGGCCCCAGCCGAATCGCCGCAGGTGCCACCGAGTCCCTGAATGACGCCGCGACGAGCCACTTTCCCCTTGCTGCCGCTGCTGGTGATCAGCGCGTGCACGCTGTGGATGCCACTGATGAGTTGCACAAGCAACCCGTCGCAGGGCTACGCATCGGGCGCGATGTATTCGAGCAAGTTCCGCAGCGTCGCCGTTCCCCTGTTCAAGAACAACGGGACGGACCGCGCGGTCCAGTTCCAACTCGGCGACGCGCTCGTCAAGGAGTTTGAGCAGATGACACCCTACAAGGTGACATCCGAGGGACGCGCCGACACGGTGCTGCGCGGCACGATCACGCGCGTGGACATGAACATGGTGTCGCAGAGCCTCGGTACGGGACTTCCCGAGGAAATGGCGTTTGCGGTCACCGTCGACTTCGAGTGGCTTGACATGAAGACGGGGAAACCGATCGTTTCACGCGCAGGCTTCAAGTCAACTGCCGTTTTCGTCGCCAGCCTGCCGAACAATCAGCCGATAGACCTTGCACGCTTTGCCGTGGCGCAGCAGATGGCGCGGGATATAGTTGCAAGTCTGCAGGGCGATTGGTGATCCGAAGGCATCTTCGGCCAGTACAGTGAGACAGAGAAGCAAGGAGCGGATTTCTTGAGCGAGCGCAGCCCGAACACACTTCCAACGCAGTCCGAATCGAACCCATCCGTGCCACCGCGGCAGTCGCTCGGCATGCTTTCCGAGCGCGGGCGAAAGCAAGGGAATGATCAGGGTGGCGGACAAGGCGATGGCGAGGGCGGCGGCAACCGTGCAGGGAACACCACCCCGCCGAAGATGCGTCGTCAGTTCATGACTTGGATCTTGGTGATGGCCGTGCTTGCGGTGGTGTGGACCGTGCTGATGGGTGGTTCGAGCCGCGGGGAAGCGATCCAGACGCCACAAGAATTCTTCGTGCTCGCCAAGGAGGGGTACTTCGAGCCCGCCTCGGTGGTCATCGAGGACGACAAGCTGATGGCGACACTGTCGAAGTCGCTGCCCGGCGCGACGGAACGATCTGGTCAAAAGGGCGGCATGGTCTGGGTGCGGATCATCCCAGGCAACTACGACTGGATTCGCGAACAATTGACGGTATCGGGCGTGAAGTGGCAGGAGCAAGTTGGACAGAGCATGTTCGTGCAGTTGCTCGTCACGCTTGCGCCGGGACTGCTCATCTTGCTCGTGCTTTGGTTCTTGATCGCGCGCGGCATGCGAAATGCGGCGGGCGGAGGTCCAGGCGGCATGCTGGGCAGTTTCGGCAAGAGTCGTCACCGCGTCACCAACAAGGAAAATGTGCAGATCACCTTTGCGGATGTGGCGGGCGTCGACGAGGCCAAGGAGGAAGTGGGAGAGATCGTCGAGTTCCTGAAGAACCCGAAGCGCTTCTCGAAGCTCGGCGGAAGGATCCCGCGCGGGGTCTTGTTGTCTGGGCAACCAGGTTGCGGAAA
This sequence comes from Planctomycetota bacterium, assembly GCA_009926625.1. GTDB lineage: Bacteria > Planctomycetota > Phycisphaerae > Phycisphaerales > SM1A02 > F1-60-MAGs104. The sequence continues at coordinate 34,463 of RFON01000017.1, forward strand.
AACGCTGCTGGCGAAGGCGATCGCAGGCGAGGCGGATGTGCCATTCTTCTCAATTTCGGGGTCGGACTTCGTGGAGATGTTCGTCGGCGTCGGCGCGAGCCGCGTTCGCGACCTCTTCAAGCAGGCGAAGGAGAATGCGCCGTGCATCATTTTCCTCGATGAGATCGATGCGGTTGGTCGACGCCGCGGCGGCGGCTTTTCCTCGGGCGGGCACGACGAGCGCGAGCAGACCCTGAACGCGATCCTTGTCGAGATGGACGGCTTCGAGGCCAACGATCAGGTGATCGTGATCGCCGCCACCAATCGCCCCGATGTGCTCGATCCGGCGCTGACGCGTCCAGGTCGCTTCGACCGCCAAGTTGCAGTGCCCCTGCCGGATCTCCGCGGTCGACGGCAGATCCTTGCGGTCCACGCTCGGAAGGTGAAGATCGGCGCGGATGTCGATCTCGAGCGGCTCGCACGCGGCACGCCGATGTTCAGCGGCGCCGATCTTGCCGCGATCATCAACGAGGCGGCGATCATCGCCACCATGGCTGAGAAGGACGCCATCGAGATGGCCGATCTCGAAGAGGCGCGCGACAAGGTGCGGTTCGGTCGCGCGAATCGCAGTCGGAAGATCGAAGAGGAAGAGCGCGTGGCGACCGCGTATCACGAGGCAGGACATGCGCTGCTGCAGGTGCTGCTGAAGGATGCAGATCCGCTGCACAAGGTCACGATCATCCCGCGCGGGCAGGCGATGGGCGCGACATTCAGCCTCCCCGAGAAGGACCGATACGGCTACTCGCGCCGGCACCTGCTGGCGACGATGCGCGTGCTCTGCGGCGGGCGCATCGCGGAAGAGAAGAAGACGAGCGACATCTCAAGCGGTGCCTCCATGGACATTCGCATGGCAACTGCCTATGCCCGCACGATGGTGTTGCAATGGGGCATGTCCGATCGACTTGGGTTCGTCAACTACGGCGGATCGGATGAACGCGACATGTTCATACCGGAGAAGGACTACTCGCCCGAGACAGCCCATGTGATCGATCAGGAAGTTCGCACCCTGATCGACGGCGCGTACGCCGATGCACGGCAGATGATCGAGCAGCACTGGGACAAGGTCGTTGCGATCTCGGAAGCGCTGCTCGCAGTGGAAACGCTGTCCCGCGATGATGTCGACCGCATCATGGCAGGCGAGCCCTTCCAGAAGCCATCCGTCGCCGACCTGCTGAAGCGGGAACTGCCGAAGAATCCCGCGGCGCAGAGTCCCGGCGCGGGGCATGAGACCCGCGAAGACCTGCCCCCGGGCGCGCTCCCGACACCCGCCTGACGCCTGACCCACTCACGCGTCGCCGAGCATCCGCTTGGAGCGAAGCAGGTGGTGGTATCGCTGCGCGAAGCGGTGCGCCTCGTCGCGGACAGCCTGACAGAGTTTCAGCGCAGGGCTGTTGCGCGCGAGCCGAAGCGGCTCTGGCATGCCCGCTTGGTAGATCAGTTCTTCGCGCTTGGCGAGGCCGATGACAAGGGGCGGCTTCACCGACAACATGCTGAAGGCATCGAGCGCAGCCGACAGCTGCCCTGCCCCGCCATCGATGAGCACGAGATCGGGATACAGCTCAAGCCCGTCGCCCGCGTCGCGGTAGCGCCGACTCACGACCTCGCGAATCGCCATGAAGTCATCGTTCTCCGCGGTGCGCACTCGATACCGCCGATAGCCATCCTTGAACGGCTTGCCGTCAATGAAGCACACCTTGCTGCCGACCGTTTCGCCGCCACCGAGGTGGGCAATGTCGATCGCCTCGAGACAGCGAATCGGCGATTCGGCACCAAGTGCTGACTGCAGCGCGCTGACCCCGTCGAGCGGACTCGTGATGAAGTCGTTGCTGCGTCCTTCCCAGTCGCTGCGAGGATCGCCTCGTCCGAGTTCGCGGTGATCGAGCCGCTCGATGGCACGGATCTGGTCGCGCAGCGTCGCCGCGCGTTCAAAGTGCAGGCTGTCCGATGCAGACTTCATCTCCGCCCGCATCTCGCGCAGCATGGCGGCGCGCTTGCTGACGATGAATCGCAGGAATCTGTCGATGTCTTCGCGGTAGTCGCTCGGGGAGATCCGATTCGCGCATGGTGCCGTGCACTGACCGATGGAGTGGAGCAGGCAGGGTCGAAAGGAGCGATTGGCAGGATTCTCGGAGCGGATGTCGAGTTCACAGGTGCGATACTGGAACACGCGCTGCAGGATTTGCACGGCATGCCTCAGCGACCCGCCGCTGAGGAACGGCCCGAAGATTCGCGCGCCCTTGAATCGCTCATGCGCGGGCGTTCGAGTGATGAAGACGCCGGGGAACTCATCGCGCATGGTGACCGCGAGATACGGAAACGACTTGCCATCGAGAAGGCGCTCGTTGAACCGCGGCTGCAAATCCTTGACGAGGCGCGCCTCGAGCAGCAGCGCCTCCCATTCGCTGTCGCACTCGATCGTGTCGAAGTCGACCACATGATCGAGCAGCGGCTGCTTTCGCGGTCCAAGGTTCGTGCTCGGCAGGAAGTAAGAACTGACCCGATCCGTCAGGACAAGTGCCTTGCCGATGTACAACACCGCACCCGCTTCGTCTTTCATGAGGTAGACGCCAGGAACGCCTGGCAGCCCGCGCGCCTTTTGGAGCAGTTGCGGAATGGCAGGGGACGGCATTATTTTGATCCTAGGGGACCAGTTCTCACAGTTCATGGGTATAAATGTGATCGGGTGGTGTAGAACTACCCGAAGTCATTCGCCCAGTTCGGTTCATTTCACCTCAACCACCCATCGGAGCCATCAATGAAGATCTTTGCATCAACCCTCGGTCTCGCCCTCGTCCTCGCCCTCGGCGCATGCAGCAGCGATCAGAACACCACCGCCCCAGGCGCAGTGAGCGGCAAGTCCTGCTCCTCGTCGTGCGCGGAGAAGAAGGCATGCTGCAAGGAGAACAAGGCAGCAACATGCGATAGCGCGAAGACCGACGCAGCGTCCCCTGGCGCAGTGAGCGGCAAGAAGGATTGCTCGGGCGCGAAGGCTTGCCCGGCGACCTGCCCCATGTCCAAGGGCACGGACAAGTCGAACGGCTGATTCCGTTTCCGACTTTGGTCGGAAATCAGGAACCGATGAATCAGTGTGCGGCGGAGCTCGCGGTTGCGAGCTCCGCCGCCTTTCATTTTCGGTGATTCGCGGGTCGGGGACAGCGCACAACTCGATAGGATCGGTGGCACGGATGGCACAATTGCTTCTGCGCGGCGGACGGGTCATGGACCCTGCGAGCGGTCTGGATGAAACCGCGGATGTGCTCGTGGAAGACGGGCGCGTTGCATCCATCGCCACTCGATCAAATGAACGGGCACGCGGGCTCGCCGCGGATGCCTCGGTGGTGGACTGTGAAGGAAAGTTCGTGGTGCCGGGCCTGATCGATCCGCATGTTCATCTTCGCGAGCCTGGCGCGGAGCACAAGGAAACGATTGCGTCGGGTGCCGCCGCTGCCGTGCGCGGCGGATTCACGGCCGTTTGCTGCATGCCCAACACATCCCCCGCCATCGACCTACCAAGCACCGTCGAGTTCGTTCAGATGAGGGCGGCAATGACTGGGCTTGCGCGAGTGCATGTGGCGGGTGCCGCCACGGTCGGACGCCACGGTGAGCAACTCGCTCCGATGGGCGCGATGGCGGGCGTCGGTGCGGTGGCGTTCACCGATGACGGCGACTGCATCGCCGCCGCGGGCACGATGGGCAAGGTGCTTGCGGTGTGCGCGTCGCTCGGCAAGGCGTTCATGCAGCATTGCCAAGATCCGACTTTGACGGTGGGAGGCGTGATGAATGCCGGCGTCACGAGCGCGCGGCTCGGTCTTGGCGGTTGGCCAGCCGTTGCAGAGGAAGTGATCATCGAGCGCGATGTCCGCCTGAACCGAGCACACCGCTGTCGATATCACGTGCAGCACCTCTCTTCCGCGGGATCCGTGGACATCGTGCGCCGCGCACGAGCTGCGGGCGAACCCGTTTCGGCGGAGGCTTCGCCGCATCACCTGCTGCTCACCGAAGAGTCGTGCACGCACACGAACACCAACGCAAAGGTGAACCCTCCCCTGCGCACCGATGCGGACATTCGCGCAATCGTGGAGGGAATCGTTGATGGCACGATCGACGTGCTCGCCACGGATCATGCGCCGCACTCCGCGTCGGAGAAGGCTGTTGACTTTGCCGCTGCGCCATTCGGTCTGATTGGTCTCGAGTGCGCGCTGCCGCTGTACGCGAAGGCGCTCGTGGAGCGCGGCGCGATCGGTTGGGAGCGGCTGATCGCGCTGCTGACCATCGGGCCTGCTCGGCTGCTCGGCATCGATGAGGCAGGCTTTGGACAACTGCGTGTCGACGGCCCCGCCGACATCACCGTCATTGATCCACACGCGACATGGACCATCGATGCGCAGGCGTTTGAATCTCGAAGCCGCAACTGCCCGTTTGATGGTTGGCAAGTACGCGGTCGAGCGACGGATGTGCTGGTGGGCGGTCGCTGGGTACTGCGGAGCGGCAACCTCGCTGCGCGCACCCTTCCGAGCGGCGAGATGGTGGCGCATGGACTTTGACGCCGCGGAACGCCTCCGCCTGATCGATTCGGTTCATGAGTGCTTGACCCGCTGTCGCGTGCCGACAAAGCCGCACCGCCACAGTGCATCTGCCAGCGCCGCTGGCGCATGCCAGAACGCATGAGCACCACAGCGCCGTCGCGTGACTCCACAGGCGGTGCCGCCTGGCCTGAATGGGTCAGCCGCTGGGTCACTGCGCACCCCTGGACCGTGGTACTGGCAGCGACCGTTGCCGCCGCCTTGTCGGTGTTCGTTTCGCTTCGAAACCTCACGCTCGATGCGAACACCGATTCGCTGATCAGTCCCGACCGTCCGTTCATGGTTCGCTACCGTGCGTTCCTCGACGAGTTCGGTGACCTCGAAGGACTGACGATCGCCGTTGATCCGCGCGGCGACGATGCCGCGGCCGCGCGCGCAATCGACGCGCTGGTTGACGGGCTCTCGCAGTTGCCTGGGATTCCGCATGCGGTCGGCCGCATCGAGGCGAACGAGCAGTGGCGTTTGGCGCCATGGTCGATGTCCCAGGCGGCGCTGCGGGATTTGCTCCGTGCGCGCGCGGCGTTTCCCGTGCTGCTGAACGCGACGCACGATGGCGAAGCACGGTGTGTGCTTGGGAAGGCTCGTGACCTGCTCGCGTCAGCCGTGGCGAGTGGACTGAGCGCCTCACGCGACGAGCAGGAGGCTCGCGTTGCAGGTGCGCTGCTGCTCATTGACGCGGTCTGTCCGCCGCCCGGTGGTCAGTCGCTCGGCGCACCGCGAGCGCCCGAGTACCTCCGCGCCGATGGCGGATCACTGCTCTTCATCCAGATTCAAGCGCAGAAGGATTTTTCAAGCCTCGCGACCATCGAGCCGCTGTTGCACGCCATCCGCGAGGTGATCGCGCGGGTTCGGCACGCGGAGCCGACGGTCGAGATCGGTCTGACGGGCAAGCCCGTGCTGCAAGCGGATGAACTCGCCACGAGCAACGCGGATACCTCGCGTGGAACCGCGGTTGCAACGCTGATCGTGGTCGGGCTGTTGATCGTCGTGTTCCGAAGCGTGCTTCGACCCATGCTTGCCGCGCTCGCACTGGGGCTCGCGTTTGCCTGCACATACGGCGTTGCGACCGTTTTCATCGGGCGCCTCAATCTGCTCAGCCTCATCTTCATGCTGGTGCTCGTCAGCGCTGGACTGGACTACGGCATCTATCAGCTCGCGCTCCACACCGATTGGCGGCGTCGCGTGCGTCCGTTGTTGGCGCCGCGACTTGCCATGTCAGGCGGGCTTGTGCCGATCTGGGTCGGCGCGGCGACGAGCGCCGTGGTGTTCTTTCTTGCATTGGTCACGGACTTCGGTGGACTGCGTGAACTGGGAATCATCGCAGGAAGCGGACTCGTGATCTGTGCGCTGATGATGACGATCGTGCTACCCGCGCTGCTCACCATCGCCGCGCGCGCCGGCAAGGACAAGGAAGTCTCGCCAGAGCCATCCACCCTGGTCGAGGAAGCGCATTCGACCGTCGACCCGTGGATGAAGGGTCGGGTCACGCGCGCCGTCTTGATCGCGTCGATCCTGTTCTCGCTCGTGAGCGCGGTCCTCCTGCCGAGGGTGTGGTTCGAAGGCAACCTGTTGGAACTGCAGGCACGCGGCCTCGAGTCAATTGAATGGGAACACCGCATCCTTGCGGACTCATCGAGCGCGTCATGGTTCGGGGCGATCGTCTGTGCCGACGATGCCGGCGTCGACCGTGTTCGAACGCTGGCTGCGGCGGACCCGACCATCGCACGCACGCTGAGCATCCGTGATGTGATGGCACCCGCAACGCCCGAAGGTGCTGCATTGCGCGGCGACCTTGCTACCGCCTGCGCCGTGCGTGGCGAACCATCCGAACCATGCGAACCGTCGCAAAGCGACGAGATGACGGCGCTTCGCGGAGAAGCCGCGGCGGCGCGAGAGAGCCTCGACCGCCTCGTCACGCTCGGCACCTTGACTGCCACATCCGCGCAGCTCGCCCCACTGCGCGAGAGGTCCGAGCAGCTGCGCCAACTGACGGAGGCACTTGAGCAGCCGTCGCTTGCTCGCGATGCTGCGCTGCGAGCGAACGACGATGTGCAGCGAGCGGCCGCGGCACTTCGGGCGATGGCTGAGGGGGCTGCGATGACACAGCGCGAGTCCCTGCCGAAGGCGCTGCGCAACCGCCTGGTGAGCGAGCGGGGTTCACTGCTCGTGTCGGTCATCCCCAAGGAGGACATCTGGGACCCCGCATCGCTTGCGGCGTTCACCGCAGCGCTCTCGAAGATCGATCCGCGGGCCACTGGCGTGCCGTTCACGGTCCACGAGTCGCTCGCTGATATGCGCGCCGCATTCGTCACGATGGCAGTCTGGTCACTGGTGAGCATCGGCGCACTGGTGTGGATCGATGTGCGCAGCATTCGCGCAACCCTCGTGACACTTGGCGTCTTGCTCGTTGGGATTCTCTGGACATTCGGCTGCATGGGCGCCGTTGGGGCGTCCCTGAATCTCGCCAACTTCTTCGGGGTGCCCATGCTGCTGGGGCTTGGCGTCGATGGTGCGGTCCATGTGCTGCACCGAGCGCGTGAAGGGGGCGACCGAGTCACCTGGATGTGGACTCGGCGCGCGGTCGTGCTGAGCGCCGTGACGACGGCGGCTGGCTTCGGCACGCTGCTGTTCGCATCGCACCGCGGTCTCCAGTCGCTCGGTTGGCTCATGGTCATCGGATCAGTCTGCACGCTGCTGAGTGCAGGGCTGCTGCTGCCGGCGCTGCTGCGCGTCGCCCCCCACCTCGCGGGCCGCCGTCACCTTCCCACAGCGGGAGTTGGTGGCGGTGATGCCGCGGCATCGTGAGCGGGGATGCGCGTCACGCGATAGCCAAGCGACTCGATCGCACGAACAACCTCGGCGGCGGTCGGTTCGTCGCGGACTCGAAGACGCGCCGAATTGCGTTCAAGCGACACATCGATCGAGTCGAGTCCATCCACCTCGCGCGCCTCCGCGGAGATCGCTTCGACACACCCGCCGCAGTGCATGCCGACAATCTCGAGTTGGACGGTGATCGGTTCGGCTGGCGTCGGTGCGCTGCCACCGTCGCACGCGGTGCAGCACCACGCCACGGCGAGCGCAGCCGCGCGCAGGAGAACGCGCCGCGCGTTCACGAATGCCCCCCGACATCGAGCGCCGCCACCGCAGACTCGACCCGTGCTCGAGCTTGCGCGAGCGGCATCGCGATGCGCGCCCCCGCTGCCCGCACATGCCCGCCGCCGCCGAACTGTGCGGCGAATGCGTTCACATCGATGTCTCGGTGCCCCTCGCCCATCGGCTTGCTGCGGAAACTGCACTTGGTGATCCCCGTCGACTGTTCGCTCAGGAGGCAGGACATTTCGATGCCGCGAATGGTCAGCGGGATGTTGACGATCCCGCCGATGTCGTCGCTTCCCGCGCCCGTTGCCGCGAAGTCGCTCTCGCCAAGCAGCATGATGGCGATGCGCCCTTCTCGGTGCAGCGTGACCGACGACAATGCGCGGGCGGTGATGCCGAGGCGGGCTGGCCTGCCGTTCTCCTCGAGGACTTGGTGGAGGTGGGTATGGTCGACGCCCGCAGCGAGAAGTCTCGATGCCAAGGCAAGCACGGCCGGGGTGACGCTCTCGAAGCGGAACCATCCAGTATCCGTGGCAAGCCCCACGAAGAGTGCTTCGGCGATGGAGTATCGCCCACCATGCTGCCGCAGGTCGATGCCGAGCGCGTCGACGAGTTCCGCGACGACCTGTGTCGCGGCAGCAGCCGTCGTATCGACAACACGATCACTCGCGATCGGATCGCCACGCCCGTGATGATCGAGCCCGACCACTCGCCCCGCCATCGACTTGAGCCAACCGTCGAGCGGCTCCACCTGATTCCATGATCCCGTGTCGACCAGCAGCGCGAGATCGATCGTCGAATCCATCGTGGGCGGATTTCCGTGGACCGTCTCATCGGATTGAGCGAGCGACTGGATGTTCGGGTCCACCGAACCGCAGAAATATCCCTTCGCCCGCAAGCCCACCGCACGCATCGCGCGCACCGCGGCGAGAACCGATCCCGCGGCGTCGCCATCGGGGCGCGCGTGGGTGAGGACGGCGATGTGACTTGCGCCTCGAATGCGATCGGCGATCTGCGCGATGGACGCTGTCGATGCGTAACTGCTCATGCGCCCACCTTGTCACAGTCGCGCGACATCTGCGCGACGAGATCTTCGACCGAGTCGAATCGAACCATGCCGCGAATCCATCGCACGAATCCAACGCGGAGGCTGGTGCCGTACAGGTCGAGCGATGCGGGCACGCCAAGAATGTGCACCTCGAGCGTGCGAGGTTGTTCGCCGAATGTTGGATTGCTGCCGATGCTTGCTGCGCCATGCCACAGGTCACCGTCCGCGCCCCTGACCTGAACTGCGTACACGCCATCGGCGGGAAGCATGATGCCCGACGGATCGACATTCGCCGTCGGGAAACCAAGCACTCGACCGCGCTGCGCACCTCGAACGACTGGACCGACCACTTCATGGGGCCGCCCGAGGACCCGCGCCGCATCGGCAACGCGACCAACTTCGAGCAGCCATCGAACCAGTGAGCTGCGGGCAGGAACGACATTGCCATCGCAGAGCGTCACTTCGACCTGCTCCGCCACGCGCGTGCGGAATCCGAGCCGCGCTCCGATCGCCTCAAGCGTGCGCACATCACCGCTCCGCGCCCGACCGAAGCGGAAATCCGTCCCCTCCACGATCAGCCCAAACGGGATGCGCTGTCGGAGCCAATCGATGAACGCTTCGGGTGAACGACCGAGCAACCCATCGTCGAGTCGCAGCGACTCGATCCGACTGGCACCAGCGGCACGCAGCAGGTTCGATCGATCGGTCGGCAGCGTCAGCAGTGGCGGCGCAGCGCCGCGCAGCAGTGTGAGAGGATGGGCATCGAAGGTGACTGCGATCACGGACTCCACATCTGCCTCTTCGCGCGCCAGACGAACAAGCGCCTGGTGCCCGAGGTGGACACCATCGAAATTGCCTATGAGGATTGCATCCATCGACCAGCGATTCCCGAGTTGGGGGCAGAACGGGTAGTTTTACGCCATGCAGGGAGTTCGATCAACCGAACCAACTGGTTCGTCGGTGCCATCCCAAGACGCGCTGCTCGAGGACCTGTGCGGCGAGTTCCGTTCCATCGCCGCCGAACTGGTGCCCTGGTTCATCGACACCATGCCCCGCATGTATTTCCTCGACACACCACCTGCGGCGCAGCGCGCACACTTGCGTGCGATCTTGGCTGCGCGTGCGTCGGGCCGCCCCGTCGACACGACCTTCCGCGCGAGCGACGGTTCTTCCATCACGGCCATCCGATCCGGCAACCGCACGGGAATCTTGGCGGAAATCGTTCGCGAACTGCCGCTTGAGGCATCGCTGCGCGCGGCGAAGATCCACACCTCGCGCGATGGATCGCTGATCATCGACACCTTCGAGTTTGGCGAGCAGGAACCCTTCGACCCGACCCAGCCGAGGCAATGCGCCGCGATCGATGCAGCGGTCGAGTACGCATCGCTGCACCACCCGTCCGTCGTCGGCGCGGACTTTCGCCGATACCTCGCTGGCTGTTCGTCGCGCTACCTGCTCACCCTGACGCCGCTGCGCATGTGCAGGCACTTCGAACTCTTCCGCGTCGTCAGCGGGACGGAGATGCCGACCATCTCCTTGGAGACCGAGGATGATCCGACGGTCGCCCGCATCACGCTGGCGATATCAAACGCACGGACCCGCACGATGCTGGAACGCGCAGCTCGTGTGCTGCGCCGCCATGATGCGAGTGTCGTTCGCGCACACCTTGATGTGGCGCGGGACGGCGACTCAGGGCGCGTCACCTTCATCGCCTTCATCGCACAGTGGACGACCGGAACCCGAATCGAGGCCGACGACCCGCGCTGGCTGCGCCTTCGCGAGGAATTGCTGCGCGTCAAGTGGCTTGATTTCCGTGTGATCGAGTTCGTGGAACGCCATCCGTCCTTCTCGGTTCCAGAGGGCGAACTCGTTGCAGCGTTCGCCGATCTGGTGCGGCACATGCTGGTGCCCACCGACCCACTGGCCTTTACGCGGGATCGAGTGACCGAAACACTCGCCACGCGCCCGACACTGACCAAGCCGCTGCTCGCACTCTTCCACGCACGATTCGACCCCGCAGACCCGCTGCCCACAAGTGCGTTCGATATGCGCGCAGCAGAACTCGACGCGAAGATTGCAGCGCTCGGCGACTCCGATGATGCACGCGATGTCTTCGACGCCCTGCTGAGGGCGATTCGCGCAACGCTGCGGACGAATCTCTTTGTTCCAAACCGCTTCTCACTCGCGCTTCGGCTTGCGCCAGCGCTGCTGCAGGGACCGACGCGCCCAGAACTGCCCTTCGGACTCTTCTTCGTGTACGGCCGCGGATTCCACGGCTTCCATGTCCGATTCAAGGAGATCGCCCGCGGCGGGCTGCGGATCGTGAAGCCAGGGTCGGCGGTGTTGTACGACCGCGAATCCGAGCGGCTGTATGACGAGGTGTATGGGCTCTCCTACGCGCAGCAACTGAAGAACAAGGACATCCCCGAAGGTGGCGCAAAGGCTGCGATCGTTCTCGAGCCGCCAGCCGAAGCCACCCGATGCGTCAAGGCGTTCGTCGATGGCATCCTCGACCTCATCACTCCAGAGCCCTCGACACAGCGGTTGGTGGTCGACCTCCTTGGCTTCGACGAGTTCATCTACCTCGGGCCCGACGAGAACATCACGCCCGCGCACATCGAGTGGATCGTTGATCGTGCAGCCGTTCGCCGCTACCCGCTGGCGAATGCGTTCATGAGTTCCAAGCCCAACGGCGGGATCAACCACAAGGAGTTCGGCGTCACGAGCGAGGGAGTCAATGTCTTCCTGCGCACGGCGCTCCTTGCGCGAGGCATCGATCCATCGAAGCGTCGATTCACCGTCAAGATCACCGGCGGACCAGACGGCGATGTTGCGGGCAACATGATGCGAATCCTGTCGCGCGACTACGGGCAGAACGCGTGCATCGTCGGCGTGGCAGACGGCAGTGGTGTCGGCGAGGATCCCGAGGGACTCGATCATGCTGAACTCATGCGCTTGTTCGGAGCAGGCCTTGCCATTGCCCACTTCAACCCCGCGCGGCTCTCCGCTCGCGGACGGATCGTTGCCGCAGACATGCCCGAGGGAATCCAGCTTCGCAACACGCTGCACAATCGTCTCGTCACCGATGCGTTTGTCCCCGGGGGCGGGCGTCCATCGACCATCAACGAGCGGAACTGGCGCGAGTTCCTGCAGCCAGATGGTCGCCCTTCAAGCCCGCTGATTGTGGAGGGCGCCAACCTCTTCCTGACACCGCAGGCGCGCACCCTGCTTGCGGGAGCCGGCGTGACGATCTTCAAGGACTCGAGTGCAAACAAGTGCGGCGTGATTTGCTCGAGCTTCGAGATCGCGTCGAGCATGCTGATGGATGAGGCCCAGTTCCTTGCCATCAAGCCCCGCTATGTGGAGGAGGTCCTTGCTCGACTGCGCGAGATCGCGCAGGCAGAGGCAGTCACCCTTCTCGCCGAATCGCGTCGGCATCCATCGGTGCCGCTGCCTGAGCTGTCGACGCGCCTCTCACACTCCATCAACATGGGGGCCGACGCCATCAAGCCTGCTGTGGGTTCATGGCGGCGAGAGCACGGAGACCTTTTCCGCGAGGTCGTGCTGCGGCACCTGCCCTGCGAACTGCATCGCGCCTGCGGCGAGCGCATCTTCACGGACTTGCCGATGCCGTACCTCGAGTGGATGGTGGCCAAGAGCGTTGCGAGCAGGCTCGTTTACCGCGAGGGGATCGACTTCCTTGCGTCCATGGACAGCGATGCCATCGCCTCCATCGCGCTGCGTTATCTGCAGAAGTCGCGCGAAGTGCGCTCGCTTGTGGATCAAGTGCGTTCGAGCGGGCTTGCCGGGGCGGCAGAGATTGCGGCGTTGCTCGAGCGATCCGGCACTCGTGCCGCACTGTTGGACGCGGACCGATGAGGGAGATTGGGCTTGCCTTGGAGCTTGGACGCGTGTTGGCGCGGCGCCTCGCATTCGCAGTTCACTCCATCCTTGCGGGGGCGTTACTCGCAGTTTTCTGGTCCGCGGTGACCGTTCATGCCCAGGATGCGGTGAACGCCACCGATTCGGGCACCGCCCGAACCTGCGACGCGCAGGTTGAGTCGGTGCTGCTTTATCAAGGACGCGCTGCCGTGACGCGGAGGGCAACCGCCACCCTGACCTCGGGTGTCTGGCGGCTTCGGTTCACGGGTCTTCCCGCCTCGGTGCAGCCCGAAACGATTGAGGCCCGTTCATCCGCTGGTCGCATTCTCTCAGTCGACTTTCTTGCACAGAGCACGGTGGAGTCGCCCACGACAAAAGAGGCGCAGTCGCTCGACGCTGACATGAAGCGGATCGAACGCGAACTCGCGGAGACCGACGACGCGCTGTCTGGCCTGCGGGCTGACCAGCGCCGCATCGATGCCGTCGGCGTTCGAACCACCGCGGACGCATCGTCAGCGGCAGGCACATCACAGCTCGACATTGCAAGACTCGAGGCGCTGCTTCAATGGACGACAGAACAGCAGACGCGGATTTCAGCGGCACTCCGCAGCGCCGAACTGCGTTCCGATGAACTGCGTGCGCAGCGGGCAGCACTGGAGATCCGACGACAACGCCTCGGCTCCATGGCCGCCTCAGTGCAGTCGGCAGAGGTGGTGATTGCCATCACGGAGAGTGCAACTGCAGACTTGCGGCTCTCGTATCTGGTCGACCGCGCAGGCTGGGAACCCGTGTACTCGGTGCGCGCGGACCCCACCGCTGGAACGGTGCGTGTCGAGTTTGATGCACGCGTGGTGCAAGCCTCGGGCGAGGATTGGCGCGGCGTTCAACTGTCGCTGTCAACGGCACAGCCGTCGCGCGCAGCAGCGCCTCCTGCGGTCACGCCTTGGCGTGTCGAAGTGCTGCAGCCGATTCGGACCCAAGTGCGAGGGTCGGTCGACAAGCGAGCGGATGTGCAAGAGTCCGAAGGCGTCGCCCCAGGCGCTCCGCCTTCCGATTTGGGAGGGCGAATTGGCTCCGCAAGCGATGCGGTCGCACTCCTTTCCGATGCTCGCATTGGCGGCACAGCTGGCGGCGTTGGGGCTGCGGTGACATACACGATTGCGCTTCCCTTTGATGCGGCAAGTGACGGCGAGGCGAGCCGACGGGCACGCATCGCCTCCTTTGATGCGATGGCGCGCTTCGTGCATTGCCTGCAGCCGGTGGCAGGTGATGGCGCGTTCCTCCGTGCAACGCTGGTGAACGGAAGCAGCTTCAACTTGCTGCCAGGCAAGTGTTCGGCATTCGTCGGCAGCAACTTCGTTGGATCAGCCCCGTTCGTCGGCGCTGCGCCAAACGAGGAAGTCTCCGTGTACTTCGGCATCGATCCCGCGGTGACGGTGCGCCGAGAGGAAGTGCAGCGCGTCGATCGCCAATCGGGGCTCCTCGGCGGCGGCATCGATACGGTCTCGTCCTACCGAGTTTCGATCGTGAACGGCAGCGGTCGAACGATCGATGTGGAGTTGCTCGATCGACAACCCGTG
>RFON01000018.1 GCA_009926625.1 Planctomycetota bacterium
ACCCAGGAGTCCCTTCGTCAGGACCGCCATCCCGCAACAACTGCCCGCCATGAGCAGCCATCGCGCGCGCGCTGCGCCGACCGACGACAGCGATCCGTGCAGCGCCACCAGACTGCCCGTCACCCAGGCTGCGAACATCGCATCGAGTGTGACCACGCCGCCGATCACCATTGGGCCGATCGTCGTTGCCTGCACCGCAAACGCGGCGAGTCCGACATCGCGTCTCCCGCTGATCCGCGCAGCCATCACGCCGGCGAGCGCGGCCATGGCGAATGCGGCGATTGCACTCGGCAGGCGCGCGGCGAACTCGTTCCTGCCGAAGATCTCCAGCGAAAGTGCGATGCACCACATCCCCATCGGCGGCTTCTCGTAGTAATGAAAGCCAGCCATTCGGAGATTCGTCCAGGCGCCCGTGTCCAGCATCTCCGCCGCCATGATTGCGTAACGCGGCTCATCCGGCTGCACCATCGGCCGCACCCCGAGTCCGACCAACCCGACCGCTGCGAAGATCCCAATCACCCACCACACGCGCGTGCGCAGCGACATCCGCGCGATCCTAACGCCGCGGTGCCCGCGCAACGCACACCCAGCCCTCGCGCCCAGCCACCGTGCCCGCGGCAAGCGCCGCTGGTTCACCGAGCGACTGCGATGCAAGCCAACTGCCAAGGGTGCCGAACCCACATCCCTTCGCGAGCGCCCGCGCGAGGAAGTCGTCGAAGAGCTGCGCCTTTGCGCCACCCTCGGACTCCGCATGAACGGTCAGCACATGCGGCTGACCATCACCAAGCCGCGCCAGCAATTGCTCGTTCCACTCCGCATCGCCGCGCGCGCCGGGCTGCGCCGCCTCGTCGAAGGTCGGCAGGTCGACGGGAATCTGTGGCTGCTGCAGCGGCACCCCCTCCACGAGCGGCAGAAATGGGCGCGCTGGTCCGCGGCAATCGCTGCGCCATCGGAATGCGCGCGATGCTGGCAGCTTGAGCACGCGTTCGCTGCAACGCCAGCCCGGCGCAGCGGCGCACTCGGGCGCGCGCTGGAACACGGCATGGAACGCCTCGCACGCGCGGTGCAGTTCCGCATCGAGTGCCTCCGCGGGAAGTCGATCGATCCCGACCTGCCACCGATGGTGGTCCCAGGCATGAACGCCAACCTCGTGCCCGTCCGCCTCGATGTCACGCAGTTGCGCCGCCAGCGCCGAGCCGATGCGCGGTCCAGGCCACAGCGTGCCGCGCAGCAGGATGTCCCATCCGTACAGGCTTGCCGCACGCGAGCGGAGCATCTTCAGCGCGAAGGCAGGTCGCAGCATTCGCCATGCGTGCCGCCCCATATTGTCGGGGCCGAGCGTCACGAACCAGGTGGCGCGGATGCCGCGCTTGCGCAGCGTGCGCAGGAGCGTGGGAACGCCGCCGCGCGTTCCACGCCAGGTGTCGACATCGATGCGCAGTCCCGCCGCCACGGTCCGAGTCATGCGCGAACGGTGGTGCCGCCGCGCCGCGGCGCCTCCTTCGCGCCGCCCGACCCCTGCCGCAACAAACCGTTCTCGCGGGCGTGCTGCTGCAGGAACCAATCGAGGGTGCGTTCAACGCTTGCAGCCGTTGCGATGCGCGGCGTCCAATCGATGAGCGTGCGGGCGTTTCGGATGCTCGGCCGGCGATGCTGCACATCCTCGTAACCCTGCCCGTAATACGACGCGCTCTCGATCTGCTGGAAGCCGGCGAACGGTGGATACAGCGACCGCAGCGGATGTCGATCGAATGCGTTCACGAGCATCTCCGCAAGTTCGCGGATGCTCGCCTCGTTGTCGGGGTTGCCCACATTGAAGATGCGTCCGTCGCATGCCGACTGCTCGTTGGCGATGATGCGATAGAGGCACTCGATGCCCTCGTCGACATCGGTGAAGCAGCGGCGCTGCGCCCCCCCGTCGACGAGCAGGATCGGCGTTCCCTCGACGAGATTCAGGATGAGCTGCGTGATCGCGCGCGAACTGCCGATGCGCGCCGAATCGAGCGAGTCGAGGCGCGGACCGATCCAGTTGAAGGGGCGAAAGAGGCTGAACCGCAGACCGCGCTGTGCGCCGTACGCCCAGATGACACGGTCGAGCAGTTGCTTGCTCGCCGAATAAATCCAGCGCTGCCGATGGATTGGACCCGTCACGAGCGGACTGGTCTCTTCATCGAACAACTCATCCGTGCACATGCCGTACACCTCGGAAGTGCTTGGGAAGACCAGCCGCTTGTTGTAGCGCACCACATCGCGGACGACTCGGAGGTTCTCCTCGAAGTCCAGTTCGAACACACGCAGTGGATTGCGCACGTACTCAATGGGCGTGGCGATCGCCACCAGCGGCAGCACCACATCACACTTGCGCACGTGGTACTCGACCCACTCGCGGTTGATCGAGATGTCTCCCTCGAGGAAATGGAAGCGCGGATGCTCGGTGAGCGCGCCAAGGTTCTCCGAGTTGAGGTCCATGCCGTAGACCTCGAACCCATCGTCGCGCAGCAGCCGCTCCGACACATGGCTGCCGATGAAGCCGTTCACGCCGAGGATCAGCACGGATGTGCAGCGGCGGCGGCGCGCCGAAGCCCGCTTGCCCAGCCGCATGCGCGGACGCAGGTTCATCTCGGTTGCCAACTGCGGTCCAGTGGTCCAGACGCCATCGGGCCCCTGCGCCTCGACGATCTCCAGCGCCCCGTCGCCTGCCGCCACGATGAGCGGCGCGGCCGAAACCAATTCGCCCGGCGCAGCAGCTGCGCCCGCAGGCGTCTGCACACGGCGCACCTTCCACACCATCAGCTTGCGGGTGCCGGCAAAGGTGAACGCACCCGGCCACGGGTGCGAGACCGCACGCACGAGATTGCAAATCTGTTCCGTGCTGCGCGTCCAGTCGATTTCGCCGTCCGCGGGCGTGCGCGGGCCCATCACCGTTGCCTGCGACTCGTCCTGCGCGCGCCGCGGCGCCGTGCCCGCGACAAGCAGCGGAATCGTCTCCGCCAAGAGCTGCGCAGACTCCGTGCAGATGCGCTGTGTCAACTCCCATGCCGTCTCGTCGGGCCCGATGGCAATCGAACGCTGCGCGATGATGTCGCCGGCATCCGCCTTGTCCACCATGTGGTGCAGCGTCACGCCGGTCTCGCGCTCGCCATGTACGAGCACCCAGTTGATCGGACAGCGACCGCGGTACTTCGGCAGCAGTGCCGAATGGAGATTGATGCATCCCTTCGGAAAGAGCGCTCGCACCGCAGGTCCCACCATGTTTCGGTAATGGAAGGAGAGCAGCAGTTCTGGTTGCAGGGCGCGGATTCGCTCCACCCAGATCGGATGATCGATCCGCGCCGGCGCATGCACGGGGATGCCGTGTTCGGCAGCCAGCCGCGCGACGCTTGCATACCAGCCGCCCTCCTTCGGATCGTCGCGGTGAGTGAAGACAGCCACGACCTGCAGCCCGCTCGCGATCGCTTGCCGAAGCGCTGCCGCGCCGATTTCGTGGTACGCCAGAACGACTGTCCGCATCATGCGCTCCTTCCGAGGCGTTGCGCCCCTCAGTTCCGAACCTGCGGACGATCGCGTCCCACCCCGCGCGCGACCGACACCGAGTCGACCGCCGCGACAGAGGTTTCGCCGAGCGTTTCGCCCACCACGCGGTCAATGATGTATCGCGGGCGCTCACGCACATCCGCGTGGATGCGACCGATGTACTCACCCATCAACCCCAGCGCGACGAACTGCGCACCGATGAAGAAGAACGCAACGGCAAACAGCGTGAAAACACCCTGCCCCGCCCACTCTGCACCGTAGATGAAGCGCAGCACGAGCAGCAGGGCGCCGAATCCGATTGCCAGCATCGACACCGCCACGCCGAGCCACGACAGCAGGCGAAGCGGAGCGGTCGTCATGCAGGTCAGCAGGTCGAACTGCAGGTTGACCAGCTTCAGCAGCGTGTACTTGCTGGTGCCGCGCGCGCGTTCCGAGTGCCCGACGGGGATTTCGGTGACGCGCCGCGCAAAGAGGTTCGCCAGTACGGGAATGAATGTGTGCCGCTCGCGGCAACTGAGCATCGCCTCCACCACGCGGCGGCGATAGGCACGCAGCATGCAGCCGTAATCGTGCAGCCGCACGCCCGTCGTGCGCCGCACCATCAGGTTGATCACGCCGCTGAAGACCTTGCGGAAAAGCGCATCCTGGCGATCCTGCCGCACGGACCCGACGACATCGAACCCTTCGTCGATCTTGCGCACGAGCGCGGGAATCTCCTCGGGGGGATTCTGGAGATCCGCATCGAGCGTCACGAGGATGTCGCCCTGTGCCGCGCCGAAACCACAGAGGATCGCGTTGTGCTGCCCGTAGTTGCGGTTCAGCAGCAGCGCCTTCACGCTGCCCGCGTGCGCGGCCGCCGTCTGCACGAGCATCTCCGTCGAACCATCACGGCTGCCGTCGTCGACGAAGATCACTTCCCAAGGGCGATCAAGCGAACGGCATGCGGCAATCGTGCGGTCCACCAGTTCGGCGATGTTCTCCCGTTCGTTGAAAACGGGAATCACCACCGTCACCGAGGCGGCGCTCATGAACGCCCCCCAACCACAACGCTGCGCGCGCCCGCCAGCACATCCTTGATTGCATCGACCACATCGCGCACATCCGGCTCACGCATGTCGGGGAAGCACGGCAGCGTGCAGATGCGCGCTGAGTTCCACTCCGTCACAGGCAGACGCCCCGTCCAGTACGGGCGATTTTCACGGTACCAAGTGTGCGTGTGCGCCGCGAGAAAGTGGATCCCCGTTCCGATGTTGCGCGCCTTCAGACCATCCATGAGCGCAGCCCGATCGACGCCGCAGCGCGCCTCGTCCACTCGCACCACGATCAAGTGCCGCGCGTGACGGTGCGGCCAAGCAGGATCGGCAAGCAGGTTGATGCCCTCCACCTCGGCGAGCAGCCGCCGATACTGCGCCGCGATCGCCTCGCGCCGCGCGATGAACGCGTCGAGCCGCGACATCTGCCGCACCGCAAGGACCGCGTTCATGTCGGCCATGTTCTGCTTGTAGCCGGGCGACTGCACCTGCGCCTGCGGTGAACGCCCCTGCTGCGCGCGATCGTGCGCATCGACCGCGAGCCCGTGGAACCGCAGCCCGCGGACGCGCGCGGCGAGCGCGCGGTCGTTCGTGGTCAGTACCCCGCCCTCGCCCGACGTGATGTTCTTGATCGGATGCAGCGAGAAGATCGCCGTATCGACGCCGCCAACTTCCACGCCGCGGTACTGCGTGCCGATGGCGTGCGCGGCATCTTCAAGGATGGGAACGCCCCGCCTCCTGCACACCGTGCGCACCGCGTCCAGATCGACGGGTGCCCCCGCGTAATGCACGGGGATCACCAGCCTCGTGCGCGGGGTGATCGCTGCGTCGATCGCATCAGCCCCTACGAGCAGTGTCTCGGGGTCGACATCCACGAACACATTTGTCGCGCCACGGAGTTCCACCAGATTCGGCGTCGAGACCCATGTCAACGATGGTCCAACCACCTCATCCCCTGGACCGATCCCCATCGCCTCGAGTGCCAGTTGCATGAGCGCCGTGCCAGAGGTGGCTGCAATCGCCTCGGCGGCCCCTGTTCGCTGGGCAACCAACGCTTCCAGTTCCGCCACCTTCGGTCCGGTGGTGATCCAGCCGCTGCGGAGCACATCGCCGACCGCAGCGATGTCCTCCTCGCTGATCGAGGGGCGGCAGAACGGCAGGAACGAGGTCCGCATCCATCAACTATATCGGCAATCAGCCCATTCCCAAGCAGTTGAACGCGCGTTGCATCGCTGCGGGACGCGCCGCGGCGACTCGCGCGACCCGCTACACTCGGTGGTTCAACTCGGGTTGTAGCGCAGCTTGGTAGCGCGTTTGACTGGGGGTCAAAAGGTCGTGGGTTCAAATCCCGCCAGCCCGATTCCCGACTCGCGCGGTCTCCCCAGACCCTGCGATCTGCTTTGTATCCGTGTCAAAGCCTCTTGGGCCGCGCCATATTGGTGCCGAGCCCCGACAACTCGCTCAGCATCGGATGCGTCCGTCCATGAACAAGACGCTAGCCTCCGTTCTCCGAGAACGCCGCGAGTGCCCTCCTGAACGCGCCCCGCTACGCGCGGATTTTGTACTCGTCGCAATCCGCAGCGTGGCGAGGAACAGTCGGTCGGAGTACGGCTGCGTCGCATGCTGGTGAATGAGGAACGGACAGGGTGGGATTCGAACCCACGATACGGTTACCCGTATACAGCATTTCCAATGCTGCTCCTTCAACCGCTCGGACACCTGTCCTCTTTCGGTCGATAGTCTACAGGACGAACGATGCAGGGCGGTTCACACGCAGCGGATCTCCATGGCATCTTGCTCGTTGACAAACCCGTCGGTCCCACGAGCATGCGTGTCGTGGAACGCGTGCGACGCTCCGCGGGTGGTGCGCGCTGCGGTCATGCTGGAACACTTGATCCGCTCGCGAGCGGGCTGCTCGTGATCGGGATTGGGTCATGCACCAAGCAACTGAGTCATT
Organism: Planctomycetota bacterium; assembly: GCA_009926625.1. Classification (GTDB taxonomy): domain Bacteria; phylum Planctomycetota; class Phycisphaerae; order Phycisphaerales; family SM1A02; genus F1-60-MAGs104. The sequence continues at coordinate 6,523 of RFON01000018.1, forward strand.
GGATGGCTGGTGACAAGCGATACGAGAGCACCATGGATCTGTCGGCGTTCACGGCAACGGATGACAGCGAGGGGGCACTGGATGTCGTTGATGTGGCCACGCCGCCGGAGCGCGCGCATGTCGAGCGCGCGCTGCAATCGTTCGTCGGCGAAGTCATGCAGGCACCGCCTGCGTTCAGCGCCGTGAAGATCGCCGGCCGACGCGCGTACGACTTGGCGCGGCGCGAGGTGCGCGCGGGGGGCGATGCGGGATCCGTGCAGCCGCAGGCGCGCGCGGTGCGGGTGCATGCCATCGATGTCGTCGCCTGGGAGTGGCCGCTCCTGACGGTTCGGATCCACTGCGACAAGGGCTTCTATGTGCGGAGCCTCGCGCGGGACCTCGGTCGCTCGCTCGAAACGGGCGGGTTCTGTCGGTCGATCCGCCGAACATGGAGCGCGCCATTCCGCGTCGAGGATGCGCTGCAACTCGATGCACTTCCGCAGCAGTTGATGCAGGAGCACTTGCAGCCTGCGCCGCAGGTTCAGGGCTGAGCAGGTGCGGACTGCGCGGCCTTTTCCTGCCGACGCGCCGCGGTGTCGGCGCGCATCGACTGCAGGATCAGGATCGCCATGCCGAGCAAGAGCACCGCGTCGGCAATGTTGAAGACCCAGGGAAAGACCTCGCGCGTGCCGCCGGGCCATGCGAGGTTGAACGGCAGGTCGCGGCGCGGCAGCATGTGCAGGAAGTCACGCACGGCGCCGAATGTGATGCGGTCGTACAGATTGCCGATGCCGCCGGCGAGGACAAGCCCGAGCGCAATGTGCGACCAGGTCGAACGCGCGCGCGTGCGGAACGCGAACAGGCACAGCCCCACGGTCACCGCCACGACGGTCAGAACGATGAAGACGCCGCGTGCGTTCTGCCCAATGCCGAAGACGGCACCGTGGTTGACTACGAGGTGAAAGTCAAGCAGGTCAGGAGAAATGACTTGGACACCGCTGTGCCATGGCAAGCGGTAGGAGGGATCGGCGACGACCTCCCGCGGCTCAAGGATGACTGGATCGCCTGCAACGGTCGCGAAGGCCGCGTGCTTGCTCCACAGATCCGCCCCGAGCGCAAGCGCCCAGACAAGGAGCAGCACGGCCCACGCGCGCGGCGAGCGCCACGCAGGGCCGTCGGCGTTCACACAAGACCTCTGCTCTTCTCCACGATCCGCTCGGACTCGACGGTGTACTTCGCCCATGGCTTCGCATCGAGTCGCGCCTTGGGAATGGGCTTGCCCGTCATTAGGCAAAGTCCGTAGGTGAGATCCTTGATGCGAGCAAGCGCGTCATCCACTTCACGCACGATCTCTCGGTCGTGCTGCGCGAACTCCAGGGCGAAGCCCTGCTCGAAGGTGTCCGTACCGATGTCCGCCATGTGCAGCGGCATCGTGGAAAGTCCGCCGTCACTGCTCTTGAGCGCTTCGCGTTCAGTGTCATCGACGCGTCCAACGAGTTCGGTGCGCAGCCGCAGCAGCGTGTCGTGGTAGCGCTCGAGATCACGCGCCGAGAGTTTCGTCTTTCCCAGTTTCAGCGGCGCGGGTTCCTGATCCGCCGCCGGCACTGCCTTCGGTGCCGGCTTGCGCTTGGCAACCTTGATGCCCTTCATCGAGAGAACGCGCACGCGGCGACCATTGATGATGACAAAGCCCGCAGGTGCCTTCTGCGTGGTGGCTGCTTGGACGGCCGCTTCCGCAACGGACCGCGCGTTGGCGAAGTCGATCTTCTTGCGCGTCTCCTTCGGCTTCTCACCCGTGCGCGTTGGCTTCGCCTTCGGGCGCTGCTTGGCGATGACAGGTGGCGGCGCGCCCTTGGACCGCTTCGGCGGCGGGGGCGGCGGGCCCACGATGCTCTCGGGCATCTCGTACACCTTCTTCGGTGGAGGCAGTTTGGTCAGCTGCGGAGCAGTCGGGGGCAACTGCTTCTTCGCGATGAGTGTGGGCATCGGCTTCGCGGTCGCGGACGCCTTGGGCGCGCCCTTGCGGGAATCGTTCGTTGACTCCTTCTTGCCCCCCTTGCCCTTGTCCCGCTCGGCTCTTGCGTGCTCGGCTGCGGAGCGCCCCTTTGGCGACGAACGCGATGCGACCTTCTTCTTTGCTGCCACGCGGGAATCCTCCTGAGTCGGTTGCGGCAGCCCTGGGACTGGGCACAATCCGCAGCTCCGACATTCTAATGAAATCTGGCCGAAAAGTCAACGCGTTGCCAACAGGCGACGACACGCGCTTCGAAGCGCGTCGCCGTCAGCGCGGCGCACCGATGCGACGAAACTTGTCGTACCGCTGCGCGAGCAGCGTCTCGACATCGATCCTCGTCAGTTGCGTCAACTGCTCCACGATCCATGCCTGCACCGCCTGCGAAGCGGCGCGGGGATCGCGGTGCGCGCCCCCGACAGGTTCGCGGATGACCGCGTCCACAAGGCCGTTCGCAAGATTGTCCCTCGCCGTCAGCGCCAACGCCCTTGCAGCCTGTGGATTGGTGCTTTCGTTCGCCTCCTTCCAGAGGATCGCAGCGCACCCCTCAGGCGAGATCACCGAGTACCAGGCGTTTTCCAACATCGCAACGCGATCCGCGACGGCAATGCCGAGCGCGCCGCCCGACCCGCCCTCGCCGATGACGATCGACACGATCGGCGTGCGCAGACGGCTCATCTCGCGCAGGTTGACCGCGATCGCCTCCGCCTGTCCGCGCTGCTCGCTGTCGATGCCGGGGTACGCCCCGGGCGTATCGACAAGAGTCACGATCGGCAGGCGGAACTTTTCCGCGAGGCGCATTTTCAGGAGCGCCTTTCGATAACCCTCAGGGTTCGCGCAGCCGAACCTGCACGCGATGCGCTCTGGGGTCGTGCGCCCCTTCTGATGCCCGACAAGCAGCACCTTGAACGGTCCGAGCCGCGCAAAACCCGTGACCATGGCAGGATCATCTGCGTACCGCCGATCGCCATGCAAAGGACAGAAATCGCGGCAAATCAGGTCGACATAGTCGAGCGTCTGCGGGCGAGCCGGATGCCGAGCCACGCGGACCGTCTGCCATGGGGTGAGGTCGCGGTAGGTTCTCTCGAGCAGGGTGGCGTGCGCAGCGCGAAGCGTCGCCATCTCATCCGACGCAGCTTCTCCCGCCGCCTCGAGTGCTGCAATCTGCCGTTCCACCTCGGCCACGGGTTGCTCAAAATCGAGCAGCGCGACCGACCCAATCGTGCTGTGGGTCATTCTCCGATGGTAGCACCCATGCTATTGTTCACGCATGGCTGAAACAGTTGTGGTGGTTGGTTTCGGCAGCATGGGAAGCGCACTGGTGACGGGATGCGTCCGCGCCTCGGTGCTCACTGCGCGCCAAGTCACGATCATCGATCCAGATCCAGCTGCGCGCGAACGCGCGGAGCAGATCGGTTGCGCGGCCACGACAGACCTCGCACGCGCCGCGGATGCGGACATCGTTGTGCTCGCGGTGAAGCCGCAGTCGTTTCCTGAGGTGGCGCTCGCGGTCGGGCTCCTCAAGCCAGGCACGCTGGTGATATCCGTGATGGCTGGCGTATCCACGACCCGCATGAGCGAGGCCTTCGGCGCGGGCACCCACACGGTTCGCTGCATGCCGAATGTGGCCGCGCAGGTCGGGCTCGCCGTCACGACATATGCCGCGGTCAAGGAGTGTTCCGATGCGAACCGTGCTCGAGCACTCCGCGTGCTTGGGTCCATCGGCTCCACAGTGGAGATCCCAGAGCACCTGTTTGATGCGGCGACCGCGACGAGCGGATCAGGCCCCGCGTATCTGTTCCTCCTCGCGGAGTCGATGATCGAGAGCGCCATGCGATTGGGCTTTGACCGCCCGACCGCGGACCGCCTCGTACGCCAGTCGCTGCTCGGAGCTTCCACGCTGCTTGCGCGCGGCGACCGCAATCCTGCGGAGTTGCGCGGCATGGTGACAAGCCAAGGGGGGACCACCAGCGCAGCGGTGGCGGTGTTCGAGTCCCATGGGTTCCAGTCCATGATGCACAACGCGCTTCGCGCGGCACGCGACCGCGGGCGTGACCTTGCGGCGGCAGCCGCGCGGCAGTCCGCTCCCCCGCCGGCCGTTACGGGCGGCGCATGAACAACGCCGTGGTTGGCGGCGCGCTCGCCGTTGATGTCGACGGCGTTCGCAAGACCTACGGGCGACGGATTCGTGCGCTGCAGGGCGTTGCGCTGCATGTCGCTCACGGCGAGATCTTCGGTCTGCTCGGACCGAATGGCGCTGGCAAGAGCACGCTCGTGAAGGTCCTCATGACGCTCGTTCGCGCTGATGAAGCGCGTGGCTCGGTGCTCGGGCAGCCCGTGGGATCCTCCGCCGCGCTCGAGAGCATCGGCTACCTGCCCGAACACCACCGATTCCCGCCCTTCCTGACCGGCCGTCAGGCGGTGGAGTTCAGCGGAGCCATGTCGAAGGTCGACCGTCCCACGCGAAAGCGTCGCGCTGCCGAACTGCTCGAGCGGGTTGGGCTCGGATCCTGGATGGACCGCAAGCTTGGCTCCTATTCGAAGGGCATGAAGCAGCGCGCGGGGCTCGCGGCAGCGCTCGTGAACGACCCTCGGCTCGTCGTGCTCGACGAACCGACCGATGGCGTCGATCCTGTCGGTCGGCGTGAGATTCGCGACCTCCTCGTGGAGATGCGCTCCGAGGGACGAACGGTGTTGTTGAACTCGCATTTGCTCTCGGAGGTCGAGGGGATTTGCGACCGAGTGGGGATCTTGGTGCAGGGTCGGCTTGCCGCGCAGGGCACGATCGAAGAGTTGACCGCATCGAGTCGCCGCTACGAGATCGTGATCGCTGGCGATGTGCCCGAGTGGTGTGGCACGGACACGCGCGTGGAACGCATTCCAAGCGGCATGCTGCAGAGCGTCGGCATCACGGGAGCCGCGACGCGGCTGCTGTTCCTCGGGCTGGACGCGCACGGTGCGCAGCCGCTGCTCGACCGGCTTCGCGCGGAAGGGCGGATCGTGATTTCGGTGCAGACGGTTCGGGAGTCCCTTGAGGATCTCTTCCTCCGCGCCGTCACCGACCCTTCGACGGGGCTCATCCTGAAGCCGGGTGCAGCACGATGACGCAAACCGCAGCGATCTTCCTCAGCGCCTACCGCGAACTCAGTGCGCGGCGGCTGTTCTGGCTCGCGCTCGTGATCAATGTCCTGGTGGTGGCGCTGTTCGCGACGCTCGGCATCAACGAGCAAGGCATCAGCTTTCTCGGATGGACTTTCGACAGCCCCTTCTTCAATAGCAACACCACTTCACCCGAGACGTTCTACAAGTCGCTGTTCGTCACGCTCGGCGTCGACTGGTGGCTGGGGCTGATCGCCACCCTGCTTGCGCTCGTGACGACCTGCGGCATCATTCCTGACCTTGTCGCGCCAGGGTCGATCGACCTGCTGCTGGCCAAGCCGATCGGGCGCGCTCGGCTGTTCCTCACGAAGTACGCAAGCGGGCTGCTGTTCGCTGCGCTGCAGGTGAGTGTCTTTTCCCTCGCGAGTTTCGCGGCGATCGGGCTTCGCGGCGGCGTGTGGGAATGGGGGCTCTTCCTCGCCGTGCCGATCGTCACCTTCTTCTACAGTTTGCTCTACTGCATCTGCGCGCTCGCAGGGATGCTGACGAAGTCCTCGGTTGCCTCGCTGATCCTGACGCTGCTTGCCTGGACGGTCATCTTCTCGGTGAACCTCTCGGAGTCGATCGTGGTCGCGGGTCGCATCGCCAACACCCTTGAGACCGCCGCGATCGAGCGGGAACTGGTTGCTGGCGTGACGAAGGACGGTTCCGAACCGCTCGACGAGGAAGAGTTGGAAACGCTGCGCACGGATTTGCAGCGGGCGAAGGACAACCGCGTCGACTGGGACCGCGCGTTCTTCTGGTTCCACGGAATCAAGACCTTCGTGCCAAAGACGGGCGACACGCTCGAACTGCTGGACCGATGGCTGCTCGCGTCCGCCTCGATGCCGACCCGCGACCCCGACTCCGAGCGAGGCCCGCAGCGCGCGTTCGGACCGCGGCGCGTGAAGCGCGGCGAGTACGAGCGTGCGCTCAAGGACGAGGAGCGATCTCGCTCGATCGTTTGGGTGCTTGGAACGAGCGCTGCGTTCGAAGCGGGAATTCTGCTGCTTGCGACGGTGGTGTTCGTCCGCCGCGATTACTGAGCGCGGCGAGCGGGCTTCTTGGTCGCCGCTGGTGAATTGGCGGGCGCCTTGGGCGGCAGCGGGTACTGCGAAACGTACTCGGGCTTCAGGAAGAAGTAGTAGACCGTTCCTTCCGCGTACTGTCCGCCCGCGAGGATTTCCGCGCTTGGTCCGATTCCCATGAAGATGTCGGCGCGGCCTGGTGCGCGGATTGCACCGCCGGTGTCTTGATCAAGCATGAATCGCTTGAAGACCGACTTGGACGAGCCGTAGGTTGCCCCCATCGTGTCGACAAATGTGATGCCGCCAGGTGGATACACGCTCTTGTCCGTTGCGAGCGATGCCTGATCGGTGACCTTGACGCCGAGGCTGCCCGCGGGCCATGTCTTGCCGTCGTACTCCTGGAAGAACACGAAGCGGTTGTTCATGTTCATGTAGCGCTCGACCGTGGTCGGGTCCTTCTCATAGAGACGCCGAACCGCGGTGAGACTGAGTTGGTCCGCCGGGATCAGTCCCGCCTTCATGAGGCTCGTGCCGAGTCCCACATACTCGCCGTCGGTCGCACCTGCGTAGCCGATGAAGATGATGCGTCCGTCGGTCAGCGTCAGTTTCGCGCTGCCGTTGATCTGCACGATGTACGCATCGAGCGCGGTCGGGAACCAGGCAAGTTCGAGTCCCTTCAGCATGCCGCTCGATTCGATCTCGGCGCGGTCAGGCCAAGGCACCACCGAGCTCTCCGACACGCGCCGCCCGAGCGACTTGCCGGTGACCGGATCGGTCTCCAGTTCCTTCGGTCGTCGGTACACGGGGAAGTCGAAGCCAGGCTGTCGGGTCAGGCTCGCGCGGAACTCTGGTGCGAAGTAACCAGTGAAGAGCACGCCGCCCTTGCCGTTCCATCCTTTGGTCTGGTAGCAGTCGAACATCTGCTTCAGTGCTGCGGAGAACGCATCCGCGCTCGCGCTGTCGACGAGTACCTGCTGGAACGCGACGATGCTTGCGGAGGCCTGATCCCAGGACGCCACTTCAGGGAATGGGAACATCTGCGGGAACCGCGTGCGGCTCGATGGCGCTTGGAACCATGTCTGGCTCTGCATCAGCGCTTCCGTGAGGTAGGCGTCACGCGAATCCCACGCCTTGGTGAGATCGGGCCACGGTTCCTCGGGGCCGAGCTTTCGCAGCGCACACTCGCCAGGAGCGAGCGGTCGGGCGAAGTCTGCGGTCGGTGCGGGTGGCGGCGCCGTCTCGCAGCCAGCGAGAAGGGCGAGAGCGATCGTGGCGAGAAGCGATGAGTGTTGGATGCGTCCGTGCATGGGGAAATGGTATCGGTGGTTTGTGCGTGAATTCGTCCCGACTGCGCTATCATCGGCAGAAGGAGGCAAACGCCATGATCACCGCTCAGCCATTCTTGCTCGCTTGGGGATTCTCGGGATGGGAACTTGCCATCCTGCTTGTCCTGGGGCTGTTGATCTTCGGCCGACGCCTCCCCGAACTCGGTCGTTCCGTCGGCAAGACGATTGTCGAGTTCAAGAAGGGGCTCGCTGGAATCGAAACCGATGTCAACAACTCGGGCAGTTCCTCGAGTTCGTCGATCACCCCACCGACATCTGCCCTGCCGGCAGGCGATCGCTCTGCAAGCGTTTCCTCGAAGGAAACGATGCAGATACCCAAGGGCTGAGCGAGTCGCGCCGCATGATGGCGCTTGCCGCCGCATGATGGCGCATGGCGCCCCGCGAGAATTTCGGGCTGATTTGGTGAAGGACGAGCCGCGGTGACCTAGGTTGCTTGCGGCGTGTCGGCGGTCATCAGTCGGGGGGCTGCCGCGAAGCGCCGCGTTCGGCTTTTCGGGCGACTTGGTCGCCATTTTGGGGGGGATGTGTAACCATGTTTTTCAATCAAACCGCCGATGGATGTGTCCTGGTGTGCGGAGCAGGTCGTGAGGGCGCCGCTTCGGGCCGTGGCCTGCCGAGCTGGTGGGCGCGAGTTGCGCTGTTGTTCGTGTGTGGAACAGTGGCACTGCCGAGCGCTGCGGTCCCGCTCAAGGACGGTCCGACGGCACCGCCCTGCCCTGGCCTTGAGTGGCTCTGCGGCAAACCGCCGAGTGAGACCGAAGATCCCATCTCGCAGCTCTGCCAGTGCGGGCCCGGCGAGTGGTTTCGAGATCCTCGTGCGCCACTGATGAATCCGCCGACGATTCAGCAAGTCTCTGGGCGGACGAGCGAGCAGTTTGTCACTTGGCGTTGGTCGCAGTGCAGATTTGCAGAGCCCGCAGGCGCATCGGCAACCGTGGCCTTGCACGGTCAGAGCACCTTCTGGCACGCCGGTACCCGCACGGACACTGGATTCGCGAGTTTCGCTGGGGGATTCAATGAACGCTGGATGGGCTCGTTGCCAGCGTGCCCGCGACTGTGCCTGCTTGCCGCGACAGGTGGCGGCAGCGTCAGCATCGGCGTCTCCTGCTCGGCTCGGCAAGGGTGCTCTTCAACTGCCGGCGGCACCTGCACCGGCAGTGCGTCGAGCCGCGGGGAAGCAAAGGCAACGCTCGACTCGACCGCCATTCATGCATCGGCGCAGTTCAACTCAAGCGAACGGCACACCCTGATCGAGGGCAACATTGGGTTGCCGCTGCCGATCACCAACGCTTCGATCGAAGGCAGCCTTTCGGCAGAGGGCAGTTGGCAAGTGAAGGGCAACGGAAGTGCCGTCGGGATACTCGCGTTTTCCGTGAAGCCTGACCGCACCTACTGCGCACTGACAAACCTTCCAGTGAATGCTCAGTGGTCGGGAGCGGCAGCCGTTGCCGCCGCGGCAGCTGTGGATGCGAACGGGGCGGCGAGTGCATCCGCGTCGGCGACCCTCACACTTCAGATCCAGTGAGCGTCCCCCCGTGCTGCCATGCGAGTGAACATCAAACGAGCAAGCAAAGACGAGAGCGAAGTCATGCGCCATCGGCAGCACGAACACACATGCGGTCGCCACCCGCCAGGATCGGCGGGATGGTTGACTGGCTTGGCTCGGGCGGGCTGGCCCCTGTCACGGTTGACGAGGGGGCTGGCCCTGCCCGCAGCGTGCGCTCCGATGTTGGCTGTCGTGCTCGCGGGATCGCCGATGTGCGGCTTGCCGCTGTCCATCGCCTCGGGAGTCACTCGCGACGACGCAGTCGACTTGATCGACCCGCGGATCATCGAGTCGTTTCGTGCGACCGCAGGGAGTCTGCAAGACTCCTTCGCGGCTTCCGACCACATGCTGCTCGTTCGTCGAAAGATGGCTGTCGACGCATCGCTCGCAGCCCCGATTCTGGTCCAGCAACTCATGCGCGGCGATCCGCCGCGTCAATGGCTCGCGCTGCTCGACGACTGTTACGGCGCGGCGACAGCGGCGGGTCAAGAGGGCTCGGTCCCGGCCGAGATGGTCCTTGCCTTGGAGGCGCTCAAGCAATCGAGCGGACCGCTTGAACTCTGTTGGCGTTCACGAACAACGGATGGCGCGGCGAGCGAGTGTGGAATGACCATCGCCTGGAGCGGGCGTGTCGCAGCCGATGGCTTCGAAGTCCGCTCGGATTGGTGCAGTCCCTGCCTCGGTCAGCGAGGTGGCAACTTTCCGCTTCCTGCCGACCGCACGATCGTCTCTTGCAGCGTGCACTCGATGAGCGTTCGCGTCGAGGGCAGTTCGGCGCATCTGACGCAGCCGTGGCCTAATGAGCCTGCCCAGTTCATCCATCTTGGCGATGTCTACGACCCCCTCGACACGCTGCGTGCCGCATGGTGGACGCGGGAGGTCGTTCTGCAACCTGGGCTCCACATCGGGCGGCGCGCGCGGTGGATTCCGATTGGGAACGGCAACGCTGGCGTGACGACCGATGGCGCAGCGGCATGCTCGGCATGCTCGGCATGCTCGGCATGGCGCCTGCAAGTGGCGCTTCGTTCTTGCGCGGCAAACAGGACGGCAGGCTTTGCGATCACACCGCGCGACTCAGCGTTGACACGGCTCACGCTGCGACCATCGACGGATGTGCCGCTCGTCGAAGATGGCAGTGTCCTGGAAATCGACTTTGTGCCGGCAGCGCGAGGGGCTGCACACGCGCTGCCACCGTTGCCACTCGTGCCAAGGACCATTCGTTGTCTCGCCGACGGGCGCGAGGCCTGGCGGTGCGATATCCACCAATTCGGCGGACCGCCCAAGGTTGCCGCTGATCGCAGCACAGCGTGGGTGGCTGCGATTGATGTGCTCCAGCAGGTTCAGACCGCCTGGGATGTGTCTTCGCTGCCTCGTCCGCCGCTCGATGATTCGAGCGCTCACACGGACACGGCCACGATGTTGGCGCAGTGCAGTGCCCGCGCTTGGTACGCGGGCATGCTGGGCGACTGCGAAGTGCTCGCGAGTGCTCTGCAGCGGGTGCGAATGCTGCTTGCGCAGGAGACCGCAAACGACCGCGAACTGAGCGGCGAGGATGTATCAGGGGGCGGGGATGTATCAGGCTTGATGCTGAACGAGTACGGCTGTCTCGCGGAGTCGATGACCGTCGCGGGCGCGTCTGACTCGATCCTCATGCTCTTGGAAACGATGCACCTGACCGAAGCTGCTGCACTGCCGCATTGGGAGCGGCGCGCTGCCTGCCTGCGCGCTGCTGCGTCGGGAAGGTTCTGGCAGGCCGACCACATCGCTCGTGCGGCGCTTTGCACCGATGCGGGAGAGCGAGATCGCGCACTTTGGCGGCGCATCCGCGAGCAACTCCGTCCGTGGTGCCTAGCGCCAATGCAATTCACTGCCTCAGGCGGTGATCCCGCGGTCATCGCCCTTGGCGCTTGGATCGCAACGCGCGATTACGAATGGCGAGCGGCTGATGCAGCAGGGTTCCCTCCGCTGGGAACCATCGATGGTCATCAATCGGGTGGTTGCGCGCGCGAACTTGCGGCGACATTCGCCGAGTGGGAGCGCGACTAGGGAACTGGCTCGGAGGAGTTCGCAGGCTCTGGCGCGGGCGGAGGCGCGGGCGGAGGCGCTGCCGCGGGCGCGGCTACGCCCTCAGTTGCGCCCTGCGCGATCCATGCGCGAACCACGGCGATGTCCGCCTTCGAGACGCGCTCGCCCTCCGGCGGCATCGCATCTTCGTCATCGATCGGCAGTTCCATGCTGCGGACAATCGCGCTCTCGTCGGGGGCACCAGGCTTCACGATCCAACGGTCCTTTCGTTGGCGAAGCATTGCCGAGACATCATCAAGCTGGACTCCTGCCTTGCGTTTTCCGTTGCCGTGACACTCAAAGCATCGCGACGCAAGGATCGGCAACACCTGCGTCTTGAAGTCGATCCGAGCCACGGCGATTGGCTGCTGCGCTGGCGCGGGCGTTGGCGCAGGCGCTGGTGCGGGCGTTGGCGCTGGCGGTGGCGCGGGCGGAGGCGCGGGCGCGGGCGCGGGCGCGGGCGCTGATTGCGGCGGAGGCTGAGGCGGAGGACTCACGATGCCGAGTGCTTCACGCGCTTCGTTTGCCGCGCGATCTCGCTTTGCCTGCTCGGTCGCCTCGAGCGCCCGAAAGAAAGCCTCTGGCACGGCTCCATCGCCATGAACCAGTTCTCCGCCAAGGTGCCCTGCCCCTCCGATCCCAAACGCGACAGCCACAAGCGCCAATCGCCATGCAGCGATGACGGACGATGAAGCACCACCCTTCGAACGCACGGTTGAGCGAAGGGCGCCGCCAGTCACCCAGAGGGCAAACAGCGCAGCGGTGCCGCTGATTGCGATCCAACGGTGCAAGAACAGGTCCATGCCACCATCGCTGTACGAGTCGGCGTTCATCCAACCGGTCACGCACGCCATCACGCCGCTCAGCGCCGCAATCCAGATGCAGGTGAACGCGAACGGCGACGGCGCTGCACGCCCACGGACCGCGCTCCACACCTCCGCCGCAGCAGCGAGCACCGTGAGCGCCAGCGGAAAGTGCAGCACAGCAGGATGCAGCGTGCCGACGAAGAACGCCCAGGCATCGGTCACCTGATCGGCAAGGATGGTCACGACAAAGAGGATAGCCCTGTGCGCGCGACTCGCGCCCCAATCGCTCCGCCTACTGCGCGCCGCCTGCCCGACGAATGCACGAGTCCCCGAAGCGGCGCCTCAGCGCATCCGTCGCGGCATCGAGCCGACGCTCGCGCGCCGCTTCAGGGTCGGGAAACAGTCCCTGCCCTTCTGCGGCTTGACCAAAGTTGGAGAGCGAAACCCCCAGCAACCGCACGGCGGACCACTCCGACTTGCACCAAGCATCCAGCAGCGCGCTGGCCATCCGCCACACGGCGGCAGTCGAGTCCGTGACCGCATCAGCCGATGCCTGCCGCGTCAGTGTCGTGAAATCCGGGCGCCGGACCTTCAGCGTCACGGTGCGCGCCGCGAACCCGCGTGAACGCATCTGCCAGCTCACGCTTTCCACCTGCCGTAGCAGTATCTCCCGCAATTGCCGCGGGTCGTCGATGTCCTCACCGAAGGTCTCCTCGTGTCCGATGCTCTTTCGTTCGCGGTCGCCTTCCACGGGTCGATCATCGATCCCTTGGGCAAGCAGCCACGCATGCTCCCCCGCGGAACCGAGATCGGCACGCACACGGTCGCGCGACGCCGATTGCAGATGACCGAATGTCAGGTAACCAAGCCGACGAAAGCGCTCCTCTGCAACGGGTCCGACCCCCCACAGTCGCCCGATCTCGAGCGGCGCAAGGAACGCAAGCAGCCCCTCGGCGCGCACGATGACGAGGCCACGCGGCTTTCGGAGATCCGAGGCGATCTTCGCCACGAACTTGCTCTGCGCCAACCCCGCAGAGCAATGCAATCCCGTTGCCGCAAACACACGGTCCACCAGCAGCCGCACGGTTTGGGATGGATCACCGTGCAATCGCTCCGTCCCCGTCAGATCCACGAACGCCTCATCAAGCGACAGTGCCTCGACGGACGGCGAGAACGAGCGCAGCGTGTCCATGAACCGCCGCGACAGTTCCACATACCGCCGCATTCGAACGGGTCGCACGACGGCACTTGGACAGCGTCGCCGCGCCTCCGCCATCGGCATCGCCGAGCGACACCCGCAGGCGCGCGCCTCATAGCTGGCTGCAGCCACCACGCTTCGTGCGCCAAGACCGCCGACAAGAACAGGACGACCGCGAAAGGACGCGTCATCGAGTTGCTCGACGCTCGCGAAGAACGCATCGAGATCAACATGAACGATGAAGCGATCGCTCGGCACGCCCCGTCAGGCTATGACAATGTCCAACTCGCCAGCATCGCTCTGCGCGGGTTGCCGCGATCAGGCACGCTGCCGCGGAACTCGCTTCCGCGCAGGACAAAGTCGGCGATTTGCTCGGCGCTCGACGGCGGCGGCAGTGCGGCCAACACACGCCGCATCTGTGCGCGGCGATCAGGCGCGGCCATCAATTCAAGGATGCGGGCGCCCAGTCCCGCAAGATTCTGCTGCGGATCGATCTGGTCCGTCTCGACAAGCGCACCGCCGGCCTCGACGAGCGGCAGTGCGTTCTCGCGTTGGTGCTGATCCTTGTGATACGGGTAAGGCGCAAAGATCGTTGGCACCTGATTGCACTGCGCCTCCGCCACCGAACTTGCCCCGGCGCGACTCACCGCCAACTCCGCGGCACCCCAAGCGACACCCATTCGATGCAGGAACGGGATCACCGCGGCGCGAATCCCAGCCTCGCGCCATGCGCGCTCATAGCGGGTCACACCACCCGCAGGCGAGGGACCGCACAAGTGGAGCACCTGCCAATCCGCGAACGCCGCCGAATGGGAGCGCGCCAGTTCGCATGCAAGGTCGTTCAGCGACTGCGCCCCCTGCGATGCGCCCGTGATGAGCAGCACCGGCGCATGCAGGTCGAGCCCAAGCTCGGCGCGGCAGAGTTCCGTCGACGCAGGTGCCATCGCGATCCGGCGCAGCGGCATACCGATCACGGCGCTCGCAAACCGCGGCATCGACGGCACGGGTACTGCCGACACCACCTTTGTCGCGCGGCGCGCCACCAGACGGTTCGCCTTCCCAGGGGTCGCGTCCAAGTTCACCAACAGCACTGGAACCCCCGCCCGCCGCGCGGCGGCGACCACGGGCGGCGTCACATATCCGCCGAGCGACACGACCCAATCGGGGCGGCACTCCCGAAGCAGGCGATCCGCATCGCGCCTCGCCCGCACCAAACCAAGAAGGCACCGAAGCAGGCGACGCGGGTTCAGGCTCAGCGGCTCCGCACGGATCGGGATGAAGCGCGCGGCGGCCTCCCGCAGCATGTTGGCATCAACCTCGCGCGTCGAACACGCGAACACCACGCGCGCCGAGGGATCCGCAGCTCCAATCCGCTCGGCGATCGCCAGTCCAGGCGAAATGTGCCCGCCGGTTCCGCCCCCTGCCAAGACGATCGACCGCGGTCTTGGCGCGCCACCGCGACCGCTCGCCTCAGGCGCCGCGCGCATCGAGGGAGAGAGTTCGAACGCGGCACCGCTCATGCGATTCACGCGCTCGCTGCGGGCGCGCTCGCTGAGGGAGCGCTCACCGCGCCTGCCATCCGTTCGTCCTCACGCTGCATCGCGCGGTCCATCGCCATCAGGAGCCCCAGCGACAGGCATGTCAGCATCCACCCAGTGCCGCCGCGCGACACCAGCGGCAACGCGATGCCCTTGGTCGGCGCGAGCCCAGTCACTACCAACATATTGATGAGCGCTTGGAAGCCAATCGTCGCAAGCACGCCCAGCCCCACGATTTGGCAGTAGGGACTCAACCGCGCGCGACGCTCGCCCCCAGCGGCATCAGCCGTATCAGCGGCAGCGATCGATCCATCACCAGCATCCCGCACTGCCCCGACGATGCACCAACCCGACCACAGCAGCCCCGCGTACAGCAGGACCACAAGCAACGCCCCGATCAGTCCTGTCTCCTCACAGATGATCGCGTAGATGAAGTCCGTCGTTCCCTCGGGTAAGTACCCGAACTTCTGCACACTGTTGCCCAGCCCGCGCCCAGTCAGCCCACCGCCAGAGATCGCGCCCATCGACTGGATGATGTGGTAGCCGATGCCGCGCGCATCGTCGTACGGATCGAGGTACGCGAGGATGCGGTTCACTCGGTACGGGCTGGTGATGATGAGCGCCACGAACCCGAGCGCAGCAGCAGGCATCAGCAGCGCGGCGTGCCACCAGCGGCATCCGGCTGCGACGAGCACGATCAGCGACACAAGCAGCACGAGCGTCGCGGTTCCGAGGTCCTCCACCGCGATCCCAAGCGCGATGGCACCTACGCAAGTGACTGGTGGCACGAAGCCACTCCAGAAGCGCGAAAGCCCTTGCGCGCCGCGAAAGCAGCACCACCAGGCAATGACCAGCGGCATTCCCCACTTGGCGATCTCACTTGGCTGGAAGATGATCGGACCAACGGCGATCCATCGGCTCGCACCATTCACCTCGCGGCCGACCCCAGGCACATGCACCAGCACGATCGCGCCAATGCTCGCAAGCAGTATCCACCACACGGGGTTCCAGACCCCTCGCAGGTGCTGCATCCGCTCGACAGGAACGAGCGACCCAATCCAGAGGCACACCATCGAAATCGCCGCAAACAGGGTGGCGCGGCCGAACAGCAGTCCCGTCAACGTCGTCTGACCGCCTCGTGCGACATCAAGGCTGGCAGACGTAACGAACACCACCCCGAGTACCACGAGGCAGAGGCAGGACAGCGCGATGCCGTGACGAGCCCTCAGCACCCACACTTCATCGTCAACTTCCCCGTCGTTGCGCGAGAAAGCGCTTCAGCAAACTATCCTGCCCGACCGCATGCACCCAGTCTTCCTCGAGACATTCGGCTGCCAGATGAACGAGCTCGACAGTGAGCTTGTGCGGGGACAACTGACCACGCTCGGCTACCGCTTCGTGAACGACCCCGCGCACGCTCGGGTCGTGCTGTTCAACACATGCTCCGTTCGCGAGCAGGCGGAACAGAAGGCGTACAGCCGCATCGGGATCGTCGGTCAGCGCAAGGCTGCGGGCGAAACGATCGTGCTCGGTGTCATCGGCTGCATGGCGGAACGCGATGGGATCGACCTGTTGCGCCGCCACCCGCAAGTCGACCTGATGTGCGGACCTGCCGAACTCGATCGCCTCCCGCAGTTGATCGACAACGCGCTCCGAACCCAGTCCGCGGAAGACTCGATGTTGCCATCGCGGGATGGACGAGTTGCGCTGGCTGGCAACCGAAGTCGGCGCTCAAGCACCCTCGCTGCGGCTGAGGACAACCTCGAATCGCTCGATCTTTCGCGCGCGTTTGACGACCACTCCATCGGCGGCGCGCGCCGCAGCGCCCAGGTGCGGATAACCCGCGGGTGCAACAAGTTCTGTACCTACTGCGTGGTACCCGCAACGCGAGGCGCCGAGGTTCATCGGCCACCCGATCACATCGTCGAGGAGTGTCGACGACTCGCCGATGCGGGCGCTCTTGAAGTCACCCTGCTTGGACAGACGGTCAACCATTACCGATACGAACATGGGCTTGCCCTTACGGTCGACGGTCGGCAGGCAGCCCAGGTGGGACCGGGGCTCGCCGCGTTTCGAAACGCGGCTCCCGCGAGTTCGCGTGTCACGACCTTTGCACAGTTGCTCCGTCGCATCCACGATGAGGTTCCCGAGATCCTGCGACTGCGATTTGTGACCAGTTACCCTCGGGACTTCGGTGACGATGTGCTTGAGGTCATGCGTGACTGTCCACGAGTTTGCAGGTACTTGCATGCACCCGCCCAGAGTGGTTCCGACCGCATCCTGAAACTGATGAATCGCGGCTACACGCGCGGCGAGTACGTCGACTTCGTCCAGCGCGCTCTTTCGGTGGTGCCAGACCTCTGCCTCGCCGGCGACTTCATCGTGGGATTCCCGACCGAGACCGATGAGGACTTTGAGCAAACCTGTTCTCTGGTGCGCGAACTGCCCTTCAAGAACAACTTCATTTTCAAGTATTCGCCGAGGCCTGGCACCGTGGCAATCGACCGCTTTGCCGACGATGTGCCAGATGCGGTCAAGCGCATGCGAAACAACAGGCTGCTGGCGATCCAGAGCGAAACATCGCGCCGCGTTCATGCTGCCTGGGTCGGGCGTACGGTCGATGTGTTCTTCAACGAAACAAGAGCGCCCCGAGCGAGTTTGTCCAGCGGTCAGGGCAGCGCGATCGCGCTCCCGCAACTCGCCACCATCGGCAGACAGTCCACAGATTCATGGCAGGCCATCGGACGAACAAGCGGCGATCTCATCTGCATCCTGCGGATGGACAGCGAGGAGTATGCAAGTTCACTGGTTGGAACGGTCAGAAAAGCATCAATACTTGCTTCAGAGACGCTTTTTTTGCACCTGAATGACCTTGCAACACATTTCTGAACGATTCCCAAGCGTTTTATTCACGCCGTTTTTTGCCAACAAAATTTGACCAATCGCGATCTTGGTGCATTTTCTCGACAGTCTAGGAGAGGTCGGAAAAGGGTGTGTCGGTTCAACGTCCCTTCCCTATTTTCGAAAGGCCTCTCTCAAATGAAGTCCATTGCAATCTTTGGTGCAGCAGCCCTCGTGGCATCGTCTGCTTCCGCAGCGTTCACCGGTTTCTCGGTTGATCGCGTCATCAACGCAGCTGGCAACGCTCAGTACACCGTTTACGGCAACTGGGACCAGAGCAACATCACATTCCTCAACGCCTTCAACCTGCAGGTCACCTCGGGTGCCATGAACGCGTTCCACTCGGGCCTCGGCGAGAGCTCGTGGATTCCTCAGGGCTCGTCAACCGCCAGCCATGTGTCGAACGACTCATGGGTCACCAGCACCGGCACCCATGTCGGCAGCCAGACCGCGCTTGATCCTTCGTTCGTCGAAACCGACGCAGATGGCAACCCAATTGCTGCTGCTCTCGCGCAGCCACCGCTCAACTCAGGTTGGTACGACGCAACCCCAGGCACGGCCAACGCCGTCGGTGCGGGTGGCAGCCAGGGCGGATACCGCATCCGTCTGATGCAAATCGTTCGCGAGCTCGCGAATGACAGCGTCTGCACCTTCCAGATGGTCCTCGGTTTCAAGCTTGCGAACACCACCACGGCTCTGTTCGCAGGCTCTGGTCAGCAGATCACCATCGGCGTTCCAGCCCCAGGCGCGGTTGCGCTCCTCGGTCTCGCTGGTCTCGCAGCTCGTCGTCGTCGGGGTTGATCCCTCGGCTGCATTGAGCGAGGACTTGCCGACTCATGTTGGCCAGATCCTCAGCTAGGTTCGATGCCTACAGAGGCAACTGAACCTGGTCCTCAGGGAAGCGACTCAAACCCACCACCTTCGGGTGGTGGGTTTTTCCTTTTTTGGTTTGGCGAACGCGGACAAAGTCAATGCGGAGTGCGCACCGTGTTCGACGCGCTCGAGGACAGTCCGTTCAAAATCCTTTGTGATTTTTCAACGCCTTTGGTTGTCCGATGCGCGGTCTTGGGCTATTTTTCCGTCCAGTCGGGAACTGGCTGAGGCAAACAGCTTCAACCGCCGCGATGACCTGTTGTCCACTAACCAGCCCTTGGAGGCCTCAAAAAAATGAAGATTGGAACATTCGTCGGAACTTTGGCCCTCGGTGGTCTC
The DNA here is from genome assembly GCA_009926625.1 of Planctomycetota bacterium. Classification (GTDB taxonomy): domain Bacteria; phylum Planctomycetota; class Phycisphaerae; order Phycisphaerales; family SM1A02; genus F1-60-MAGs104. Next base: position 25,290 of record RFON01000018.1, read on the forward strand.
GCCGTTTTCATCGGTCAGATGAACGCGACCGCCCTCCCACAGGATGGAAGTGAGGGAGGCGTTTCCGCGGGACCAGACGTGATCGTGGGTGGCATACCGGACTATGCCCGCTACACCCCAGGCACCTACAACGGCGTCGAGTACGCCGCGTACGCCGTCGGCACCACGAGTTGCAACATCGGAACGACCCAGTTGCAGTGGCAGCCAATGCCAAGCACGCTCCACCCGACGATTCCACAGAACATGTACCGCTACTCGAACGGGCGGTTTGAGCAGATCGGCATGAGCTGGATCAAGCACGGATTCTGCGCACTGCAGCAGACTCTCTGCGGGACCTGCACCCCAGCGGGCTCGGGCTGCCCCACAGTGCTTGGGATCGGTTGCTCCGATCCATACACCGCGAGCCTGAACGGCGATCAAGCCGATTTGAAGAGCCGCCGCGGCGTGAACGCAGCGCTCGGTTCGTTCCCATCGAACTACACGGACCCCACGGCTGAGACAGCGGAGCCAAGCGCGATCCGCGAGCGACTCCGTGTTCGTCGAAGCGATCTCGATCCAACGTCGAATCCGGGTGCCCAGTACTTTGCGGAAGGTCAGTACGCGCATCCCGATGATGCCGCCGCAGGGAACGATGACAACAACTGCTCGTATCGCAAGTTCACGGTTGGCACCACCTGGAGCACCACGCAGGGATACCCGCTGACTCTCAGCGGCAGCACCATCCAACAGCAGCCAGCGATCAACGCTTGGCAAACGATTCAGACGGATGTGAGCACCCGCGAGTACGACGTCGCGGGTGACGGTCGCTTCGTGTTTGCCTATCGCACGAGCGACAATGGCAACGGCACTTGGCACTACGAGTACGCCGTGTTCAACATGAACAGCCATCGCTCGGGAGGCTCATTCAGCATTCCGGTTCCCGAGGGCGTGGTCGTGACCAACATCGGCTTCAAGAGCCCTGAGTATCACTCGGGTGACCAGAAGGCGGGAGCAAGCGGCTACAACCAGAACACTCCGTGGACGGCGACGGTTGCAAATGGGGCAATCACTTGGTCGGGCGTACCCTACGCGACGGACCAAACCGCAAACGCCCTTCGCTGGTCGACGCTGTTCAACTTCCGGTTTGACGCGAATCAACCGCCACAGGCCGCCAACGCAACGCTCGGTCTGTTCCGTCCGGTGACCTCGACCAGCCCCGCAACTTCTGTTGCCATGGGCTCGCGAGGACCCAGTGCCCCGCCACCGCCAGCGAATCCGTCGGACCTGAACAATGACGGTCTCGTCAACGGCAGTGACCTTGCCGGGCTCCTCGGTAATTGGGGCAACTCAGGTTCGGGGGATGTCAATGGAGATGGTTCGGTTGAAGGCGCAGATCTTGCTGCAATGTTGAGCGCCTGGACTGGCTGATCGGGCACTTCCCAAACGCCCCCGACCTCCGCGATTCGTGTGAACCTCACCGCCCTCGGATTTCTCCGAGGGCGGTTTTTTTTACAAAAATGCCGCAAGGTGGTGGCAAGATGGTTCAGGCTCCGTATGTTTGGGAATCATGAGAACCCCAAACTCGACGCGCCGTGGCTACGGCATCCTCTGTGTCCTCGCCGTTGCTGTCGTTTCGTCGATGCAGATAGGACTCGCCGGAGCTGATGTCGCGCGAAAGGTCGGTGCTCGAACCAGTGAAGTTCTTCCCATCGCCGAACTCGCCTCGTTCGTCACCTTCGAGCCGCGACTTCCTGATGCCCTTCCAGCGCAGATTCGCTTTGAAGCACCGATTGATGGTGCCAAGGTCGAGATCGTGGTTGAGAAGCATTCGTGTCGCTCAGACTCGTTTCAGGTGCTTGTCGATGTCGGCGACGGAAAGCTGACGCGTGTGCCAGACCCGGTGGTGCGCACCTACAAGGGCGCAATCACCAACCGTCCAGGAACGATCGTCACAGGCTCGCTGCTCGAGAGCGGCTTCAGCGGCATGATCCATCTTGAGGACGGCTCCGACTGGGCAATCCAGCCGCTGTCGGATTTCCGCCGCGATGTTGGAGTTGGAGATACGCGTCATGTCAGTTACGCCGCTGCCGATGCGATCCCCGACGGCCGAGGCTGCGCACTTGGGCGCCGTGGCTTTGAGCGATTTGGCGTTCCTGCTGCCAATGGCGGGCAAAGCGGCGACGAAGGTGGTCTGGCAGGGACGACCCCCGGTCAGGTGGTGATTTCCTGCGAGACGGACTACGAGTTCTTCCAGAAGAACAGCTCGAGTGTCGCAAACACCGTCAACGATGTCGAGTTGATCATTTCGAATCTCAACACCATCTACGACAGGGATGCAAATGTCATCCACGAACTGGGCACCATCGTGGTGCGATCGGCATCAACGGACCCCTATGTCGGCACGACGATCGATGCGCGCCTGGATGAGTTCGGAACCAAGTGGGCGTCTGCACCTGAGTCGGGGATTTTCCGCAACATCTCCCACTTTTTCTCGGGCTACGCATTTTCGGGCGGAACGATCGGTCTGGCGTACCTCGGTGGCGTTTGCACAGGCATCAACGCAACGCAGTACGGCGTTGTCGAGAGCCGCTACACAACGACCCTGACCTTCCGCATCTCACTGAGCACGCATGAGCTGGGCCACAACTGGGACTGCACGCACTGCGATAGCCAGGGCTCCGCCAACTGCAACATCATGTGTTCGAGCAACGGTGGATGCGGCGGCATCAGCGGATCGAATCTTCGGCTGAACACGCTCAGCGTGTCGGAGATCAACGCCTGGCGTGGACAGGTTGCTTGCGACTTCCCTCGCCCCGTCGCCGTCACCCCTCCTTTCACGGAGACTTTCACGACCACGACGCTGTCCACGGACCGTTGGATCTACAACGACGGCGGTGCAGTGAGCACTGCAGCACAGAATGAGCCGAGTGCACCTTACTCGCTCAATGTGAACTCATCTGGCAGCAACACCTACGACGACGACGAAGTGCGAACCAACTTCATCAACCTCAGCGGTACGAGTTCGGCGACTGCCGCTTACAAGGTGCAGCGCAGCGGGGTGGAGTCAGGCAAGACGCTCGTGGTGGAGTATCTGAACAACACGCTCGACTGGACTGGACTGAACACGCTCACCTCGGACGGCGCGGCGCAGACGACTTTCACTGCGTACGAGCATGTGTTGCCGGCGAACGCGCGGCATGCTGCGTTCCGCCTGAGGTTCCGCCCCGATGGCGCCGACACCTCTGACAACTGGTACATCGATGATGTTCAGGTGTTCACGGTTGTCACACCACCCGCTCCCACGAATGACGATTGCGTGGGAGCCATCACGATCACTGCGGCCAACACTGCGTTCAACACGACCAACGCGACGGACACATCGCTCGCCGTCCCCACAACCTGCACCGCGAACGGCAATGGAGTGATTGCAAAGGATGTGTGGTACAAGTTTGTGGCGCCATGCGCAGGCTCGACAGCCGTTTCCACATGTGGACTTGCGGGCTTCGACACGAGGGTCGCCGTGTACGGGCCATCCGTTGACTGCCCAGGACTTTCCACCACCGTGCGCGCGTGCAACGACGATGCCGCTGGGTGCGCGTCAGGAACATCGTCGGTGGCGTTCATCTCGCTCGCTGGAGGCACCTACTACATCCGCGTCGGCGGTGCGACCGCTGGCGGATCCGGCACCCTGTCGGTGATCTGCACGGACTGCGCAGCCGATCTCAACGACGACCTCGCCACCGATGCCGCAGACCTTGCGGTGCAGCTTGCCAACTGGGGCAACAGCGGGGCTGGCGACCTCGACGGGAATGGGTTTGTGGACGGCGCAGACCTCGCTGGATTGCTTGGCGCTTGGGGCCCCTGCAACTGACCATCGGGCTCTAGCATCGAACGATCTTGGTGCGTTCAGATCCGGTCGCTTGGATCGCCGTTGGGCTTGGCGCCGTGGCGTGCTGCCCAGTCGCAGCGCTCGGCGGGTTACTTGCGGGTGCCCTTTCGCTCGCTCGCATTCGAAGGTCGGATGGGCGCCTGACTGGACAACGCATCGCGTGGACTGGCATCCTGCTTTCGGTGGTGGTGGGCGCGACTTCGCTGCTTGTCGCCGAACGCCTGCAGGCCGCTCAGACCGCAAACAGCCTCTCGGCTGTTCGAAGTGCCGTCGAGCAAACCCTCAGCGGGAGCGTCGACGCATCCGCATGGTGGGTCCGTGAAGCGCACCCTGGTTTGATCGATTTTCAGCGGGAGATGGCCAAGTTGGTGGCACCAGTCACCGTGGGGGCGACAACGCAGACAGAGACTTTGATCGGCAACCCGCCTGTGGGACGGTTTCGTTTGGTGATCCAGACACGGTCCGGGGATGCGATTGGATCGGTGGATGCGCTGCTCGTCACCGACTGGAGCACATGGCTCCCTGGGCCGCGCCTTCGGAGCATCGAGATTGCACTGCCGCGATCGACGACCGCGGCATCGTCCGAGGCATCAGTCGAGGAATCGGGCGAATCACCAGAGCAGTCCATCGTGCGCTATCCGCGCGTTGACCCACCCCAAGCGGGTGCTACCCTGCCCCGCGATGGCTGACTCCTTCAGCACCGCTCTTGCCGACGCCGAGCAACCGCGCCCCGTGAGCAAGGCCGCTATTGCCTCGCTTGTGCTCTCGCTGGTGTTCTGCTGCCCACTGACTTCGTTGGCGGGGATCGTGACTGGCCTGTTCGCGGTCTTGGGCAGCGGACAGAAGGTGACTGGCAAGTGGCTCGCGATTCTTGGAATGCTTCTTGGGGTTGCAGGGCTCACCTTGCAAGGTGCGGGTGGGGTCCTCGGTTACAACGCGGTTGTGCGACCGATCCTCATCGGCCCGCAGAATGCGATCATCGCTGGACAAGCGGGGAACATCACGGCATTCCGCGACTCCTTCATTCCAATCAGCGATGCCAAGGGCGGTTCAGAGGCAGCAGCGGATGCGTTCATCCAGGAATTGACCAACCGCTACGGAACGCTCAAGACCGCGGCACTTGATCAGAACTCCGCGCCATCGACGCCGCAGTCCGCCAGTCAAGCGTTCACGGGTGAGTACCTGCTCGACTTCACCAACGGGCGCATTCGCGCACGATGCAGCATGGAGATCGCCGACCAGAAGGGACAACTGTCCATGAAGATCATCTCCGTCGAGGTCTCCGATGCGCAGTACGGCAACCTGTCTTACCCAGCAGCCCCCGAGGGGATGCCATGAGTGGGGCCATGAGTGGGGCCATGAGTGGGGCCACGAGCGGAACCACGAGTGCAGCCGTCAGTGGTGCGGGCAGCGCAGGCAGCTCGCCTGAGGTTCGAGTCACTGTTCGCGATCTCGGCAAGACATTCGGCACCCAGACGGTCCTGCAAGGCGTGAACCTCGATGTGCACGCTGGCGAGACGCTTGTCATCATGGGCGGATCAGGGTGCGGAAAGAGCACGCTCCTGCGTTTGCTGATTGGATCACACAAGCCGACGAGCGGTTCGATCAAGTTGCTTGGACAGGACATCGCCGAGATTGGTGATGTTGCATTCGACGACATCAAGCGGCAGTTCGGCATCCTGTTTCAGTCTGCGGCGCTGTTCCAGTCGATGTCCATCGCCGACAATGTCGCACTGCCGCTGCGCGAACACACGAATCTCGCTCCAGAAGTGATCGAGATGATGGTGAAGATCAAGCTCGAACTGGTTGGCCTTCGGCAGCATGCCGACAAGTTCCCCTCGCAGATCTCGGGGGGCATGGCGAAGCGCGCGGGACTTGCGCGCGCCATGGCCATGGACCCGAAGATCCTCTTCTACGACGAGCCGAGCGCTGGACTGGACCCTGTCACGAGCGCGGAGATCGACCAACTCATCAAGGAACTCACTCGCAACTTTGCCGTGACAAGCGTGGTGGTGACGCACGAGATGGATTCGGCATTCACGATCGCGGATCGCATGCTGATGCTTGATGGCGGTCGAGTGCTGAAGGTGGGTTCGCGTGAGGAGTTCGAGCGGCTGCGCGCGGTAAGCGATGCAGACGTGAGCGGACTGAGCGAGGACGATCAAATCATTCGGCAATTCCTGCGCGGCGCCGCGCAAGGGCCGATCACGCGGCGCAGGAGCGCCGATGATTACCGCGAGGACCTGCTTGGCGAAGAGGGCAACGAAGAGCGTGTGACGCGCGGGGCCGTTCCGACAAAGCGGATATGACTTGGACGGCGACCAGCGGCAACGACGACCGCTCGTGGGAGGATCGACGCGTCACCGTCATGGGACTCGGGCAGTTCGGTGGCGGACTGGGGGTCGTGCAGTGGTTGCTTCGGCTTGGCGCGCGTGTCTGCGTCACCGACCTCGCAAGCGAAAAGGTCCTGGCGGAGCCCATCGCGGCTCTGTCGGACGCGGTGCGCTCCGGGCGCGTCAGGCTGGCACTCGGAGGGCACGCTCCAACGGACTTCACGGAATGCGACCTGGTGATTGCCAACGCGGCCGTTCCCAAGCCGTGGGAGCATCCCCTGCTGCTTGCCGCGCGCAACGCGGGCATTCCAGTCACAAGCGAGATCCGTCTCGCTGCTGAGCGGCTCGACCAAGCGCGGACGGTTGGCGTCACTGGCAGTGCCGGCAAGAGCACAACCAGTTCCATGCTTGCGTGCGCGCTGCGCGAGTCGGGGCGGTGCGTTGTGCTCGGGGGCAATATCGGCGGCTCGCTTCTCGGGTCAGCCGAACCACGCGATTGGACCGTGCTGGAACTCTCGAGCGCACAGCTGTGGTGGCTGTCTGCCGAATCGGGCTTGCCGGGGTGGTCACCTCGCGTGGCAGTGCTGACGAACCTCGCTCCCAACCACATCGACTGGCATGGATCGCTTGGACACTACCTCGCATCGAAGGCGAGCATTCGAGCGCATCAGCCTGAGGGCGGAGTGTTCATCAGCCGCTTCGACGAGGAGCATCCCTCGCAAGCGAGCGAGATGGCGCGCGCGTGCCCGATCGGTGCCTGGTGGCGAGGCGGAAGCAGCGTGGGTGAAGTGCCGTCCATGCGACTGGCAACCCCTGGTGCACATCAGGAACGCAATGCGCGGCTCGCATGGTCTGCGGCGGCCGCGTGCGCGGCGATCGATGGACAGCCTTGGGATGCGGGGCGCGCGTTGACGGGGCTCGAGGCGTTCACTGGCCTTGAGCATCGCCTGCAGTTGGTAGGGACCTTCAACGGCCTGCAGTGCTTCAACGACTCGAAGGCGACAACACCCGAGGCGACTGCCATCGCGCTGGGGGCGTTTCCCGATTGGTCGCGGATCCACCTGATTGCTGGTGGCTACGACAAGAAGGTGGACCTCTCAGCGGTGCGCGATCTCGCGCCGCGGCTCGCGGGGCTCTATGCGATCGGCGCCACCGCGCACCTGCTGGCACCTGCGCCGCCCGCGATCCGCTGCGAATCACTCCGCGCAGCCGTCGATGAAGCGTTCGCGCGCGCCAGGGCGGGCGACATCCTGCTGCTGTCGCCCGCGTGCGCGAGTTACGGGGAGTTCATCAACTTCGAGGAGCGCGGGCGGAAGTTCGTCGAGCTCGTCAGAAGCCCAAGGCCCGCGGCGCGCTGTTAGACTGCTGCCTGCGCGGACATTGGCCGCCTGCCACTCATGAGCACATCGAAATCACTTGCCGTTGCTGCGTTGGCTTCCTGCTGCCTTTTCGGCTGCTATTCGCCCGACGGGGGTTTCATGCCGTCGACTGGTCGAGGCTTCACCTACATCTCCACGCCGACGCAGCCTGTGACGGTGACGCTCATCGACACGCGCACCAACGAGTCGTTCTACAAGATGGACATCCCGGCGGGACAGCAGTTGACCTTCCGCTTCTCCGACGGCACCACCACCAACGACAGTGCCAAGGCGAAGCCGGTCACGATGTCATGGGGAATGTGGGCCGCCGGCGATCAAGTGGGTTCGCTCAGCAACCAGATGACCGCTCCGCCTGCCTCCTGCAGACGAATCGACATCACCTATCGAACGCCGCCAGAGGATCCGCCGCCAGATCCCACACTGCTGCTTCCTCCCGATGCGGAGAGCGCCACCGCGGCTGATGGCTCGCGCAGTTCGGCACCTGGCGGCACAGCCACATTCACTCGCCCCAAGGACTGACCGTCTGATGCGGATAGGGCACGGGTACGACCTGCACCGCCTCGATGCGCTCAAGCCGCAGGGATCGGGCAGGCCCTTTGTGCTCGGCGGTGTCCGCATCGACGCGCCGCGCGGACCCGTTGCGCATTCCGATGGCGATGCGCTGCTGCACGCGGTGACGGATGCCGTGCTCGGTGCGCTCGGACTTCCCGACATCGGTCAACTCTTTCCCGATCAGGACCCGCGGCACGACGGCGCCGACTCGGCGGCGTTCCTTCGTGACGCCGTCGACCGAATGCATGCGGCGGGCTTTCAGATCGGCAACATCGACTGCACGGTCATCTGCGAAGTTCCGAAGGTCGGTCCGCACAAGGAGTCGATCGCTTCGAACATCGCACGACTGCTCTGCTGCGGCCGAGATCAGGTGAATGTGAAGGGCAAGACGCATGAGCGCGTGGACGCGGTCGGCGAGGGACGCGCGATTGAGGTGCATGTGGTTGCGCTCCTCGTTGCGCGGACCGCTGCATCGTGAGCCGTATACTCGCTCGCATGCGAGCATTCGTGACAGGGCAGATCGGCGTGGACAAGCGCCCGTATCTGCAGCAGGTCGTGGAGATGGCGGGTGAGCGCGGGGATCGCATCGAGCTGTTCAACATCGGCGACCTCATGTACGCGGAGGCGTCGGACATCACCCCCGGCCGCATCCTCGACCTGCCGATTTCTCGGCTCGCGAGCCTTCGTCGCGCCGCGTTCAAGGATGTGATCGCTGCAACGCAACCGAAGTCCGAGCATCCCAATGTCATCATCAACACGCATGCCACCTTCCGCTGGCGGCACGGCCTCTTCAGTGCATTCGACTTCGATCAGTTGCAGAAGCTGGAACCAAACTGCTTCATCTGCATCGTCGACAATGTGGAAACGGTGCACCATCGTCTGCACCGCGAGCATGTCATCGATGCGACCCTCAAGGACTGCATGGTGTGGCGCGAAGAGGAGATCTTGGCAACGGAACTGATGGCGCAGGCCATGGGATGCGGAAGCAACTTCTACATCCTGAGCCGTGGACGACAGCGCGACACGATCGAGACATGCGTCAGGCTCGTGTCGCGCCCGGACATGCGAAAGGTCTATCCGTCGTTCCCGATGAGCCATGTCGTCGACATGCCCGATGTGCTCGAGGAGATTGCGCACTTTCGCGCGGAACTCGCCAAGCACTTCATCACATTCGATCCCGCCGATGTGGATGAGAAGTTGCTGCTCGACCGTGCCATCGATGCTGCACGAAAGGGCGATGACTTCGTCGAGGTCCAGCCGCACGCGTTCGGCGGGCGCGAGGGCAATCCGACGATGCGACTGCCCGTGCGCGAGGTGCTCGACATCGCCGGCGACATCGACGGGCAGATCTACATGCGGGACTTCAAGTTGATCGACCAGAGCGACATGATCGTTTCGCTGGTGCCTGAACTGCCGGGGGGCGTTCCAGCCTTGTCGAGTGGCGTCGAGCGCGAACTGCACCATGCCTTCGAGCACACCAAGGAGGTGTATGTGGTCTGGAAGCCGAAGAAGAACCCCAGCCCCTTCATCAGCGAGACGGCAACCAAGGTCTTCCGAAGTGTGTCGGAAGCGCTGGGCTACTTTGAGGCAAAGGGTATGTTCGCTCCCGCGTCGCTGTTCGGCCACTGAGCGCTGCGCACCCCGTGCCGAGACTTCGACTTCTGGTCGCGTACGACGGCACCGACTTCCACGGCTGGCAGCGGCAGGTTCCACCAGGGCTTCCCGAACTGCGCACCGCGCAGGGCGTCTTGACGGAGGCGGTCCACGATCTCATCGGCGCAGCGGTTCCGGTGCTTGGGGCAAGCAGGACCGACGCAGGGGTCCACGCGCGCGGTCAGGTGGCGTCCTTCAGCATCGATCGACTGCGTCTCCCAACAGACCGCGTTGCGATGGCGCTGAATACGCGGCTGCCTCGCGATCTCGAGGTGCTCGCTGCGGACAAGGTCGATGAGTCGTTCGATCCCGTGCGGAGTTGCGTGAGCAAGTCGTACAGTTACCGCCTGCGGGTTGCGGACGGCACCCGACCGCGCGGGCTTGAAGGGCGCGCCTCCCCCTTCGAGCGGCGTTACACCAGCGTGTGCCGTCATGCGGTCGACCTTGCGCGCATGCGCGCCGCCGCCGCGCGCTTGGTTGGAACGCATGACTTCCGCGCCTTCGCCCATGAACCCGACCAACGCGAGACGACCGTTCGCACGCTGCTTGGCTGTGCGGTGACGCGCCCCGAGGCTGGCATCGTCCGCTTCGATGTGTCTGGCAGTGGGTTCCTCCACCACATGGTGCGCATCCTTGTTGGAACGCTCGTGGAGGTCGGGCGCGGACGGATTGAACCATCGGACATCGACCGCATCATCGCCCTTCGTGATCGCTCCGAGGCGGGACCCACGATGCCGCCAGAGGGACTTTGCCTCGAGTGGATTCACTACGGCGTCCAGTGGCGGCGCGAGTTCGTCCCTGCGGCCGTTGACGATGCTCCATGATCCCGTCATGAGGCTTCCATGAGGATCCTGCATCTATCAACGAGGCTCATCGTGGGTGGGTCGCAGGAGAACACCCTCCTGTCGTGCATTGGAAGCGCTGACCAGGGACATCAAGTCGCCTTGGCATACGGGCCGATCTATGGTCCTGAGGGCTCCCTACTGCCGCGCGCGCAGTCCGATGGTCGCATCGCCTGCTTTGAAGTGCCGGACATGGTTCGGCATGTCGCGCCCCTGCGGGATCTCCGCTGCTTTCGCCAGATCACCCAGTTGATCGGTGACTGGAAGCCCGATGTCGTTCACACACACTCATCGAAGGCTGGAATACTCGGTCGCTTCGCGGCCTGGCGACTGCATGTACCTGCCGTTGTCCACACCGTGCACGGACTGCCCTTCCACCGCTTCCAGTCGCGCGCCGTCCACCGAGCCTTCGTGCTCGCGGAACGCATGGCCGCGCGACGATGCCATGCGATCGTGAGCGTTGCTGATTCGATGACGCGGCAGGCGCTTGCCGAGGGAATCGGGGTTGCGTCGCAGTACTCGACGATTCGAAGCGGCTTGGATACGGCACCGTTCTTGAACGCTCACCTGCTGCGCGCAGCCACGCGCGATCGACTGGGGGTGGGCGCGAGCGTCACCGTGATCGCCACGCTCGGTCGACTTGCAGAGCTCAAGGGGCATGACGATCTCATCACCGCTGCACTGCCACTGCTGCACGCGAGGGGGCGGGATCAACTGATGCTCCTCTGGATCGGCGATGGATGGTGGCGGGAGCGATTGGAGCGGCGCCTCGAGCGCGAGGGGATCCGTGACCGCGTCATCCTGACTGGGCTCGTACCACCCAACGAAGTTCCCGCGCTGCTTGCCGCGAGTGATGTGGTTGTGCATCCGTCGTGGCGCGAAGGTCTGCCGCGGGCCGTTGTGCAGGCACTGTTGTGTGCGCGCCCCGTCATCGCCGCGGACATCGATGGCGCATCGGAAGTGTGCAAGGCTGGCGAGACCGGGTGGTTGGTGCCTGTGGGCGATCCGCTGCGGCTGCGCGCGGCGATCGAGCAGGTCACCGCAGACATGGCGCACGCTGCGCGGCTTGCCGCTCGCGGGCAAGTAGAGGTGCGCAACGACTACGACACCGCGGCGATGGTGAATCGCCTGCTGGCGCTCTACCGAGAGATCCTCGAGCGCCCGACCGCGTACGGGCAGCCAACGCAGCGGTGAGTCGACCTGGATCGGCAGTGCGCCTAGAGTGCGCCGCGAAGATGCCTTCGATGAACATTGCTGTTTTCGGTCCACATCCAGACGATCAGGAACTCGCCATGGGCGGCACGATTGCGCGCCTCGCCTCGGAGGGGCATGTCGTCACCCTTGTCGATCTCACCGACGGCGAACCAACCCCGATGGGTGATCCCGTCACGCGCGCACGGGAGGCTGCAGAGGCGGCCGCGATCCTCGGCGTGCCGCGCATTTCTCTTGGGATGCGAAACCGCGCGATCGTCGACGATCTTGCCTCCCGAGCCGCCGTTGCTGGCGCGATTCGTACGCTGCGCGCCGACATCGTGTTTGCGCCGCATCCCGTCGATGCACACCCTGACCATGTTGCGGCGACGAGCATCATCGAAGCGGCGTGCTTTGCGGCAAAGTTCACCAAGAGTGACTTGCCCGGCGAGCCCCACACCGTTGCCCACATCTTCCACTATTTCGCGACGCATCTGCGCAGCGTCCCGCAGCCAGCGTTCATCGTGGACACGACAGGATTCGCGGACCACAAACAGCGCGCGATACTCGCCTACGCAAGCCAGTTCATTCGCAATGAAAGGAATCGGGAGATTCCAAAGTGGGTGCACGCTGCAGGGACATACTTCGGCAGCCGCATCGGCTGCGAAAGCGGCGAGCCCTTCGGGAGCCGCCAGTGCATTCCGCTCGACATCGGCGCACTTCGCGTTTGAAGGATGCGCCCCGTTCGCGCCCAGTTCGCGCCCAGTTAGCGCCCCGTCGAGCCGAACCCGCCACCACCTCGCGCGGTCTCACTCAACTCGTGCGTCTCGTCCCATGACACTCGCGCGACTGGCGCGACCACCAGCTGCGCGATCCGCATGGCGGGCGTCACAGTGAAGTCGGCGGGTCCGAGGTTGATGAGCGCCACTTTCATTTCACCGCGGTAGTCCGCGTCAACGGTGCCGGGGCTGTTGGGGATCGTCACGCCGTGACGGGTCGCGAGCCCGCTTCGGGGCCGAACCTGCCCTTCAAAGCCGGGCGGCAACTCGACTGCGAAGCCAAGCGGAATGAGCGCAATCGCACCGCGTTCAAGGACGAGATCCCCGTCGATTGCCGCATGCAGGTCCATCCCCGCTGCGAGCGCAGACTGATACTCAGGGAGCACCGCATGCGGCGAGAGCCGCTGGAAACGAACGCGAACATCTGCCATGCGGCGAGTGTAGGGGTTGCCGCGCACCGCTATCGTTCTCGCTGATGTCGATCTGCGCCGTGATCGGACTCCTGTTGTTGGCTGTCATCGGTTGGCTGATGGTGTCTGGCATGCGCCTGAAGCAACTGGCGAGCGGCCCTTGGATTGTCTGCGCACGCTGCGGACACGCACTGACCCAAGGTCAATCGCGCTGCCCAGAATGTGGACAACAGTGGGACGCCGAAGCTGTCGAACGCCTCCGCGCGGCCCGAAGCCGCGGCGCGACTACCCGCATCGTCATCGGTTGGATCCTGCTCGGACTCGTTCTCTGCGCCGTCGGCCTCGCGGTCTGGCATGGCATTGCCGAACCGTGAGCTGGTCGCGCAGGCGAGTGCCCACGCACGCCACCCACTCGCGCGAGCAGCAACGGCTGATCAGTCGAGCTCGCGCAGCGCAGCGAGTACCACAGCTGCGTGACCGCGCACGGACACACGGTCCCAGCGCTGCGCCACGCGGCCGCTGCGGTCGATCAAGTAGGTCGTTCGCACGATTCCCATGAAGGACTTCCCGTACATCGACTTCTTCTGCCAGACGCCGTACCGCGTGCTGACGGCTGGGATGCCATCGGCTGCAGGTTCGTCGGAGAGCAGGGCGAAGGGCAGCCCGAGCGATTCGACGAAGTCGCCATGACTGTCTGGAGCGTCGGGCGAAATGCCCAGCACCACCCCTCCGCTGCGGACGATCGCCGTGTGCGCATCGCGAAACTCACACGCCTCCTGCGTACAGCCAGGCGTGTGATCGCGCGGATAGAAGTACAGGACGACCAACTTCCCCTTGTACCGCGTGAGCGAGTGCTTCTGCCCATCGCCATCAGGCAGCGTGAAGGCCGGCGCACGGGCACCGATCGCGACCAGTGCCGTGGCGCCCGCGCCGGCGCTCGCCTTTCGCTTCGCGGGGCGGCTCATGCCGATCCGACCACCGACTTCGACCGCAGCGTCGAAAGATCAGCGCGCCTCGATGGATGCGCCTCGATGAAGGGGGTTCGCCAGACGCCCACCCATCGATTGGGCTCGATCTCGTACAGCGCATAAGGCTCGCGTCCCGCCGCGAGCTGGGGACGGTGCTCCTGCGGCAGGAATGGCCACCAGGGAACGATGCCATCTTGGCACCGCGGGAGCAGGCGGAACTCCGCAGGGTTGTCGACCACATCCTCGACAGTCGTCAGACGCGTGCGCGAATCCCGAACCCCAGGAATCGAACGGAAGAGTCCGCGCGTGTACGGATGCATCGGGCGGTCGAAGAGCTGCTCCACCGTCGCGTACTCCACCACTCGCCCCGCGTACATCACGCAGGCGACATCGGCGTTCTCTGCAACCACGCCGAGGTTGTGGGTGATCAGCATGATGCCCATGCCACGGCGCCGCTGCAGATCCGAGAGCAGCTCGAGTATCTGCGCCTGGATGGTGACATCGAGCGCGGTTGTGGGCTCATCGGCAAGCAGCAGTGTCGGCTGGCATGCGAGCGCCATGGCAATCATCACTCGCTGCCGCATGCCGCCCGAATACCGATGCGGATAGTCGGAGAGCAGCTGCATCTTCAGGCCACGAATGCGTTCGGGAAGCGTGCGTTCCAAGTCGCGAACGGCATCGATCGACGCCTTGCCGGCGTCCACATCGGTGCGAAGCGCAACGAGTTCGCGCTTCAGCCGCGACTCGATCGGTTGGTAGATGCCCACCTCGTCGAGCGCCTTCAACGCGGTCTCCACGGCTTCATCGGGAGAAACCTTCTGATGAAGGAAGATCGCTTCGAGGATCTGGTCCCCGATGGAGTACACCGGGTTCAAGCTGGTCATCGGTTCTTGGAAGATCATGGCGATTTCCCCGCCGCGGATCTTCAGCATCTCGCGCTCCGAGAGCGACAGGAGATCGCGCCCACCGAAGAGGATCGTCCCGCGATCCACCCGCCCTGGTGGGCACGGGATCAGTTGCATCGTCGTCATCGCAGTGACACTCTTGCCGCAGCCCGACTCGCCGACCACCGCAAGCGTCTGCTGCGGATGGATGGTGAGGCTCACGCCGGCGACCGCTTGGATGCGCGGCCCCGCACCATTGTCGAAACTGACCGCAAGGTCAGCGACGCTCAGAAGCGGCGGCGAAGGGAGTGGCGTATCGGATGAAGCGCTCATCAGTGTGCTGCCTTCCTGAGCTTGGGATCGATCGCATCACGCATTGCTTCGCCGAGCAGGTTGTACGACAGGACCGAGAGGAAGATGGCGAGCCCTGGGAACACCGCAAGCCACCACACGAATGTTCCCGTTGCCGCCGTGGCGCTCGAGAGCATTTTTCCCCAACTCGCTTGTCCATCGGGACCGAGCCCGAGGAACGACAGCGTCGCTTCGATCGTGATCGCCGCCGCGATGGCGAAGCTGGTGTCGACGAGCACGGGCGTGACACCGTTGGGCAGCATGTGGCGCATCAGCACCGATCGCACCGGCAGCCCCGTCGCCTGCGCTGCCTGCACGAAATCCATCTGTCGGATGCGGAGGAATTCGGCGCGCGTAAAGCGTGCCGCACCCGTCCACGAGAAGATGCCGATGATCGCCATCATGACATAGGTGTTTCGCGGCAGAACGCCTGCGGCGACGATCAGCACGAAGAGTGTTGGCACGGCCATGAAAATCTCCACGACCCTGTAGAGCAGCAAGTCGACCCAGCCGCCGAAGTAACCCATGAGCGCACCGATGGTCACGCCGATGAGGACGCTGATTCCAGTGGACACAAGGCCAATCGAGATCGAAAGCCGGCACGCCCAGAGCAGTTGCGCAAGCACATCGCCGCCAAGTGCATCGGTGCCAAGCCATGTGCGCCGTGAACCAAAGGGCGTTCCGCGGAAGCTGTCGAGATGCTGGATGTCCGACACCTGCGTGCCGGGGGCTTGGGCAACCATGTCACTGCGCGTGTATTCGGGTGACCATGGAATGAGCGTCCACACCGCGCGAGCGCGACCTGCAGACTCATCAAGGACCAGCATTTCATGATTCACCAGCGTCGAGGAACCTGCAGACCAGACCAAGGCAAATGAGAACAGCGCCACCGCAGCCACGGCGATCATGCGGCGAGCTGGCGAGAGGATGATGGGCACGACGAACGCCACCGATGCCGAGAGCAGTGCTGCAACGGCGATCAACGGCCACGGCCCGCCATCAAGCCGCGCCCAGTTGCGCAGCCAGTGGAGCGAGGAACCATCGGAGGCCCACACCAGAACCTGCGACAGCACGATGGTCGCGCCGCCTTGCACGAGCAGGGCAGCAAGCACGGTGATGCGGACGCTTCGACCAAGTGCCGCGGAACCAAAGAAGACCCATGGGACACCGATCAGCGCGCCGGCCATCAGCAACCAATCGGTCGGCGTGAGGTGGGCAATCAGCGGGAAAGACCGAGATTCCACGCTTCCATCGGCGGCGATTCGATCGAGCACAATGGGATGCGCGTTGGCCAGCAGCGGAGCGAACACCGCGAAGAATCCCATCATGCTGATCCACGCGATGCCGAAGACCGCGCCAGGCCTGGCGCGTACGCGGTCCCATGCATCGGCCCAAAAGCCCTTCGCTTCGCGCGCGCCGATGCCTCGCATGACCTCGACCCCCGAAACCGACTGAGGCACTTCCGCAAGGGTTTCACTCATACGCCACCCGCGGATCGCACAGCGCGTACAGGATGTCGGCCATCAGCAGCGCCAGCAGGCTGACCGACGAGATCATGAAGGTGTTGGCAAGGATCAACTCGCGGTCGCGAAGGTTGATCGCTTCGATCACCAGACTGCCCATGCCGGGGATGGTGAAGATTCGCTCGACCACCACGCTGCCGCCGAGCATCGCGGGAAAGATCCCCACGAACATGGTGATGAGTGGAAGCAAGCTGTTGCGAAGCACATGGCTGATGACGATGTCCTTGCGCGACACACCCTTGGCGCGTGCGGTCCGCACATAGTCCGCACTGAAGTTGTCGAGCATGCTGGCACGCGTTTGCTTGCTGAGTACCGCGAAACCGCCGTACACCAAACAGAGCACGGGCAGCGCGAGGTGCCACAGCGTGTCGAGCAGCCAACCGCGGTGCCAGGCACCCGACTCGTCGGTGTACGGGAGGAAAGTCATGGTGGCCTCCGCACTGTCGTGCAGTCCGCTCACTGGGAACCAGCCGAGATACTGGTTGTTGGCGAGAAACCCGATTGCGAAGACGCCCGCGAGCACCACAGGGACCGAGTACAGCAGCAGGAAGAAGAATCCGCTTGCCACATCGGCGGCACCACCGCGGCGAACACTCGCCAGCACACCCGTTGGCACCGCGACCAGGTAGATGATCGGGAAGGCAATCAGGTTGATCAGCATCGTGACAGGCAGCGCGGTCTTGATGAGGTCCCACACGGGGCGATTGCGGGAAAATGCCACGCCGAAGTCGGGCGAGTCAATCGATACCACATCGCGGATCACTTCGATTCCCGCCGCGGGGAATGGGCGTGCCTTGAACGCGATGGTCGCCCGCTGTCGCGCCTCCTCGGCAAGCGACCACGCGAGATGCATCTGCTCTGCGGCTGCGTTCACCTTGGCCCATGTCGCGGTCATTCCCTGCGTGGCAGCATCGGTTTGCGCAGGGCTTGTCGTTGGCGATGAATCGAGCGGAAGGTCGCGGAACTTCTGCGGGTCGGCACCACCCTTGGGATCGAGCCGGGATGTCCATGGTTCACCGAGGCTTCGTACATGATCGGCGAGCGCATCCTTGAAGGCTCGCACCGATCCAACATAGGTCCGACGCCGCCCCTCCGCATCGCGCTGCAGGGCACGGAACTCCTCCACGAGCGCGTCGCCCGACTGGGGAGTGAAGGTGACTTCAAACGCAGCGGGTGCAGCGAACGCCCATTGCATCGGCGGTTCAGGCAGTTCTCTCGGAACTGGGATGCGTTCACCCGAGGGAGACTCGAGCGAAGTCATACCGAAACGCACTGGACAGACGCGCGCGATCCAACGTCCGTACTGCACGACCACGGGATCGTTGAGTCCATATCGATCCTCGAGGTACGCCTGCATCTGTGCGACTTTGCTGGTGTCGCTCATCTGACCGCCCTGCACCGCGAGCCCAGCGCCAATGCCGCCCGGCGCGAGTGCCACGATGAGAAACACCATCAGCGTGATCCCAAGCACCGTGGGGATCATCAGCAGCAGGCGTCGGATCAGGTAGGTGGCCATCGGGCGTGCTCGCGCTCGAAGGGTCTGGTCAGTAGGCAGGCACCGGCACGGATGAACGGAAAAACTCTTCGGGCTGCAGGCCGGTGCGATACATGTTCACATTCCCGAATCGCCGGTCGACGAATCGCAGCCAAGGTGCCACGCGCACGAATGTGTACGGCTGCTCGCGCGCAATGACCGCCTCCAGCTGCCGCCACACGAGCATGCGATCCGCCTCCTCCATGCTGCGCCGCCCCTGCTCGATCAGCGCATCGGCGTCGGCGTTCCGCCACTGGGTGAAATTGTCGCCACCCTCGCGAGTGCTCTCGGAATGCCAAATCTGCCGCGGATCGCTTTCGGGAGCGTTGTTGCCCCAGCCCATCGTGATCGCATCGAAGTCCCGCAGTTTGAGGAGGTCCTGATAGCGACTCCAGTCGACGGGACGCGTGGTCACCAGGATGCCGGCATTCGTGAAACTGTCTTTGACGAAGCGCGCGAGCCGCTCGGAAATCTCGCCACCCGTGGCATAGGTGTACTCGAATGTGAACTTGTCCCCCGCCTCGTTCTCGAGGATGCCATCGCCATTTCGGTCCTTCCACCCCGCCTCCGCGAGCAGTGCCTTGGCCTGATCAGGGCTGAAAGGCAGTGGCTTCAGCGCAGGGTCACTCGCTGGACTCTCTGGGTTCATCGGGCCCTTCGAGACGATGCCGATGCCGTCCCAGATGTCGCGGATCATGCGCTCGCGATCAAGCAGCATGGTCATGGCGCGGCGCACGCGCGCATCGTGGAACGGGGTCAGTGCCTTCCCAGCCCGCGGGCCGCACTGCCATGCGATGAAGGAATAGCCGCAGCGCATGTTCACCCACTTGAGCGCGTAGAACGCCTTTTCGAAGTCTGCGTCGTCGCGCAGCACCTTGTTGAACTGCGGCGATGACGGCAGGATCATCGATCCCTCGCCGTTTCGCAGCGAGACCAGCCGACCCAGTTCATCGGAGACCACCTTGAAACGCAGCCTGTCGAGCGGCGGCTTCTCCGCCCAGTACTGCTCGTTCCGCACCAGAACGATGTCGGTGCCCGGCGTCCACTGCACATCGATGTTGTCCGGACCCGACGGCAGTCGCTCCATCTTGAACTGCCCCGACCCCATCAGGAGTCCAGTGGCTTGGTTGATTTGGGATGGTTCGAACTTGCTGTACCAGTGCTTCGGCAGCACTGGGTTGACGAATGCGATCAGCGTGTTCGTGAAGAACGGTTCCTTGAACTCGAACTCCACCGTCTGTTCATCGATCACCTTCACCGTCTTCAGATTGTCCTGTGTGCTGCGCGCGCGCTCCGCTTCGATGAGCGGGTTGCCAATGAAGTCGAGATATGTCCAGCGCACATCCTCCGCCGTCACCCGCGCACCATCGCTGAAGCGCGCCCGAGGGTTGATGTGCGCGCGGATCCACAGCCCATCAGGGTCGATCTGCCAGCCATCGGCGAGAACGCCCACCATCTTCAGCGTCTTCGGGTCGAACGATCCGAGTGCCTCGCACACTCGGTCGAGCACACGCGTGCCATAGACATCCGACTGGATGTACGGCACGAGCTTCGCCGGCTGCGCCTCGAAGATCTCCGTGAACTCACCGCCCACGGCGAAACCGGGAATGCCCGCGGGGTCGGTCGCTGGTGCGGGCGAAGTCCAGCGCGTGATTGCGACGCCTGGTCGCGCCCAAGCATCGTTGCCCTGGACCGCCGCCGCGGCGGGCGCGGCTCCCGAAGCAACCGGCACGCCAGAGGCGAACCCCTTCTCGATCTGCCGCTGGAGCAGCGCATCCTGCCGTTCCATCTCGCCGAGTTTCACGCGGATCGAATCGATGGCGAGTTCCATGCGCGTGCGCTGCGTCATGGAGAGCCAGACCGAAATCAGCACGGCCAACAGCAACAGGATGGTGAAGAAATCCTTCAGTCCGAATCGACTTTGCATTGGACTTGAGAGGCTATCAGGAGCCGCGCCGCCGCCGAGCGGCCGTGGGGTCGACCGCCTCCCGCAGCGCATCGCCGAGGAAGTTCAGTGCAAGCAGCGTGGAGGCGATGCTGAGGCATGGCCACAGCAGGAGCCACCAGCGGCTGTGAACGGTGTTCACCTCCGAAAGCCCCTCCGAGGCGAGGTTCCCCCACGAAGGCATCGGATCGCGAACACCGATGCCGAGGAAACTGAGGAAACTCTCCGCGAGAATCGCTGCCGGCACGGCAAGTGCGGCGTACACCGCCACGGTGCCCGCGACATTCGGCAGCGCATGACGGAAGAACTGCCGTGCAGGGCCGATGCCAAGCGCACGACAAGCCTCCATGAACGGCTGCGCCCGCAGGCTGAGGACTTGACCGCGAATCACGCGCGCGATCGTGAGCCAACTTGTGGTGCCGATGGCGACAAGCAGCACAACGAGGTCAATGCCCTGCCCAAGCACACCTGACGGCCGGACTCCGATGCGCTCGATGACGCCATCGACAGCCACCGCAAGCAGCACAACGAGCAGCATGGATGGAAGTCCATACAGCACATCAACGGTTCGCATGAGGGCATCATCCACACGCCCGCCGCGCGCACCACTGATTGCTCCGTAGAGCGTGCCGACGGTGACCGCAATGAGCGCAGCGCTGCCGCCGACGAGCAAGCTGACGGCACCGCCGAGCAGACATCGCGCGAAGAGATCGCGCCCGAGCCTGTCGGTACCGAGCACACGCGAGGGGATGTAGTTGCCCGCAGCGCGTTCCTGCTCGATCACGGCCGCAGTGGATTCAGGCGAATGCCACCACGAAGGCGGCAGCAGCGACAGTCGCAGGTTTCCAGCTTCATAGCGGCGAACCGGCGCGCCTCCCGCACGCTCGACGCGCGCGAGCGTCCAAGGAAGGCTGAGGATGCACAGCGCAACGAT
Source organism: Planctomycetota bacterium (assembly GCA_009926625.1). Lineage (GTDB taxonomy): Bacteria > Planctomycetota > Phycisphaerae > Phycisphaerales > SM1A02 > F1-60-MAGs104. Next base: position 46,436 of record RFON01000018.1, read on the forward strand.
GCACGCCAGCATCACCGCGCCCACGCGGGCGGGAGGCGACCACGAAGTCCAGCGAGACGCCCAGCCAAGCGGCCGTTGGCCGACTGCCTCCGCAGCATCTGCGAGCGCTCGTGTCACGGTGCACGATTGTTCGAAGGCGGGTCACCTGCGGGCAACGGGGGCGGCGCCGCAACGGGAGCGCCACTGGGCGATGTCGCAAGCGGCGTTCGCCCGCCGAGCAGTGCTTCCTGCCGCCCCTCACGAACGCCAGCCACGACTTGATCGACGGTCGCGTTGCGCTGGCGCGCATCGCGTTCCAAGTCAATACGCATCGAACGAACCACTGCATCGATCTCAGCCAGTTCCATCCCGCGCGATCGCAGGTTCAGGTCGACCAACCTGCCCGCGAGTTCCCGCACGCGCGCTTCCGACTTGATCGCCGCTGCCTCGCCGCCCGCGCGGGAATCGGCCAACCAAGCGCTGCCAGCCTCCTCGAGTTCTCCCTGCACGCGAATCTCCTCGATGCGCAGCGCATAGAGCGCAGGCTTGCGAAGCCGCAGGACCGCGAGCGCCGTGAGCCGCTTGCCCGCGCGCGAGACCGCTTCGTCGAACGCCGCCGGATCGCTCGCACGCGCCTGTTCGAGCATCGTGAGCAGTTCCGGCGAAACATCGCGCGCGACATCGATGATCGTCTGGGGATCTGGCTGCCCAGCAGGAGGGATGGGCGACTGCTCCATCGTCGCCACCAGCGGCAGGACGCGGTCGACGCGCCTCACGGATCCGACGGCGAGCGACGCCCATGCAGCTGCCGCGGCACACGCGATCGCCGCTGCCAAGAGCACTGGATGGGCACGCGTGGCTCGCTCGTCGCGCGCGGTTCGATTGTCGAGGTGCTTGTTCATGGTGCCCCCCGCGATGCAAGTGCGATCAACTGCACTTCGCTGGCCAGCTTTCGGTAGGACGCATCCCGAGTTCGAAGCAGGTCAATGGGATCGAGTAATCCGTCCGCGCGACTCCCGCGTGCCTCCACAACATCGCT
>RFON01000019.1 GCA_009926625.1 Planctomycetota bacterium
CACAGCACCTACTTCATGATCCTGCTCGAGACGGGGCTGGTTGGGTTTCTCCTGTTTGGCTGGTGGAGCGTGCTGTTCGCGTGGCAGTCCGTGCAGTTGGTTCGAATCGATCCGCTGCGCATTGCTGCCTTTGGCGGAGCCATCATTTGGTTCTCAGCCGCAGCATTCGACTCCTTCAACACGCGCGGCGTGTTCCTGACCGCCGGCGTGATCATGATCGCGCTCAGTGCGATGCCGCGGGGACGCGCGCAACGCGAACCAACCCTGCCTGCGACGCGATGTCTGGCCGAATGCCCCCGCTGCGGGCGCAGTGTGTGCTGCGCGTGACGCGCCGCGATTCACCGCGGGTTCGTTGATCGCACCGCGCTTGCAGCGCTCACCATCGCTGCGACGATGTCCTCGATCGATCGCGTTGCCAAGGTGCCGATCAGGCCGCGCAGCTTTTCCAGCGACGGCGTGCGCCGCGCCATGTCTTCGAACCCGCCACCGTAGACCTCGGCGTAGGGCAGCAGGCGCACGGAAGAGTTGCTCTTGCATGCGCGGATCACCAGCGAAGCAAGGTCGCCGATCGAAACAGGCGAGTCGCTGCCGACATTCACGACCTCGCCCGTAGCCGCGGCGCACGACATCAGTCGGATTAGCGCATCCACAGCGTCGTGCACACTGTTGAAACAGCGCGTTTGCGTTCCATCGCCGTGCACGATCAGATCACGGTCGGCACGAGCTGCATCGATGAAGGAGGGAATCACCATTCCGTAGTGGGGCGACTGCCGTGCGCCAACGGTGTTGAACAGCCGCACCACAACGACGCCAAGTCCCGACTCTTTCGCGTGCGCGAACGCAAGGAACTCGTCGAGCGCCTTCGTGCATGCATACGACCATCGGCGCGTGGTCGTTGCTCCGAGCCGCCAGTCATCGCTTTCTCGAAGCGGGGCATCTTGCATCGAACCCATCTTGCCATAGACCTCGGAACTGCTGGCAAGCAGGACGCGCCGCTGGTGGCGCGCGCATGCATCCAACACATGCTCTGTTCCCCGCGTGTTGGTGATGATTGTTGACACGGGGCGTTCCATCACCAATCGAACCCCGACGGCGGCAGCGAGGTGAAAGACTCGGTCCACATCCGCCACCGCGCGGTCAACCGCCGCAGCATCGAGGATGTCAGCATGCACAAACTGAAAGCGAGCGCCCGCCCGTTCCTCCAAAGCCGCCACATTCTCTCGGCGACCCGTCGAGAGATTGTCGAACGCGATCACATCGTCGCCAGCGGCAAGGAGCGCTTCGCAGAGGTGACTTCCGATGAAGCCCGCACCGCCAGTCACGAGTGTCCGCACAGGCATGGTGCTCGGCAAGACTATCCGCAGCGAATCGCGTTCAGCGTCGAACGCCAACCAATGCCCACACGCTGGCGCGCACAAGAACGGTCGCGCCGATGTACGCCGCGGCGAAAATCGCCATCGACCAGCGTGAGTACAGGCGGTCGGGCGTCCAAGCAGCCGCCACGGCAGCCGTCGCTACGCCTGCGCCGAGCAAAGCCGAGACCGTTGCGTGCCGAAGCGCTTGAAGTCCACCGCCGCGCCAAGCGGACCAGTACTCGCCGCGCAGCGCGCTTGCCGCCACGCACGATGCGACCACGAGCGGCAAGCTCCATCCGATCGAGCCGCGCAGTTCCGGCGGAATCACAAATTCCCAGCGCAGCAGGTAGCCCAACTGCAATGCTCCAGACATCACCGCGACATCAAGCAGCATCCTCACGAGCGGCCAAATCGGGTGAAGCCGCGGCGTGGATGGCGGATCGTCGGCGACCTGACGCAGCCAACGCCAGGCAACGCCAACAACGGCGGCGATGCCGATGATGATCGCCGCGCTCGCGGAGCGTTCAAGACTTGGATCGGCAGCCGCAATGCCCGCCGCTGCGAACATCGCCGCAAGCCCGCCAGCCACCACGAACACCGCTGATGATCGTTGACCGAGTCGCGCAGCCAGCAGGTGCGTCGAATGATCGCGCCCGCCCTGCAGCGGGCTGACGCCTCGTGCGAGACGCGAGAGCGACACAAAGATCATGTCGGCGAGGGGCACGGCACAGCAGCCGATCGCCAGCGCTGCGGCGCTCCACATGCGGACTGCACCGCACTGCGGCGTGGCCAACCGAGCATCCCCCGCAAGCAGGGGCAGGGCTGCCAGGAGAAACCCAAGCATGAGCGAGCCGCAGTCACCCATGAAGATGCGCGCGGGCGGCGCGTTGTGGAAGAGGAAACCGAGCGACGCTCCCGATGCAAGCAGCGCCACATCGCGCAGCGCCGTCTTCAGCGTGCCCGACGGCAGCCCCAGCGAAATCCCGCCGAGTCCGATCATCGCAACGGTGGCAGCCACACCATCCATGTTGTCGATCATGTTGACCGCATTCATGACGGAGAGGATCCACAGGAACGCGAGCGCGGTGTCGATGATGTCGATCCCCGTCAACTGCACGCCACCCATCGACCACAGGAAGCCGCTCGCAACCAGCGCCTGCAGCGCCAGCTTCCAGCGCGGCGCAAGGTGCAGCATGTCATCGATCAGTCCCACGGATGCAGCGGCGACCGTGCAGACGATGAGCGCCAGCAGCGGATTCGCATGCAGGCTCGTGGCATCGCGAAACTCGCCGCTGATTCCGCGCGCAAACGCGATCGCGGCAAGCAGTCCAACGCAGATCCCGACACCACCGAAGAGCGCAGTTGGCGCCGAATGCCAGCGATCCGAACGAACAGGCGCGTTCCATCCGCGTGCCCCCGCAAGCCTCCGCACTGCGCCGACCCCCGCTGCGGAGCATGCCGCGCCGAGCGCCAACATGACCACCATCTGCAGCAGCGGATCAGCGCTCACTCATCGCATCGTATGCACCGAAAGTGCGGACTGGGCTGCAGTCATGCAGCGAGTCGGCACCTCCGCACCCGTCAGGATGTCGGCTCGCGCGCGGGCCCGAGGATCTCGTAGCCGCTCTCGATCCCCTGCAGGATCCGTGAATAGGGGCATCGGATGTAGCCGCGACCTGCCGGCGGATCGGTGATTGCTTCGAAGCGAACCGTCACGACCAGAATCTCATTGCCCTTGGAGAACATCACGCCGCGCCCACCAGCGACAACGAAGTTGGCGCCAGGATTGATCGTCCAGTCATTGATGTTCGAGTCCCACGGCTGCTGGAAGCGGACCGAACCGTCGGTGTTTCGGAACTGGAATGTCAGCTGCTTTGTCGACGAGTTGGTCCACAAGAAGTCGATGGTGCCGTCCGAGTCATAGTCCTCCGCATCAGCGAGCGTGAACCCCTTCGACGGACCCGTCGACTCCGTCACTTCAACGATGCCGCTGGAGTTGACCGATGCAGACAGCACAACGCTTTGGTCAGGATCCACCGCGATCACTTCGCGGCGACCATCGTCGTTGATGTCAACAACCCTGAATCGCCAGTTGCCCGCACCGAGATCGCCCTCGACCTTGTTCGTGACCGCACCGCCCTGCACAACCCAGAACTTGATCGTCTCACCATCCGCTGCCAGGAATACCGGGGCATCCGCACCGCTGTTCGTCCAGTCTCCGATACCTACAAAGGTGTCGCCCACGCTGATCGTGCCGACGGTGATGGTTTCCGTGATGCGCTTCCCCACGCGCAGCCACGCCTTCACCTTTCGAGTGGCAGGCACAAGGAACACAACATCCGACGAGCGGTCGCCATTGACATCGCCAACACCAAGTGGAATCCAACTAGGGTCGTAGAAACCCAGATAGGCGATCGTTTCGCTTTCCGTCTCAAGGGCGCCATTCCCGTCGGTCAACATGATCGCAACGCGGTGCTGTGCGCGGTCAATGGCAATCACCGATGCACGCGCCACACCCCAAGGCTCGACAGTCGGCGTCGCAGGGATGGTGGTGCCGGATCCGATTCCGCCCGTCGATGGCGCAGATCCACCCGTGCCGGGCCCGTTGGTCGCAATGCCGTCGGCATAGCCAGACGCACCTGGAGCTTGGGGGGTCGATGCAACGACCGCCGCAACAACATCAGGTCCGGCGATGGCGTTTTCGCCGAAGGTCCACCCAAACAACCCAGTGACGATCGGCGTCCCGAGGGAATTGACATTGTGGCGGCTGCCAAGCACGGCACGCGAACCATTCGCGCTGACCGCAAGCACTTCGCCCACGCCTTGCGCTTTGCGCGCACTGGGGGTCCACAGGTCGGATGACTCGATGGTCCACTCGCCTCCCACGCCGCGGTTGAATGCGAAGCCAGCACCCGCGTTCACGCCATCGGGCGCTGCGGTCTCGTAACCAGGGCAACCGACCAACACCATCGATCCATTCAGCGCCAGCCGAACGGAGTAGCCGAACGCATTGTTCGCGTTCGCCTCGCGCGCGAAGAGGATGCCATCGTCGACCCAACTCCCCGCCTCGCGACGGAAGAGAAACGCAGCCCCTTCACCGCTGGATGCATCGCCCTCGATGTCCTCGTCGAATCCCGGCGCACCAATGGCAATCGCGTCGCCTTGCACGGACACGGACGCGCCGAAGGCATCGTTCGAAGCGGCACCCGCGAAGGCGAGCGTTGCTTCCGGGCTCGTTCCCCAAGTGCCTGCCTCGCCCTTGCTGCGTCGGAACACAAAGGCAGCACCGGTGTTCACGGCGTCGTCACTGTCGGCGTTCTGCGCTCCAACAACCAGGACATCGCCATCGATCGCGACCTGTGATCCAAACTGGTCCTGCGCCACTGCATCTTCGAGCGTCAACTTGCTGACCTGCGTAAATGTGCCGTCGGTGCCCTCGAACAGATAGACGGCACCTTGGTTCGCAGCGCCCTGATAAGGCGATCCCACGACGATGCGTGTGTCGTTTCGCAGGCCAGGCTCGACATCAATGGCCACGGACCCGCCGAAGTATCCAATCGACTCCTGGTCGGCGGCGCGAAGCACACGATTGGCCACGCGGTAGGTCACGAGTCCGCCACCCTCTTCATCTTCGAAGGTCGCGGTCGTGCCCCACAGGTTGTCCTCGGGACTACGCTGGAAAACCAATGCGCGCCCAGCAAAAACTGGAGCGCCAGTCACGGATGCAATCGGTGCGCCCACGACAATCGTGTCGCCGCTGATGGCGACTGACCAACCAAAGAGCGAGATGGCGGGCGGTGCGACGATCGCGCCAGCGTTGTTCTGTGGCGGCGGTGCAGGAATCTTCTGGACATGAACGAACGCAGCCGACGCGTCGTCATACTCGAAGATGTGCACGGCACCCGCTGCCGCGACGGAGTTCACCGTTTCGTCGGATGCGCCAACAACCAAGATCGTTCCGTCCTCGTTCATCGCGCACGACGCACCGAAACCATCCCCAAGCACCTGCGGATCAGCTGTGATCGCCTGAGGGATCACTTGCCAGTCTGCGCCCAGTCCCACGATTCGCCCGTTCGATCCGCCTCCCCGCGATCCATTCGGCGAGACATTCAGTGGGGCATCGCTCCCGGCGGCAGTCTTGCCGCGTGGGGACTCCAACTTTCCAACGCGCGCGTCCTGCGCCGAAGCCGTCAGCACCGATGCGCATGCGATCGCTCCTGCTGCCACGGTCAGCGACAGGCGAGGCAAGGTGCGTGCGGTGTTCGCGGATCGAGTCGAGTGCTTCATGTTCATGCTTTCATCTACGAGTGCGCGGGGTCATTCGTTCTCAGTCATGCGGCGTTTCCAGCCTTGGTCGAAAGGCGGCTCATCGGCACTTCCGCCGAAACCAGTGTTTCCTCGCCGAACGGAACCGAGCCGATGAAAAGCGTACCGCCGAGGGACTGCACGGTCGCAGCGGCAAGCCCGAACGCTGCATCAGCCAACGAAGCGCGAGAGCACCCTGCCTCGTCGAGTGCATGGATGCGCAAGGTGCCTCCGTCGAGCCGCACCACCAAGGTGACATTGCAGCGGTCCGCGTCAAGTTGTCGCGCGCTGCCGTGGCTCATTGCCCAGGCGCACGCCTCGATCGATCGCCGCAGGATGCCAAAAACGATGATTCCCACGGGTCCGGCAGCATGGTCGGCGGCGCGCGGATCGATTTCCACGCGGATTCGCGCGCCTGCTTCATCGGCGCGACCCATCAATGTTTGAACGGCCTCGAGCACATCGGCTGCAAGAGTCCGACTGCCATCGGGCATGTGCGCTTTCCAGCCGAATCGCTCCGCTGCGACCGTTGGCGCATCCAAATCTGCGCAAAGACCGTCTTCGGCGCAGGGCGCTGGCTGGTCGTTCGGCAATCGAGCAGCCCAGTCCGTTGCGCGAATCGTCGGCCCTCCATGCCATGTTGTGTGTGGAGCGCTGATGTGGGTTTCGTCCATGGACCCTCCTTCAACAACAATGTCCGATACCCGCACGCGCGGTCAAGTACGCCCCACCAGATTGGCAATGTCTGAACCGAAAAGCGGCGTGGAACCGCCGTCCCCCTCAATACACCGCGCCGCTCGCGCGCTCTCCGAGGAATCGCCAAATCACGCGGGCACGCGCGCGTCCGTCGGCAGCGTCTCGAGGGCGTTCGAGATGATCGAATCTGGGTGAACGCCCTCCGCCTCTCCCTCGAAGTTGATCAGCACACGGTGCCGCAGCGCGGGCAGCGCGCACTTGCGGATGTCATCGGTCGTGACCTGCGCGCGGCCGCCAAGGAGTGCGATGACCTTCGCGCCCAACACCAAAGTCTGCGCGGCACGCGGACTCGCGCCGAAGCGCAGGTACTTGTTGGTCATCGGCGTGGCAAACGGTCCCTGCGGATGGGTCGCCAACACGAGCCGCACCGCATAGTCCTGCACATGCGGGGCGATCATCACATGTCGCACGAGTTTCTGGTGGGACAGGATCGACTTCGCATCCAGAACCCGCTCGATCGTCGCACCTTCGCCCGCCGTGGTGCGATTGAGAATCTCCGCGAGTTCCTCGCGAGAGCTGTAGCCCACCTCCAACTTGAAGAAGAATCGGTCGAGCTGCGCCTCGGGAAGTGGATAGGTTCCCTCTTGCTCGATCGGGTTCTGCGTGGCCATGACGAGGAACGGCTTCTCAAGCGCATGCGTCGAGCCACCCACGGTCACGCTTCGCTCCTGCATCGCCTCGAGCAGCGACGACTGTGTCTTCGGTGTGGCACGATTGATCTCGTCCGCCAAGAGGATCTGCGTGAACACTGGACCCTTTCGGAACTGGAAGTCGCGGCCGCCGTCGCGCTCCACCACGATGGTGGTGCCGGTGACATCGGCGGGCATCAGGTCGGGGGTGAACTGGATCCGGCTGAAGTCCAGCGACAGTGCTTGCGACAGAGAACGCACCAAGAGCGTCTTGCCCAGCCCAGGAACGCCTTCGAGCAGGGCATGCCCGTTGGCGAAGAGCGCGATCAACACGCCATCCACCACCGCGTGGTGACCGACGACAGCCTTTTGGATCTCACGCCGAACGCGCTGGAAATCCTGTTGAAAGCGCGCTGCGTGCTGTTCGACCGCTGCTTGGTGCTGTTCGCTCATGCGGTCCATCGTAAGACCAGTTCGCCTGCGGAGGGCGCGATTCCCGCGACGCGCGCCACAGGTTTGACCAGCGCGCGAGCAGCCGTTACCGTCACTTTCGCTGCGACCGATGCCGCAGCACGCTCCTGCCTGGAGGAATGCGGTGCAAGTCCGCAGCGATCGCGTCACCGTGAGCAGTTGGATGCACGAATCCAGCCGCAAGTCGGGTCGACCAAGCAGGTGCGTGGTCATGCTCGTCCCTTGGATCCTGCGCTGAACAGGGTCCGCATGCAAAGAAAGATCCGTTTTCATGCTGTCCATTTCGCTTCGCCGTGGCGCTCGTTCGCCTGCGCTGTCCATCGCACTTGCCGCGCTCGCTTCACTCCCCGCTTCCGCGGGCTTCGTATCGACAACCGAAGTCGGCACGGGAACCCGTCAGGCCACCGTTCAGATCGATCAGGACGATGGCGACTCGTATCTCTTCCTTGTGCGGTTCGGGTCGGACTCCTTCACCAGTTGGGACGCGCTGCTCACGATCGACGCGCAACTCGACTCGTTCGCGTTGGAGTTCCAGACCTACTCGTTCGGCGTCTTTCTCACGGGCATCACCATCGACGGTGACCGTGACTTCGGCACGGGCGACCTGTGGCCCATCCCCAACTACTGGCAGTTCTGGATCGACAACGGCTCCGAGTGGGAGGCGTCGATGGTTGGCGCACAGGCGCGCGTGCTTGCATCTGGTGACGCGGATGCATGGGTGTTCGGTTCAAACGCGCCGCCGCAGCCGATCCCCGCGCCCGCCGCGGCCATCGGCGCACTTCTCATGATGGGTGTTTCGCAACGCCGCAGGTGCGTGGGCTGACGAACTCGCGTCATCCCTTGACCTGCAGCTTGTCGAGCACGCTGTCGACGAGTCCGTACTCGAGCATCTCAGGGGCACTCAGCCACTTGTTTCGCTCGCAGTCATCGGCGATGCGTTCCTTGGTCTGACCAGTCTGCGATGCATAGATGCGGTAGATCTGCTCGCGCAGGCGGAGGATGTGTCGCGCCTCGATCTCAAGATCGGTCGCCTGCCCCTCGAGCACGCCACCGAGCAGTGGTTGATGCATCAGGTTTTCCGCGTTGGGCAGCGCAAAGCGGCGCCCCTTGGTGCCGCAGCACGCGATCACGCTTCCCATGCTGGCGGCCTGACCAACGATGTAGGTCGCGACGGGACAGGGCAGGAAGCGCATCGTGTCCACGATGCCAAGACCAGCGGTCACGCTGCCGCCTGGACTGTTCACATACAGCGAGACTTCCGCCTTGGGATTGTCGTTCGCCAGGTACAGCAACTGCGCGACGATAAGGTTCGCCATGCCGTCGCTCACCTGTCCGCCGACGAACACGATTCGGTCGTTCAACAGGCGGGAATAGATGTCGTATGCGCGCTCGCCGCGGCCAGTCTTCTCGATGACGATGGGAATGATGCTCATGTTTCGGTCCTTGGTGTGCGGGAAGTCGGGAGCCGGTCGATGATGCGGTCGATCAGCCCGTAGGCCAGCATCTCGCCTGCATCAAGCCACAGGTCGCGGTCGCAGTCGCGCGCAACCTGATCGACGCTCTTGCCGGTCGCTGCCGAGTACAGACGATTGCACTGCTCTTCAAGGCGCAGCATGCGGCGCGCTTCGATCTCCAGGTCCGTCGCCTGGCCTTCGATCGCGCCAACATAACGCCCTTGATGCATGAGGTTCCACGCATGCGGCAGCGCGAAGCGTTGTCCCTTGCTGCCGCAGCAGGCGATCACGCTCATCATGCTCGGCGCAGAGCCGACGATGTAGGTGGCAATGGGGCAGGGCACGGCCTGCATCGTGTCGATGATCGCCAGTCCATCGCTCACGCTGCCTCCCTGACCATTGATGTAGAGATGGACTGGGGCGGTCGGTTGATCGTTGGCCAGGTACAGCAATTGTGCGACGATGGCGTTCGCCATTTCCTCTTCGACCTCGCCCGAGCACAGCACCACTCGATCCACCAGCAGGCGCGACACGATGTCCAGTTCGCGCTCGACTCGCCCCGCGCCATGCAGCACATAGGGGACCAACAGCGGATCGTCTTCCATCAACAGCATGGCGGCACTCCGTCGGCGCTGGCGTTCACTTCTTCGCGCTCTTGTCGGGGAACGACGCGACTTCGTCCACCAATCCGTAGGCCTTCGCCTCCTGCGCGTCGAAGTACTTGTCGCGTTCGCCGTCCTTCGCAACCTGCTCGACCGCCTGCTTGCAATGACGCGCGATGATCTCGTTCAGCAATCGCTTCGCCTTGATGATCTGGTCCGCCTGGATCTGGATGTCGGTGGTCTGGCCAGTGACTCCCCCATACGGCTGGTGGATCATGACCTTCGCGTGCGGCAGGATCGTGCGCTTGCCCGCTTGGCCCGCGCAGAGCAACACGGCGCCGCCGGAGTACGCGCGCCCGATGCAAGTCGTCGCCACTTCGCTGCTGATGAACTGCATCGTGTCGTAGATGGCGAGCGTGTCATCCACCGCACCACCCGGACTATTGATGTAGAAGTTGATGTCCTGCCCGCGCTTTTGGTTCTCGAGGTAGAGCATCTGCATCATCACACGCGCCGCGGATGCATGATTGATCTCGCCCACGAGGAACACGACCCGGTTCTCCAGCAGCAGTTCATCGATCGTCATCTCGCGGGTGCGCTGGTAACTGGTGCCGATGCGCGGCAGCGGGGGAACGCCCGCAACTGCGAGGTGGGCGGGGCTCGCGGGCAGTTCGCCGAGCGCGCCGAGACCGTACGGATCAGAAGTGATCTGCATAAGGGCGGCAAGGATAGGGCAATTGCGAAGGTACGCTCGGGGCGCGATGGCCCTTCGCGGACCCGATGCATCCCACCGAATTGTCGTGCTGCACGGGAAGGACTCATTTCTGCGTGTGGAGTGGTCGCAGCGACTGCGCACTGCGCTTGAGGGATCCCATGGGAGGGTCGAGGAGTTTCAGTTCGACGGTGCCAGCACGCCATTGGCGGTCGTGCTGGACGAACTGCGCTCCTACGGCTTGATGTCCACCCACAAACTGGTGACCGTCGACAACGCCGATGCGTTCTTCGCGGCGGAGGAACGGCGGCGCGCGATGGAGCGGTACGCGGAGAACCCGATGCGCGAGGCGACGCTCCTGCTCCGCGCTCATGCCTGGCGCCCAGGCAACTTTGACAAACTCGTGGCCGCGGTCGGAATCGTCCTGAAGTGCGATCCCCCGGGTGACGCCGAGGCGATCCGTTGGTGCGTCGGACGCTGCACCAAGCAGCATGGACTACAGATCGACCCCGAAGCGGCTGAGTTGTTGGTCGAACGGGTTGGCAGCGATCTTGCCCGCCTCGACTCTGAACTGGCCAAGTTGGCGGTTGCTGCGCTGTCTGGCGGCGATCAGCGGATCGGGCGCCCGCTCGTCAAGGACATGGTGGGCGCCAGCAGGGAAGACCAGGCTTGGGAGGTTCAGGGGGCGCTCCTTGGCGGTAGTGCGGGTGCCGCAGCGCAGCGGGTCTGCGACCTGATTCGCGTGTCGAAGGCCCCCGAAGTGATGCTGTCTTGGGCTGTCATTGACCTGCTCCGCAAGGTGCACGCGGCGGCGGTGCTTGCGGCTCGGGGGCACGGAGATGGGCAGATTGCTCGGGAAATCAAGCTGTGGGGTGATTCGACCGCCCCCATTCTGCGCATAGCTCGACGAGTGGGGGTGGTGCGTTCAGCCGCACTGCTGCACGAGGCGTTGGGTACGGACTGGAGCATGAAGTCGGGAGGGGCTCCTGACCCTGAGCGCGCACTGCTTGGGATCTGTTCTCGAGTAGCGGGTGAGTTCCGAGCTACCTAAGGCGCCAATCTTGCATCTAGCCTCGGCAGCCAAGTCCGCCTCTCGACTGCACTGGATGAGCCCCCCGCCGAAGCCGTAGGACAAACTCCCCGAACCAATTTTGCCGCCCGATAATAAAAACAAATTCCCGCCAACGCGTTTTTTGCGCAGAAAAACGGGCAGCAATGCACGATGGCACTTGTCAAGTGGACACAATGCCCGAGCGCCACTATAGTCCCGCCTTCAGTTTTCGCCCGTCATCGGTCGATATCTGAAGAACCCGAATCGGTCCCCGTCAATGTGGCGGGGCCTTCCGACCTCGGGTGGCAAACACAGGCTTCACCAATCGCGTCTCGTATCAAGAACGGTGAATCCAAATAAGGAGCACAAGGAATCATGACTCTTACCAAGTTTGTTGGCATCCTCGCCTCGGGTCTCGCCTTCACGGGCGCAGCCTCGGCGCAGGGCACTGACGCACTGAGCGAAATCGCTCAACTCAAGGCTGAGGTCGCTCAGCTCAAGGCACAGAACGGCGACAAGTGGCTCACCGAAGAGCGCGCCGCCGAAATCAAGTCACTCGTGAAGGACGTCCTCGCGGACTCCGAGACCCGCAGCAGCCTTCAGGGCACGGGCGCAACGGCTGGCTACAACAACGGGTTCTTCATCAGCAGCGCCGATGGCAATTACAAGTTGAATGTCAGCGTGCTCGCGCAGGCCCGCTTCACATGGAATTATCAGCAAGGCAAGAACATCGGAACGGTGCCAGTCGGCTCCACAACTGGTCTGGCAACCGCGTCCGGAACTGGCAACGGAGTGTCAACCTGGGCGTTCGAGAACCGTCGGACCTCCTTCGGCTTCTCGGGCAATGTGGTTGACCCAAGCTTCACCTACGCGATGCGATTGGCTTACAACAGCGCAATCGATCCTTACACCCCGACGGCCAACGCCATGGTTCTCCAGGAAGCCTGGATCAACAAGGACCTCGGCAACGGCATCGGTGTGAAGATCGGTCAGTTCAAGTCGCCGTTCATGGCTGAGTCGCTGCGCGCCGATGGTGCACAGCTCACCTCCGAGCGCTCAGTGGTTGATTACTACTTCTCGGGCGGCTTCACCCAAGGCATCATGGTGAGCTACTCACAGGACATGATGCGTGCCATGGGCAGCTACAACAACGGGCCCCGCGCGCAGAACGGAAACTGGGCGACTGGATCGAACAACAGCATCTCGCTGTCTGGACGCTTTGAGTACAAGGTCATGGGCAGCTGGTCTCAGTTCGACACCGAGTCGTCGTCCAAGAGCGATGAATCGGGTCTGGTGGTCGGCGCCGCGATCCAGTACTACAACAACCGTGGAGGTTCTGCGGGTACTACCAGCGGCGGATACCTGCCAGTTGTGAACTCGCCGATTTACGGTGGGACTGTTTTCACTACTGTTGGTCCAGTGGACTTCATCTCGACCGGCGCAATCAACTGGACGGCTGATGCTTCGTTCAAGTCGGGTGGAATGTCAGCCAACGTAGCATTCGTTGGTGCGAACTATGGGGTTGCGAACTCCGATCCGACGACCGTTCCGCCCACGAGTGCCTTTGCAGCCCCAGTCACGAACGAGAGTTCGTACGGCATGGTCGTTCAGGGCGGCTATCGGTTCACTGATAGCTTGGAAGCCTTCGGTCGCTGGGAGTGGTACAACGTTGCTGGTGGGGCCAACAATGTTGGCAGCCTGACTGGCGGCGATGCGACTGATGTCAACAACATCATCACCGTCGGCGTGAATGTGTATGCGGGAAGCAACATCAAGTGGTCGACTCAGTACGGCATCTCGCTGTCCGATGTCGGCAACACCTTGGTGAACCTCAACGGCGCTGGCTATCAGGCCGATGCGAACACCCAGTCCGCGAACCAGATGAACATCATCACCCAGCTCCAGATCATGTTCTGAGTTGGCGGTTCTCAAGACTGCTTGTGCAGTTGTTTGACTGTTGCCCGAGGCGACCCTCAGGCAACTTGATAGAGACGCAAGGGGCCAGTCCGAAAGGACTGGCCCTTTTTCGTGACAGGGCCTTTTTTGGCCCGACCTCACTACTTCCTTCCGCCAAGGGTGAAGCGTTCGGCTAGCCTTGCCGATACTTGTGATGATGTCAGTACGGACAGCCATCTTGCTGCCCCTCGTGGCGGCTTCTGCGTTTGGTCAGGACTCGGCGACTGTCGACCAGTCGAGCCGCCAGATGGATGACATGGCTCGGCGGCTCGAAGCCCTCGAGCGACGGAATGCCGAGCTGCAGAGTCAGGTCACGGAACTGCGCGCGCAAACGGGCGAGCAATGGTTGACGGAGGAGCGCGCCGCAGAGGTTCGGTCGCTCGTGCAGGACATCCTGGCTGACAGCGCAACCCGCACATCGCTCCAGTCCACTTCCGCAACGGCGGGCTGGGACAACGGGTTCTTCATCGCCAGCGCTGACAATCGCTTTCGGCTGAATGTTGGCGGTCTGATTCAGGCGCGATTCGTATGGAGTGCGCTTGGCAGCACCTATGTTGCGCCGTCTCGACTGACCAATCCAGTCCGCTTCGACACTGTCCAGAACCAGTATGGATTCGATGTGCAGAATGTCGAGCTTTGGGGCAGTGGCCACATTCTGTCGCCTGACATTCAATACATGGTCAAGGCGCTCGTATCGCAGAACCAGGATGTGGGGGTTCAAATGGTGGGCAACGGCGCGAATCAGACTTCGCCACAGCCATCGCTTGTTTCGGGATCCAACTCCGGCAACTTCCAACTGCTCGATGCGTGGGTCCGCCTGAACCTGACCGATGAGTGGTCGTTCCGCATGGGACAGTTCCGTGCGCCGTATGGCCGCGAGTTCCTGGTGCTTGAGCAGTATCAGATGGCGGTCGATCGATCGCTGGTGTCGCTGCACTACGGGATGGGCTACACGCAGGGCATCGAACTCGAGTACCTCAGCAACGAGGCGCGCTGGCGCATCTCATTGAACGATGGCGGCACCGACAACATTGTTGCGCCCGCGCAGGTGGTAGGGTCGCAGCCGCTGAACTCGCCGTGGGACGCGCAGACGGTCAGCTTCGGCGTCACCACCCGATTCGACTGGAAGGGCGAGGGCAGCTGGTCGCAATTCGATCAGTTCACGAGCCCCGAAGGCACGGAACAGGGTTGGCTGGTGGGTGTTGCGTTGAATGCGCAGTCCACGAAGCCCGAAACCGGGAACCCAATTCCACCCGCCGCGACGGGGGAGATTTCCCACTCGAACACATGGCTCGGTGTCACGGCCGATGCAACCTTCCAGTTTGGAGGTGCGTCGCTGTTCGCAAGCGTCTACTACAACTATGTGACCTCGAACGCCGCGTACTTCGTGCAGAATGTGTCGGGAACCACTTCGTCGAATGCCGGCAATGTGAACGCACTTGGGTTTGTGGTGCAGCCATCGGTGTACTTGGCGCCAAAGTGGGAGGCGTTCAGTCGCTACGAGTACATGCACACCACAGCGTCTCAGTCGGGCAACTCGCCCATCATCGACAGCTTGCTTGGCAACTATCTCTTTCAGCAGCGACACATGTCCTTGCTGACCACGGGGTTCAACTACTACATCGATGGACAGGACCTGAAGTTCACAACGGACTTCGGCGTTGCGTTCAACCCCGTGTACCCCTCCTACGCGGCGCCTGAAACCGGTTGGCGCGCTTCAGGCGGCGACGAGTTTGTGCTCCGCGCGCAACTGCAGTTGATGTTCTAGACAGCGCGGATCGTTAGCATTGCCGAATGCTCGCAGGCGGCGGAGAGATGGTGCGCTTTGAGGTGTGGACTTCACCCCGCGCGCATGATCCGCGAGCCGCCTCGTTCGTCCGTGATGCTGAACTTGGCAGCGGCGTCAGCGTTGAGCGAGTCGTCGTCTACCTCGTTTGCGGAAAACTGACCGAGGGATCGTGTGACCGACTGGCCGAGCACCTGCTGAGCCATCCGACGACGCAGCAGTGGTGCTGGACTCGCTTGGGCGATGAGCCGCGTGGACCTGCGGCGAATCGGAGTCGCGGCACTGAGGGAACGGTGACGGTGGAGGTTCATCCACTGCCTGGAGTGATGGATCCAGCCGCGGCAAGCGTGCGAACGGCGGTGCAAGCGCTCGTTGGGGAGTCGGTGGATGTCCAGACTGGGGTGCGCTACGACTTCGTTGGGGTGGCTGCCGATGTGGCCCGCGCCGCCATCGAGCGAACGGCGGCAAATCCCGTCGTGCACGCTGTCGTTGAGGGTCGGCATCACCCGCGCACATTTCCATGCGGGAAATCGCAACCTGTCCAGATGCGTGAGATCCCGCTGCGGCATCTCGACGATGCCGCGCTCGAGCGACTGTCGCGCGATGCGCATCTGTTTCTGTCGCTCGATGAGATGCGGGCGATCCAGAGCGAGTTCCGTCGGCAGGCGCGTGATCCGCGCGAGATCGAACTGGAAACGATTGCGCAGACATGGAGCGAACACTGCGTCCACAAGACGCTCAAGTCGACCATTCGATACCGCGGCGCACCATGCGGGGATCATGCCCGCCCTGGTCACGAGGGTTCCCCGAGCGAGCCGGTGCTGATTCGCAATCTCCTGAAGTCCACGGTCGCTGCGGCGACGAACGAACTGATCGGTCGTCAACCGTTGCTTCCAGGCCCAGGCGTGCGCGAAGACGCGACGCCGATCGACTGGTGTCTCTCGGTCTTCGTCGACAACTCAGGCGTGATCGCCTTCGATGATCTGCATGCGGTGTGTTTCAAGGTGGAGACGCACAATCATCCAAGTGCGATCGAACCCTACGGTGGCGCAGCGACGGGGATCGGCGGCTGCATTCGCGATGTGATCGGGACGGGGCAGGGCGCGAAGCCGATCGCTGCAACGGATGTGTTCTGCGTGGCGCATCCGGACCTCAGTGCGGTGCCGCGCGGCTGCATTGCGCCGCGCCGCGTGTTGACGCAGGTGGTGGCGGGCATTCGCGACTACGGCAATCGCATGGGGATTCCGACGCTCAACGGAGCGGTGTGGTTCGATGATCGGCATGTCGGTAATCCGCTGGTGTTCGCTGGATGCGTTGGGCTGATGCCACGCGATCGAACGCACGGAGGTGCGCAGGCGGGCGATGCCATCGTGGTCATCGGTGGACGGACGGGTCGCGATGGCATTCATGGTGCAACCTTCTCGAGCGCGGAACTGACCGACACGCATGCGGACGAGTTCAGCCACGCCGTGCAGATCGGCAATGCCATCACGGAGAAGTGTGCGCTCGATGCGATTCTCGCTGCTCGCGATCACCCAGGTGGACCGCTGTTTCACGGACTGACCGACTGCGGTGCGGGCGGATTCTCCAGTGCAGTTGGCGAAATGGGTGGAACGATCGGCGCGGAGGTGCACTTGGACCGCGCACCGCTGAAGTACGAGGGATTGTCGCCAACGGAGGTGTGGATCAGCGAGGCGCAAGAGCGGATGGTGCTGGCAGTACCCGAGGCGAATCTGCCGGCGCTCGAAGCAATCTGTTTGCTGCACGATGCGGACATGTGCCGCCTCGGGACCTTCGGTACGGCGGATCGTTCCATCCATCTGCTGTGGAATGGATCGGAAGTCGGACGACTCGACACCGCGTTCCTTCATGGTGGGATTCCGATGCCCGAACGGGACGCGGTGTGGGACGCAGCCTGGTGTGCTGCGGAGTCAGGCCTCAGTTCGTCCCGCAGCGGGCGGGGGACGCCTGTTGAGTCGATGGCGGACGGGCTCTGCGCGCTGCTGCGCCATCCGAACATCGCGAGCAAGGCGTGGATCATTCGGCAATACGACCATGAGGTGCAGGGCACCTCTGTGGTGAAGCCGCTCCATGGCGTTGGCGGCGGTGGACCTGGCGATGCTGCAGTGATCGCGCCAGTGCCGGGGTCGATGCGAGGCTTGGCGATGGGCAATGGGTTGGCGACGGGACTTGCGCGCGATCCATATGTGATGGGTCTTGCGGCAATTGACGAGTGCGTGCGCAATCTGGTGTGCGTTGGTGCTGATCCGCAGCGGATCGCGATCCTCGACAACTTCTGCTGGCCATCGTGCAAGGACGCGCGCAATCTTGGTGCGCTCGTGCGTGCCGCATGGGCGTGCTACGACGGTGCGAAGGCGTTTCGGACGCCGTTCATCTCTGGGAAGGACAGCCTGAACAACCAGTTCGTCACGGATGATGGACGGACAATCCAGATTCCCCCCACGCTGCTGATCAGCGGGTTTGGCATCGTGCCCGATTTTCGGCGCTGCTGCACGATGGATTTCAAACGCGCTGGCAGGGTGGTGGTGTTGGTGGGTTCAACGAGTGGACAGCTCGGCGGATCGCATTGGTCCCTGCTGGCAGGTTTGGATGCGGAGGAACGGTTGCCGCTGCCGCAGGTCGATCTGGAGCGTGCGCCTGTGGCGGCAGCGGCCGTGGCGCGCGCCATTGCGGGCGGGACAGTGCAGAGTGCGCACGACTGCAGCGAGGGCGGGCTGCTTGTCGCTGCCGCAGAGATGTCATTCGCTGGTGGACTCGGCGTGGAACTGGACCTCGCGGCGGTGCCGGTCGCGCCCGCTGCGCGACTGTCCGACACGGCGGTTGCGTTCAGCGAGGATCCGTCGCGGTATCTGCTGGAGATGGACGAGCATGATGCGCAGGCGTTGTGCGGGGAACTCGCATCGCTCGGCATCGCTGCTGCAGTGATCGGGCGCGTGACGGAAGGTGCGTCGTTCGTGGTTCGGCGTGGCACGGAGACCGTGATGACGGCGGAGGTCGATGCGCTTCGTGCTGCCTGGGATGGGGGAGCAATCGAGACTCCCATGCTTCGCGGCGAAGTACCTGTGCTCGGAGGTGAACGGTGAGGAACACCGCCCCGAAAGCCTTGGTGATCACCGCGCCGGGGATCAACTGCGATCTGGAGTTGGCGGAAGCGTTTCGCGCGGCGGGCGCGGAACCGATCAACTGCCCGCTGTCGAGGCTGATGCGTGAGCCGTCACTGATTGCGCACCACGACCTCATCGGACTGCCGGGTGGTTTCAGTTTCGGTGACGATGTCGCTGCGGGACGGATCATGGGCGCATTGATCGCGCGAAGCATCTATCCCGCGCTGCGAGATGCGGTGCAGGATGGCGTGCCGATCATCTGTCCGTGCAATGGATTCCAGATCGCGGTGCAAGCGGGCTTATTGCCTGGACCGCTGGCAGACCAGCCTTGGCCACACGAGGCGGCGCCAGCAACGGTGGCGCTCGCCGACAATCAGAGTGCTCGTTTCACCGATGTGTGGACGAGCGTGGATGTGCCGCGCGATACCGTTTGCATTTGGACGAGGGGCATTCGATGTGACGGTGATGCGGGAGTGCTGCCAAGCGCGCACGGCGAGGGGCGATTTGTCGCACCCCAGCCGCTGCTCGAACGGCTCGAAGCGGCGGGGCAGATCGCAGTTCGGTACGGCGCGGGGGAGAACTTCAATGGCTCGGTGGGTGCGGTCGCGGGGATATGCGATCCGTCGGGTCTTGTGCTCGGGCTGATGCCGCACCCTGAACGCTTCACGCGTTGGACCCAGCATCCGCGTTGGACGCGACTCGATGCGCGCGAACTGAAGGGCGAGCCGCTCGGCCTGCAGATGTTCCGCCGCGCGGTGGCGTTCGTGCGCGAGGGAGTTTCCGATGCTTCGCTTGAACTGGGCGGTTCGCTCGCGTAAGGCGCTCGGGTCAGTCGCTCGGGTCAGTGCGGGCGATTCACGCAGACGGCGGTGGATGGGCAGCCGCGAGCGTCAGCAGCTGCTGAGGGGACAATTGCTCGGGTCGCATCAACGGATCGATGCCAGCGGGCCAAGGCACTTCGCGTCCGAGCACGCTCCCAAGCTGCTTGCGCCGCTTGCTGAACACGCGCTGCAGGAATCGACCGAGCGCGAGTGCGTCGTGCGTTGGCGGTGGGTTGATTCGCTCGATCGCGACGAACGCGCTTTGCACTTCCGGCGCTGGCCAGAAGCACGATGGCGGGAGCACGGCGAACATGTCGATGTGGGCGAGCAACTGCGCTTGCACGGAGAGTGGGCCGTACGCCTTGCTGCCGGGCGCGGCGGCGAGGCGTTCGGCGACCTCGCGCTGGATCGTCACGAAGAGCCCGCTGCACCGTGGGGCTGAAGTCAGCAGATTCAACATCAGCGGTGTGGCTGCCTGGTAGGGCAGGTTCGCCACGAGCAGGTAGGGCTCGTTCCCAAAGCGGGAATCGATCGCAGCACACAGTGACGCAGCGAGGTGATGCTTCCCATCGAGGCAGTCGCCCTCGATGATGTCGAGCTTGCCATCGGCGATCGGCATCACACGGTCACGGACGATCGCACTCATCGCTGGGTCGATCTCGCAGGCGATGACGATTGCCCCTGCCTCCAGCAGCGTCTCGGTGAGCGTGCCCGTTCCAGGCCCAACTTCCAGTACGCGTGTGCCGGGCACGACGCGCGCGCGCGCAACAAGGCGGCGGAGTTGGTTGTGGTCGTGCAGGAAGTTCTGACCGAAACGGTGGCGCGGGCGAGCTCCTCGTGCGTGGAGCAGTGCGCGAATCTCGGTCAAGGTTTGCACGCGTGGACGAAGCGGCTGATCAGAACCAGGACCGCTTCTGCAGGATGTAGGTTCGGAGGAACTCCTCGTCGGTCTTGGTGAGGTAGAGGATGCCTTCGATCAATCCGATGACACCCATCACGCTCGGCGCGATGGCGGGAACGCACAGGCACCAGCCAAGCACGAGTCCGGCGAGCGAGGAGAGCAGCATGACGAGTGCCGCGGCGGTATAGCCGAGGATGAACTTGTGGATGCCGAACGCGCCGAGCAGGATGCCGAGGACTCCAGCCGCAACGCGCTTGGATTTCGCTTGTTCAAGTTGCAGCTGCGAATACCCGTTCGCAGATCCGTAGGGCGGCGTCGTTGGCTGCGCGCCGGGCGGATAGGTCTGATCGTCCACGGTGTGATGCTAGCGGGCGATGGCGTCGGCGCGCACTTCACGAAGCACGGAGACCTTGATCTCGCCGGGAAAGGTCATCTCCTGCTCGACACGCTGCGCGATGGCGGAGGCGATGCGATGGGTGGCTGCATCATCTGCCGCCCGCGCATCGACGATGACGCGTACCTCACGCCCCGCCTGCACCGCATAAGCCTCCGTGACCCCCTTGTGCTCGCGCGCGATGGACTCAAGCTGGTTGAGCCGCTTGATGTAAAGCTCCATCGACTCACGGCGTGCACCAGGGCGTGCGCCGGAGAGCGCATCCGCCGCCATCACGATCGGCGTGTACGGAGTCGTCGGCGGAATGTCGCTGTGGTGCCCACCGATGGCGTTCAGCACCGCTTCGTTCCGCTCGCCGTGCCGCATGGCAAACTCCATGCCGATTGCGGGGTGACCGCCCTCGACCTCGTGATCGAGCGCCTTTCCGATGTCGTGCAGGAAGCCCGCGCGCCGTGCGACGGCACCGTTGAGCCCAAGCTGGTCGGCGATCATCTGTGCAAGGAATGCGACCTCGAGCGAGTGGCGCAGCACATTCTGTCCGTAGCTGCTTCGGAAGTGCAGCTTGCCCATCGCTTCGATCAACTTCGGGTGCAGCCCTTGGATGTCCGCTTCAAGCGCGGCTTCCGTGCCGTGCTGGAGAACGCGCTGCTGCACATCGCGTCGAACCTGTTCGACGACTTCTTCGATGCGCGTGGGATGGACTCGGCCGTCGGCGATCAACTTCTGGAGCGTCTCCGCTGCGATCGCCTGACGAACCTTGTCGAAGCAGGAGACGGCGATCACGCCTGGCGTGTCGTCGACGAGGATGTCCACGCCCGTCAACTTCTCGATCGTGCGGATGTTGCGCCCCTCGCGCCCGATGATGCGCCCTTTGACATCCTCGCTGGGGATCTTGACCGTGCGAACCGTTGCGTCGGCGACGGTTTCGGCTGCGTAACGCTGAATCGCCATCAGCGTGATCTCGCGTGCCCGTTCCGAAGCCTTCAGGTTCGCCTCATCGAGGATGCGGTGCTCGAGTCGCATCGCTTCGCGCTCGCTTGCTGCGCGAACCTCGTCAAGGAAGATCGCGCGCGCCTCCTCTTCGGTGAGTCGCGCAATCTCGCCCAAACGCGTGCGAACCGTGGCGCGCTGGGCTGCCAGTTCCGTCGCCTCCTGCGAGAGTTCCTGCTCGCGGAGAACCGATGCGCGGTCGCGAGCATCCACCTGCTCTTCGCGCTGCTGCATGTGCGCGAGCTTGCGTTCAAGCGTTTCCTGGATTCGTTCGCTTCGCGCTTGGGTCTCTTGGATTCCCTGTAGTGCCGCCTTCACCTCGCGGTCCACCTCGCTTCGACGGTCGGCTGCCGCGCGCTCCGCTGCCAGTTGGACATCCGCCGCGCGCGCCGCTGCAGTCGCCTCAGCCGCCTTCGTCAGCTGCGCGGACTGCTCGCGCGCCTGCTTGAGGCTTCGAGTGCTGAGCCGCGACTGCAACCACCAAGCGCCGAGCGCGCCCGCGACGATGGAGGCGAGCGACAGCAGAAGTGTTGCGGTATTGAATTCGAGCGAGGCAAGAGCAAGAGTCGCAAACATCGGTCAGCCCTTTCCGAAATGAATCGGCGGCTCGACCGGTCGGCGAGGCAGGTTGTGGATCAGGCGCGTTGCGTTCGTGCAGTCATGCGTGGAGTGCGGTCTGTGAAGCGTGTGCTGTGGGTCGTTGGTGAAGCAATTTGGAAAGTCGCGTCAGATCTATGGCAGCCCATCCTGGGCTGTCGGGCAGGGGCCCGAAGTGCTGCCTCGTCGGCCGATTCGCCGTAGAGGAGGTGTTGGAAATCCGCTTGGAAGCGGTTGGGGGGAGGGTAGGTCGCGCAGCGTGGGCTCGTCAACGGAGTTCTATGATGCGTTCATGGGCGGCGCAGTCGCACAATTCCTGCGAATCTTGCCGTTGAATCCGATCGTGGTTCGGCTGGTCCAGGGCGGTTCGGTTCGAACGCGTCACCTGCTGATTCGCGCGGGGTACCTCGGCATCCTGATCGTGGTGCTGCTCGCGGCGATGCTCGGTTCGGTCGGCACGATGCGTGAACTGGCGCAGCAGGGCGCGACCGCATTCGCGCTCGTCAGCTACGGGCAGGTGCTGCTCATCTGCTTGCTTGCACCAGTGTTCATGGCGGGCGCGATCGCCCAGGAATCCAACCCGCAGACCTGGGATGTGCTGTTGACATCTCCTCTCACCTCGCTGCAGATCGTGCTTGGAAACCTTTTCGGTCGCCTCTTCTTCGTGCTCGCGCTGCTGCTCGGTTCACTGCCGCTTTTCGCAGTGACCAGACTGTTCGGTGGCGTTCCTGGATCGGCGATCGTGCAGAGCTACGCAATCGCCGCCGCGACGGCACTTGTCGTGGGGGCGATCGCGATCACGCTCAGTGTGACGCGGTCGGCGGGTCGTCGCGCGGTCTTCATCTTCTATTCGTGCGTGGTGCTGTTTCTCTTCGCGACCTTTGCTGCGGATCTCGCGTTGGTCAAGCCCGTCGCACCTGGAAGCGACACGGTCTTCACCACCATGATGACTCCGCTCAACCCGCTGCTGACGCTGCGGGTGTTGTTGGACTCGGGTTCGTACTTGCCGCAGGACTTTGCGGGGACGGGACACCTGTGGTTGGTGCGAGTCTGGCTGGGCTCGCCCGTGGCAACGCAGTTGTGGCTGTTCACGCTGCTGTCCGCGGTGCTCGTCGTGTATTCGACGCTGCGAGTGCGACTCCTCGGGCGCGCGTTGGTGGGTGCGGCAGGGTCTGTCCGAGCACTCGCGGGTCGGGAGCCGCGGCGCGTCTGGGCAAACCCAATTGCCTGGCGCGAGATGCACTTGCGCGGCAACTCGATCGGCGTGCAAGCGCTTCGCTGGGGTTTCGTGGCCGCGGCACTGACGGTGGGGCTGGTGATCCTCATGCTGACTCGCGCTGGAACGCTCACACTGGAGGAGTCTCGCCTCTCACTTGCGGCCGTGCTGGGTGCGGAAGTGTTGATCGTCGTCCTCACGGCACTGAACCTCAGCGCAACAGCGGTCAGCCATGAGCGCGAGGACCGCTCACTCGACATCCTGCTGACAACGCCGATCCAGCCTGGGCAGTACATCGCCGGCAAGTTGCGCGGACTGATCCAGTACCTGCTGCCGTTGATGCTGGTGCCGTGCGTGACGCTGGGCTTGGCCGCGCTCTTCGTGACCACGCGGGGATTCGGCAAGGCGATGACGGTCACCGTGCAGGAGTCCGTCGGCACATCGACGGTTGAAGTGCCGATGGTGCTGCCGGAGAGTGCGATCGCGCTGCCGCTGGTGTTGATGTCGTTCACCGCGCTGAGCGTGATGGTCGGGCTGCAGTGGTCTGTGCGGAGCAAGGGAACGATCGGATCGGTGGTGGCGGCGGCGGGGATCGTGATCGCCATCGGTGGGACGGTTGGGTTGTGCGGGCTTGGGCTCGGTTCTTCGGTGCCGTTCCTCGGTGCTGGATTGAACGCAGCGACACCACTCAACCTTGTGTTGGCCGCAGTGCATCCCGCGCCGCTGATTGAGGGGTCGCTTGACAATCCGCTTTCGCGCGTCGTGTCGTTGCTCGGTGGCGCGGGACTTGCCACGATCATTTACATCGCCGTGGTGTATGGACTGCACTCGTCCATCAAGGCGAACTTCATGGCAACGGTACGGAGACTTTCTGGGACGGCATGAGCGTGCCCCCTCCGCAGATCATCTGGGGCGACTCGAGTCAGTGGGTCGGATGCGGCGTGGCGTTTGCGCTGGCATTCCCCATGCTGCTTCTTGCGCTACGAAGTTTTCGGCGGCGTGCTGCGCTGCGAGCGATGCCGACGACGCCGATTGCCGGCGTGTTCGTGGGTGAGGTGGAACTGAAGGGTCGCGCCAAGACGCCGAATCCACTGAAGGCGCGACTCAGCGGCGCATCGGTGGTGCTCTACAACTGGACCGCGGAAGAACACTGGACGCGGACGCGCGTCGAGTCCTACACCGATGGCAAGGGCAGGACGAAGACGCGGACGGTCACCTACTCGGGAACCGAGACGGTGGCGCAAGGCGGTGAGTCATCGCTGCTGCTGCTCGACGATGCCACGGGGATCGTCCAGATTCTGCCCGAGGGGGCAAAGCTGGAGCCGACGCGAGTGTTCTGCAAGACGGTGGGGCGAGGCGACCGCATCTACTACGAGCATGGACCGCAGCGTGCGGTGTCTGGTTCGGATGGCCTTCGTACTTTCACGGAGTATGCAATCAAAGTGGATGCGCAGCTCTTCGTGGTTGGCTACGCGCGCGAGCGCGAGGACATCGCGGAAATCGAGATTGCCTCGGGCGGGCGAAAGGGAACAGCCACTGCAGATGCCCGCCCGCGAATGTTCCTGATTTCGACGAGGGATGAAGAGGCTGTGACCTTCCGATTCGGCATTGTTGCGTGGATGTGGTTGGTGGTTGCTGCACTCGCCCCGATTGGGCTGCTGCTGGTCGATATCAACAGGTACCAAGAGGAACGCTTGGCGCCCTGGACGGCTGCGCTTGTCGCAGGAGCACTGGCGTTGGTGTGGGCAGTGTCGTGGTCGATCTGGACCCACAATGATTTGGTCGATCTTCGCAATCGAGTCCTGCGTGGGCGGTCGAACATCGATGTTCAACTGCGGCGACGGCACGATCTCATCGAGCAGTTCATGGGAGCAGTACGCGGGCTGCGCGACTACGAAGCGTCGTTGCAGCGCGTGATCACGGAGATCCGTTCGCAGGGAGAACTGATGGACATGGCCAGCGCGAATGCGCGAGCGGTTCCCGTTGGACCGCAACTTCGATTCCTGGCCGAGGCGCTGCCGAACTTGAAGTCCTCCGATTCGTTCCTGGCGCTGCAGCGGTCGCTCAGCGACTGCGAGCGTCGCATCGCGCTCGCGCGCGATGAGTTCAACGGCACCACGGCGGGCTTCAACACGCGCATCACGACCGTGCCGACATCGTTCATCGCGTCGCTGTTCGGCATGCGCCCAGGAGACTTCTTTTCCGCCGAGCAGTTTGAACGCAGCGCGCCCGTCGTTTCCTCGCCCGCGCACTCTCGCTAGACTCGGGATTCGCCGCTGCAGCGCGCGCGCAAGGTGCCGTGCAGCGGTCAACCGAACCGCCTCTCGAGGAGAACCCATGCCGCCGATCGATCCGTTCCACGCAGCAGCCACGCTTGAAACGCCCGTGGGGAAGCGCACCTACCACAAACTCGATGCGCTTCGGCACCTCGGTACGGTCCGCAACTTGCCCTACTCGATCCGCGTGCTGCTGGAGAGCGTTCTCCGAAACCTCGACGGTCGCGTCTACACCGAGGAGCATGTGCGCGCCATCGCCGCCTACGACCCGCGACGCCCAGCGCAGGACGAAATCCCGTTCATGCCAGGTCGCGTGGTGCTGCAGGACTTCACGGGCGTGCCGTGCGTGGTGGATCTTGCCGCCATGCGCGATGCAATGCGCCGCCTCGGTGGCGATCCCAAGCGGGTGAATCCCCTTGTGCCGTGCGATCTCGTGATCGACCATTCTGTGCAAGTCGATGCCTACGCGTCGGGTGCTGCGCTCACGATCAACGGCGATCTTGAGTTCGAGCGGAACCGTGAGCGATACCAGTTCCTCAAGTGGGGCCAGGGCGCGTTGGCCAACTTCCGCGTTGTCCCTCCTGCAACGGGAATCGTGCATCAGGTGAATCTGGAGTACCTCGCGAAGGTGGTGTGGGAGCGCGATGGCACGCTTTTCCCCGACAGTCTGGTGGGAACCGACAGCCACACCACGATGATCAACGGTCTCGGCGTGGTGGGCTGGGGCGTTGGCGGCATCGAAGCCGAGGCCGTGATGCTTGGGCAACCTGTTTCGATGCTCATTCCAGAGGTGATCGGCGTGCGCGTGTCTGGTCGCCTGCCGCAGGGAACGACTGCGACGGACTTGGTCCTGACGGTCACGCAGATGCTTCGCAAGTTCGGCGTCGTGAACAAGTTCGTGGAGTTCTTCGGTCCTGGGCTTGATGAGATGACGCTCGCGAACCGCGCGACCATCGCGAACATGGCGCCGGAGTATGGCGCAACGATCGGGTACTTCCCCGTGGACCGCCACACGCTCGACTATCTGCGGTTGTCTGGACGCGAGGAGTCCCTCGTGCAGACGGTCGAGCAGTATTGCAAGGCGAACATGCTGTGGCGCGATGAGTCTGCCGATGTGTCGTACACGGCGGTGATCGATCTCGATCTCGCGACCATTGAGCCGAGCCTCGCAGGACCCGCGCGTCCGCAGGATCGCGTTGCGCTGTCGGCGATGCGTTCAGCCTGGCGTGCGGAGTTGCCGCGAATGCTTGAACGCTCCGCCGCGGGTGGAAAGCCGGCCGCGGCGTCAGGTGGCGGGACCGCCGTGGCGGAGGCGCCCGCGGCAGTTGCAGTGCGCGATGACGAGGGACATGAATTCGCGCTGACGCACGGCAGCGTGGTGATCGCAGCCATCACGAGCTGCACCAACACGAGCAATCCGAGCGTGATGATCGGGGCCGGGCTGGTGGCGCGCCGCGCCGCCGAGCGCGGACTGAATCGAAAGCCGTGGGTGAAGACGAGCCTCGCGCCTGGCAGCAAGGTTGTCACCGAGTACCTGCAGAAGGCTGGATTGCTGCGGTCGCTCGAGCAGGTCGGGTTCTTCGTCGTGGGCTACGGATGCACGACCTGCATCGGCAACAGCGGACCGCTGCCAGAGCACATTGGGAGCGCGATCAAGGATGGCGATCTCGTGGTGGCAAGCGTGCTGTCGGGGAATCGGAACTTCGAGGCGCGCGTTCATCAGGATGTGAAGGCGAACTACCTGGCCAGCCCGCCGCTTGTGGTTGCCTACGCGCTTGCCGGCACGGTCGACATCGACCTTGCGACCGAGCCGCTGGGAACGGGGAGCGACGGAAAGCCCGTGTTTCTTCGGGATATCTGGCCGTCGCAGCAGGAGGTGGATGCCGCCGTCGCAGCGCATGTCACGCGAGAGCAGTTCACCCGCGAGTACGCGCAAGTGTTCGCGGGCAGCAGCGCATGGCAATCGATCGAGAGCGCGGCAGGCGAGATGTACCGATGGGATGAACGCAGCACCTACATCCAGAACCCTCCGTACTTCGAGGGGATGACGATGGATGTTCGCCCCATCCAACCTGTGCGTGGTGCGCGATGCCTCGCGTCGCTCGGAGACAGCGTGACGACCGACCACATCTCTCCCGCAGGCAATATCAAGACCGATTCGCCCGCTGGCAAGTATCTCGTGGAGCAGGGGGTCTCACCTGCGATGTTCAACAGTTATGGCAGTCGCCGCGGCAATGATCGCGTGATGACGCGCGGCACTTTCGCGAACACACGGATCCGCAACAAGATGACGCCCGCGCGCACGGGCGGTTGGACGCGCGACTTCACTGCAGGCGGCGCTGAGAAGCCGATCCATGACGCAGCGATGTCATACCGCGCGGCGGGGACGCCACTGGTACTGCTCGCTGGGCGCGATTACGGCATGGGATCGAGCCGCGACTGGGCGGCCAAGGGCACATCGCTGCTGGGGGTGCGCGCGGTGATCGCGGTCAGCTATGAACGCATCCACCGTTCCAACCTCGTGGGGATGGGCGTGCTGCCGCTGGAGTTCGTGGATGGGCAGAGCGCCGAGTCGATCGGACTCGATGGGAGTGAGACCTTCGATGTTTCCATCGATGATCGCATCGAGCCGCGGCAGACGGTGGAGGTCATTGCGACCCGCACCGACGGCACGAAGGTGCCGTTCGAGACTCGCTGCCGAATCGACACGCCCGTCGAGGTCGAGTACTTCCGCAACGGTGGCATCCTGCACACGGTGCTTCGCCGCATGGCAGCGGATCGCAGCTGACCGCGCTGAAGTTCTGGCTGAAATCGCTGACCGTTCGTGCGGTGCCGTAGGGTCTGCCGCGCATGCACGCTGTTCACCGTTGGCTTCAGCTTGGGGCTCTCGTCGAGCGAGAACTCTTCGCATCTGCGCGCCGCTCTGAGCGTGCGCAATGCGTGCCGACGGCAGACGCGCTTGGATCGTGGTGTTTTCGGTGCGGCGCGACGCTGCAGCGGTTGAACGCGCCTCCCCCGCACTGGCCGCCGCTCGCCTGCGCTTCGTGCGCAGGATCATCGACGCCCTTCACGGCGGTCGTTCGACTCGGTGCCCACGCCGAAGGTTGGCGCGATGCGGTCTTGGCGGTGAAGCACGGGCGTGATCGCCGCTGCGGTGAACAACTTGGCCTGCGACTCGCGCAGCAGTGGACGGTCGCATGGGATTCGCTGCCTTCATGGCGGAGCGCGTGCAGCGGCGACTGGTGCGCCGTCCCAGTACCGATGCCGTTCGCGAGGCGCGTCGAGCGTGGCATCGATCATGCGCATGTGATCGCGAAGGCGTTTGCGCGGTCGACATCGATGCAACTGATGCGCGTGCTGTGGCAACAGTGTGGAACAAATCAGGCGCGCCTCGATCGCGCGGCGCGAGTGGCGCGGCGCGGGCGAATGCAGTGGCGAACGCGCACGCCGTTCCTGCGCGCGTCGGTTGACATGAACGCGGCGCGGGGCGTTCAGCAGTGGGTCATCGTGGATGATGTGACAACAACTGGTGCAACGCTTCGAGAAGTGGCGGAGGTTCTTCGTGCGGTCACGCCGCGAGCGCGGATCGCCGCAGCGGTCGTTGCCGTTGCGTGACAGTCGCGTTCAGAAATGCATGATTTACAGTGGTTTACGAAATCACAGTGGTCCGAGAACCATGAACGGCGGCGAGCTGCTCGGAGGCGACCCAGCGCGCCGCGCGGCCTGAAAGTGCGACTGAACTCGGCACATTGATGCGTGCAGTTGACATGCGCGCGAGGCTCTGCTACATTCATCGACCCGACTCATTTGAGCCTGGGGCCTGCGGTGTTTCGGCACCACAGGTTCATCTTTGACAATTGAGTTGTTGGATCGCCGCGAGGATGTGGCTTCGTTCGCCGACTCTCACAGGGTCGGTGCGCGAAGAAACCCTCTCCCGTCACAGCGGGAGAGACTGAACATCCTCTGTGATGTCCAAGTGAATGGTCATTTCCGAAGACCTTTCCCTGCGTCTGGGCCGCAAGGCAACAGACAACGGGCAAGGATGTTTGGTCAAACCCAGCAATCGCCAAATGCTGGCATCGGCTCGGACCGATGAAGACGACCGACCCATCCTCGTGATGGGTCGCCAGGCAACCTTCTTTCGAAGAATCAGGCGTAAGCCTGTCCAATCAATTCAATTGAAGAGTTTGATCCTGGCTCAGATTGAACGCTGGCGGCATAGCTAAAACATGCAAGTCGAGCGAAGCAGCAGCAATGCTGACTGAGCGGCGAAAGGGTGAGGAATACATTCCTATGTACCCCAAGGTCGAGGATAGCCAGGAGAAATCCTGGGTAATACTCGATGTGGTCGCAAGATCAAAGGTTTACCGCCTTGGGAGCGGGGAATGTCCTATCAGGTAGTTGGTGGGGTTACGGCTCACCAAGCCTAAGACGGGTAGCAGGTGTGAGAGCACGGCCTGCCACATCGAAACTGAACTGAGACACTGTTCGGACTCCTACGGGAGGCTGCAGTAACGAATCTTCCGCAATGCGCGAAAGCGTGACGGGGTAATGCCGCGTGCAGGATGAAGCCCTTCGGGGTGTAAACTGCTGTCAGGGGTTAGGAATACATGACCAGCCCCAAAGGAAGAGCCGGCTAACTCTGTGCCAGCAGCCGCGGTAATACAGAGGGCTCAAGCGTTAATCGGAATCACTGGGCTTAAAGCGTGCGTAGGCGGATCTTCAGGCCCGTTGTGAAATCCCACGGCTCAACCGTGGAACAGCGACGGGAACCGGAGATCTTGAGTCAGGTAGAGGCAGGTGGAACGATAGGTGGAGCGGTGAAATGCGTAGATATCTATCGGAACGCCAAAGGTGAAGACAGCCTGCTGGGCCTGTTCTGACGCTGAGGCACGAAAGCGTGGGTAGCAAACGGGATTAGATACCCCGGTAGTCCACGCCGTAAACGATGCGCACTAGACTGAGGTGGCTTGACGCCTTCTCAGTCGTAGCAAAAGTGCTAAGTGCGCCGCCTGGGGAGTACGGTCGCATAAAACTCAAAGGAATTGACGGGGGCTCACACAAGCGGTGGAGCATGTGGCTTAATTCGAAGCAACGCGAAGAACCTTATCCTAGGCTTGACATGCACGTATCAACTTCCTGAAAGGGAAGCCACTCCCGCAAGGGCGGAACGTGCACAGGTGCTGCATGGCTGTCGTCAGCTCGTGCTGTGAAGTGTCGGGTTAAGTCCCTCAACGAGCGAAACCCCTATCTCTAGTTGCCATCAGGTCATGCTGGGCACTCTA
Organism: Planctomycetota bacterium; assembly: GCA_009926625.1. Taxonomy (GTDB): domain Bacteria; phylum Planctomycetota; class Phycisphaerae; order Phycisphaerales; family SM1A02; genus F1-60-MAGs104. The sequence goes on from RFON01000019.1 coordinate 30,683, forward strand.
GCGAGACTGCCGGTGTCAAACCGGAGGAAGGTGGGGATGACGTCAAGTCCTCATGGCCTTTATGCTTAGGGCTGCACACGTGCTACAATGGTGCCTACAGAACGACGCAAGACCGCAAGGTGGAGCAAATCGCTAAAAGGCACCCCAGTTCGGATTGGAGGCTGCAACTCGCCTCCATGAAGTTGGAATCGCTAGTAATCGCGGATCAGCTATGCCGCGGTGAATATGTTCCTGAGCCTTGTACACACCGCCCGTCAAGTCATGGGAGCTGGCAGCGCCCGAAGTGGTCCCGATTCAGGGGTCCCTACGGCGAGGCTGGTGACTGGGACTAAGTCGTAACAAGGTAGCCGTAGGGGAACCTGCGGCTGGATCACCTCCTTTCTAATGGAATGTAATTAGGCGCATCAGAAGAGCGATCTTCTGGGCGAAATCGTCAACGCAACCTCGTCCACCCTCGTGGTGGATACGGCGCCGGAAACGGCGTCGGAAGGCATCCAACAACTCTCTTGCATATTGCAGCAAGCGTCCGCTCACGCGGGCGCTTGTTGCTTTTTTGTCGGCATCTGTTTCGACTGTCGCCGTCTAGCCTGCGATGCACAGATGAAGCGGCGCACATTCATCAAGTCGGTGGGACTTCACTCGGCGGGGGCTTTGGCCGCCGCATCGGTGGTGCGTTCAGCTCAATCGGAAACGGAGATGGCGCGCGCGCGCTGGCGACACTCGGTGTGCCGCTGGTGCTACTCGGGCGTTCCACTCGATGAACTCATCAAGCAGTCGAAGGCGATCGGCATCGCTTCGATCGAGCTGCTTGACGAGCCAGAGTGGCTGCAGGTTCGCGCGGCAGGGCTCGAATGCGCGGTGGCGAACGGTCCAACAACGATTCCGAAGGGGCTCAATCGAACCGAGCATCATGACCAGATCATTGCGGGAGCCGAACGATTGCTGCCGCGAGTGGCCGCGGCGGGCATTCCGCAGATGATCGTCTTTTCCGGCAATCGCGCAGGGCTGTCGGATGCGGACGGGCTGCGTCATTGCACCGATGGACTAAAGCGGCTGATGCCGATCGCGGAATCTGCCGGCGTGACGATCATCATGGAACTCCTCAACAGCAAGGTGGACCACAAGGATTACCAGTGCGATCACACCGCCTGGGGAGCGGAACTCGTGCAGCGCGTCGCCAGCGATCGGTTCCGCCTGCTCTATGACATCTATCACATGCAGATCATGGAGGGCGATGTCATTCGAACGATCGAGCAGCACCACGAGAGCATCGCGCACTATCACACGGGAGGCGTTCCCGGGCGCCGCGAGATCGACGGCAGTCAAGAACTGCACTATCCGGCGATCGTGCGTGCAGTGACTGCGACTGGATTCAGCGGGTTTCTCGCGCAGGAGTTCATTCCATCGCGCGCGCCATTCGAGTCACTTGCGCAGGCCGTGCAGATCTGCACGGTGTGACTCGCCATTCACGGCGATTCGTAGAAAGTCGGTGATTCGATTTGCCTTTGTGCTGTCACGCGTTATCAGTTCCTCGCCTGCGAAAGCAGGATGAGACTCCGGTGACCCGAGCGGGCTCCTTCGTGGGGAAGCCCTCTCGGGTCCTTCTCTGTGGTGCTGATCTGCTTTGCGCCACTGGTTCGGGGCGCCACCGAGTCAGTCGTAGCCAAACGGCAGCGCACAGCCGAAGACGAAGCCGTTCCCACCCATCGCGTAGGGCGCAAAGTGCCCCATCAGCGAACCGCGACCGTAGCCCGGTCCTCCTGGGGTTGACTCAGGCGCGTTGCCGTTGATGTGATAGACATTCGACGCGGCAGGACCAGCATTCGTGTTCATCATTCCCGTGACAGGCCCGCGGTACAGGTGCCAAGATGTGTTTGTTGGGTTGCTGATCGGCGTGATGAACTGCTGCTGTGCATAGCCAACAGGCTGGACAGGCATCTGCGGGGCGGCATTGCCGTCGGGCGCACTCGCGCTCGACCGCCCATACTGCCCGCCGAGCGTGTTGTTTTGGTGCAGTCCCGTGCCGTAATAGTGGTAGCGCACCGATGCCGAGCCAATCGCCGCTTGCTCGAGGGCAGTCGAGCTCAACTCGCCTCCCGATGACTGGTTGAACCCGACCCCTTCGGGAGTTGCGTTCTCATCAACCTGCCGCGGCGGGCCGTCGAACGAAGTCGTCGTTTCGCGAGGATCCTGCGCGTGCGCCGCCGCGCACACGATCAGGAAAGTTGCCAACACCCAAGGTGCGTTCCGACCCATCATGACACGAAGACTAACATCGCCCCACGCTCGTCGGAAGACCATTGCATGTTGCGAAGGGGTCGCGGCGGGTCAACAAAGGTGCGGAGAAAGCCCATGTCGTCAACAGCCGTTCCACCGTCAGTTCGTCCGCAGCCCACCAACGACTCGCCAGTCAGCGGCGCTCCTGGCGATGTGCCCGCGATCGATTCGCTGGCGATCAACACGATCCGCACGCTCGCGATGGACGCCGTGCAGGCAGCGAAGAGCGGTCACCCTGGAACGCCGATGGCGCTTGCCCCAGTTGCCTACGAGTTGTGGCAGGATGTGCTGCGATTCGATCCGGCGAATCCGCGCTGCCCCGATCGCGACCGCTTCGTGCTCAGCAACGGGCATGCATCGATGTTGCTGTACTCGCTCATCCATCTCAGTGGAACGCAAACCGTTGGAAAGGATGGTCGTCCAACGGGCGCACCGAGTCTGCGAATCGATGATCTGAAGGCGTTCCGCCAACTCGGATCGCTCTGTCCAGGGCACCCCGAGTCGCACCTGACATCAGGCGTGGAGACGACGACGGGACCGCTCGGGCAGGGGCTCGCGACCAGCGTCGGGATGGCGATGGCGCAGCGCTGGCTCGCGGCGCGCTACAACCGACCGAACTTCGACCTCTACACATGGCGCGTGTGGTCGATCTGCGGCGATGGCTGCATGATGGAGGGGATCTCGGGCGAAGCGGCGAGCCTCGCGGGGCATCTGCGGTTGTCGAACCTGTGTTGGATCTACGACAACAATCGCATCACGATCGAGGGCAGCACGGCGCTCGCGTACGACGATGATGTGGCAACGCGATTCCTCGGCTACCGATGGAATGTGCTGCGCGTGGCGGATGCGAACGACCTGGATCTGCTGCGGCGCGCCTATGCAACTGCGCGCGAGACCACGGACAGGCCGACGCTGATCATCGTCGACAGCCACATCGGCTACGGGGCGCCGACGAAACAAGACACGAGTGCTGCACACGGTGAGCCTCTCGGCGACGAGGAAATCATCGGCGCGAAGCGGTTCTACCGCTGGCCAGAGGATCAGAAGTTCTTGGTGCCTGCTGGCGTGCGCGAGCGATTCAGCGAGCGACTTGGTGCGCGCGGCGCGGAACTGACCAAGTCCTGGAACGAGCGATTCAGCGCGTACGCGAAGGCGTTCCCCAAGGAAGCGGAGGAGATTCGCCGCATGGAGGCCCGCGAGTTGCCCGATGACTGGGCGGCGGACTTGCCCACATTCCCCGCCGATGCGAAGGGCATGGCGACTCGCATCTCCAACAGCAAGGTGCTGAATGCCCTTGCCAAGCGGCTGCCATGGTTGATCGGTGGTTCCGCAGACCTTGCGCCGAGCACCAAGACGCTGCTGGGATTCGACGGCGCTGGCTCGTTCCAAGCAGCGACGCCTGGTGGGCGCAACCTGCACTTCGGCATTCGCGAGCACGCGATGGGAGCGATCTGCAACGGTCTCAGTCTCTCGCGCGTTCGACCTTATGGATCAGGCTTCCTCATCTTCAGCGACTACATGAAGGGTTCGATCCGGCTGTCGGCCGTGATGGAACTGCCCGTGGTCTACATCTTCACGCACGATTCGATCGGCGTGGGCGAGGATGGCCCGACCCATCAGCCGATCGAGCAACTCGCTGCGCTTCGTGCCATGCCGGGCGTGCTGGTGTTCCGTCCATCCGATGCAAACGAGATGACCGAGTGCTGGCGTGTGATTGCGCCGCTCACGCATGAAACGGCGGTACTCGCGTTGACGAGGCAGGATCTGCCCACGCTCGATCGCACCGTGTTCGCGCCGGCGTCGGGCGTTGCGAAGGGCGGCTATGTGCTTCGCGATGCGCCGCAGGGCAAGCCAGACCTGATCTTCATCGCCTCGGGAAGTGAAGTCTCGCTCTGCATCGCGGCCGCCGATCTGCTGGCGGCGCAAGGCATCGGCGTGCGAATCGTGAGCATGCCGTGCTGCGAGCTGTTCAATCGGCAGGATCGCGCCTACCGCGACTCGGTGCTGCCGCCGACGGTGCGCGCGCGCGTATCGGTCGAGATGCTGTCGACCTTCGGCTGGGATCGTTATGTGGGCTTGGATGGCGAGACGATCGGCATGACCACCTTCGGCGCATCCGCGCCGCTGTCTGCGGTGCTGAAGCACTTCGGATTCGATGCCGCGTCGGTTGCCGCGCGCGCCAAGGCGGTGGTCGATCGCGTGCGAGGTGCCGCGAAATGAAGGTCGCCCTCGCGTCTGACCATGCGGGCTTCGAACTGAAGCAGCAGTTGGTGGACTTTGTGCGCGGACTGGGTCATGAAGTGATCGATCTTGGAACGCACTCGACGACCCCGTGCGACTATCCCGACTTCGCGGAGAAGATCGCAGCCGAGGTGGTGTCGGAACGCGTGGAGCGGGGGATTCTCCTGTGCGGGTCCGGCATCGGTGCGAGCGTTGCAGCGAACAAGATTCCCGGCATTCGTGCGGGCAACTGCGTGGACTATTACTCCTCGCATCAAGGCGTGGAGCATGACGCGATGAATGTTCTGGTGCTCGGTGGGCGCGTGGTCGGCGCTGCGCTGGCGCAGGACATGGTGGCAGCGTTTCTGAACGCGAAGTACACGAATGAGGAGCGCCATGCACGCCGTCTGGCAAAGGTGCAGGCGATCGAGGCGAGATACGCCAGCGGTGCTGTGCCGACAAGCGCGCAGTGATCGCCGCTGTTGCTGTTGATGTAGCCTCCGTGTCATTCCACCATGAACATCACACTCACCACTGTTTGCTCTCGGCTCGCCTCGGTCGCTGTCGTGGCGCTGTCCACACTGCTGATCACCAGTCTGCAGGCATTTGCTCACGATGAGACCCCGGACTACACGACCGTGCCCGTCGATCCCGCAGAGACCGCCCAGAAGTTGGCATCGCAGAAAGTCGATCTCGCGAAGGCGATGGAGTTGGCTGCCAAGGCCTCTGGTGGGGGCGTCGTGTCCGCATCGGCGACGCTGAACGGTGATGTCGCGATGTACGAAGTGGTTTGCGTTGCAGGTGGCGTTCCGCAGACGGTCATGGTCAACGGGCAGACCGGCGATGTGCAGGCCATTCGCGTCTCGCCGGTGCAGGCGTTGGCAAAGGCGCAGGCAAAGGTGAACGGCGTGGTGCGAAGCATCGATTCGGATTTCGGCGATGTGCCGCCGACCTACTCGGTCGAGGTGCTGCAAGGTGACAAGATCCACATGATCGTCATCGGGGCCGTCGACGGTACGGTCGTGTCGGAAACCGTGCGCGGGCGTTTTCCAGGCGTCGATGCCTCGGGTGAGATCGTGACGACTGCAAGCGGGCTGCAGTACATCGAACTGCAACCTGGGACGGGCGCCCCGCCGAGCGGTCCAGGCGCGGTCGTTGAGGTTCACTACACCGGTTACCTCGTCGATGGAACGAAGTTCGACTCGTCCGTCGATCGTGGATCGCCCGCGTCGTTCCCGCTGTCCAATGTGATCAAGGGTTGGACGGAGGGAGTTGGATCGATGCAGGTTGGCAGCAAGCGCAAGCTGATCATTCCCTTCGAACTGGCGTACGGTCCAGGCGGGCGTCCTCCAGTGATTCCCGCCAAGGCAACGCTGATCTTCGATGTGGAGCTGCTGAAGATCGTGAGCGATCCTGCGATGAGCGGCGAAGCGGGTGGCGCGAAGATGCCTCCGCCAGTGCAGCCAGCGCAATCGGCAAAGCCCGCCGGCAAGTGACGCGCGAGTAACGCGCGTGATGCGCGCGTGATGCGCGACGCGTCACTCAGGAGTTTCTTGCGGCGTTCCTGACGGGGGCGATGTCTTGAAGACATCGTCCGCCATCTTGCCGATCTCGGCGTCGCGCTCCTGCATGCGGTCGCGAACGCTTACCGCTGCATCACGCGCCTTGCCGTAAGCCGACTTGCTGCCGCCTGCGGGCGGCTGATCGAAGGGTCGCTGTTCGCTCTGCGCAGGAGCGGGGGTCGGTTCCTCGTCCTCTTCCTCGCAGCCGATGCACACGCTCATGGACAGAGCGCATGCGGTGAAGAGCGCGGCGGTTGCTGCGTGCGCGGCGTGTGAAGCGAGTTTCATGAAGCGCATCGTACGCGCCTCACCGTGCGCCGAGACGGTCGGGGTTCAGACCCATCAGGTCCTCGACCACGAAGAGCCCATCGCGGCGGATGACCTCGCCGTCGAACGCGACCGTGCCGCCACCGAACTCCGCGCGCTGGATGCAGACGATGTCCCAGTGGACTTGGCTGCGATTGCCGTTGTCGGCCTCGCCTTCGTAGGCCTGCCCAGGCGTGAAGTGGAAACTGCCTGCGATCTTCTCGTCGAAAAGCGTGTCGAGCATCGGCGTCAGGATCGCGGGATTGAATCCGAGGCTGAATTCGCCGATGAAGCGCGCGCCTTCATCCATGTCGAGGATGGCGTTCAGCCGCTGTGAGTCCCCGTCGCAGGTGGCCCGCACGATGCGACCCTTCGAGAACTCGAAGCGGATGTTGCCGAAGGTGCTGCCTTGGTACAGCGTGGCAGTGTTGTATTGCAGGATGCCCTCCACGCTGTCGCGCACGGGTGCCGTGAAGCACTCACCGTCTGGAATGTTGCGTTCGCCGGAGCACGGGACCGCTTGAAGCCCCTCGATGGAGAAGCGGAGGTCGGTCGGACCAGGACCAACGATGTGAACCTGCTTCGCTGCGTTCATGCGCTTCACGAGCGGTTGCACCGCGCGGTCCATGCGTGCGTAGTCGACGCAGCACACCTCGAAATAGAAGTCCTCGAAGTCGCCCGTGCTGCGCTTGGCAAGTTGCGCCATGCTTGCATTGGGCCAGCGCAACACGACCCACTTCGTGTGCTTCACACGCTGCTCAAGGTGGACGGGGTGCTGGTAGAGCTTGCCGACCGCGCGCATCTGCGCTTCGTCGATCCCAGCCATCTCGCTGGCGTTCAAGCTGCCGCGCAGTCCGACATACGCCTGCATCTGTGTCATGCGGTGCAGGTCGCACGAAGCCCAGCTGCGCAGTGCCCCCTCCGATCCGCCAGCCTGCAGCGCGCGCATGATTCGTGAGGAGCGGAGATCGACATGCGCGTGACCGCCGGCGCGCTGCACCTCCGCCACGAGCGCGAGCACCATCGGCTCGGGGATGTCGAATGCCTCGATCAGGATGTTCTCGCCAGCCTTCAACTGGCAGGAGTGGTGCACGATGGTCTTGGCGAGCGTTTGGAAGCGTGGGTCGTTCATGACAAGAGCGATTGGAGACGCGAGGGGGAGAGTTCGTCAAGGCAGTGGACGAGGAGGTCCGCGGCTGCGAGTTCCTCGGGAGTGTGTCCCTTGCTGCACAGCGCGGCACATCGCATGCCCGCTCGGTGCGCGGCTTCGATGCCGGGTGCAGCGTCTTCGATCACGATGCAGCGCTCGGGCGCGATGCCGATGCGCTGCGCAGCTTCGAGGAAGACATCAGGGTGCGGCTTGCCACGCTCGATGCATGCACCGGTCACGACGGCGTTGAACGGCGCATCGAGTGCGGGCCACAGCCGATCAAGCATGAAGCGCACATTCCCTGGCGGTGCGCTCGAGCCGATGGCGAGCGACCAGCCCGCCGCTGCGAGCGCGTGCACGAGTGCGACGCCACCCGGCATCGGTGGGAACGCAGCGCCGATGCGATCGAGATAGATCGCTTCCTTGCGGTCGGCGAGACGAGCGATCTCTTCATCGCTCGGCGGCGTGCGACCGTGCTCCTCGAAGAGCGCGCGGATGATCGGCGGATTGGGTCGACCAAAGAAACGCAGGAAGAAGTCGCGCGAGACAGGGAGTCCGAGTTGAACACCGAGCGCGGTCCACGCGTGCTCGTGCGCGTCCGCCGAATCGACGAGCGTGCCGTCGAGGTCGAAGATGGCTCCCACCGTTGGCATGGCATCACTGCGAACGCGCGGCGCGCTCCACAGCGGCTGCGGCGCGCGAGGGCGCATCGCTCCCCGCATCGAGGTGCAGCACCGCGCGCACGCGCGAAGGTCCCATCGGGATCATGCGAACGCCCTCCATCGCGAGCCGATCACAGAACGCCCGCGCATCGCCGAGTCGAGGCGCGACCGTGAAGAACACCATGTTGGTTTCGACGGCATCGGGAGCGGGATCGACCGTGATCCCGTCCATGCCTGCGAGCGCCGCCGCGAGTGCGCGCGCAGCGGCGTGGTCGTCGCGGAGGCGTTCCACATGGTGATCGAGTGCGTAGATCGCCGCTGCCGCAAGCAATCCGCTCTGGCGCATGCCGCCGCCGAGCATCTTGCGAAAGCGCCTCGCGCGTTCGATGAGCGCGCGCGGACCCGCGAGCGCGCTGCCCACTGGTGCGCCGAGACCCTTCGAAAAGCAGACGCTCACGGTGTCGGCGCTCGACGCGAAGGCTGCGGCGCTGTAGCCCGCCGCGATGCAGGCATTCCACAGCCGCGCGCCATCGACATGGACCGCGAGCCCATGATGACGCGCTGCCGCGGCAACCTCTTCGAACTGCCTCAGCGGCCACACCGAACCGCCGCCGCGATTGTGTGTGTTCTCAGCGACAACCAGTCGCGACCGCGGCGAGTGGATGTCCGCGTGACGGACCGCGGCATGAACGGCATCCGACTCGAAGAGTCCGCGCGGGCCTGACACGGGGCGAACCATGCAGCCTGCGATCGCAGCAGGCGCCGCGGTCTCGTAGTGGATGATGTGGCTCTCGCCGTGCGCGATGATTTCGTCGCCCGCTTCGCAGTGGCATCGAATCGCAAGTTGGTTTGCCATCGTGCCGCTTGGCGTGAAGAGCGCAGCTTCCATTCCGAGCAGCTTCGCCACGCGTTCCTCCAGTCGCTGCACGGTCGGTTCATCGCCGAGCACATCGTCACCGAGCGGCGCAGACATCATCGCCTCGCGCATCGCGGCGGTGGGGCGGGTCACGGTGTCGCTGCGCAGGTCGAGCGTGGGGGCGGCGGACATGATGCGATCCTACGGAGCGCCCTATCGGACGGCGTACCGCAGCCGAGTCGCGATGTTTGTCGTGACAAATCTGCAAGTGGCTGCGGCGGACCCCAAAGGCTTGGACTAAGTTGATTACATGAACAACCCTCTTGGTCGAGCCATGATTCTGGCCGCCGTGGGTGCTATGTGCGTGCACACGGTCGCTGCAGCCCTTCCGCCCGCGTTCAAAGGATTCAGCGTGACGCGCGTCGTGACCCCCGAGGGGAACACGCGCTATCAGGTGTTCGCGAACTTCGATCAGGCGAACACGCGGGTCGTGCTCGTCGAGTCGCATCCCGCCACGAGTTCGTTTCTGAGCCAGCCCGAGTTCATTCGCGCACGCCACGAGGATGGCGGGATCGACGACAAGGGCAATCCGCTCGGCACTTGGTCGCCGCAGTTCAATGCCCTCGGCACAGTGGCGCGCGAGAACGACTCGTGGGTGACGGCGACTGGCAGCGGCGTTTCAGGGAGCAGCACGGCGTTCCTGAACTGGGAGTTCCCCGCAGGGTCAACGGACCGCAGTTACATCCCAGACGGCGCGGTCTGGTCGGATCAGACCGTGACCACGCCGACGCTGGCGCAGCCTGGCACCAGCGGCGGATTCGGCGGGCAGGTAGCTGAGGGCGGCTGGCAAGTCCTCGTCATGCAGATCGTGCGCACGGGCGACGACCATGAGATCGGCAGCAGCAGCGCGGCGTTCTACCGCGGTGATCTGGTGGTCCTCTTCGGCCCAGTCGGGGTGGCGACATCCCCGGGCATCGGTCGCTACTTCATCGGCGATCCAAAGGGGGATGACGACGGCGATGGCGTGATCAATGTGAACGACAATTGCCCGGCCACCGCCAACCCATCGCAGGTGGACACCGATGGACTCGGCGGCGGCGACGCTTGCGACGAGGACGACGACAACGACGGTGTCGACGACGCGGACGACAACTGCCCGCTGACGCCCAATTCTTCGCAGCTCGATTGCGACGGCAACGGCATCGGGGAAGCGTGCGAGACATTCACGGACTGCAACGGGAACGGGATTCCCGATGTGTGCGACATTGCGAGCGGGTTCAGCCAGGACTTCGATTCCAACGGCCAGCCCGATGAGTGCCAGGCCGTCGCCGTGCCGTTGGGCGGCAGCATCCAGGATGCGATCAACGCGGTTCCCGAAGGACAGACGCGCTTCATCATGCTCGGTGCGGGCGTGTACGCCGGTCCCGTGGTCGTGCAGGGCAAGTCCGTCGTGATCCAGGGAGCAGGGGCGGGCGTGACGATTCTCGAAGGCGCTGGCGACGAGACGCTCTCGGTGATCCGCTTCATCAATGCACCCGCGTCCACGGCACTGATCGGCGTCACAGTCCGCGGCGGCCAGACGGGAACGCCGCTGCCCAACCTCCCCGCAGCCAACGCCGGTGGCGGCATCTTCGTGCAGGCAGGAAACATCCACCTGCGCGACTGCGTGGTGGAGGAGAACCTCGCTGGCTTCGGCGGCGGCGCATACCTCTTGAACGCGCAGGGCAAAGTCGAGCGGTGTGTGTTCCGCGCCAACGCTGCGACCGCTGACGGCGGCGGGCTGCAGGTTCTCCGCGGACAGTGCGAGGTGATCGACACGACCATCGAGTTGAACTACGCCAACTCGCGCGGCGGCGGCGCTCACTTCGTCGAGGGAACGCACCTGATCGATGGGACGACGGTCGAGGGCAATACATCCAACAACATCGTCGGCGGCCTGTCATGGGTGCCCGAGTTCAACCCGCTGTCGCGCCTCGCGGTGCGAAACAGCTCTGTGCGGGGCAACTCTGCAGTCACCGTCCAGGGCGGTCTCGGCATCGATGCGGTCAACGGTTCGCGCCTGTCGCTCGAGGGCGCGCAGGTGTGCGACAACATGCCGCGGCCGAATGTTGCCGGCGACTACGAGAACCTCGGCGGCAATGAGATCTGCGACTGCCCAGGCGATCTGAACGACGACGGTGCGATCAACTCGGTAGATATTGCCATCGTGTTGGCGGACTTCGGTTCCTGCACCGGCGAGTGCGTGGGCGATGCGGACCACAGTGGTGCGGTCGATGGGTTCGATCTGACCGTCGTGCTTACGAACTGGGGCCAGTGCCAGCCGGCAGGTGCGCTCGTGGCGGTGCTGCCGTCGAACGGGCCGCTCAGTGGCGGAACGCAGATCACACTGGTCGGGACATACTTCACCGGCGCGACCGAAGTGCGGATCGGTGGCGTTCCCGCAACAGCCGTGAATGTGGTCAACGCGACGACGATCACGGCGATCACGCCAGCGGGCGCAGCCGGCCCGAAGGATGTCGTGGTCGTGACGCCGACCCGCGAGATCGTGGCACCCGGCGCGTTCACCCATGGCGGCGTAGCGCCCTCGTGGGCGACGATGGTCGAGGCGCTCCCGAATCCTGCGGTCGTCTATGACGCGAACGTGCGCGCGGCGATCATCGCCAGTGGCTTCGCATGGCGGGTGAAGGACACTGCGACGCAGATCGAGATGGTGCTCGTGCCGGCGGGCCAGTTCGTGATGGGCTGCACCCAGTCGCAGCTCTACAACTGCTTTGCGGGCGAGATACCGCTGCACCAAGTCACGCTGACGCAGGCGATGTACATGTCGCGTTACGAGGTGACTCAGGCGCAGTGGCTCGAGGTGATGGGAAGCAATCCGAGCTTCCACCAAGGGGAGGGCTTCCCCGAGTGGGGCGTGCTGCCGGTGGAGCAGGTGAACTTCGAGCAAGCGCAGGAGTTTGCTGCCGAAACGGGCATGCGGCTGCCAACCGAGGCGGAGTGGGAATATGCCTGTCGCGCTCGAACGATGACCGGCTTCCATGGCTGGCCGGCGATGCCGAACGGAACGATGGTGGACAGCCTCGTGGGCAACATTGCGTGGTACTCGGCCAACAGCCTTGGCCGCACGCGGCCTGTCGGCGGCAAGTTCGCCAACGGGTTCGGCCTGCACGACATGAGCGGCAATGTGCTTGAGTGGGTGAACGATCGTTACGGCTCGTACTCGAGCGCATCGCAGACTGACCCGACTGGCCCGACCACGGGTCCCTTCCGCGTCTTGCGAGGAGGCGCCTGGGGTGGCTGGTGGCAGTTCAACTCGACCGCCACTCTGCGCTCGTCGTTCCGCACGTACACGGAGCCGGGCAAAGCATTCAATTACGTCGGTGTGCGCATGGTTCGCAGCGATATCGTCGACTGAGCGCCAAGCCGCACGGATTTAGCCTGCTCGCGGCAAAAAAGTGTCCCATTACGGGACACTTTTGACCGCGAGCAACGGGTTTCGACCCCGGCGGTGGCCATGTCAATCCCACCGACAGTCCAGTCGACTTCACGGGGAGCCGCTGCGCGGCGGACATCAACTACGACAGGCAGGTGGATGCCTCCGACTTGGCCGTGATGCTCAGCAACTGGGGTGCCGGCGGCGGCGGCGGTGATATCGACCGCGATGGCGATGTCGACGGCGCCGATGTGAGTGAACTGCTCGTAGGCTGGGGCGCGTGCAACTGAGTCACGGTGCGGGTGCGTGCATTCTCTCGTGCACGCCGCTGCTGGCTGTCGATAACACCGTGAACTGGGCCGCCAACGCGCGCCCGATGATTGAACGGTGCTGCATCCGCTGCCACGACGGCAGCGGTCCTGGCGCGTATCCGCTGCGGACGCCCGCGGAGGTCGCCGCGAAGCGAGGCACGATCCTGCGCGTGCTCGAGCAGCACTCGATGCCGCCGTTCCTGCCGACGCACGATTCCTTGGTACGACGACCTCCCGAGCCGACCAAGGCAGAGGTTGAACGCTTCGCCGCGTGGTGCGACGCGGGTGCGCCCGTCGGTGGGGACGGTGCGCCTGTGGCGGCGGCGCCCGGCAGTGCTCGCGGCATCCCCGTGCCCGGCGCGTCAAAGCTGCGGATGGCGGATGCGTTCACCATTACCGCCGAAGAGCAACGCACGATGCGCTCGTTCCAAGTGCCGCTGGGCAACGACGCCCCGATGCTGGTCGGTGGCGTGCGCGTCGCGTTCGACCAGCCTAGACTGATCGCCCGCATCCACCTGAACGCGGTGCCCGAGCAGGAGGGGCGTCGGCTCGACGAGATCGACTCGAACGCGGGATTTCGGCTGACCGGCGACGGGGCAGGCTCGCCGGCCGGCGCGCTGGCGGGATGCGGCATCGATGGAGCCTTCGACCTGCCCGATGGATTCGCGCTGGAGATTCCGCCGCGCAGTGCGCTCGTTGCGGAGGCGCACGCAGACGGCCGCGGCAGGACGGAGGCCGGCGGCTTCACCGTGTCGCTGCTGGCGCCGCGCAGCGTGAACGGCGCTGCGCCGCGCGTCTGCGAGGTGATTGTCGTCGGTGCGCAGAACGCACAGGCGGACAAGGCGACCGCGCTGGAGCACACGATCGTGACGCCGCCGTTGTCGCGCGCCACGACGCTTGTCGCACTGTCGCTGCGGCCGGGCGTGTACGCGACCGCTGCACGGCTTGCACTTGAACTCCCCGGCGAGGCGCCGAGTGTGATCGTCGATGCACCGACCTTCGATGTGCACCAGGACCGCCCGTATCTGCTGCGCGAGCCACTTCGCGTTCCTGCCGGCAGCCGCTTCACGCTCCAAACGGTGCATCCGACCGAGGCGACCGCGCAGAAGGCTGTTCCCCAGGCCGTGCTGCTGGTCGTGGCTGATGCGCAGGGCGAGCCCGAGTCGTCGATCGACACACTCGATGAACTGCCCGCGGTGGACGGCGCCGCTTCAAGGCCAGATGCGAAGTCGAAGCCAATCGCGCCGGCGATCGCCGACATCCTTGCGGGCATCCAATGCATCGGCGCGCTTGAGGTGACGCAGGAGCTGACATGCCCGCAGATTCAGGCGCTGCTCGGCCGCGCAGGCGAGGCGTCGACGGGCGGCGTGCCGTCATGCGGCGTCAGCTGGTTCGACGCCGTGCTCGCAGCGAACGCACTGAGTTCCGCGTGCGGACTGTCGCCGCGGTATTCCCTCGCGTCGGTGCACGCAGCGGCGGAGAGCGGCGCAGTGACAGGAGCCGCAGTGGAACGCCACAAGGGAACGGGCTGGCGCCTACCGACCGATTCGGAGTGGTCCGTCATCGCAGCGAGCGGGAAGTGCTCGGACGCGGTCGGATCGCTGTGGGAGTGGTGCGACGGCGCCGATGGAGAATCGCGCATCGTGCGCGGCGGGTGCTGGGCGGACACGCCCACGGCGCGCGCCCCGGAGGCTCGCGCGGCGATCGAGCCGTCGATGCGCAGCGAACTCTTCGGCGCGCGGCTCGTGCGCCGCGTTGGAGGTAGCCCCGCAGGCGGCGCCGCGGCGAGCAGCGACCGTGGCGATTGATCGCAGGGGCGAGGCTGGCGGGTTTTTTTGACGGGGATAGCGGAATAGGGCGGGACGACTGCGGTGAAATGCGCAGCGGGGATTGGAAGGAGGCTGAATCAGGGCTACATTGCACCGAGAGATTGGCTGGTTCAGGCGCTCCCGGGGGTTCTCGGGGCTTTAGCGGAGATTTTCCACATGCGACTTCCCCACGCTGCGTTCGCTTCATTCGCTTTCTTCGCCTCGCTCGCGGTCCTGTGGTCGGCACCTGCCCTGGCGCAGGGTGGCGACTCAGACGGTGACGGCGTGCCGGATGCCAGCGACAACTGCCCGTTGGTTGCGAACGCTGGGCAGCAGGACTGCGACAACGACGGCACCGGCGATGCGTGCGAATCGTCGCAGACCATCTCCACTGGAACGATGGGTGCCTTCGGCGCCGGCGTCCCTGCCACGGGCACGCTCACGGGAGTCGGCAGCACCCTGTGGCCCGTGACGATCACTGTGCGAGCGATCGCGGACCTGAATCTCGCAACGGAGTACGCGCTCCTGTCGCTTGCTGGTCAAGCCGTCGGCGGCAACCTCTTCCAGTTCGGCGCGTCGGACTGTCCTGGCACCCCGAACCAAGTTTCCTTCGTGCTCACAGCCAAGCAGTGGAACGCACTCGTGGCTGCATCGCCAAGCGGCGCGATGACCGTGTCGCTCGTGGGCAATCCGCTTGTCAGCGCAGCGCAGTGCTCGGGCGGCATGTGCGAAGTGTCGGCGCGCGTGACCATCAGCCCAGACTGCAATGCCAACGGCACGATCGATGCCTGCGACATCTTCACGGGCGCAGACCCAGACTGCACGGGCAACCAGATTCCAGACTCCTGCGACATCGCTGCAGGCACCGAGAGCGATGTGGACGCGAATGGCGTGCCCGATTCCTGCCAGACGGACTGCAACGGGAACGACCTGCCCGACAGCTGGGAGGTCGCCCAGGGCAGCGTGCTCGACTGTGACGACAACGGCGTGCCTGACTCGTGCGATGTGGCCGGCGGCGCCCCCGACTGCAACAACAATGGTGTCTTTGACGCGTGCGACATCGCGTCGGGCACGGCGCAGGACTGCAACCAGAACGCGGTCCCCGACTCGTGCGACATCGCCAGCGGCACAGCGCAGGACTGCAACCAGAACGCGGT
>RFON01000020.1 GCA_009926625.1 Planctomycetota bacterium
CAGGCTCGGGAGTCCCTAACCAAGCCTGCCGTGTTCAACAGGAGAAACGACAATCCAGCGGCCTGAGGATCACAATCGCGAACTTTTCTTCAACCCGCTCCAAACCAAGATTTTTATTGCGGAAAACAGCGGTCGCTGACACTTCAGCCGACCTGCAGACCCAAGAAGGGTCGCAGTGATTCAGCGAAGGTGCGGGCGCATGTTGGGCGCCGCGATGGATCGAGCGACACGGCCGCGTCGAGCACCGCAGCGAGTCGATCGTCGACGCCTGGTGCCGCATCAGAGAGCGGCACGCGGGCATCAAACAGGATGGCCTTCAAGAGCGCCATCGCGCCGCCGTTTCGAACGGCGTATGGCAGGCTGCCGCTGATCATCTCGTACAGCACGACGGCCAGCTGATAGAGGTCAGTCCCTGGGGTGATCTGATCGCTGCTTCCATCGGCTTGTTCTGGGCTCATGTAGGCGAATGTCCCCACGAGGCTTCCAGTTTCAGTATGGAACCCGGTTCGCCGACCATCGCTCGTCAGCCGTGCGACACCGAAATCCACGAGCCGAGCACGCCCCGAGGAATCCACCAGGATGTTGTGCGGCTTCAGGTCTCGGTGAACCACGCCAATGTCATGCGAATGCGCGAGCGCATCAAGCACTTGCAGGACCGCGCGGATGCGCTCACCATTGGTTCGTTCCGGCTGCCTCGCCCATCGCTCGATGGTGACTCCATCGATGAAGTCCATCACCAGATAGGTGTCGCCATCAACAGTCACGCCTGTTTCATGCAGACGCACGATGCCGGGGTGGTTGAGTCGTGCGAGCACGCGGCACTCTTGGCGGAACCGCTCGAGCGATGCACGGCTTGCGCCCTCGGCAATCACCTTGATTGCGACAGTGGTCCCAGTTTCGTTGCTCGTTCCCTTGAAAACCCGCGCCGTGCCGCCCTGTGCAAGCTTGGATTCCACGGCAAATCCGCGGACGACGGGCACGCGCTCACTGACTTGGCCGACATGAGGGATGCGTGCGCCCGATGCGGTGAGCTCCTCGCTCTCGGCATTCGCGGCGATGAGCTCCAAGACCTCGCGCACGATCGACGGGTCCGAGCAGACCCGCTTCAGCCATGGCTCGCGATCCGCCTCGGGCAAGTCCATGGCTGCGTCGAACATGGAGCGCACCACTGCTGCAGACGGGGCGAGGCTCATGGGGTTGCCTCCGCTTCCTCAGAACGATCGGTCGCCGAGTCGGCAGTCGGCTCGGTTCGCTCAAACCCGTACTGGCGCTCCAAGAACGCCTTCGCGAACCGCCAGTCGCGCGTCACAGTGGGAATACTGACCTCGAGGAAACCCGCGATCGTTTCCGGTTCCATGTTGCCGAAAATGCGCATCTCCGCAACCTTGGCGGCACGAGCGTCTGCTTCGGCCAGCCGCCGCAGCGAGTCCTCGAGATCGATGACGCCGCGCAGTCCAGCCGAGGTATCGATCAGATCCCAAGGTTCGACGGAGAAATGAGCGCCCTTCCCGCCGCGCTTCTTCGACCCCTTCTTCCTTGCATGGTCAATCAATACGGTGCGCAGCACGGTCGCGGCTGTTGCCATGAAGTGCGTCTCATCCTTGAACTCAGATGGATCGCGATCCGCCAGTTTCAGGAACGCTTCGTGGACGATTGCGGTCGGCTGCAGCGTGTGATCCACACGCTGGCGATTCATGAGCGCCCCGGACAGCTCACGGAGCCGCCCATAGATGCCATCAAACAGTTGCTGAAGCGACGGCCTTTCGGCCGCGCCCACAGAATCTGCGGACATGGAGCCTTCCTCATCACAAACAACCGAACCGAGCAAGCGCACACTTGCACGCCCAGCAACCACATTGTTGTGATCGTTCCCCCCGTCCTTGTCTCAGCGCACACTGCCTCGACTCAAGGAAAGTACTGCATGACAGGGGCATGGCAAATCAGACTTACGATTTTGGATGACTTAACTGCAACTACATGTTGGACAGGGGGAAGGGTGGCTGGCAATCTCGCCAAAGGGGCGTTCAGGACCGAAAAACCCCCGTCGTCGATGTGTGCGTCGACGCCGGGGGCTTGTTGTTCTCCGGGCCCGTCGGCCGCGGAGGGATGAGGCTGAATTGCAAAAAGGGAAACGCATTGGGGAACCCGCATTGATCAGGGGCGTTTCAGGATTCCAAGGGTTTCGGACCACATGGTTTGCCTTGTGCGAAACAATCTCAGAATCCTTGGGAGTCATTGATGGTCGAGCCCATCAGGGGGCGTTTCACCCCTTGATATGACTCACTCCACACCGAGCATGATGTGCCTCTCGGACTCGACTCTCGCGATTGAGAGTTTCGAAGGGGCGGTCTTTGAAGATGAAGGTTCGTCAGTTGTTCGCGAGTTGCTGCTGCTGTCGGCGAAGCCCCGCGCATTCAATGTGAGCGATCCAGCGCTGCAAGGCGAGGTCCGAAGCAGCGTGTCCTCCAACGCCATCCAAGCATGGCTCTCGGGCGGAACGCCAACGACGATTCGCGCGATATGGCGCGTCCGAGGCGCCCGACCTCTCGCGGTCAGCGTGCGCTGCATGTCGCTCGGCGGCATCAACGAGGTCAGCTTGTGCCGTGGCTCGGAGATCGTGCTCGAAGACGACTGCCAGGTCGGCGGGTCCCAGCGAACGATCGAGTTGGCAGAAGGGGACTATGTGCTGCGAGCGTGGACCCTTGATGGACAGTTGGCGGTGCAGATGAATGTCGAGCATCCCCCGCCCGCTGAGGTGCGCTGAAGCGCGGAGCCATTGCGGGACCCTGCGGCGGCGGCACGCGCACGGGACCACTCGTGCCTCCGCCAGCGACCAAGGCATCCACATCGCGCAACGGCCGCGCCTCAGCGCGCTCCACTGAAATGCGCTGCAAGTGATGCAGCACGATGATGTGCTTCACGAACCCAAAGTCGAAGTCGTGATTCCCAAGGCGGATCGCGTCGTCGTCGTTGGTGTGAAGGACGGTCAAGCGAAAGTTGGACTGCGCGGCTGCGACAGTTCCGATCGCACCGATGGTGATGGCGGGGAGAATCCACTGACGCACTGGGGTGGCGATCGCAATCGGCCAGCGCCCCTCGCGTCAGCGGACGCGCTGGACGCCTCGGCTGTCCAGGCTCCACAGTCCCGAATCGTCGACCCAGAGCGAGGACAGCGCGGCGCTCGACAGGCGCATCGACAGGAATTCCTCGAGCGTCCGCGCATCCAGGACACGCAGCGCTCCATCCGAGCCTCCCACGATCAGGCGCGTGCTGGAGGGATCGCCAATCATGCTCGCGGGTCTTGACCGCTGTGTGCGGCGCGACTCCAGTATGCGACCGTCGCGACTGAGCCTCACAACCAACCCATCGCGGTCCGCTGCGAAGAGGGTGCCGTCAGGGGTCGTTCCCACGCACCCGCACTGCTTGCCGATCGGGAGGCGCCACAACTCACTTCCATCCTTGAGCGACAACGCAACGCATCCCTTGGAACGGGATGCGACAAGGAGCACGCCGTTCACATGACAAATGGCCATCGATGGAATGCCGCCGATCTCGTGCGCGTCTTCCTCCCCGATCTCGCCGTTGGTCCACCGAAGTGCGCCAGTGCCCACTTCGTGGCACTCGATTGCGCCGTCACTTCGAACCACGGCACATGCGGGTCCTCCGAATGCAGAGGCAATCGTCGAGTAGAGCGCGTCCGCGCCGACGCGGCGCGTCCCGCGCGCATCGCGGACTTCGAGCGTGCGGTCCCGCCGTACGGCCGCAGTCCACTCGGGGGTGTGGCATACAACCAGATCTTCGGTGGGCGATCCATGCCAGCGTTCGACGGCCACCACGGGCTGGAGACGGAGTGCGCTCTGGCTTGCGATCCAAGTTCCTGCCTGCGACCGCCCGACGCTCCACACGACATCGGTGCTGACGGGCATCGGCTGCGGCTCGCCCGTGTCAAGGTTCCACAGCGTGAGGATGCCATCGGCGCCGGCGGAGAGCGCGCGATGCGCGTCGAGCGGGACGATCGACCAGACCATGTGGCGGTGCATTCGCCCTATCCAGGTGGGCTCGACGGCGCAGTTGCGGTGGAAACGCACTGTGTGGTCGAAGCCGGCCACGAGCACGCTGCCGTCGGGTGTGCCCGCAATGGCGTCCTGCCTGCCAGGGGCGCACGCAAGTTGCTCCATCGGGCGCCCACCCGCGGGGTCGACGATGACCGCACCCGTCATCCCTGCGATCGCAACCCGCCCATCGGCGAGCGTCGATAGCGCTCGCGCATGGCCAATGGGCAGCTCCTGATGCCCCCAATCGCGCCCAGTCGACGCGTCCCTGCAGAAAAAACGTGAATCCGCGCACGCAAGCGTCGCATCCGAAAGGAAGCGAAGTGCCCAGACCATCCCGCCTGCAGGGGGCCATTGGCGGAGCGTCTTTCCGCTCTTCGCGTCGACAATCGCGATGCCGTCGTCCATGCCTGCGCACGCGATCATGCTCCCATCAGGAGAGACATCCAGCCCTCCCATCCACACATTCGGAATCCCCACGGACCAAGCCACCCGCTGCCCATCCCATCGCACAAGCCGCCAAGCTTCCCGTGGGGAGCCGACCGGCTCTGCGACGGCACCGACGATCCACTCGCCGCCGGGGCCCGAAGCGAGCGCATACCAGTCATCGACGGCCTTCACCTCGCCCCCAGCGGCCGAGATGCGCAGCAGCAGCTGGGCTTCGAACGATTGGTCGTCGTCGAGTTGCCGGAGCGCCAGGTCAAGCGCGAGGAGGTCGTTCCCATCGGCCGCGCTTGCCGCCGCGGAGAGGCGCGCCAGCCGCGCCTGTTCGCTCGCCTCGTGAGCGAAGGCGAGGGAGATAGCTGTCGCCGTGAGAAGCGCGGCGGCCGTGACCGCGCCGACCGTCCACCTCCGCCAGTATCTGCGCAGGGACCGAGTCACGCGCTCGCGCAGCCGTTGTTGGTCGATGAGCACCGGGCGGCCGGCAAGGTGATCGCGCAGGTCCTGAGCGAGGGCGGCCATCGTGGCGTGGCGCCGCGCTGGGTCGGGATCGGTTGCCTTTGCGACGATGCGGTCCAGGTCGCCGCGCAGGTGCCGGTCGAGCGAGGCCAGCCGGGGCGGCGCCGTCTCCGTGATCATCCGCAGCGCCTGAGTGACACTGCAGAGGTCGAGCACGCGCATCGGTCGTCCAGCGAGCACACCGAAAGCGATCGTGCCAAGGGCGAAGATGTCAGCGCGCGTGTCCGGGCGGACGCCTACGGCGAGGCACTCCGGCGCCATCGATGTCAGACTGCCCACGATGCGGTCGCCGAGCATGGCGACGGAGCGCTCCAGTCCTGCATCATCGCGCCGCGCCAGACCGAAGTCGATGACGCACGGGGAACCGTCGAGCCGAAGCAATATGTTGCCCGGCTTCAGGTCGCGGTGGATGATGCCATTGCCGTGGGCGTAAGCCAGAGCATCCGCAGCGCTGGCGATGAGGCGGACGCGCTCGGCAAGGGACAAGCCGCTCGTCGCCTCGGGCACCAGCGGCTGGCCGCCCTGCACAAGTTCCATCGCAATCCAAGGACGGAATGTCCCCGCGTGTTCCCACACTCCCACCTGGTACAGGCGCGCGATTCCGGGATGCTCGAGGGCTGCGAGGACCGCCGCCTCGCGCCGCTGTTCCTGCGCCTCGTAGGCCGAGCACGGCCAGAGCAATTTCAGCGCTATGAACCGCTCAGGCACGAGCTGCCGCGCACGGAAGACCTGCCCGCTCGCCCCTTCGCCAAGCAGCGAGAGGATCTCGTATCCCGCAACCGTTGTTCCCACCAGTGTGTCCGCAAGTGCGTTGCCACGCGCCGGGTCGGGTGTTGCCGCATCCTCGAGGCGCTGTTCGGCCGCCATCAACTCGAGCGCAGCAGCGACCGTTCGACCATCGAAGCGCGCGGCCGCGGCGGAGTGGCCGGATTCGACCAACAACTCGAAGCACGCATGAACACGAGAGACTTCCGGTTCGCCCCCTGGCATCGTCCGAACGATACCGTGGAAGATGTTTGCCCCGCGGAGCGGCGGGTGTCGCTTGTCGGGCGGCGAAAGGTTGTTCAAGTCGGATGCGCGTGAGGAGAACGCTTGGACAACTTCCCACCATGTGATGTCCGCAGTGCACTGATCGAGCAGTTGCTCGTGCGCCATCGTGGAGGCGACCGCGACGCTGCAACTGCGGCGCTGTGGCGTGAGATCTACGGCGAGGTGCATCGCATGGCGCGGTCGATGCTGACGCGTGAGGGACCGCGGAGGCCAATCGACACAACGGTGCTCGTACACGAGCTCTACCTCAAGATGGGTGGAGCCTCGTTCGAGAACCGAGCCCATCTCTTTGGCTCGTTGGTGCGGATGATGGGGCAGATCATCACAGATGCGGCGCGGCGCCGATCGCGCACCCAGCGACGCGAGGCAGCGGTCGCGCTGTCGGCGGGGGACGTTTATGTCGATACCCGCCCGTTGGGGATCGCAGAGGACGCCGAGGGGCGTGCGGGGGTGATTGCGGTGCAGGCGCTCGAGCGGCTTGAGCGCCTTGCCCCACGACCCGCGTCGGTTGCATGGCTTCGCTTTGTGGCGGGGCTGTCTGTCGAGCAGGTGGCGCTGTGTCTGGACATTTCGGAGCGCACCGTCAAGAGCGATTGGTCGTTTGCGCGGGCTTGGTTGCACCGCGAGTTGACTGGCGAAGGGCTTCTACCCCGCGGAGGGGCAAAATGAGGAGAATCCGATGACACTCGATTCAAGCGCGGCGGCGGCAAGTCAGGTGGAGAGGTTGCAAGAGGTCCGCCTTCTGTTTGAGCGCGTGAGGGATCGACCTCGGAACGAGTGGCATGCTGTGCTGAGCGCAGCGCTGCCCCATGATCCGGCCCTGGCGTATGAGGTTCTCTCCCTGTTGGTGGCCGACGAGTCGGTGATTGAATCGCAAGATCAGTCCTGACAAGCGTTTGCAACCACTGCCCCCGTTGGCGGCCCGTGGCGCTTGTGCCTAGTCAGCGCGTGCGGACGCGCGGCGTCGTGTCTAGTCCAGGAGAAAGACCATGTCATTGAGCCCTTCCGTTGGCGCGCGTCCACGCGCGTTTTTCGTTCTCGCCGCCCTCACGATCGTGTCCGCCGCACACGCGCAGTGTCCGACGGTGATCCGCGTACCGCAGGATGCGGCATCCATCGATGCGGCCGTCGCACGGGTGTGCGCGGGCACGGCTGCCGAGATCGTGGTTGGGCCAGGCACGTGGGGAGCCGCCATCACTTCGCCTGCCGGGTCATCGATCATCGTGCGGGGTTCGGGGAGTTCGTCGACCATCATCATGCCGGCCATGGCGGGTGGCGGTTTCGTGGCCAATGCCGACTTCTCCAGGCCGGTCCGGTTCAAGGACTGCACGCTCAATGGCGGCAACGGTGACCATCGCTCCACGTCGTTCGACCACTGTGTGGTGCAGAACTGCTCGGCGAACTTCTTCCCGGAGGGTGCATCGGTCGTCGACTCGTCCTTCGTCAACTGTGGTGCACCCTTCTATGGCGTGCTCTACATGCAGCAGCAGTCCCTGGTGGCACGTTGCACGTTCGAACAGTGCACGCGCGGCATCACGATGTGGGGCGACGGCGGTCCGCAGGACCAGATCGTCGAGGACTGCACCTTCACGGCGTGCAGCGATTTCGCCGTCTCCGTACGCAGCTCGTGCTGCAGCTACGGCGCCAACCGATCGCGCATCGACGGCTGCTCGTTCAACAACACCACCGGTGGCAGCGGGACGGGCATCGTGTTCGCCGCGAGCCAGGCTCAGGGCGCCCAGACGCCGCGGCTGACCGTCGTCGACTGCACGTTCCGTGGCATGGGCACGACGGCTGCGGGCTCGGCCGGGGGCGCCATCCGCATCGGCAGCGTGACGTACTCGGCCCCTGCCTCGATGACCACGGTCACCGGATGCACCTTCATCGGTTGCCGGTCGCGCACGGGCGGCGCGATCTATGTTTCCCGCGACCAACCGCTTTCGATGACGGGCTGTTCCTTCACCGGAAACTCCGCGACGGCCGGCCCCGGCGGCGCGGTCGCCGTCCAGGCCGAGGGCAACCAGCAGCAGTTCACCGCATCGCAGTGCACCTTCGTCGGCAACACGGCGACGGGTGATGCGGGAGCGATCAAGCTCTCGGGCTGGTCGGGCACGTCCTCCGTCACGGGCTGCACATTCCAGTCCAATTCGGCCTCGGGCTACGGTGGTGCGATCAATGTCGATCGCATCGGGGCGACGCTGGCCTCCTGCCTGTTCGAGGGCAACACCTCGCCAGGCCAAGGTGGCGCCTACTTCCAGTTCGGCGGCGGCACCAACCTCGACGATTGCACCTTCGTCGCGAACCAGGCCCCGATCGGGGGTGCGGTTCGTCTGTACTTCCAGAACACGTCCACCATCGATTCGTGCATGTTCGCCGGCAACTCCGGCAACGGCGCGGCGCTGCTCCTGTCGGACGCCAGCACGAGCACGATCCATGCATCCTCCTTCGAAGGCAACGTGTCCAGTGGCTCCCATGTGCTGCGGCTGTCCGGTTCGGGCAGCAGCGTCGTGATGACGGGCTGTTCCATCCGC
This sequence comes from Planctomycetota bacterium, assembly GCA_009926625.1. Lineage (GTDB taxonomy): Bacteria > Planctomycetota > Phycisphaerae > Phycisphaerales > SM1A02 > F1-60-MAGs104. The sequence continues at coordinate 8,594 of RFON01000020.1, forward strand.
CCTGAGGAGGGCTCCCAGAGCAGTGGCTCGCCCGCCTTCGAGGTGGTTGCACCAGCCGCGATGTCGCTGGCCACCACCACCATCTGCGGCAGTGGCGTGCCCGGCCTGGTTGGGCACGGTGACCGACGCCGGCGGCAACTGCATCGTGGAGTCGTGCGCCGACGGTGACGGCAACGGCACGCCGGACGCATGCCAAGTGGTGAGCGTGCCCGGCGACTACGCCACGATCCAGGCAGCCATCGATGCAACGCCCAAGGGCGAGTTCCGGACCGTGTCCGTGGCGCCCGGCACCTACGCGGGGCCGATCCAGTTCCGTGGCAAGCCGGTCCTCGTGCGCGGTGCGGGCGCGGGAGCGACGGTGCTGCAGGGCTCGGGTGGCACGCGGTCGTCGGTCGTGCGCTTCAACGGCGGCGAATCATCCTTCGCCGGCCTCGAGGCCCTGACCGTGCGCGGAGGCTCGACCGGCACGCCGTTCCCGACCAACCCGTCGGCACTCGTGGGCGGTGGCGTGTTCGGCTACGAGTCCGCGGCGAGCATCCGCAACTGCATCATCGAGGGCAATGCCTCGGGATTCGGCGGCGGCGCCTATTTCTGGCAGTGCACGGGATCGATCACGGGGACGACGATTCGACAGAACAGCGCGACGGCTGACGGTGGTGGCCTGCAGATCTACGGTGGCCAGGTGTCGGTCGTCGACTCGACGGTCGTCGCGAACTACGCCAACAGCCGCGGTGGCGGCCTGCACCTGGTGTCCGGGCAGACCTCCATGACGCGCGTCTCGGTCGTCGACAACGACTCCAACAACCTCGCGGGCGGTGTGTCATGGGTCCCCGTGGGAGCCCCGACGCTCGTGCTCAACGACTGCACCGTGACCGGGAACGCGGCCAACATCGCCGAGGGCGGCATCAGCAGCGTGGATGATGGCGAGGGTGTGAAGCTGAGCCTGCAGGGCACGCGTGTGTGCGCCAACTCACCCGCACCGAATGTCGCAGGCGCCTTCACCGCCGACTCCCTCAGCGAGGTGTGCGACTGCATCGCGGACGTCACGCTCGATGGTGCGGTCAATGGGGTGGACCTCGCGGCCTTGCTCAGCGCGTGGGGCACCGACGGCGGGCCGACCCCGCGCGCCGACTGCAACCGCGACGGCGCCGTGGACGGTGCTGACCTCGCCATCGTGCTCAGTGGTTGGGGCGCCTGCTCCGAGTGAGCGCAGCGTCGCCTTCGATCGCATCGGGTGTCGTGACTTTCCACTGACGGTGGCGGGCGTCGCGACAACGAGTCCCAACTGGGTGGCTCGGGAAACCGTGCAGCGCGCGCGCCTCGCCGAAGATCGCAATCGGTCTGCGGGGGCTTTGCGCCGCCCTGCGCACCGCAGGATGAACATAAAATGAACACCAACCATACAATCGGGCTCCGCTCGGCTCGTACCTTCCCTAGCCTTCACGAAGGCAACGCACAGACGCTTGATCGGACAAAAAATTGACCGCACGACGAACCCAATCTCGTTTGCGGGGTCGCGCCTTTCCTTGGATCGCGCTCCCGCTTCCCGCATCGCTCGCACTGGTGATCCCCGTGTGGGGGACCATGCTGTCGCTCACCGAAAGCGCTTTCGCACAGGCTCAGCAGCCTCCAAAGTCGAAGGCTGCTGCCCCAATCGCGCCTGCCACCAAGAAGTCACCAGCTGCGCCAGCAGCCAAGTCGGCTACTTCGGCCGCTCCTGCAACAACGCCGCCGACGAAACCCGCAACAACCCAACCGCCTCAGCCCACGAGTCAGTCCTCTGCTGAGCCCGCCTCTGCTGACGCGCCGCCAGCGCAGACTGCGCAACCTGCGAGTCCATCAGCACCGGCGAAGGCACCCCCGACACTCGAGGAAACGCGTCTGACCCTGTCGAAGTGGATTGAAACGCAGCAGATCATCTCGAAGGAGCGCAATGACTGGCAGCAGGGCAAGGAAATCCTGCAAGGGCGCATCGAACTCGTTGGCAAGGAGGTCAGCCAACTGGGCGAGCGGATCGCGCAGTCGGAAGCCGCGGTCGTGGAGTCGCACAAGAAGCGCGACGATCTTGCGGCGCAGAACGAGCAGTTGAAGGAAGTGGGCGCGCAGTTGGCGGGTGCCGTGACTGAAATGGAGTCGCAAGTTCGGAAACTGTCCAAGCTGGCCCCCGAAGGTGTCTTGACGCGGCTGACGCCGCTGCTGCAGCGCATTCCAACCGACCCCGAAAAGACCCGCATTTCCACCGCTGAGCGATTCCAGAATGTCCTCGGCATCCTCAACGAACTGAACAAGGCAAACAGCGAAATCACCATTGCCTACGAGATCCGACAATTGTCCGATGGCTCCTCGAGCGAGGTGCAAGTCATCTATGTCGGGCTCGCGCAGGCATACTTCCTGAGCCCGCGAGGCGAGGCGGGGATTGGCAAACCGTCTGAGAACGGCTGGCAGTGGCGCGCCGCGAACGATCAGGCAGGCGCCATCCTGACGGCACTCGAAATCATCCAGGGCAAGCATCCACCAGCCTTCGTCGCACTTCCGATCACCATCCAATGAACCGCACCGCATCCATCGTCGCCATTGCCGTCGCCATTGCTGCGTCGGTCATTGTGCTGCCGCAAGTCGCGGCGGCGCAGCAAGCCTCCGAGTCGTCCGAGGAGTCTGGCCGAGCCATGAAGAGCGCTGGCGCAGCCGCCGACGGCGAACTCGCCAAGAGCATCGAAGAACTCAACGGCTTGCGCGCAAGGATCGCCGAGGAAAAGTTGCCGATGGCTCAGGAACTCACTGGACTTGAGGAGAAGGTGATCGAACTTCGCAAGGAGGGTGATCGCGTACAGCGGCTCGTCGACGCCGGCGCGCTCGAAATCGGCACGCTGCAGGCGGAAATGAAGGCGCGGCAGGACGAGCTGTCCTACATGAGCAGCCTCCTCGACGAGTACGCCCGAACCTTCGAGACCAAGATCAATGTCGGCGAAGTCCAGTTGTTTGCGCAGCCCATCGAGGCGACCAAGAGCGCTCTCGAGAACAAGACCCTGACCCCCAGCGAGCGTTTCGCGACCCAGACGCTGTTCGTCAACCTCACGCTGAAGCGTCTTTTCGATGTGGTCGGCGGGCATCGCTTCCAAGGCACAGGCGTGGACATGCTCGGCACGGTGATGAACGGGCAGTTCGCGATGATCGGTCCCATTTCACTCTTCAGCGCCGATTCGGGCGACGCGGGCATCGCCGTTCCGCAGGCGGGCTCCGCCAATCCGTTGGTTCGGACGCTTGAAGGCGGGCTCGAAGAAGTTGTCCGTCCGCTCGTCGCATCTGGACAGGGAACGCTTCCGCTTGATCCATCGCGCGGCGGCGCACTGAAGGCGCTCGTGCAGAAGGCGAGCATCGTTCACATCTTCATCAAGGGTGGGCCGATCATGTGGCCCATGCTCTTCGCATCGATCATCGCACTCGCGGTGGCTCTGGAGCGAGTCATTTTCCTCTTGAACGAGCAGCGAAAGCGAAGTTCGAAGGCCGTCGCCAACTTCTTCGTCGAGGTTGGCAAGGGCGATCTCGACGCGGCACTCGGTGTCGCCAAGAGTTCGAAGGATGCAATCGTCACCACGCTCGGCTATGCGCTGGAGCACCGCGATCAGTCGCTCGGGCACGCGCTCGCCTATGCGGAGACCCGCACCCTGAAGCGGTACCGCCGCGGACTGCCCGTGCTGGACACGGTCATCACGCTCGCTCCGCTGCTCGGACTGCTCGGCACCGTGACAGGCATGATGGGATCGTTCGCCGTCATCGGCGGCGATCTCAGTTCGCCAGGCGCGATCACGGGCGGCATTGCCGAAGCGCTCATCGCGACGGCGTTCGGTCTCATCATCGCGATCGTCTGCCTCATCCCCTTCAACTACCTCAACAGCCGCATCGAGACGATGGAAGGTGAACTTCTCGCCTGCGGTGAGCAACTGAAGTTGTTGATCGAAGGCAGACCAGCGGTGCCCTCGGCGGCAGAGGCGCGTGACACCCACGCCCACCGCGGTCAGCCCATGCCTGCAGGTGCGGGAGCCTAACGATGGCGGGCGGTGGCGGTGGCAATCGGCGCGGCAAGAAGAAGTCTGCGCGCATCGAGATCATTCCCCTGATCGACATCATCTTCTTCTTGCTCGCGACCTTCATCATGGTTTCGCTGAGCATGTCGAAGAACCAAGGTGTACAGGTCGCGCTGCCCGGCGCATCCACCGCGCAGTCGCTTGGTGATCAGCAGGAAATGGACAAGGCAGTCACGCTGAGCGTGAACGAGAAGGGGGAGATCTTCTTCAACAAGGACAAGATCCTGATCTCACAACTGCCGCTCAAACTGCAAACCTACAAGCTCACCGCGAAGGACCCGAAGGTCATCATCAACAGCGATGGTGCGGCAGACTTCAAGTTTGTCGTGGGAGTCCTCGACGAGGTGCGGAAGATCGGGATCGCCAAGGTCGGCATCAGCACGGACAAGAAGTGATGTCGCTGTCAGGAGTCTTCTTCTTCATCGCGGCGGTCGTGATCCATGCGGCCATCCTTCTCTTCGGCGGGCTCCTGTTCCTGCATGATGAACAGGCGGCCAGCAAGCGCGATGTCGAGATCGTCGCCGAGGATGTGAATCAGGACAAGGAAGAAGAGAAGCAGGAAGAGCAGAAGCCCGAGGAAATCAAGGAGCAGGAGGAGCAGCCACCCGATGCCAACCAGGCTCTCCCCAGCACGGTGGATCAGGTTTCCACGAGCGACGATGCGCCAGCCCTTGATGCGGCGAGCCTGAGTGCGCTCGAGGCAGCGCTCGGCGGCGGCGGCGGGGCGGGCGACTTCGGCGGCGGAGGTGCGTCGCTCGCTTCGGGTGGACGCATCGGCGGCACGGGAAAGGGCGGGGCGGGCGAGGAGGAGGAGTTCTCAGGCGCATTCAGCATGTCGGAGATCGACCAGCGTCCGCGCGCACTGATGCAGGTGGCCGCGACCTATCCCTCCGAAATGCGTTCTCGGAAAGCGGAAGGCGTTGTCACGGTCATCTTCGTCGTCGACGAAACCGGGCGCGTCGTCAACCCGCGCGTCGAGAAGGCAACGCACCCCGAGTTCGAGAAGCCCGCGCTCGAAGCGGTGCGGCAGTGGAAGTTCGAGCCCGCCATCAAGGGCGGCAAGCGCGTCAGTTGCCGCATGCGTGTCCCCTTCAGGTTCCAGCCAAAATGACCAATCCCACGCGTCCATTCCGTTGCGCAGTCGCTGCGCTCGTTTCGCTTGCATTGTCGGCTGCTTCCGCGCACGCCGCGGCGCCGCTCCGTGCCGATCAGGAGAAGGACAATGGTCCTGGAGGCATTTGGAAAGCGCCGAGCCCATCGATGCAGGTCGGGACCGCTGACCTGCGCTCCGTGTGGGACGACCCCACCTTCCAGAAGTCGTTCGTCGCTGGGTACGGGGTCAATCCTGATGTGGAACCGCGCATCTCATCGGATGACATGGCGCTGCTTGAACTGGTCCGCCAGTTGATGCCAGACGAACTGCCTGCAGCGGAGGCGCTCCTTCGTGACTCCATTCGGGAGGACACATCGGCCGTCTTCGACCTGACGCTCGGCGGCATTCAGTACCAACAGGAGCGCGCGGATGATGCGCTAGCCAACTATCGCCGCGCGGTCGAGAAGTATCCGAACTTCCGCCGCGCCTACCGCAGCATCGGCCTGATCTGCGTTCGAAAGGCACAACTCGACGATGCGATCAATGCGTTCAACAAGATGATTGAACTCGGTGGAGCGGATCCATACTCCTACGGGTTGCTCGGCTACTGCCATTCGCAGAAGCAGGATTACCAGCCAGCCGAGGCTGCGTACCGCAATGCGTTGCTGCTGCAACCGACGAATGTGGAGTGGCGGCTTGGGCTGACGCGCGCAGTGTTCAAGCAAGGCAAGTTCGAGGATGCGGCAAGCCTTCTCGATGTGCTGATCCAGACATATCCCGAAAAGGCAGACTTCTGGCTGCTTCAGGCGCACACCTACCTTGGGCTCAAGGAGCCGCAGAAGGCAGCGGTCAATCTGGAAGCGCTTGATGCGATCGGCAAGTCGTCCGTGGACAGCCTGTTCACGCTTGGGGATATCTACCTGTCCGAGGCATTGCTTGACCTAGCGCTCAACGCATATCAACGCGCGCTCTTGAAGGACCCAGCACAGTCGCCCGTGCGCATCATCCGAAGCACGGAGGGGCTTGCCGCTCGAGGCGGGCTCGATCAGGCGCGCACGCTGATCGGCAAGGTGAAGGAATCCGCCTCGGAGTCCATGAGCGACAACGACAAGCGAAAGCTGCTCAAACTCGAGGCACGCCTGTCGATGGCGGGCGGTTCGGGCGACGACGAAACTGCGCGGGTGCTTGAGGAGGTCATCGAACTCGATCCTCTTGATGGCGAGGCGCTGATGCTGCTCGGTCAGTACCACAATCGCGGTGGGCGGCCGGATCAAGCCATTCTTTACTATGAGCGCGCGGCGCGGATCGACTCATTTACCGCAAATGCAAAGGTGAAGATGGCCCAGGTTTATGTTGGACAGGGCAGATTTGGCGAGGCGCTGCCACTGCTTCGTGATGCGCAGTCGATCCGCCCTCGTGAGGATGTGGCTCGATACATCGAGCAAGTAGAGCGCGCTTCTAAAGGTCGAAAGTAATGGCACTTGCGCGTAAGTCATTTCTGAACACAACGCACACGCCATATTCACACGTGACTTGGAAGACCTGAATCTTTGAGCGACAGACTGTCGGCGTGTGTGGGGCGCGAACTGTATCGCTCTCCACTTGGTTGTGATATTTCAAGTCGTTCGTTTTCAAACTCAACCTCAGGAGAATGTTCCCAATGAAGTCGAAGTTCTTGCTCTCATGTCTCGTCGCAGCAGTGGCTGTTCAGGCCAACGCTGCCGAGGTCATCGTTTCCGGTGACATCGCCACGTCGGTCACCTGGACCGCCAACAACACCTACAACCTGCAAGGACAGGTGTTTGTGCTTGCAGGCGCCACCATCACCATCGAGCCAGGCACCGTCATCGCCAGCAGCGCTGGTGGTTCGCTGGCGGTTTGCCGCGGCGCGCGCATCGATTGCGAGGGAACTGCGTCGAACCCAATCATCTTCACCTCGAAGACCGACTACGACACTTGGACCTCCGCGAATCCCCGCGGCGTGTGGCGTGCAAGCTGCAACGAGTGGGGCAACCTGACGATCATGGGTCGCGGTTTCGTGGGCAAGTACGGCAACGGCGCCCCATCGACCAACACCGCTGCTCCAAGTGCGACCAACTACGCCCTGATGGAAGGCTTGACGCCAGCTGGCGGTTCTGACGAGCGCACCCGCTACGGCGGTGGCGATGATCAGGACGACAGCGGCTCGCTCCGTTACACCTCGTTCCGCTACGGCGGTCTCGTGGTGGGACTCACCAACGAGCTCAACGGACTCTCGCTGGGCGCTCTTGGTCAGCAGACCCAGATCGATCACGTCGAAATCATGAACAACGTCGATGACGGCATCGAGATCTGGGCCGGCAAGGTCGACCTCCGATACTTCTCGATCTGGAACATCGGTGACGATTCGTTCGATGTGGATCACGGATGGCGCGGTCGCGGTCAGTTCGGACTGATCGTGCAGGGCTACTCCAAGAACGCAGCATCGGGCTCGGGCGTTTGCGACTCGATCATCGAGATCGACGGCGCTGCGAAGTCTGACGCCCAGCCTGTTTCGACTGTGTCGCTCTACAACATGACGCTCATCGGACAGCCGCTCAGCGGCAAGCGCGCCATCAAGTTCCGTGACGGAGCCCGTCTCCAGGTCAACAACAGCATCATCATGGATGTTGGTGAGGCCGTTGTCCGAAACGACAACACCGACGGCGAGGCAACGGACGGACAGACCGGCTACGGCCACAACGGCACCCTGACCTTCAACGCGTGCTGGACGACGGATTTCAACGTGTACTCCACGGTGAACCCCTTCACCTCGAACCCAACCCCCGCTGAGGCTTACACGAGCCAAGATGGCGGCAAGCTGAGCCAGATCACTGACACCGTGTTCTTCAACAACGTCAATTCCGCTGCGTACACGACAGCGAACTCCGTTGGCGTCTTCGCTGCCGGCAACAACAATGTGATCGCAACGGCTTCGCCGATTGCATCGATCACCCGCGGTCCAACGCAGGTTCTGACCGGTGTCGCCATCCAGCCCGTCATCGGACTGGATCCTCGTGCTGCAAACGATGCAGTGTCGTCCGTGACTGCGCCTCCGCCAAATGGGTTCTATCTGCCAGTGTCGTATCGTGGCGCATTCGGTCCCAATGAGAACTGGATGTGCGGATGGACGGCTGCGTCCCAGTACGGTTACAGCATCGCGCCTCCAGGCGGATGCCAGGAGCCGTGCCCAACTGACCTTGATGCCGATCGCGTGACATCTGCCTCTGACGCCACGATCCTCCTCGGTTCGTGGGGTGTGGCGGGCGCAGCGGACTTCAACTTCTCAGGAGCTGTTGACGCAGCTGACTTGACCACGCTGCTCGGCGCTTGGGGCAGCTGCGACTAAGTTTCGGTAGCACAATCGCTTCACACACATTTCGGCGCTTGGCGGTGGAGATCGCTCCCCGCCAAGCGCCTTTCGGCTTCAAATGAGATCCTCAGCATTCCCACCTTTGACATTCAGTCTGCGGGCGGTCCTTTGCGTGATCGTTGCCGCTTCGTTCGCTTGTGAGACGAAATCCCCGCAGGTAAAGGGAGACGCGGCGTCGGTCTCCAGCCCACAGCCGTCCACAGCGACGGCCCCACCGCCGTCCACGCCGACGGTCGCATCACAGGTCGCACCGCCAGCCGCACCACCGCCCGCCCCACTCTTGGAACAGGCAATGGATGTGGCTTCATCGCCGCACGGCAAGTCGCATGCGCGCGTGAAGTCGCGGTTGCAGCGAGATGTTGTTCTCACAGCTATTCAACTTCAGGCACTTGATGCTGCGCTGCGTTACGCGGACAGGATCGAGGATGCACGGCGTGCGGAGTCGCTTGCGATCCTCGCGCAGGCGTTCGCCCAGGCGGGGGACAGGGCGCGTGCAGATCAGTGCGTGATTCGTGCCATTGATCTTTCGGCGTCCACAGAGGGTGCCACGCAAGAGCGAATTCTCACGGAGATTGCCGTCGCATTTGCCGTGATGGGTCAATCGGAGAAGGCGCGGCAGTTTGCAGGGCGCGTTCCACAGGAACTCACGGGGCGGGTCGAAGCGGAAATCGCCGCACGCGTGACGATCGAAGAGTTGGATCGTCAGTGCGATGCCTTTGATCGAGCGATCAAGACCGGCAACCTCGATGTCGTGCGTTCGGGCATTGGCGGCTATTTCGCCGTCCTGAAGCGAGTTCGTGGTGATGCGAGCCGCTGCGATCGCGCGGAGAAGGCGATCCGCGCCGCCATGCCGGGGTTGCCGATCGAGTATCGAATCGACGCATCCATTCGCCTCTCCGATGAACTTGATGCGCAGGGGCGCACCGACGAGGCGATGGCGGAAGTTGTGCGTGCGCGCGACCTGCTGAGGACATCGGATTTCCTCCCCGACAGCAGCGGTCCGGTCGGGCGAGATCTTGCACTCGCCTTCGAGCGCCGCGGGGATGGAGTGCGTGCGCGCCAACTCCTGCTTGACATGGTTGCCGCGTACGAGCGCGATCCCAAGGCGATGGTTGACATTGAGCGCGCTGATTACCTCTGTCCGTTGGCGGCAGCCTTGGCACAGGTTGGTGACACTGAGAATGCGCTGCGCGTGTGGTCGCTTGCATTGGAGGCGGGCAGCATCAATCCGAACGCTCGTCCCCGCGCCGAGGATCTTTGCATGATCATGCTTGCAATGGCCCGTCAGGGAATCGAGCCGACGGAGGGGATGCGCAGCAAGATGGCGCAGATGAGGGAGGGGCTCCAACCTCCATGGTGATGCACGGGCGATTTGTTGTCGCCTTTGTCATTCTGCTTTTGCTGGCCGCCGCGCCTGCCCTCGGGCAGGCTGCTGTCGGCGGCACCGTGCGCGGAACCGTCACCGACAAGGAGTTCGGCGTTCCCGTGGTGGGTGCGGCGGTCAGCATCCTCGGAACGCGGGCGCGGGTGATCACATCCGAAACCGGTTCGTTCACGATTCCGAGTGTGACCACCGGCACCTACACGCTGGTGTTCACCAAGGACGGCTATGTCCGTGAGGTGCGGCCGAATGTGGGGGTTGTCAATGGTCAGTTGACGGATGTCGACGCAACGATGGCCGGCGAGTTCGAGGATCTCGACGAGGTCGTTGTCCAAGACATCAATGTGGAGCAGCAAGAGGCGGCGCCGATCCAGGTCATCACGCCGCCCGAGATCGTGCCGATCGTCATCGTGCAGCCGATGGAGTTCACACTGCGACTCGACAGCCCGCAGTTGCTCGATATTGTCGGCGTCGACACGATTTCACGGTCGGGCGCGGGTGATGCAGCGGCCGCGCTGCTGTTGGTGCCGGGCGCAACGCTGCAGGAGGGCAAGTACGCCGTTGTGCGCGGACTGCCCGATCGCTATGTGAGCGTGCTGCTCGACAGTGTGCGATTGCCTGTCTCAACGCCTGGCAAGCGCGCTGTGCAGCTCGATCAGTTCCCCGCGGCGGTGATCCAGAGCATCCAAGTCAGCAAGAGTTTCACCCCCGATCTGCAGGGCGAGGCATCGGGAGGCGGCGTGAATGTCGTGCTGAAGGACATCCCTGACGAAGGGATCTTCCAGATCCGTGCGCAGTACGGGATCAACTCTCAAGTCAAGAATGGGTCGTTCCTGACCTATCCCGGCGGGCAACTGGACTTTTGGGGTGGCAATGATGTGCTGCAAACGCAGCCCGACTTGATCGGCCAGCCGTGGCCGAACAATCCCACCGGGACCACGACGGGCAATGCGCCGCCGATTTACAAGTGGTCTGTCGCCGCGGGCGACTCTTGGCAAGTGGACGACGACCTCAAGGTTGGTGGTTTCGGCAACTTCTTCTACGACGCAGGCGCCTCGTACTTCGACAATGGACAGTTGAATCAGTACTTGCAAGCGACGCCAGGAACGTCGTTGGTCCCGCAGACATCGGAGGGGGCAAACCCCGTTCCAGGCGGGCAGTACATCACGCAGCTCTACGATGTCACGCAGGGAACGCAGTCGATCCAGTGGGGTGGTATGGGGGCCTTTGGGCTCGAGACCGAGCAGCACAAGATCGGCGCAAAGTTCATCTATACGCAATTGTCCGAGAGCCAGGCAGTTCTGCTCATCGACCAGCGTGGAAAGGACTATTTTTTCCCCAACTACGACGTGAATGATCCCTTCGGTCCAGGCAACGAAGGCGCCGAAGCGTTTGAAGCTCCGTGGCAGCGACTCGAGACGCTCGATTATTCACAGGTCATCACCGAAGCGCTGATTCTCAACGGAGAGCACACGCTTGGATTCCTCGGACCCAACGAGGCAGAGGAACTGCCCGAACCGATTGCCTTGGGCGCCCCAAAGATCGACTGGCGATTCGCGCTGAGCAAGGCGAGCGAAAATCAGCCGGACCAGACTCAGTTTGCATCCATCTGGAAGCCTGTCAGCGGAATCGCACCCGGATTTGTTCTCCCCGAGGAGTGGACATACACGGACGATCTCGTCCCGTTCAGTAGTGCTGGTTTCGTCCAGCACATCAACTACTTCAACGAAGAGCAGAGCATTCAGGGCGCGACAAACATCAAGTTGCCGTTCCTTCAGTGGAACGACCGCGAGGGGTACATCAAGTTTGGAATGTTCGTCGACTCCCTGTCGCGAAAGTACACCCAAGACACCTTCTACAACGACACGAACCCGCCGGGCACGACTTCCTACCAGGCCCCGTGGACGGATCCGTGGAGCCAAGTGTTTCCATCACAGGGTCAGCCGATTCTTCAGAGCAACGCCGACATTTCATACAACGGCAGCCAACTCATCGCGGCTGGCTACGGGATGATCGACCTGCCATTCAATGAGACGATGAACCTCGTCACAGGCGTGAGGTACGAAGTCACGGACATGACGACCACAGTTGTGCCAGACGAATTCGCGCTGTGGCTTCCGCCAGGTGGTGGGAACCCCGGCTTCATCATCGATTACCCGCCGAGCGAGTACAACGCCAACATCAACCAGGCAAACATACTGCCGATGGTCGGCTTGAACTGGAACATCCGCGACGATCTGGTGCTGCGAACTGCGTTCGCGCAGACGCTCGCGCGCCCAAACTTCTTCGAACTCGTGCCCGTGTTGCAATACGAGTATGTCGGTGGGCCGCTCTTCATCGGAAATCCTGCGCTTCAGATGAGTTCCCTCAACAACTACGACCTGCGTCTCGACTGGACCCCCGAGGAAGAGTGGCTCATCTCAGGATCAGTGTTCTACAAGCAGATCTATGACCCGATCCAATATGTCCAGCGCTTTGCCGCCAGTTTCAGTTACACCACGCCCGAAAACTTTGACTCCGCCACCCTATTCGGCGTCGAGATCGAAGGTCGGGTGACCGCTGAGCCGTTGTTGGGTGAGGACTTCAAGGGCTTAGCCACGGGCGCCAACTTCACCTACATGAACTCGCAGGTGCAACTGCCCGAGATTGATCAGGCCGCATTCCGTGCGTACGGCGTCGATGTCTCATCGCTGCCCATGACGGCCACTCCCGACTACTTGTTCAATGTCAATGTGACCTACGACTATGAGCAGACGGGGACGCAGGTCGGCATTTTCTATAACTACCAAGGGAAGTCGTTGGTCTCTGGCGCATCGACCGAGTCATCGGGTTTCCCTGTTCCAGTGGCGGGGGATCTGGTGCCGTCCATCTATCAACTTCCCTACGGAACGCTCAACTTCACGCTGCAGCAGCGGCTCTTCTATGGTTTCGCATGTAGTTTCGCAGCGAAGAATCTGACTAATCCGATTCGTGAGACGCAGTTCGAGAGTTTCGACGGGCAGACAGCCGTCAACTCCACCTATACGGCAGGCATCGACCTGACATTCGGACTCTCCTGGCAATTGATCTTCTGACGGACTCCACCATGCAACGCACCGCTCCATCCCTCATGCTGATCGCATCCGCGCTCGCTTTTCTGCTCACCTCATCGCCGGCACAGGCCCAGTCCGATGCGCCAAGCGCTCCAGCTGCCGCAGGCGATGCCGCTGCCGAACCGGCATCGATCGAACCCAAGCCGCTGCTTGACGAGAACGGCAATCCGTTCCCGGAGCCTCGTCCGAAGGCGCCTGACTTCAACGCGGAGATCGCTGCAACCAGATTTGCCGAACTGGCGATGGCCGATGTGCTGATGGAGCTCGCGCTCGGTCAGTTGGTGAAGCAGAACGGCGAGACCAAGTCGGTGCGTGATTACGCCCACCGTATTGTCACGAACCACACGGCCATCCAGCTCATCCTCGCAAAGTCCGCCGCAGCGAGCGGCGTCACGCTGCCGACCGACCTCACGCCAGAACAGATGCAAGTCCTTGAACGCTTGAGCGCGTTCAGCGGCGAGGCACTCGACCGTGAGTACCTCTGGGAGCAGTCGCTCCGGCAGCCCCGCACCATGGCCATGTACCGCTGGCAGTACGACAACTGCGATGATGACAAGCTCAAGGTCTTTGTCGTCGGCACAACGCCGATCATCCAGGTGCACACCCGCATCGCCGATGAACTGCACAAGAAGGTGAACGCGCAGGAGATTCGCCTTCTCGAACTGCGCGTCGAAGCCGAACGCAAGGCTGAGCAGGAACGCAAGCAGGCCGAGGCGCAAGCCGCTGCTGACGCCGCCGCGAAGAAGTCCACCCGCAAGTTCAAGAAGTAGCGCTGCGAGCGCGCCCAGTCAGACTTGAGCGCCGGCTCTTCAGACCCGATTCTTCATCGCCGACCTCATTGGCGAATGCGGCTTGCGCCCAACAGCCCGGCCGCGAAAAGAAGGGCGACAACCCCAGGAGCGGGAACAATCGACCCGCCGTTCAGGCCAGTGGACTGTTCGATGCTTGACAGGTCCGTGCCGCCGTTCGACCACCGCATGTGCAACTGGGAGCCCGATGCCCACGCAGCGGCCGAGGCGAACCCTCGCGACTCGGTCGCAACGCCGAGGATGTTCGTCATGGTGGCGACCGAGGGGGTCGATTCGGCCAAGGTCCACACATCGCGCGCGTCACTCGCGGCAGCAGACGACTCCAAAGATCCGACAATCGCAACGCTTGCAACTGCAAACAAGATCGAGCGCATAGGGACTCTTCTCTCGCTCATCGAAGAAGGGGGGGCTGCGCCGCTGCGGGAGCAGCGGAAAGGGGACGCAGGTCTTCGAGCGGGAGGAATGCTGCCACAAGAGTTTTCAGAGGTCACAAATGTCCTATGAGCGGGTTGCTCAAGGTTTGTGAGCCTGATGCTGTCGGGCGCGCGATTTCCGCTTCGAAGTCCGAAATGATCCTTTGAAACACGACATTTCGATCTTTCTTGCAGCCTGGCGGTCCCCTGTGGCAAATCGTGGCGCAAACTGGATCTGATGACCTCTCAAGCCGTTCATCGTGGAATGCATGTCGTGACCGCCATCTTGGTCGCGGCACTTTCGGGTGGAGTGCTCGCTCAAGCGCCGGCGTTCATCAACTTCGAGACGCCTCAAGTCCATCCGATCGACATCACGCCAAACGGCTTGGTGCTGGTGGCGGTCAACACGGCCGACAATCACCTGGAAGTGTTTGACATCGTTGGCGGACTTCCAGTCCGCCGAGGATCTGTCTTCACTGGACTTGAACCGGTGTCCGTGCGAACTCGCTCTGACTCTCACGCCTGGGTCGTCAATCAGATCAGCGACTCGGTGAGCGTCGTGAATCTCCAGTCGATGAGCCTCGAGCGCACGGTGCTCGTGGGCGACGAGCCCGCGGACATCGTGTTCGCCGGTGCGCCGCAGCGCGCATTCGTTTCGCTCGCGCAGCCGCGACAGATTGCGACATTCGACCCCGAGGTGGCCGCACCAACAATCACGACGATCAACATCAACGGCAACCAGCCGCGGGCAATGACCACCAGCCCCGATGGATCGCTGGTGTATGTCGCGATCTTCGAGTCGGGAAACCGTTCGGTGATCGTGCCGCGCGCGACGGTGTCCCAAGGCGCAGGACCCTATGGAGGGCAGAATCCGCCGCCCAACTCTGGCACATCCTTCGTGCCCGCGATCAACCCCGACAATTCGCAGCCTCCTCGTGTTGCGCACATTGTCCGCAAGAACGCACAGGGCCAGTGGCGCGATGGCAACAACCGCAACTGGACATCACTCATTCCATTCGATGTGATCGACAATGATGTGCTGGTGATTCAGGCCTCGACCGGCACCGTCTCCGCGGTGACCGGGCTGATGACGACGGTGACCGGCATCGGCACCGCACCCAACGGGCAAGTCCTCGCGGTCGGCATGGAGTCGCGAAACGAGATTGCCTTTGAGGCGCAACTCAATGGCACTTTCCTTCGCTGCCAAGCGAGCCTCGTGCCGTCTGGTGGGAGCGGCAGCGCGACCTCGTTCGATCTCAATCAGCACTTGAACTACGCGCTGCCGTCCACCGACATCGTCACGCGACTGCAGTCGATCGGCGACCCGCGCGGCGTTGCCTGGCATCCAAGCGGATCTCGCGCGTTCATTGCGGGCATGGGATCCAACAGCGTGGTGGCGGTGTCACCTGCGGGACAGCGGCTGGCGGTGATCCAGGTTGGCGAAGGTCCAAGTGGACTGGTGCTCGCGCCTGGCGGCGAGAAACTGTTCGTCCTCAACCGCTTCGAGGGCAGCATCTCGACGATCGACACTGCCACGAACGGCGAACTCGAGCGCGTTGCGTTCCATGACCCGACGCCAACTGCCATCAAGCAGGGGCGGCCGTTCCTCTACGACACCCACCTCACAAGCGGGCTTGGGCATGTGTCCTGCGCTTCCTGCCATGTCGATGCGCGCAGCGACCGCTTGGCATGGAACCTCGGTGACCCCTCGGGTGCGATGATCGCTTTCAATGCAACCTGCGTTGAGGATGGGCTCTGCGTCAACTGGCATCCGATGAAGGGACCGATGGTCACCCAAACGCTCCAAGGGATCATCGGGCAGGAGCCGCTGCATTGGCGCGGGGAGAAGGCGGGCATCGAGGACTTCAATGTCGCCTACACCCACCTGCAAGGACGCGAGTCGGAGATCACCGCGGCAGAGATGGCGCAGTTGAAGGCCTACATCGCCACGCTGGCCTTTGGACCGCAGCCGAACCGCAACATCGACAACTCGCTCCGTTCGAGCCTGCCGATCTTCGGCGGCATCGTGACGGGCAGCGGCGGCACGGGCAATCCGCAGGCGGGCGAAAACTTGTTCAACACGCTCGCCACGCTGCCGAACGCCCCCGGGGGCAACACGCGCTGTGTGGACTGCCACCCTGGGCAGGTCGGGACGGGCAACGAGATCGGCATTCCACTTGGTCCCGTTCAGCAGAACCGCAAGGTGCCGCACCTTCGCGAGGTCTATCGAAAGACGGGCGCGGACCTGCAGTCCACCAGCGCTCGCCGCGGATTCGGATTCAATGCAGATTCCGAGTTCGCCACGCTGCAGGATCTCTTGCAGGTTGGGTTCGCTTGGGGATCTGGCGCGACTGCGATCACCCGTCGACGGGACATGGAAGCGTTCCTCCTCTCCTTCGGCACCGATACGCACGCGGGGGTCGGGCAGCAGGCGGTGGCCTCCAACGGCGGGGGAGCGGGTGACAACATCGCACGAATCAACCAACTCGTCTCCATCGCATCGAGTGGTGCGGCTGGGCTCGTTGTGAAGGCAAGCGGTTCAACGCAGTCGCGCGGGTGGATGCTTGAATCGGGTGGCTTCCGAAGCGATCGCCAGGCGGAGCCACTGATTGCGGCGTCGGCGCTCTTGGCGCTCAGCGGACCACAGAACCCGCTGGTGTACACACTCGTGCCTGCGGGCGCAGCCCGCCGCATCGGCATCGACCGCGATCAAGACACGCACCTTGACCGCGACGAAGTGGACGCAGGCAGCGATCCCGCAGATCCAACGAGCGTGCCCAACAGCTGCCCCGCAGACCTGTCATCCGATGGACTTGTCGATGGTGCCGACTTGACCATGCTCCTTGCGGGCTGGGGCAAAGGCGGGCAGACCGACCTTTCTGGCGATGGCACCACCGACGGCACCGACCTTGCCATGTTGCTCGCGAGTTGGGGCGTTTGCCGGTAACGGCAAAGGTGATTCGGCGCCGAACCGCGCGCAGGACGAGGATTGGACGACGATGTCACCGCTCGTGGGAGCGTTCGAGTTCATCCCAACTTCCATCGAAAGCCCATGCGTAGTTCTGCCAACGCCCGATCGATGAGCGATTGATCGATCGGCGGACTTGCTCGTGACTGAGCGTCAGCACCGTGCGTTGGTTGGCCTCTGGAGTGAGCGTCGCTTCGTCCATCGGCAACCCGAGCCGCGACAGCACCCGCTCCATGTGCTCACGCGGGGACTCCACGAGCGACTCGTAGCGAATCTCTTCGTGCGACAGACCGAGCACTTCAAGTGCACGCGGCGCAAGCGCGCGCTCTGCCGCGATGACGCTGCGGATCGAATCGAGCGAGCTGGTCCAGCCGAACGCACGCGGATGAAAGTTGCCGAGGAAAATGCTGATCGCCGTGTCACGCGCCGCCCGTTGCATGCGCAGGCACACTGCGCCGCGCAGGACCGCAGCGACCGCGGGGAGATAGCGCCATGTCATGAGTGACTTGTCGAAAGTCCATGACGCGCCGCTGCGGCGCGAGATCAACGCTCCCGCGAGGTAACGCTCCCGAAGTCGGTGTGCGTCGCTGCGTTCAAGCTGGTCGAGCCCCGCAGGCCACACACCGCGCCCGAGGAGCTCGGCTCCAAGTGTCGCAACGCCCTCGTACTCACCAATACCGCAAATGGCGGGATGTCGATCGAGCATTTGCTCGAGCAGCGTCGTTCCGCTGCGGGGCACGCCGACGACCAGCAGCACGCCTGGTTGTGGAGGGATGCTCGGCTCAAACCAGGGGCGCCCACGCTCAAGCAATGTCAACTGCGCCCGTACATCCTCAAGGAGCCCTTCGACATCGAACACCGAGCCCGTTGACGCATGCAGGAATGTGGCAAGGTCGAACGCCCGTCGGTACTGCGCGTCGGCATCGAGCAGACGCACTGCGTCGAAGCCAGCGATCCGCCGCAGGTGAGCTGGTCCGTTTGAGCGCGCGAGCGACTCCAAGCGGTCGATCGTGCCAGCGCGGTCGGCGCGCGCAGTGATGCGTGCCGTGAAAATCGCAGCGCGCGAATCCTGCAGCCAATCACCGCCGCGCGAGAGCAGGTCCTCCAATTCCTCGCGGCGGTTTGATCGGTACAGCGCCTCCGCCAAAGCAAACATCGCATCCGACGCATTCGGCGCACGCTGCTGAATCAGAGCCTGCAGTGCTGCGATCGCATCGGCGCTCCTGCCAAGCCGATGGTTGATGACCGCACGAAGGAGGGTGACATCATGACCAGTTGCACCGAGGCGAACAGCCTGATCGACGGCTTCATGGGCAGCCACCAGGCGCCCGATGCCAAAGGCGCAACGCGCTCGCGCAAACCAAGCGGCGGGGCTGCGGGGTGCCGACTCGGTCCAAGCCACCGCCAACGGGAACGCCTGCGGGAAGTCATGCCGCGCCAGCAGGTCGTTTACTTGCGACGAAACGGGCGCTCGAGCCATGAATCGAGGGTAACAGTGCCGCGGGGATCACCGATGGAACACCTCTCATTGAGGGGGGGCGGGGGGAACACAATCTTGACAATGGATTCAGCCGCCGCCACTTGCCGTGGCTTGAATCCGTGGCATCTTCCAACTGGTTACGTCCCTTTCCCTTTCCCCTTTCCCTTCGGTGCATCCCTATGAACTACTCGCTTACCGCGGCGGTGGCTGTTTCTGCAGCCCTCATTGCATCGTCCGTTGACGCAGGTGTCTTGGCATCTGCGAACTTCGCCAACTACACCAATGGCAGCCTCGTCGGCCAGAACGGTTGGCAGCAGTACAACACGCAGACGACAAATCCGATCCAAGTCAATAACGGCAGTGTCTCTTGGGCGGGCACGGGGACGACTGCGACGAACCATCAGGACGCCATGCTGGCGTTTGCCAACCAGGTCACCCAGCCGACGGAGGGCACCACGATCTTGAACTTCGATATGGTGATCCGAGTGGGAACGGCGCCGACCGCCTCCTTTGGGTCCTACTTTGCCGCGCTCAATCAGCTGACCGGCACAGGCACGAGCGGCAATTTCCAGAATGTTCGCCTGTCTGTCATGGGCGCCTCTGACGGGTTTGTTTTCGCAACAAGGATCAATGGTCAGAGTGGCTATCCGCTCGCCATGGGCACCACGGTTCTCTCGCTCGGTCAGACCTACGCGCTGCGCGCTGAGATCAACTTGGTTGCTGGGAACGCCAATGACTTCGTCAACCTGTATGTGGGGAGCGACTTCAACAACATGTCCCTGCACGCGACCGCGTCGTACACAACGGGAACCGTGGCGGATATCTCGGTCGGTGCGATGCTGCTCTCGCAGTTCTCCTCTGGAACGAGTTTCAGTTCTGACATCTCAGTTGACAGTATGTCTGTGACTCTCGTCCCAGCCCCTGGTGCCATCGCACTGCTCGGTGCAGCAGGACTTGTTGGTTCGCGCCGCCGCCGCTGATTCCGTCGCCGCTGACTGTTCGTTCGTGTCATCGCCTTTCCATCCAAGTTCAAGCCATCCCTTACTCAGAAGTTCCCCCCAATGACAAAGACTCTCCTCTCCGTCGGCATCACCGCTCTGATCGTGGCAAGCGCACAGGGCGCAGTGGTGACCCAGTGGACCTTCGAAGGCGACTCCACATCCGCTTCAACTGGTGCTGGTGCTGCAAGCCTCGTTGGAGACACGACAGCCACCTTCGCCACTGGGAACGCTGGCGGTCGGGCGTGGAACTCAACCAACTACAAGGCGCAGGGGACGGGGTCTGGTCAGGCTGGCGTCCAGTTCTTGGCTTCGACCGCGCAGGGACTTGGATTCGGTGGCATCAGCGTCTCGTTCGATCACCGATCGTCTGGAACGGGCTCGCGCTGGGCGCAGGTCGACTACACGGTTGATGGTGGCGCGAACTGGGTCACCAATTTCTGGAACAACAACGGTGGCCTCAGCCCGCACGACACGTTCTACTCGTTCACGGTGGACTTCTCATCCGTGAGCGCGGCCGCCAACAACGCTGGATTCGGCTTCCGAATCGTGTCGATCTTCGCGCCAGTGGCTTTCAATCAGAACGCCACCCTCGCTTACGGTGCCAACGCGGCGTACATGCGCTCGAATGCAGAAGCAAACTACAACTTGCCAGGCGTGGGTACGGGCAATTATGGCAACACCGGCACTTGGCGATTTGACAATGTCACGGTCAACGGAACCCTGCTTCCGGCTCCTGGCGCAGTTGCGCTCCTTGGGGTGGCCGGACTCGTTGGATCTCGCCGCCGCCGCTGAGCCGCTGCTGAGCCGCTGCTGAACCGCTGTTGATCACGGCGTGCTGCGCACCTGAGTGCGCGGCGCTTGGGTAGCCCGCCAACGCTTGACCGACCCGACCGGCGCGTACCACACCCAGTCGATGTCGGTCGTTGGCGTGTAGTCGTCCTTGTTGTAGCCCGGGTTTCGAATCGGCTGAGTCGTGGCAACTGGTGCGTCACCGCCCAGGGCCCACTCCAGACCGTCCTTTGCGAGCGGGTCGCCTCCGTTGTCGTGCCCGTCCCAACCAACGGACCAGATTCGATTCCCTGCGGCACCACTGCCCAGCTGGATCGCAGAACCAGTCCAAGGATCGGTCGGGATCGACGCCAGGTAACTGGGCACCAACTCATCGGCGGTTGCGGGCCATCTGCCGGTGTCGCGCAGGAATCGCAGCGCGGCGCAGGTCACAGCGACCGAATCACATTGCGCTCGGTCAACGGCGTAACCTGCCATAGCCCTGCCAAGGGTTGGGAGAAGAAGGCGAGGCAGGGTCCAGCGGAGGGACGCATCTTGCACTTCGCTCTCAAACGCACGGTCCATCGTGCGCACCTTGAGATAGTCGGGTAGAGGGAGTTGACTCGCGTTCTCAGCTGCGACAAAAAGCCGTTCGATAAACGCGTTCGTGGACTTCCGATCGGCAAAGCTCCATGCTGCCATCGGTGCGGACAGGGCGCGAGGGAGTGCTGCCAGTACCTCCGCGGTCCCTCGCTCGGCAGACGCGCCTTGTTTCGGTTCCATCGCTGCGAGCATGTTGAGGAGCACGCGCTTACTGTCCTCATTCATCAAGAACACGCCGTTCCCGTCGCCGCCGTCGGTGAAGAGCGCCTGCAGGATGTCTTCCCACATGAGCCGCTCACCAGTCGCGACGAACTTCTGCAGTTCATCGGGGACGGACTCGAATGCCATCTGGAGGTCAGCGAGCTGGGCCGAGTTGAGCAGTTCTGGTTTCCACTCAAGCGCCGCACTCGTGTAGGTGCGTGCCATTGAACGAATGGAAAATCCGACCAGGTCGCAAATCAGCAGGCGCCCCTCCTGTGCGTGCTTGGACATTGCCACCACAGTCTGCATGTCGGTGACGAAACGGGCCCCGTCGTCACGATCGACGGCACGAATGGCGTCGCAGCAGAGGATCTGCGCAGCGGCGCGAATCTTGGCGAGGTGTGGGAGTTCCAATGCAAGCATTGGCAGGACCTTGGAAAAGTCGTCGGTCGCCGGCGAAGAGCCATTCCATGGACTCCCCAAGAGCTGCGCATTCAATGCGTCGCGAGGAGCACCGATTGGGAATCCGAGGCTCGGCTTGGCGCGAGCCGTGTGAAGCATGCAAATCCCCTCGTCATGGGTCTGCAGCCATTCGGCGACCGTCGGCCACTGCTCGTCGCCCGGCCACGGCATTGCCTTGAGCGCTTCGCGCGCCTCGCTCGATGGTGCATTGTGTGCGCACTCGAGTTGCAAGAGCGCGCTTCGGTAGATCGGCCACGCCGAGTCATCGGGACCGCTCGACTTTGGAAGTGTGCCTTGCAGCGCCGCGACGGTGTCCGTTCGCCGCACGGGATCCTGTGTCAGGAGGTAAGCAGTGATCGATGCGTAGGCAACGAACGCAAGGAGTGCGGCGACCGATGTGAACAACGCCGCCTTGCCGAGCAGGCGGTCAAGAACGGTGCGCTTGGCGACGGCACCAGCGCGGAGTGAGGCGGCAGCGACCTTCGGATCGCCAAAGGCGGCAATTGCTGCGTCGGGAGTTCGACCCGACGCGAGCGCCTCGCGGAAGTGCGAGAGCAGTTCCCGCTCGATGTCCGTTCGCTCATGCTTGCGAAGCCGAGTGAGTCGAGCGACGCGGGCGACAAACGCAAGGACATCGGGAGGGAAATCGCTCGTCATGCAAGTGCTCCTTCGAAATGTGGGTGGGGAATCAGTGCGCCAACACGCGTGGCGCCGACGCGAGACAAGCCGAGCGCATCCATGGCGGCGGCCAGCCTTCGCCAAGTGCGCGAATCGTCAGCGAGGCGCTTTCGCCCGCCGGATGTGAGTCGGTAGTACTTGCGCGGACGGGCGCCGGACTCATCCCAGCGCGCGGCAATCAGCGTCTTCGCCTCCAGGTTGTAGAGCATTGGGTACAAGGTGCTCTGTCCCATGGCCAGAACGCCGTCGGTGCGCTCCTCGAGTGCCTCGATGATCTCGTAGCCGTACATCTCGCCGCGTTCGAGCAGCTTCAGCACTGCGACCGGACCAGCGCCTCTCAGGAATTCGCCTTCAATCGACATGGTGTACCTCGCTGTCGATACTATACGCCACATAGTAAAGGTCGGTTGCGGCGTTTGCGTGCTTCGGGCGTGCTGCGTACTTTGCCCCACCCGATGCTCGTCGCCCAGGCGCATTCGTTCACCCAGAAGGCGCGGTTGGCGGTCACGTTGGCCTGGGTGGCTGGCTATGTCAACATCGTTTGCATCGTGGTGTGCGGGAAGGGAGTCTCGCATGTCACGGGCACCCTGAGCGCGTTCGGCAAGGACATATCCGACAACGATTGGGAGCCGTTGATCGTGTCAGGGTGGTTGTTGTGGTGGTTCTTTGCGGGCGCGTTCTCGTCGGGGGTCGCCACCGCCGTCGCACGGGTGCGGAAGTGGAAGTCTGCCTATGTGCTGCCAATCGCTGCCGAAGCAGCGGCACTGCTGGGCTTTGCGATCACGATCTGGGTTTCGGGGGCATCGCAGGTGGAGGGGGGCGTTCACCTTGGTGGAACGGAACTGCTCGTGACCACGGCGTTTGCCTGCTTTGCCATGGGACTGCAGAACGCCACCGTGTCACGAATCTCCAGCGGTGTGGTTCGAACAACGCATGTGACGGGTGTTCTCACCGATCTCGGACTGGAGATCGTGAATGTCCTTCGCCCCAAGGCGCCGCGGCGCGTCGGCGGCGCTGAAACGCCGACGGGATTGACGGTCAACGAGCGCGCGCTGCTGCTAACGCTGATTCTGGTGGGATTCGGCCTTGGCGCGGGCTTGGGAGGAGTGCTCTTGGCATGGTCCCTTCAGTTGGTGATGCTGCCGCCCATCATCTTCCTGATGTGGATCGTGCACCTTGATCAGTCGCAGCCCGTGGCCGATCTGGTGCGCGAGGGATCGTCGCTGCCCGGCGTTGCACCAGGCTTGGCCGATCTGCCGCCAAGCATCGCGCTGTTCCGCCTGCGGTGTGCTGGTCGGCGTCGAGGCAGGCCGCATCGACTGCCCAACATGACTCACTGGGGCGAGTCCCTCGACCCCGAGGTTCAGATCGCCGTGATCGACCTCTCTGAAGCAAAGGACATCGAGTTCGCTGGCGCGGAGGAACTCTGCTTGTTGGCCGAGGGATTCCACAAGTCGGGGCGTTCGCTCGTTCTTGCCGGCGTCACGCCAGGGCGCTTCCCATCGCTTCACGAGGCAGGGCTCGATCGACTGTTGCCACTCGGCAGCGTTGCGCGCGATGTGCCCGAGGCACTTGCGTTCGCACGCGCGCGCGCAGGACCCACGCGCGATGTCATGGGCGACCGAACCGCCGACCCAAGCAACATCCGAAGCGCAACTGCGTAGCATCGCCAAATCGATATCGCCATGGACCCATGGAGCATGTCAGCTGCCATCAACCCGCAGCACAGGAGACCCACCCATGTTTCTTCGGATGATCTATGACGAGAAGTTGGCAGAAGCTGCATACTTGATCGGCTGTCAGCGCACGGGCGAGGCGATCGTGATCGACCCCGAGCGCGATGTGGACCGCTACGAACGGCTTGCAGCGGCGCATGGTCTGCGCATCGTTGCCGCTGCAGAGACGCACATCCATGCAGATTTCATCTCTGGTGGCCGCGAGCTCGCCGAGCGTGGCGCGAAGGTGTATGTCTCCGATGAGGGCGATGCAGACTGGAAGTACCACTGGCTTGACAAGAAGAGCGGCGGCGGCGCGTATGCGCATCAGCTGCTCAAGGATGGCGACACATTCCGTATCGGAAACATCGAGTTTCGTGCGGTCCACACTCCTGGGCACACGCCCGAGCACTTGTGCTTCATGGTGACCGACCTTGGGGGCGGCGCCGACAAGCCGATGGGAGTCGCCACGGGCGATTTCGTCTTCGTGGGCGATCTGGGACGGCCAGACTTGCTCGAGTCCGCAGCGGGATTTGCCGGAAAGGCGGATCCGTCGGCGCACCGACTGTACGCAACGGTCCGCAAGTTCATGGAGTGGCCTGACTACCTGCAGGTCTGGCCAGCACATGGCGCGGGGAGTGCCTGCGGCAAGGCGCTCGGCGCCGTTCCCACCACCACGGTGGGCTACGAGAAGATGTTCAATCCGTCGATCCTCGCTGCTCGCAGCGAGCAGGGATTCGTGGACTTCATCTTGGACGCGCAGCCTGAACCGCCGCTGTATTTCGCCAGGATGAAGCGCGACAACAAGATGGGGCCGCGCGTGCTCGGGGGCGTTCCAACGCCGCCACGGTTGACCGCTTCGGACCTCCGCGGGATCGATGGCGCGCAAACGGCGATCATCGATACCCGTCCATGGGCTGCATTCCGTGCGGGTCATGTGCGTGGCGCGCTTCATCTGCCGCTCAACAATTCGTTCAACACCGACGCGGGTTCGCTCATCGCTGAGGACGAGCCAATGCTGCTTGTCGTCGACGGTGCGCGCGTCGAAGAAGCGGTGCGAGACCTGATCCGTGTCGGGCTCGATCGGTTCGTGGGTTGGTTCGATCCCGCTGACCTCGCCGCGTATCAAGCGGGAGGCGGCGCCTGGGCAACGATCGCCGAGAGGAGTGTGGCGGAGGCGCAGGTGCTGCTCGAGACTGAGCGACCGTTCGTGCTTGATGTGAGGCGTGCGAGCGAGTTCCGTGGAGGGCACATTGCCGGCGCGACCAACATGGCGCACACGCGGATGCGCGCACGACTGGGCGAGATTCCCCGCGATCGCCCGATTCTGGTGAACTGCCAACTTGGTGGTCGGTCCGCGCGCGCCTGTTCGTTGCTGGCGCGGCACGGGTTTTCCTGCATCAACCTCGCTGGCGGGATGAGCGCTTGGTCGAACGCACGCGCGGCGGTCGAAGTCTGATGCACCTTCGGGCGGTGCAGCCTTGATCGGAGCATGGCTAGGCGCAGCGGCGGTGGGGCTGTCCCTCGGGCTTCTCGGTTCGGGTGGCGCGATTCTCACCGTGCCGATCCTGGTGTACCTCGTTGGCCACGATGAAAAGAGCGCGATAGCCGAATCGCTGGCGATCGTCGGTGCCATCGCCTTGTTGGGCGCTGCGCGTGCGTTCCGCGCGAAGTCAGTCGATGTGCGCAGCGCGCTGCTCCTGGCGCTGCCGGGAATCCTCGGCACAGCGGTTGGAACGCGCGTGTCGATGTTGATCCCTGGCGCTGTGCAACTGGTGATGCTTGCCCTGCTGATGGGCGTCGCCGCCGTCCTGATGTTTCGCGCGGGTGCAGGACCAACAAAGTCGATGTCGCCTCAGAAACAGAACATTGGCCCGCCTCGCACTTCGGTGTGGGTGGTGCTCGCCCAGGGCGTCGCGCTCGGACTTGTCACGGGCCTCGTCGGGGTCGGCGGCGGATTCCTGATCGTTCCGATGTTGGTGATCGTTCGCGGGCTTCCCATGCACCGCGCAGTCGGGACAAGCTTGGCGGTCATCGCGATCAACTCGATGTCGGGCTTCCTGCAGGTCATGATGCTGCAGGGGTTTGATTCGCCCAGCGCATCTTCGGATGGAGTATCCGCAGGCGGAACCGTGGCGACCATTGTGGTTGACTGGCACACAGTTGCAGTTTTCGCGGCGATCGGCTGCGCCGGGAGCATCGCGGGGAATGCGCTCGGCGGACGAATCCCAGCCGTGGCACTCCGGCGGGCGTTCGCGGTATTCCTGCTGCTGATGGCGGGGTTCATTCTTGTGCGTTCTGGACCGCGAATATGGAACCGACCCGCCCTGTCGGTCCTCCAATGGAGTGTGCGGGCACCCCAACGGTGATCGCAGTGCATTCCTCGGACACGACCTCTGGAGACAACACCATGACAACCGCCTCGCAGGCTTCCACAACTTCCCAGTCGCTCGGCAACGGTTCTGGCGGCGTTGCTGAAATCGCACCCTCGGAAGCCCAGCGCCGCCTTCAGCAGGCTCAATCGATCCTCGTCGATGTGCGCGAGCCCGACGAGCATGCGCGTGAGCGCATCGCGGGATCGCGGCTGATGTCCCTCTCGCGCTTCGACCGCGAGCAGGTGGCAACATGGATCAAGCCAGGCCAGAGTGTGATTCTGCACTGCAGAAGCGGTCGTCGTTCGGCAGATGCGTGCCGGATGGCCGCGTCGCTTGTCGATCGCGGCATCGCCGTCGTCAGTCTCGCTGGCGGCATCGAGGCATGGAAGGCGGCGAGCCTTCCCGTTTCCTGCGATGCACGGGCGCCGGGGATCAGCATCATGCGTCAGGTGCAACTCGTCATCGGCGCGTGCGTCCTCACGGGCTGCGCGTTGGCATGGTTCGTGGATCCGCGGTTCATCGCCGTGCCCGCGTTCTTTGGCGCGGGCCTTGCCTTTGCCGGAGCGACTGGTACTTGCGCGCTTGCGTCCGTGATTGGCTCGATGCCTTGGAACCGCATCGTTCCATCGGGCGGATCGTGCTGCGGCGGCGTTTCCAACAACAAAGGAGTTTGACATGTCGACAAGCGCACAGGCATTCTTTGAAACATGGCAGTCACGCATGCATGGGATGAAGGACGCGCCAGGTGGCGCGGACATCGGCAGGGGATTTGCAGGGATGTTCCAGGCACTCATGAAGGATGGAAGCGCGGCCGGCGGACTCGATGCGAAGCACAAGGAACTGATCGCGCTGGCGATCGGCGTCGCGTTGCGGTGCGAGGCGTGCATCTACTCCCATGTGGAGAAGTGCATCAAGGCTGGCGCAACGCCGCGTGAGGTGATGGATGCAGCGGGCGTGGCGGTCATGATGGGAGGCGGACCCGCGTACACGCAGATGCCCAAGGTGTCCGAGGCGCTGATCGCGCTGCATGCCCTGCCAACCGACGCGGCAAGCGTGAACTGATGGGCTCGCGCGCTGGCGGTCGGTCATGCCCGCACAGGCGGGCGTCCGCGGCGGCGCGCGGCGTGGGAGGGGCGCGAGTCATCGAGTTCGCGCACCGCACGCACGATCCGTTGGCGAAGGACCGCGGGCATGCGTTCGCTGCCGAATTGCCTGCATGCATCCTGCACGAGGTCGAGTTCGTGGAACACATGCCGACATCGCGCGCAGAACTCCGCCTGCGGTACAGCGAATCGTCGAGGTGAATCGCCGCGGTCCATCGACTCCATCTTCGCCCGCAGCAGGTCGATGCAGACTCGCTTGTCGAACGCTGGGGCAGGCGCGCGGCGCCGCGCGCCCGCTGCCGTCATCGCCCTTCGCAGCGCGAGACGACCGCGATGCAGTCGTGTCTTGACCGTGTTTGCCGCAATGCCGAGCGCCGCCGCGGTGTCGTCGACATCGAGTTCAAGCACTTCCTTCAGGATGATCGGCAGCCGAAGATGTTCAGGAAGGTCCGCAATGTGCGCCTGCACTGCATCCACTGCTTCCCGTCGAACCGCCTTCGCGTGCGGCGAATCCTCGTCAGACGCCACATCGAGCACCGTCGTTTCGCTCCACGGCATGAGATCGCTGGCGGTTCGTGTGCGCCGCACTCGTGACCGGTCGCGCGCCGCATGCAGTCGGCACGAGCGCACCGCGATCGCGTAGAGCCATGTCATCGGATCGGCATCGCCACGAAAGGTGTGCCACTTGCGAAACGCCTGGAGGAAGACATCCTGGATCATGTCGTCGGCGTCCGCGCCGTTCTTGCAGAGCCGCCTCGCCAGTCCATGCAGTGGACCACCCGCGCGGTCGACGAGCGCTCGAATCGCTGCGGACGCTTGCATGTCTGGGCGCGCGGCACCCGGCGAGTGCGATGGGGACAGCGACCTCGTGCCGCGTGCGGTCATCGCTGCAGGGTATTCATGGAGCGGGGACTGTCGCCTTCGGTCGGCGCTCGATTCGCTCTGCGCGAACGATCAGCAAACCTTGGTCGTTGCGGTCGGCGACCACCCCAGTGACTGCAACGGTGGCGAGCGGCTCTAGACCTTGAACGCCGCGCAGCCCAACGGGCAGCACCTTTCCCGCCGCATCCACGATCTCGATCGAGGCCGTTCCTGCCTTCAGGCTTGCACGATCTTCGCAGCAGTAGTCCCAAGGGGTTGCGCAGTGATCGGGGTCCCCGCCGTCCGCACACGATGGCACCGCAGGATCCACGATGGTGAACACGGCTCGGTCGACGACGAATGGCTCGACACTGCCACCGATTCGGCCGACGATCGTCACGCGTTCACCCGTTCGTGCCTGCGCTTTCACGGTCGTGACGGTTGGCCCATTGGCCGAACCATTCGTGACGAATCCCGCTGGCAGGGCAGATGCCGTGGGGGAAGCGGTCGGATTCTCCGAGCACCCCACGAGTGCGGCGGCGAGCAGGAGGCAGAGTGCGGGGCAGATTCGCATGGTGCGCGTTGGAGCCGAAGTGTTCATGGTGTCTCCGTTGGATGAGGATGAGGGGGGGTCAATCGGACTTGAGTGCGGAAGGAAGGGGAGTGGACAGGCAGCGAACCGCGGGCGCGATGGCGCCGACGATCCCAACCACGATTCCAGAGAGGATGCCGAGGGCGATGACCCGGTCGTCGATGCGGATGCCGAACACGCCCATCGAGAATCGGACCGCGATGCCGTCGACGAAGAGCATCGCAATGACAACGGCAACGAGCGCGCCGGACAGCGATGCGATGAGCGACTCCTGCATCATGCTGATGACGACGGCTGCGCGGCTGAAGCCGAGTACTTGAAGCATCGCCAGTTCACGGATACGCGTCGCGAAGGCTGCGTACAGCGTGTTCAGTCCGCCGATGAGTGCGCCCGCAGCCACCAGCGCGGCGCTGACCAGCACAAGGATGCGAACGGGTCGGTAGAACGCACTCTGTGCTGCGTAGTACGCGGGCTCGTGGATGGCGCTCAGTTCAAGGTCGATGCGGCGTTGCGCAAACAGGTCGATGTCCGACGGTGACGCACCAGGCGCGAGTCCGACGATCACCCCTGAAACGGTCTCCCGCTTCGTGAGCACCAGCAGATCGTCAATCGGCATCCAGATCTCGCCATCGAGAACTGTTCCTGGCGCCTGAAAGAGACCGACGATCCGCATGGATCGACCGTCGACGGTGATGGCAGGTGGGCGTGCATCGCGCCGTGATGGCTCGCGCTCCTCGAGCGCGCCGCTGACTGCCGTGGGATCGAGGCCCGCCGCGCGCGCAGCACTCGCGCCGATGATCACTTCATTGCTTCCCGAATCGGGTGCGCGCCCCGCCGACAGTCGAACCTGCGGGTGAAGCAGGAATGCCATCGGCGTGATGCCTCGAATGATCCCCGTTCGGCTCTCCGCCTCCGCGTCGGCATCGTTCGCGGTTGCTTCACCGAGCGGAAGCGCAACATGGATCTCGGGGCTCGCCAACAGCCGACCATCCCACGATCCGACGCCAGCCGCGCTCGCGCCCACGGACTCCGCCACGGACCGCGGAATCTCGCTGCGCTCGAGGCTCTCTTCGCTGCCCGCGCCGAGCAGCAGCACATTGCGCTCATGCCCGCTTGCCTGCAGCGCCTGATCCATTCCCTGCGCAAACCCAGCGCCCGCCATCAGGAGAAGGGCCACGAGCAGCGCGCCACCCACCGACAGCGCAAGCCGCGGCGGACTTCGTCCGAGGTTGCGCGTCGCATAGTGAAGTGGGATGAGTTTCATCACGCGAACCTCAGGTGCTGCGAAGACCCACGACGATTTCTCGGCGCGCCGCAGTCCATGCGGGAAGTGCGCCCGCCAGCAGCCCGAGCAGCGATGCAAGGAGGACGCCGAGCGCCGTGGCAGTCGGATCGGGCAGCACATCGATGGAAACACCTTCCATGCCGAAGGTGATTGTGGCGGTCTTGAGGACGATCCAGGCGAGGAGCGCACCACACGCGCCGCCACCGAGACCGAGCAGCAGTGCCTCCAACCCCACGAGCGCACCGATGCCCCAGTCCGTCCACCCGAGTGTGCGAAGGATGGCGTGATCGCGCACGCGCGCACGAACAGCCAGCGCGATGGCATTCGCGATGAGCGCGAAGACGGCCGCAAGGCTTGCCCAGCCGACGACGCTTGCGAACTGCACGATATGAACCACATCGCGCGCAGCCTTGGCGATGAACGCGCTCTCGGGCTTCGTCGACGTCGGGAACTGGTCCGTTGCGAACCGCTCATCGATAGCCGCAGCAACGCTCTGAAGCTGCGCGGGGCTTTCCACTTCCACCTCGAACTGCGTCACGATGCCGCCTGTCCCGCCGCGCGTCGCAGTTTCCTGCAGGAATCCGAGATGCGCGTATGCGCAGTTGCGGTCCTGCGGATCGTCGCTCTCGAAGGTGCCTGCGACCCATGCGCGGACACCTGCGGCATCGAAACGGTCGCCTGCGCGCAGCCTGCGGCGTTCAGCGAGTCCCGAACCCACCACGACCGCATCGCTCCGCGAGCGCCAGTCAGCGAGGCTTCCGCTCGTCCACTGCACATCGCGCAGCCGAGCGATGAGCGCGTCCTCATCCGGGAAGCCACGGAAGGTCACGACATCCAGCGACGCACGGCAGTTGTTCACGATGATCTTCACGGGGACGGCCGCGCGGACCCCCGCAATGCCCTCGATCGTTCGCGCGTACGATTGCGGAAGCTGGCTGGCGAATGGGCAGAAGCGGTTGAGCCGATAGACGATCAGCCGCGTGTCGCCAGCCCCAGCGGTCGTGGCCCGATGAACGCCGTCGCGCATGCTTTCGACGAAGGTGAACAGGAAGGTCGCCACGGCAATGCCCGTGAGCGTCAGTCCGGTGCGCATCGGTCGGCGCACCATGCCGCGCAAGGCGAACAAGAATGCAGCGCGGGAGGCGTTCATGGCTGCGCTGCCTGGAAGGTCGCGTCGACGATCTTCCCCTTTTCGAGCAGCACCGTGCGATCGGCGCTTGCAGCGGTCGCGGGGTCATGCGTCACCATCACGATCGTCTGTCCGCGTTCACAGTTCAATCGTGCCAGCAGATCCATCACCTGCGCCGCGTTGGCGCGGTCAAGGTCGCCCGTCGGCTCGTCCGCGAGCAGCACGCTCGGGCGCGTCACGATCGCGCGCGCGATGGCCACGCGCTGCTCCTGACCACCCGACAATTGGCGCGGCGCATGCGAATGACGGTCGGCCAGTCCAACCATCTCAAGCGCTTCGCTGACTCGCGCATGCCGTTCGCGGGCGTTGATGGGATGCAGCAGCAGCGGCAACTCGACATTCTCGTAGGCCGTCAGCACGGGAACGAGGTTGTACAGCTGGAAGATGTAGCCAACCTGTCGACTGCGCCATTGCGCAAGTGCGCTGCGAGAAAGGCGAGCGATGTCCGTCCCGTCCACGCGGATCGAACCAGCGGTTGGCTGGTCGATTCCTGCGAGCAAGTTGAGCAGCGTCGTCTTGCCGCTGCCCGATGGCCCCATGAGCGCGACGAAGCTCCCCGCCGCGATGTCGAGGTCGACTTCAAGCAGCGTGTGGATGATCTCGGCGCCGCGCCGATAGTCCCGACACAGCTGTCGACATTCAATGGACGCCATGCGCGCCTCCCTTCGTGTCACGCCACGCCTCACGCGGCACCACGCGGCTCCCCGCGGGCGGAGCCGTGCGTGGATCGGCCACCGCCAGATCGCCCGCGCGGATTCCCCGGCGAATCTCAGTCCATCCCGCATCGACCGCGCCCTTCTCCACGGTGCGGGAATGCAAGGTCGAACCACCGCGCGGCGTGGTGAGAACGACGAGGACTTCATCCTGATCCGCTCGGCGCTGAACGCATCCGCTGGGAACCCACAGCGAAACCTTCTCGCCGTCTCCCGTCGAATCAGCCTTCGTACTTCCCTTTGGCATGATCCGCACGCGCGTCAGCATGTCGGGCTTCAGCGCGGAAGACGGATCGATGATTCGCACCTTCGCCTGCACCGTGTTCTTCGCAATGTCCGCCTGATGCACGATGCGGATCACTTCGCCCACCATCGTCTTCCCCGGCAGAACATCCGCACTGATCTCCGCACGATCTCCCACTGCCACGCGACCCGCATCCGCAAGTGGAATGTCCGCTCGGATCTGAAGAGAGGTGGGGTCATACAACTCAAACAGCGGCTTCGCATCCTGCATGTCCGAGACGGCCATGCCGGGCACCACCGTTCGCACCATCACGACTCCGTCGGCCGGCGCGCGAACCTTGGTTCGCTCGCGGGCGAGGACTCGCTGCGCAGCGTCTGCTTCACGCGCAGACAAGGCGGCGCGCAGCGCATCCGCGCGCAGCGACAGTCGCGCCACTTCGCCCGCACTCGCCGCGCCCGCCGCCACCATCTTGGACTTTCGAGCATGCTCGTCCTCTGTCTCCCGCAGCATGGCGAGCGCGGCGGCAACCTCCGCCTCCGCCCGCCGCACATCAATCTGATGCTGTTCGTCGACGAGTTCCACCAACACATCGCCTGCACGCACGCGTTCACCTTCGAGCGCGCGCACCGATCGCACGATGCCGGGCGTGAGTGTCGGCACCAAGATGGGGAACGGCGATGGTTCGATCCAACCAGGCGCTTGGACGGCTGCGCCCTCGCGCATTTCGTCCGATGAAACCGCCTCGCCGACCGCCGCAGTCGTCGTGTTCACCGCGCGGGTGCGCGCGGCCACGGGAACGACATCCACGACGGCAGCCGGCACGAGGGAGTCCCACGCCGTCCAGAGCAGCGTGCCCGCCGCAACGGCGACGATCGTGATTGGAATCGCGGCGCGTGTGATCCAGCGCGAAGGCGGTCGTGGTATCGCGTTGCTCGTGCTCATTCGATCTCCTCCAGTGCCGTGAATTCGAGGCTCATCGACGACGATGAAGCCGACATCGATCCTGACTGACTTGGTGCCATCGTGCCTCCACCCATGACAGGCAGCCGCCCGCCGGCGAGCGCGCGCTCGAACGACAACGCGGCCAGCGCGCGGCTGCGTTCGGCCTGCACCAACTGCAGAAGGATGTGATTCTCCTGATGTTCGGCGCGCCAAAGGTCGATGGGCGCGCGTTCGCCAGCATCCACGGATGACGCCAAGAGCGATCGAAGGGCACTGAACGCGGCCAGCGTGCGGTCTCGCAGGATGGAAGCGTGGTGGTCCGCAGCACGCACCTCCATGGCGGCGCGGCGCGCATCGATCACGGCCCGCTGTCGAAGGCGGTCGGCGTCGATCCGAGCGATCGCCGCATCGGTCTCGGCAGCTGCGACGAGGAATCGTCCATCATTGAACAGGGGAAGGCGTGACTCCAAGGCGAACATCACCGCACTGTCGTCTTCCATGTCGCGCTCGTACCCGCCGCCGAGCATCAGTGACGGCAGGCGACCGGTGGCCGCGAGTGCCGCGCGAGCGTCCGCACCGTCGGCGCGCGCCAGCGCAGCGCGCACATCGAAACGGCGCGTGTCCACGAGTCGTGCCACTTCCGCATCGTCCGCTGGATCGGGAACGACGGGCATGGCGCACTCGCCGACCGCCGACGCAGTATCGCGAGCCAGAAGGCACCACTGCAGGTGATGATCGCCGCGCCCGATCGCCTCGAGCAGGCGGGTCATCGTCTCGACTCGAGCCACTTCCGCGCTCATCACGCGATTGGAAGCTTCGGCGGCGTTCATCCGAGCGCGGAGCATCGCCGATGTGGTGGACTGCCCTGTTGCGAGTGCCGCCTCCTCGGCCGCCAGCACGCGCCGTGCCACCTCTTCATCGCGGCGAGCGAGTGCCGCCTGCTCGCTGACCGCTGCTGCATCGATGTATGCAGCGCGCGTTTCCACAATGGTCGCCATCACCATCGTCGCGGACTCGAGCAGCACCGAACGCAGCTGGGCGTCCGCCTCGCCGACGATGGCATCGCGTTTCCAGAGCCAGTCGATCTGCCCGCCGATCATCGCCAGCACCGGAACAACGCCCATGGACAGCGGTGCTCCAACAGCCGCGCTGAGGGTCGGGTTTGGCGGCAACTGCGCATCGGAGAAGAGCGCCGTGCGGCGATCTGACTCCAACAGCGCTCTTCGAAGCATCCGGTTCTCGTTCAGCGCACAGCGCACGGCGACATCCGCCGAGAGTGGCGACACGCCATCCCAGATTTCCTTTGGATCGACCACGCCGTCGGCGAGCACGGCGTTCAACTGCTCTTGCGGCAGTGGAACGCGAGCCGCGAGTTCAGGCGCCACATCCTGGAGCGTGGACGGCGGCGTCTGCGCGCATCCCGTGATGACTGTGATGACTACCGCGGCCATGAGACAGCGGACAGGACGAGAGGAACCGGATGGTGGATTCAAAGTGATCTCCAAGAAACGAGGTCATGCGAAAGCCCCACGGCACGAACCGTGGACAGCTCGAGGCATGATTCGTTTCAGATCACCAGCACAGAATGCAGTGTCAGTGCGTCACGACCACTTGGTCGCGGCGGTGGTCCTGTTTCCCACCGGGGTGAGCGGGCGTCCGCAGGTTGGGACGCGCTGCTCATCGTCAGCAACGCTGGCAAAGGACTGTCTGCCACGAGCGTGTGGACATCCGTCCAAGAAGGTCCCGACAGATTGGTCGCCACTCGCTTGCAGCAATCGCCGCCGCAGTCATGATGCGGCGATGGATCGTCATTTCCGGTGCAGCAGCCAAACTGCGTTCCTTCCGACGCGTCCGACGCCTGCTCGCAGCACGATTTGGCGCAGCACGAGACCGCGGACGATGTCTTCGAGGCGAATGCTGTAGCGAGCGCGCCCACCTGACAGCAGCACAGGGGCATTGCCGCTGCGAGGAAAGTCAGGAGCAGTTGTCGGATCGCCGACTGCATCGGCATGGAAGGTAAGCCAAATTCAGGTCGAGTCCAACGACCTGAACAGAAAATGAACAATATGCGAATGCGGCGATCACAAAGCGGGTACATAGTGTCCATCGAAGGAGTCGGGGGAATTGGGGCAGTGCCGCTATCCCTTCACCCCTATTGGAACTCCCCATGACCTCTTTCAATCTTCAGAGAAGTGCGTGCGTCGCCTTGAGTTTGTCTGCACTGATCGCTGCAACTGCGCAGGGCGCGGTTGTGACTCAGTGGAACTTCGATTCGAGCAGCGCCAATGCATCCACCGGCGAGGGCACAGCGAGCCTCATCGGAGGTACGACTGCAACCTTCGCTACGGGCTCTGGTGGAACCGGGTTTGGCTGGAACACATCCACCTACAAGGCGCAAGGCACGGGCTCCGGAGAGGCGGGCGTTCAGTTCCTCGCGTCCACGGCGCAGGGCTCCGGATATGAATCCATCAGTTTGACGTTTGACCATCGCGCCTCTGGAACGAACTCTCGGTGGGCTCAGGTGGACTACACCCTCGATGGTGGAGCAACTTGGGTGACCAACTTCTGGAACAACAACGGCGGACTGAGCCCGCACGACACCTTCTACTCGTTCACGGTTGACTTCTCGTCCGTCAGCGGGGCCAACAACAACGCCGGCTTTGGCGTGCGAGTCGTGTCGATCTTTTCGCCACTGGCGTTCAATCAGAACGCCACCCTCTCGTATGGAGCCAATGAGGCTTACATGCGGGCGAATTCCGGTGCCACGTATGCGCCCATCCCAAGCACCAGCACCAGCTCGAGCAACTATGGCACAAGCGGCACTTGGCGCTTTGACAATGTCACCGTGAATGGCACAGCGATTCCCGCTCCAGGAGCGATCGCGCTGCTTGGACTCGCAGGACTTGCGACGCGTCGTACGCGCTGACGCGAGCGTCGCTGCATTTCGCAGATGAAAAGCCCCTCGGCGCGCGCGCCGAG
>RFON01000003.1 GCA_009926625.1 Planctomycetota bacterium
GCCGCCGCTCTCGCTGGCGAACGACTACCTCACGACCCTCGCCCCGCTCGGACTGCTGCGATGGGACCTTGCAGTGCCACCAACCCGCACAGGTGAGGACGGCACGGTCGTGTCGTGGCGAACCGTGGTGAGCCGACCGAAGGAACTGGAGATCACTCCCCTGCCGCAGTGAACTGCGAGGGCGAAGCCATGTCGTACATGTCATTCATGTCCTTCACAATCATGTTGCTGCCAATTGCGGCGAGCGTGCCCTTCATGCTGGTGCCGAGTCAGTCCACCGTTCCGTCGGCAGCCACGGCACCGCCCGCTGCGTCGAATGCGGTCGCGGCAGATTCAGCGACGACCGAAGCCAAGCCACCGCGCCGAGTCCATGTCATCATCGACCGAAAGTCAGGAGCAAGTGGAACGGTCATCTCGGAAGATGAAACGCGCCTCGTCATCGAACGCGCTGGAAAGCGAACGGACTTCAACAAGGATCATGTGATCGATGTCATCGATCTCGTCGATGTGTCATCGCCGACTCCTGCCCTGGTGTACCTGCGCGACGGCGGCGTTCGGCGGATTCAGTTGGTCGCCGATGACTTCGATGAAGTCCGCCATGTGATCGGCACCGCGCCGCGCAGCATTCCCCGCGAGGAGGTGTACCGCGTCGTGCTGGTGCGCCCCTTCGATGAACAGTTCAAGGCGCTGCGGGAATCCATCGACCCCGAGGACTTTGCGCGGCGGCTGGCGCTCTGTGACTGGCTGTTCTCGCAGCGACAGTATGCGCTCGCGGAGCAGGAACTCATTCCGCTGGTGGAAGCGAGCAAACTGCCGGAAGCGGTCGCGCTGCTCAAGCGGGTTCGGTCGCAACTGAAGCTCGATACGGCGCGTGCCGCGGCGGCGACCACCCGCGCCGATGGCAAGACGGAACGAGGGGCGATGCCGCCGACAGCAGCAGTGGACTTGAAGGGACTCCGCCTTCTCAACGATGCCGAGGTCAACATCGTTCGCGTGTACGAGATCGACTTTGATCGCCCGCCGCGCATCGCCATCGCCCCCGCGGACGCGCGCCAGCTGTTCGCGGATCACGCATCGAATCCGCGGGTTCCGCAAGACCCAGCCGAACAAAGTGCACTCGCTGAAGGTGATCCGCTGCGAGTCGTTCGGCTTGCCTTTGACCTGAAGGCACGGGACTTTTACCCGCGCATTCGCGTCCTGACGGAGCCGGAGTCGATGCTTCGATTCCGCCGTGATGTGCACGACAGTTGGCTCATTCCCAATTGTGCAACAAGCGGCTGCCATGGCGGTCCTGATGGCGGCTCGCTGTTCCTTCATGTCGGCGAGCGCGGCGACACCCAGATAGCAACCACGAACATGCTGCATGTGCTGCTCGGCCGGACGGGCGATCGCCCCCTGCTCGACTTCAGTGACGCGGCGCGCTCGCCGCTTCTCCAATATGCGCTGCCCACCGATGAGACCGCGACCCCGCATCCTCCCGTCAAGGGCTGGAAACCCGCGTTCGGGCGGCGCATGAATGAGTCAAGGCTTGCCGAATCGGTCGCCTGGATCAAGTCGCTCTATCAGCCGCGCCCGACCTACCCCGTGGACTACGAGCCTCCCGATTTCCGACTGCCGCCCGCTGGCAGCGACGCCGATCAGGATGAACCGTCTCGCTGAGTCGTTGCGGGCGTACACTCCCACGCTTCCATGAAGAGCACACTTCTTCGCCTCTCGGTGACCGTGGCGGCGACCTGCGTGACGATCGGGTGCGAGGACCCGCAGCTCGCCGAACGAGACGCGGCGGCGCGTCAGATTCGCGATGGCGGCGCGAAAATCGCCCAAGCGGCGAGGTTGGCGAGCACCGATCGAATTGCCGCGGCGGAAGCTCTTCGAGCGGCTGGATCGAACTTGGGACGCGTTTCGAATGCAACAAGTGCGCAGAAGCAGGCTGCTGCGGGTCTCGCGGCG
The DNA here is from genome assembly GCA_009926625.1 of Planctomycetota bacterium. Lineage (GTDB taxonomy): Bacteria > Planctomycetota > Phycisphaerae > Phycisphaerales > SM1A02 > F1-60-MAGs104. The sequence continues at coordinate 1,951 of RFON01000003.1, forward strand.
AGCGCCCTGACGCAGGCGGCGCTGCTCGAGCTCGGGCGGGTCGATCAACTGGAAAGCGAGAACCGCGCAGCGCGGACTGTTGCTGCGGGACTCCTCTCAGTCATTGACTGGCTCCAGATCGCTGCAGCATCGGAAGGCGGCGCGCCCTCGGGCGACTTGGGGTCGGATCTCACGGCTGCGTCGGCAACTCGATCAAGCTTGGAAGGCGAGCGAGAGCAGTTGGAAGAGCAGGTCGCTGGCTTGCAGGCCGCGGGCGCTGATGCGCTCAACCGTGCGCAGGCGCTCTTGGAGGAAGCGGAGGCAATTCGTCAGCGTGCGGCGAGTGCTGGCCCTGGAGAGATCACAGCGATCGCAGAGGAAGCGGCTGAACAGCGGAATCTCGCGATTCCGTTGCAAGCCGAGGCATCGACGGCCGAGTCAACGGCGGCGATCCAGCAGTCGCTCCTTCGCATTCGAACCGCAGAGGCGACCGGCGCAGCAACGCGCGTGGAAGCGATCGAGCGGGCCATCGATTCACTCGAGCGGCTTGGATCCTCACGCGAGCGGACAGCGCAATCCTCCGCGGAACTTGCTGCTGAGTTGGAGCGGCGAATCGAGGAACTGCTGAATGCCGCCGATCCGGAGGCTGATGCAGGGCTCCGCGGATGTGCGGAGCGAGCGCAGCAGGACCTTGAGAACGCACGCAGTTCATCGCAGCTGATCGGCGCGCAGGCGAGTGTTTCGTTCCAGATCCAGGCTGCGGTCGCACGCTCCCACCTCAGCAGGAGCCAGTCTGAGTTCCAACATGCTCTCCTGCTGCATGCGCTCGCCGAAAGCCCTGCGATGACCGAGAAGGCCGGCGCCTATCGCTCCAAGGCGAACGAGTGGCTGGCGAAGGCGCAGGCATCGACCCAGGCGGCCTTGGATGCTTACACCGAACTGCAGTCCATGCTCGCGTCGGGCGGCGAGTCCGATGGCAAGCGCGCACTCGGAGAAACCGTGGCGCGAGCCCTGCAGTCGATCAAGAGCCCGAACTTCGATGTTCCGCCGATCCGTTCAACGACGGAAACCGCAGCGGCATCCGCGTCTGAGGGAGGCGAGTCGCCTGCGGCTGATGCGGGCAGTACCGCGGACACCTCGACGGGTGCGGGGGAAGCGGCGCCGCCTGGACCACCGTTTGCAACGGCGGATGCCTTGGCGGCGTTCATGGGTGACCCGAACAAGGATCCAGCTGCGATGGCGGCAGTCGATGAGTTCACCATCGCGGAGACGGACGAAGGACGACAGGTCGCCAGCATCCTCATCGCCCCGATGCGTTCACTCGGCGCGCTTCAAGTGGCAATGCGCGACAAGTTCGGATCGGCGGATCTCGGTGCGATGCGGGCAGCTCTTGGTGGTGGCGGGAAAGTCAGCGTTGTGGAAGCGACCGAGTCCGCCGCCACACTCGAACTCCGATCGCAGATGGGTGCGCTCGCGATGCAAGCGTCAAAGGCGGAGAACGGTTGGAAGTTGGACATGGATGCAACGAGTCAAGCGATGCCCGATCAAGTTCGGATGCAGTTGACCGCTGCGAAGGCGATCATCGGGCCACTGCTTGGTGCGATGGACTCGGTGCGGCAGAAGGTGGAGTCGGGGGAGATCACGACGCCTCAAGAAGTGCAAGCGGCGCTTGGCATGGCGATGCAGAGGGCGATGGGAGGTGGCCGCGGCGGACCACCGAGCGGCTCGGGCGGCGACGAACCGCAGGAGCCCTGACGAAACCTCGGCTCGGAGCGATGGATCCTCGCGGCAACTTCAGGGAATCATGGCCAACACGCTTTCAGCGGCTTGCCGAACCTGTGGATCTTCGTTGTCGTTGGCAGTGATGGACTTCAACGCCTGGCGCAGCGGATGCTGCGGGTCGGTTCGGAGGACATCCAACGCGCACCACACTGCGTTTCGCCTGGCTTGGATCGCACCAACCCGCGTCAGCGCGCTGACGCCCATCGCAGCGCGCCTCGAGCGTTGATCCCACTGAAGGACTTCGTGCAATTCGAACGCAGCGCTGCGCCCATCCCACGCTGGGTCGACCCCCCGCCGCCGCGATTGCCGCGTTGGTTGGTTGTGCGGACACACTTCCTGGCAGATGTCGCAGCCGAACAGCCAGTCGCCGGCCCTCGAAGCGACATCCACTTCGGGCAGTGACCGCTGCTCGATGGTGATGGTCGTGATGCAGCGCGATGCATCAACACTCCACGGGGAGATCGCCGAGGTCGGACACGCATCGATGCAGCGCGTACAGGTGCCACAAGGATCCTGCGCAGCAGGCTGCGCCGTGGGTTGCAGCCGCGCGGTGGTGAAGTACGAGGCGAGCACGGTCCACGATCCAACACCCTCGGTGATCAACAGGGTGTTCTTTCCGATGCGCCCGATGCCTGCACGCTCTGCGAGTTCCCGTTCCGGCACCGGCTCGATGTCGCAGCACACCTTTCCGCGGGTGCCGGGCAGGGCAGCCTCGAGTTCATGCTGCAGGATCCGAAGCCGCCGCTTCATCACACGGTGATAGTCCTCGCCGCGTGCGTAGCGCGCCACGCGACCGCGCGGACTTCCCTCGACGGCATCCTTGCGCGCAGGCCGTTCATCTGGTCGTCCATCGTGATACCTCGCAGCCACGACAAGCACACTCTGCGTTCCTGGAACGATGCGCGCTGGATCAACCCGAACATCGAAGTGCGACAGCATCCAACGCATCGGCCCATGCCGGCCTTGTTCCAGCCAGGCGCGAAGTTCCGCACCACGCCGACTCGGCGAGGCATCGCAGACGCCCGCTGCGGCGAAGCCCAACTCGCGCGCCCTCGTCAGGCACCACTCAGTACAGCCACGGGGGTCGGTTGGAATCACTCGCGTACCGCCGCCTTGCATGGCGTTCACAGTCCGAGCCAGCGCGCCAGCGGCGCCGCGGGAACATCTGGCACAAGGGCGTCACCGCTCGGTTCGCCCGAGGCGCTCGGTACGGCCGCAGCCGCGAGGTAGCCGCTGCGAACCGCCCCTTCCATGGTGGCGGGCCAACCCGTTGCGCACCAATCGCCCGCGAGAAGGAGATTCTCCACGCCGCCGCGGATGCCATCCGGTCGTGCCGTCGGTCGCAGCGCATCGATGCCAGGCACGCCAGCAAAGGTGGCACGCTTCTCCTTCACCGCACGAAACGCAGCTGGCTGCAGCCCGCTCGCGCGCGGAAGTGCCCAGTGGACATCGCGCATCACGCGGTTGACGATTGTCTGCTCATCGAGATCGACCCATGAATCAGCCGCGCTGATGACTGCATGCACTTGGTGACGACCCTGCGCATCCCGTTGCTTGCGGAACAACCACTGCGTGTCTCGACCCGGCAAGACAAGATGCGGCGTGTCCATGATCGGCGCATCAAAGGCCAGGTGCACCCCAAGGATTGGGCTGAACGCGATCTCATCCAGGCGCTTCAGTCGAACATCCGCTGCCACCAAGGCCGTGGAGCAAAGCTTTGCGAGTCGATCGGGTGGCACGGAAGCGATGACTGCGGATGCTTCGACCACGCCCTCGTCGGTCACCACCCCGGTCACGCGTCTCCCGTCATACGAGATGGCGAGGGCGCTGACACCAAGCCTCATCGCGCCCCCACGCGACTCGATGAACTGCTGTGCGGGGTCGTAGAGTTCCACGAGCGGACGAAGCGACAGCCCCATCACGGGGCTCCACGAATCCTGCAAGAATCCCGCCTGAAAGACATACATCGCAAGCGACGCTTCAGTCTTGCTGCACGGCATGTTGCAGGCGCTGACGACGACCGGCTCCCAGAAATGCGATCGAGCGCGCTCCGTCTGCCGCGTCTCATCGAGGAACTCGCCGAACGATCTTCCCTTCCAACGCGCTCGCCCCTCGCGGCCGAGCCGGATGAGGCGCCACATCGCGCGAGCGACCGCGCGCTTGTCCTCCTGCCGCAGAAATCGCATTCGCAGGAAGCTGCTCGTGAAATGCGCGGGTGCCGGCAATCGGCACGGGGTCATCTCGTCCGGATCACTCGGTGGATTCGCCCACCAAATGGTTCGGTGCCATTCGATCATGTCCAGCACGCCGAGCCGACCGTACAGGTCAAGCAAGTTGGTGCAACTGCCCATCAGGACATGCTGGCAATTGTCGAGCATCTCGCCAGTGCGCGGATCGACGAAACTGGTAGCGCGCCCGCCGAGCTTTCGCTTCGATTCGAGAACGACGACCGACCGTCCTGCCTCGGCCAAACGCACTGCAGCGGCAAGTCCGGCGAGACCGCCACCGACGATGACGATCGGCGGTCCCATCAGCGCACGCCCGAAAGACGCGCGCCAAGGATGACCAGCAACTTCTGCAGCTTCGGCACGGAGACGCGGCATTGCACGACCCGCTCTGGGCGCGCGGCCATTCGCTCCAGCAACGCGCGGTACATGCCGGTCAGCCCGCGCAGCGTTGGTCGGCAGGACGGCTCGATCAGTGAATCGAGCTGCGCACTTGCCTCGAATCGTTCCCGAGCCGCCGTGATCATGCCGTCCATGAGTCGGTGACAACGCGGTGGATCCTGCCAACGCAGCAGCGCGTCGACATCGATCCCCGCCGCGTCGAAATGATCCTGTGGAATGTAGACACGCCCCATTCGTGCATCTTCCGCCACATCGCGGATCACGTTCACCAACTGGAACGCAACACCGCGTTCGGACGCGAGCACCAGTGCATCGGGGCTCTGGTATCCCCAGATTCGCACACACACCCGACCGACGGAACTGGCGACTTGCTCGCAGTACCGCCGCAAGTCCGCGCCATCCTGCAACCGCCGCGTTTGGAGATCCGCGATCTGTCCATCGATCATCGCTTCGAAATCCGACGCATCAAGCGGATACGCACGCGCCACTGCCGCAAGCGCACGCCACAGGGACTTGGAGTCCCCCGCCTCGCCCGCGAGCGCGGCGCGCGTCTGCACACGGAATGCGTGGATGCTGCGTGCCGCATCGCTTCCCGCCGATGCACCGTCAACGATGTCGTCGGCCTCGCGCATCCATGCGTAAATCGCGTACATCGCAGAGCGCTGCGGTTCAGGGGTCAGGCGGAGTCCCCAGTAGAAGTTCGCGGCGCGGGTTCGCGTCACCTCACGGCAGTACGCGACCGCATCACGAAGGTCATCGTGGAGAAGCAGTGTCCCTGCGGCTGCACTCATGCGGCGCGCGGCTCCCTCCGCTGTGTCCGCACCGCCGAAGCGGCGCTCCACCGCGCCTGCAGGAGCAGTCGGATCTTGCTGAACGCAGTGAGTTTCGGACGCGCGAGGCATGTCTCGAAGTTCCACGACTCGATCAACTGCAGCGTCTGGACCCCGCCTTCGCGAAAGAGCCAGATCAATGGTCGATGCCTTGGTTGAAGCCGCTCGATCAACTCGCCGCCCCTCTCGAAGAGCGGCCAGGTGCGATCTACGAGGGATCGGATGGTTTCGCGGTACTCGCCGAGAAAGCTCCGATCCGGCGCGAATCCTCGCTGGCATGTCAGCGAGAGTCGCTCGACGAAGAGTTCCCCTCGCCAGCATTCGGCAGGAAGGTAGATGCGGTCACGCTCGAGGAGGTCGCGACGCACATCCTGCCAGTGGTTCACCAATTGGAGGCCCGTACAGATGGCATCGCTTGCAGCGAGCGACGCTTCGTCTCGCGCCTCATCGAGCAACATGAGCACGATGCGACCGACGGGATCCGCGCTGAGTCGGCAGTACCCGATGAGCTCATCCCATGTCGCGTACTGCGTGACCTTCTGATCCATCTCGAACGCTCGGATGAGGTCCAGAAACGGCTTCCGCGGCAGCGCGTGCCGCGCCACGACTGGCGCAAGGGCGGTGAACACTGGATGAAACGACCGCCCAGTGCCCATCACCTCGGTCCCCTCGCGCCACCATGCAAGCAGTGAAGTCGCTTGCTCGCGCGATCCGCTCTCATCACCAAGATCATCGGCGCAGCGGCAGAACGCATAGACCGCAGCAAAGTCGTCGTGCAGATGGCGTGGCACGAACCCGCTGAGCACGCTGAAATTCTCCCCGTGCCCGCGCGCGAGACGCAAGCACCACGCCTGCGCTTCCGCCAGTGTGCATGCGCAGTCCAGCCCCGGTCCATAGCGCCCAAGTTCAAGCGTGCGGTCGGCTTTCGTCGATCCCATGCCATCGAGAGGGTACCGCAGAGTTCAAATGCGGCGCGGATATGATTGCTGGCAGATGAAGATCATCCTGGCAAATCCGCGCGGCTTCTGTGCAGGCGTCTACATGGCGATCGATGTGGTCGATCAGCTCTTGGAAATCTGCCCCGACGAGCCGATCTTCGTCTATCACGAAATCGTCCACAACCGCCATGTTGTCCAGCGATTTCAGCGACGCGGCGTGCGCTTTGTCGAGTCCGTCGAGGAAGTGCCCGACGGTTCCATCGTGGTGTTCAGCGCGCATGGCGTGAGTCCGGAAGTCCGCCAACTTGCGAAGGCGAAGAAACTGCTTTCCGTTGATGCGACATGCCCGCTGGTCACCAAGGTTCATGCCGAGGCGATTCGCTACGCGCGCAAAGGCTTCCAGATCCTGTTGGTCGGCCATCGCCACCATCAGGAGGTCGTCGGCACGCTTGGCGAGGCTCCAGAGGTGATGCAGGTGGTCGAGAGTCCGGCCGACATCCCCTCGCTGAAAGTGGACGATCCGGAGAAGCTCATCTACCTGACGCAGACCACCCTGTCGCTTGACGATGCAGGCGTCATCATCGAGGCGCTCAAGCGAGCATTCCCGCAGATCAAGGAACCGCCCGCAAGCGACATCTGTTATGCAACGACCAATCGTCAGATGGCCGTGCGTGCGATCGCCCCTCAGTGCGATCTGGTCCTCGTCGTGGGCAGCGCAAACTCCTCGAACTCCGTTCGCCTCACGGAGATCGCCATGAACATGGGCACGCCGGCGCGGCTGATCGATGATCGCAGCGAGCTGAAGCGCGAGTGGTTCGTCGGTGTGCAAACACTCCTCGTGACCGCGGGAGCGAGCGCTCCGGAAGACTTGGTGCACGAACTGATCGAGGAACTCGTCCGCACGCATGGCGCCGAAGTGGAGCAGCACGATGTGCGGCATGAGGAAGTGGAGTTCGGCCTTCCAGGCAGCCTCAAGTCCCTGATGCGGGAACGTGGTATCGACCCAGAAGGTCGGCGAATCGTGCGAGGCGACGAGGGAAGTCGGTTGCGTGAGTGGTTCGGCGCCCACAACATCCCATTCCGCATCGTCGACCTCACGGTGCAGGGCACGGCGGTCGCGCCTTGAACGACCAACGCGAGGGAAACGAGGACCGCGCGGAGGCAGCGGGTGAGCGCGCACAGCACCCACCGCAGCAGCACGGCGAGTCGCCCGAGACTGGGATCGACTGCGATGCGCCGCACTTCTTCAGCCTCCACCGCGATGCACTGCGCGAGTGGTGTGGCGAGCGGGGAATGCAGCGCCACACGGCCGACCAGATCGTCGACTGGGTCTACCGAAAGGCGTGCGCGGATCCGCTGCAGATGACCAACCTCTCCAAGCGCAACCGCGAACTGCTCGCGCAATCGATGCGCTTCACGACGGCTCGGCGGATCGACCATCGCATCGCAACCGATGGAACGCAGAAGCTCCTGATGGCATGGGAACGCGGCGCGTCGAACACGGACCCTGCCTCGCTGCCGGTGCTGAACGCTGCGCCCGTTGCCTCGGGGCGACAGACGGAGTGCGTCATGATTCCCGCCGACCCGCGGCGCACCGCGTGCATCTCAAGCCAGCTGGGCTGCCCCGTCGGCTGCCGCTTCTGCGCATCAGGCATCGGCGGGCTCGAAGGCAACCTCACTGCAGGACAGATCATCGAACAGGTCTTTCACCTCTCCACGCTCGATGCAGTCGAGCGCATCTCCCATGTGGTGTTCATGGGTATGGGTGAACCGCTCGCGAATCTCGGCGCGGTGTCGGACGCCATCCGAGTCCTCCATGCCGAGTGGGGTTTCGGGATCAGTGCCCGCCGCATCACGGTCTCGACGGTCGGGCTTCCGACGGCGATTCGCCGCTTCTGCGACTTTGAACTTCCAGTCACGCTTGCGCTGAGCCTGCATGCACCGAATGACGAGATCCGCCGGAACATCATCCCCTGGGCTGATTTCAGCACGATCGACGAGCTCCTCGATGCCTGCGACGAGTGGTTTCACAGAACGGGACGCGAGATCACGCTCGAATACATCCTGCTTGGCGGAGTCAACGACCGCGAGGAGCACGCTGCGGAGTTGGCTGAGCATGCACGGCGCATCCACGCGAATGTGAACCTGATTCGCTACAACGAAGTTCGGGGGATGCCCTTCCAGCGCCCCAACTCCGACAGCGTTCTTCGCTTCCAAGAGGTCCTCCGCGAGCGCGGCGTGAACACGCACATCCGTGCCAGCCGTGGACGGGACATTGCGGCTGCCTGCGGGCAGCTGAGGCATGAGCACGCGGCGGCTACTCGGCAGTGACTGGCCGAACGATCGCACCGCTCTCCATCGCCAGTTGACGGACATCAGCATCCGTCATCGCACGCAGCGTGCCAGCCATCGCTCCATCGTGCATGCGACGCGCCCATGCGATCCAGGTCGCGCTCCGTTCGGGCTCGCCAGCCGCCCGAGTCAGCAGGTCGGTCATCGTGTCGCGAAGCGCACGGCTTTGCAGATTGCCGCGCACTTGCAGCGGCACGAAAGGCCTCGTGAAACGCAGGATTCGGTCGGGCCAATCGCTCGATCGGAACTCCACCACCCAGCGGTGCTCGCGGACACGCAACTCCAGTCGGTGCAGGTAGCGACGGCGAATCTCGTCGCCGCGCGCGAGCCGCACGCCGAGCGTCTCTCGGATGCGGTGGCTTTCGTCCACACTGGTCGTGAGCGTCCCGATGTACCAAAGGTCCCTGATCAGGAACGCCTCCGCGAGCGGCAGGATCGCAAGTCGCGGCAATTCAAGGGTCGGGTCGGCGCGGCACAGGTCCGTGATGGTCTCCGCGTAGCGAAGCGCATAGTCGAGCCCGCCCCACATCTCGCATCGACGCATCGCGACGGCAAAGTCCTGCAGCGCTTCATGTCCGTGGCGAGTCGAAAGGAGCCCCGACAACTGCTGCAGCGCTGCACCCACGCGCCTTCGCATGCGCCGAGCATGCGTCCGCTCGCGGCGACTGCCGATCTGTCGCGCAGCAGTCGCCACACGCACAAGCCGAAGCAATGCGCGCTGCCCCGATCGGTCCGCATCGTCCACGGCCGCGCGAGATGTCGATGCTGTCGAGCCATCCCCCGCCCTCTGCAATCCAACCGCAATTCGACGACCCAGTTGAACCCCCTCGCGGACCGCCGCAACACCCAACCCTTCGACATGCGCGATGCCCTGCTCGAATGCTTCGACCGAGAGCGGGATCCAACCGCGCTGAAACGCGATCCCAAGTGCGATCACATCGACAGGCCGATCCGTGAGAAAGGTCGCGCGCGCCGCTTCGGCGAGGTCGATCAGGTCGGTGCGGCTGCTGTTGCATGTTGCTTCCACCACGGATGCAAGCTGCTTCGCCGTCCGACGGACCTGATCGGAAATCTGGTCATCAAGCGTTCCGCTGTTGGCCACGATTGCAGTGCGCGGCGGATCTGCAACCCGCAGCCGCAGGTCAGTGGCCAGCGCGCGAATGGTCTCGAGCGGATCGACGCCAATCACCAGGTCCGCCTCTCCGTACGGAATCTGCGTGGTGAAACGCTGTTCATGTGCTCGCGCCGACGGCTCGGTCGATTCAGGAGCGCTCGTCTCCCGCTGGGTGAACACCACCTGCGCCCAGGCGCTCCTGCCTGGACCAAGCGGTGTGCTGCGGTGCGTCCACGAAACATCGAAGCCCATGTGCCGCCCGGCCGCCGCAAGCAGCGCACCGACGACTCCTGGTGCATCGCCGCGATACCCACTGAGGTGCGCACGCCACAACCCTTGATCACCGTGGATCGGTTGTGGCACGGGCAGGCGGTCTCCCGTGCGAAGCGCATCGAGCCCAGGAGGTGGACGGGTGCGGATGATCTCCACTTGCTCCAGCAGCGGCTCGAGCCGAAAGAAAACGCCGCGCGCGCCTGGCACGAGCGACCGAGTGACGAGCGGCTCCTGACGAAGCGGATCACTCCCGCGCAGCGATCCCCGGGCGATTTGTGCAGCCAATCCAGGATCGCGGAGATCGCAGGCATGATCGCCCGGCAAGATGAATCGCTGGAAGCGCAAGAACCCGTCGCGGTCCACCTCACGCGCCGTCCGCTCGAGCGCCGCCACATCGCGCCGCGGAGGCGGTCCGTCACGCGCGATCACCAGCGTGAGTGCATCCTGACCCGCGGCCGTCACAAGCGCATCACGCAGCGTTTCACTGTCGTTCACATCGAGCGTCACGACGCGCAGCCGCTGCTCACCCTCCGCACCCACGGCTGCGCGAGCCAATCGTTCGACATCAATCCGCTCCGAGCCTCCAAAGTCCATGACCACAAAAACGCGGCGCATGCGATCCACCGATGCCTGCCGCAGGGCAAGAACGCCGTCGCGAAGGAAACGCTGCACCTGCCAATGCTCCACGACACAGGCACGAGCACCCGCACGGACACCTTGCCGACCACTGACGAGAGCGAAGGCATCGTCACCCTCCTGCGTTCGCTCGGCCAATTTGACATCCGCTTCATGAATCGCCGAGCGCAGCAGCCGCTCTGCCGACTCGACGCCGATGTCCTCGCCGCGCCTGCGGACCTCCAAGGCTGCCAACGAAGCGGGAATCCGTGCGAGCCTGTCTTCCAGTTGAAGTCCAGGGCGCATCTCGTGCAGCAGTCGAATCACGCGGCGCGTCAGAAGGCTCGTGACCAGGGCGTCGTTCACGCCAAGCGGCTCGACATCCCCAGCCGCAGGCGGGAGGCGGCTCCACCACACGCGCGCGGAATCGCCTCCGGATGCTCGCAGCGCCTCGGCGGCAGCCACGATTCTCGGCGCCACGGAACCAGGGCGCGCCTCCAGGACCACCACATGATGGCAGCGTTCGAGAATTCGTCCCACCGCCGCTTCATCAAGCGGCTCTGGCACACCAATCCCAAGCACGGGAACGCGCCCCGTCATGCCAAGTTCATCAAGCATGTGTCGCACCGACACAATGGCAGGACCGATGGCGATGAATCCGTACTGTTCGCGTTCACCTGGACTCGGCAAGTGCTCGACGCTGTTCAGTTCCAGCACGCGGATGATCCGAAGTGGATCCGCCGATTCTCCCGTTCGGGCGAGGCGGCGACGGCGCAGCCAGGCATCGTGATCGACGCGCGCGACGCGGCGGTTCGGCAGGGCATGCAGCGTTGCCCCCGAGCGAAGCACGGAGATGTGCGCCACCAGGACCGCGGGTCGGCGCGTCGCACGGGTCAGGCGGAGCGCCACATCGCAGCCACTCCGAAGCCCATCCACATCGGCCGCCTCGATGGCAGTGAGTCCCGCACGACGACACACGCGCCGCGGACAGGTCGTCGGCACCGCAATGGGATGGTCCTCAAGCACGAGCACGATGCCTCCGCCCTCGCTGAGGGGCAGTCGTCCGATCTCCTCCATCTGACCCACCAGTCCGTCCAGTTCATCATTGGGAATGAGCACCACACTCCGTCGCCCGCGCGCCGACTCCTGCGCAGCAAGTTCGAGTGCGCGCGAACCACTCACCACACTGGTGACATCGAGCGCATTGCGCTCAAGGACCGCCATGGAGCCCGCATCCGCAGCCGCGGCGATGACCGCCTCGAAGGGCGGACACCGCACCACAATGAGCCGATGGACATCCAACTCTGCCTCAAGGAGTCCTTTGAGGAGTGCCTGCGCAGCGGAAAAGAGCGCCGCACCATCCACGAGATCGAGTGGCGAACGAGAACTGTCTGCGAGGACCTGCGCGGCCGCCTCGCGTGAAGCTCGCGCGTCTTCCACCGCATCCATGGTGCGCGATGGTAATCCACCGCGCAGCGATCAGGCTTCCCGCAACAGGCGGTCCACCACCCACGCAATTGCATCTGCATCGTTGCTTGGTGCAGTTTCGTTGGCGTACACGGCGACATCAGGCATGGCATTTGCCACGGCGAACGAAAGTCGCGAGTTCCGAAGCATGCCGATGTCATTCAGTCCATCGCCGACGGTCGCGACCATTCCCTCGTCGATGCCCAGCATCGTGCAGAGCCGCTGCACCATCGTCCACTTGTCGACCGCCGCGTCGAAAATCTCCAGCAGGTGCGTGTCTGCGCCGGCCTTCCCCGCAGAGACGAGCGCAGGCCAATGCTTGATGGACAATCGTTCGGGCACCTCTCGAAGCAGCGCAGCGGTGACCTCGCCCAACTCCGACTTGTGCGCCACCGTGCCGACGCGCAGGACATGCGCAAGCTGCGTGTGCCGCTCATCCGCATCGGCCGCGAGCACTGCCAGCGAGCGCGTTGACACAGGATGGATATCGAACCACCAGCGGCTTGCTGCATCCAGTTCACGGTCCCCCACGAGCAGATAGTCGTAACCGCTCAACGAGGCATCCTTCAGGAGGTGTGCGAGATGCCCATGCATCAGGAGGCTCTCGGTGCAGTGGTGAACCAAGTCATGCGAAATGGTGATGCGGTCCTCGCAGCGACCCGATGCGATGTCATGCAGCGCGGCTCCCCCAGCCGTGATGATTCGCCCCTCACCGAGGATGGTCTGCGCGATCGATCGGCACTCGAGCCATGATCGTCCAGTGGCGAACACCACTTCGATCCCTGCATCACGCGCACGAGCGATGGCGTGCCGATTGCGCTCCGAGGCGCGACCCTCGCTGTCGAGCAGTGTGCCGTCGAGGTCGCTCACCAGCATTCGCATGGGCATTTGATTGCAAAAATGCTACACTTCGAAGCCTCATGGATCGCAAACGGCTCGCCAATGTGCAACAGTCCGACCTCACCGAGAGTCGGATCAATGACGACTTCCTGTACTGGCTGAAGAACAGCGGTCCGAATTGGCTGCTCGCGGTGCTCGTGGTGCTTTGCCTCGCGATGGGGTGGAACTGGTGGAAGAACAAGCAAGGTCAGGCCCGCGATGCCGCCTGGAGCGAACTTTCCGATGCGGACATTCCCGCCTCCCTCCGCGATGTCGCGGCGAAGCATGGCGATGTCGATGGAGTCGCATCGCTCGCGCTGCTCTCCGCGGCAGACCGCTACCTGCAGAGCGTGGTCAGCGGGCAACGCTTCGACCGTGAGGCCAGCGCGGCCGATGCTGCGGTGACGCCTGAACTGCGCAGGGAATGGCTGCTGGAGGCGCGAACGCTCTACAGCGAAGTGCTGGCGCGCGCCGAGGCATCGAACGATGCGAATGCGGTCTCGTTCGAAGTTGCTGCGCTGTTTGGGCTCGCAGCGGTTGCCGAGTCGCGCGGCGAAGTTGATACGGCGAAGTCGTCGCTCGAGCGGATCGATTCCAAGACATCGGAGAGCCATCCGTGGATCTCCAAGCAAGCGAAGGCACGCATCGCCACAATCGCCCTCGTGTCGTCGCCCTATCAGATTCCCGATGCGCCGATGCCGCAGGGAATGCTGCCGGATGGAACGCGATTCAACTTGCCGACGGGTGCATCGGTCACCGATCAGGAGGCGATGCGCGCGCTCATCGGCGGCCTTCAGGGTGCCGCGTCGACGCCAGCCTCAGACCAGCCGATCGCGCCGACACCAGCCGGTCAGCCAGATTCATCGGCCCCAGCGCCATCTGCTCCAGCGCCATCGAGCCCCGCGGGATCGAGTGGCGATGCCCCAAAGCCCTGAGATGCCGTGAACGGATCCGAGGACCCGCCGAAGGGGGACGCGGACGAGCGCGCAGACATTTCCGATGCCCTGCCGCTCATGACCGCTGCGGGCACGGTCGACCGCGATGCGCTGCTTGCGGTGTACGAGCGCTCCGCAGCGAGCGACGACGATCAGCCGATCCGAGTCACATTTTGCATCAATCACCACCTCTCCAAGCGTCTCGACCGTTACCTCGTTGACCGCGTTCCGTTCCTCAGCCGCACGGCATTGCAGCGGCTCATCGACGAAGAGGCCGTGACGGTCAACGGGCGGATTCCAAAGTCGAGTACCCGACTGCAGCACGGCGATGTCGTGGTGGCTGCACTTCCGCCGCCGCCGAGCAACGAGATCGCACCCGAGGAGATCCCGCTCGACATCCTCTTCGAGGATGATGAACTGATCGTCATCAACAAGCAGCCTGGCCTGATCGTGCATCCAGCGCGCAGCCACAAGTCAGGCACGCTCATCAACGGACTTGCCTGGCACTTCCTGCACCGCTCGAGTGGGAAGTTGTCGGAGGTCGGGCGCGACATGGCACGGCCAGGTGTCGTGCACCGTCTCGACAAGCACACGAGCGGTGTGATGGTTGCCGCCAAGACCGAAACAGCGCATTGGCGGCTCGGGAAGCAGTTTGAGAAGCGCACGACGCAGAAGCGTTACATCGCGCTTGTCGAAGGGCACCCTGATCCACTGGCCGATCTCATCGACCTTCCTCTCGGCAAGCACCCATCGATCCGCGAGCGGTATGCGGTGCGGTTCGACGACAGTGGCAAGCCTTCACAGACCTACTACAGGACGCTCGAACTCTTCGAGGGCTTCGCACTCGTCGAGCTGGAACTTCGCACGGGACGCACGCACCAGATTCGCGTTCACATGTCACACATTGGGCATCCCTTGGCGGGCGACGACATGTACGGCGGAACGCACCTGCGCGAGTGTGATGTTGGAGGCACCACGGATGCTCCTCTGTTGACGCGACAAGGTCTGCATGCAGCCATGCTCGGCTTCCGCCATCCCATCACCAACGATCCGATGCTCTTCGAGGCGCCGCTGCGAAGCGACCTCAAGCGCACGGTGGACTTGCTGCGGACCCACCGATTCATCCGCGCAGTGGATGGAGGCGGCAACAAGGTTTCGGTTCCGCGTGACGGTGACGGCGCGGCGCCCTGAGCCGCTCGCTCGGTGCATGTCCTGTCAAAGCCGCTCTTCGCCGCTCGTGCGCCGCATCAACTCCTGCAGCGCATGCTGCGGTGTTTCGCCTCCAAACAGCACCGCGTGCACGGCCGATGCAATCGGCACTTCAACACCAAGACGCCGCGCGAGTTCCACGACTGCGCGGCATGTATCGACCCCCTCCACCACCGCGTGCATGGATCGAAGGGCGGACGCGAAGTCCTCCCCGCGCCCGAGGCGTTCACCCAGTGTCCGATTGCGCCCATCCGTGCTGAAGCAAGTCGTGGCAAGGTCTCCCACGCCTGCAACACCAAAGAATGTCTCGCGGCTGCCGCCGAGGGCCATGCCCAGTCGCGCCATCTCTGCCGTCCCGCGCGCGAGCAGCGTGGCCTTCGCGTTGATGCCGAGTTGCATCCCATCGACCATGCCTGCGGCGAGTGCGATCACATTCTTCAGCGCGCCTGCTGCTTCCACACCCACTTGGTCCGACGACAGGTAGACCCGCCATGCGGAGGTCGCCATGGCATGCTGGACCTCCCTCGCGGCGACCGCTTCGCCTGCCACCACCATCGCCGTCGGCAACCCCAGTGCAACCTCGCTTGCCACGGAGGGGCCAGAGAGCGTGACGACCACGCCGCCAACACCGAGTTCGCGCAGCACTTCACTTGGGCGCTTCAGCGACTGCACCTCGAACCCCTTGGCAAGGCTGACGACTGTGGCATCGCGTGGGCACGCTGCGCGCAGAACCGTCCACACATTTCGCGCGTACTGGGATGGGATTGCCGTGATGACGATTCGGGCGCCGCTCATGGCGGCCTGCGCGTCCGTCGTGATGACAACCGAATCAGGAATCACCAACCCTTCCACCCGCGTGCTCCGTCGATTTCGCAGCAGCCCCTGCACCTCCTCATCGTTCCGCCCCCAGAGATGCACTGAATGCCCAGCCCGAGCGCAATGACTCGCGACAACGCTGCCGAACTGTCCACACCCAATGACGGCGACCGCAACCGACATGGACGCACCCTACCACGCCAAGGGCGCGCAGTGGGTGCTACCCTTTCGCCGCGAGCGACCCATGCGGTCTCGCGGTACGACATGAGCGACAGAGGAACAACACAGTGACCACCATGGAGGCACGAGGTCAGGTGGCTGAGCGCACCACCGATGAAGATTCTTCGCAGGGTGGTGCACGCCTTGAGCGCAGGCTCTTCGTGGCGCTCTGCGGCGGCGTTCTCCTGCTCGTGGCCGCCGTTGGGCAATCGTTCCTCGGCATCGAACCCGCCGTGGCACAGATCCCTGCCGTTCTCGGCGCGATCATCCTGACCATCCCGATGGCCACGGGCGCGGTCCGAGAGTTGCGCGCGGGCCGCCCGTCGAGCGATTCGCTGGCCACGCTCGCGGTGCTCGCGGCGATGGCAAACCAGTTGTATCTCGCAGCAGGATTCCTTGCGTTCTTCCTGTGGCTGTCGGAACTCATCCTCTCGCGCACGGCGTGGGGCGCGCAGCGAGCGATCCGTGAACTGCTCGAACTCACGCCGGATGTCGCTCGAATCGTCGACGCCAGCGGCGCGGAACGGGAGGTGCGGCGCAGCGCGCTGTCGGTCGGACAACTGGTGCGCGTGCGTCCCGGCGAAAACCTGCCCGCCGATGGGCGCATCGTGCGAGGAACGACGAGCATCAACCAAGCATCACTGACGGGCGAAGCCGTCCCCATCGAGGCGCAGCCGGGCAGCGAGGTGTATGCGGGAACCACGAACCTCACGGGGCAGATCGACATCGAAGTGACCGCGGTCGCTGGCGAAACGACCATCGGCAAGGTGGAGTCGCTCATCCGCGAGGCGGAGAATTCCCGCAGTGATCGGCAAGAAATGATCGAGCGCCTTGCGGCATACTACGTGCCCGTCGTGCTGATGGTCGCCGGACTCGTGTGGTTCTTCACCACGAAAAGCGCATCGGCGGAAGTGCGCAGCCAAGCGGCGGTCCGCGCCATCACCGTCCTTGTCGTGACATGCCCAGGCGCCTTGCTCATCTCGCATCCGACCGCGATGGTGGCTGCGTTCGCGGCCGCGGCTCGGCTCGGCATCATGATCAAGCAGACGCGCACGCTCGAAGAGGCTGCGCGGATTGATACGGTGGTGATGGACAAGACCGGCACCCTCACGACTGGCCGCTTCTCGGTCAGCCGCCTGGCACCAGCCGAGGGCACCGAAGGAGCCGCACTCCTGCAAGCTGCTGCAGACTGCGAGCAGTCGAGCAATCATCCGCTCGCACGGAGCATCCTCGAAACAGCTCAGCGTGCGCGCATCGTTCCGTCCGCAATCGAGTCGTACGAGGAGATCCACGGTCGCGGCGTGCTTGCGCGCACGAATGGCGGCGCCGTGCTGCATGCGGGGCGTTCCCAGTGGATTGCCGAACTGAATCCAGGCGCGATGGAGCAGATCAAGCAGGTGGAGCAGCGAATCGAAGGCATGTCGAGCGTGCATGTCATGCAGGACGGGCGCTACCTCGGTGCCGTGGGACTCGAGGACAAGCTTCGGCAGCATGCATCCGAAGCGGTCACGCGCCTGCGCCAACTTGGCGTGCGGCGAGTCTGCATCTTCACGGGAGATCGACTTGGGGTTGCGCAGCGCGTCGGCGAAGCGGTTGGCGTCGACACGATCGAGGCCGAGTGCCTGCCCGAGGAAAAGCACGAGGAGCTGAAGTACCTGATTCGCAGGGGAAACCGCGTGCTCGTCGTGGGTGACGGCATCAACGACGGACCGATCCTCGCGAGCGCCGATGTGGGGGTTGCGATGGGGCTCTCAGGATCGGACATCGCCACCAACAGCGCAGGCGTGGCACTGATGAACGAGGACCTTCGTCATATACCGTTCCTCGTCGAACTCGCATCGAAGGCCAAAGGCATCATCGCGGCGAACATCGGGATCAGCCTCCTGCTCGCGACCATCGGACTCGCGCTCGCGGCCACTGGGCAAATCGATATCTGGGTGACCCCCTTCTATCAAGCCGCCGCCTACATCTTCGTGATCGCCAACAGCCTTCGGCTCGTGCGATTTGGCGAGGAGTACGCCGATGCCGAAGAGATTCGGCGCGCAGCGCAGACTTCGCTTGCCCCCAAGCCAATCCGCGCGGCGCAGCAGCCCGCGTGATCAGCTGGATCAGCGCGATCAGGCGATCGTCACCGCAGGATCGAGGTAGACATCCTGGATCGCGTTCAACAGGCGCACGCCCTCAGCCATGGGACGCTGGAACGCCTTGCGACCAGAGATCAGACCCGTACCGCCCGCGCGTTTGTTGATCACCGCTGTGCGCACGGCCTCGGCGAGGTCGTTCCCCCCGCTGCTGGCGCCTCCTGAGTTGATCAGTCCACTGCGACCACTGAAGCAATTGAGCACTTGGTAGCGAGTCAGGTCGATCGGGTGATCGCTGCACAACTCGGTGTAGATCCGCTTGTCGAACTTTCCGTAGCTCGAACCGCCCATGTTCAGCGCTTCGTAGCCGCCGTTGCAGTCCGCCTGCTTCTGCTTGATGATGTCGGCCTGGATGGTGACGCCCAGGTGGTTCGCCTGCCCAGTGAGGTCGGCGCTCGTGTGGTAATCGCGTCCGTCCTTCACGAATGCCTTGTTGCGGAGGTAACACCAGAGCACGGTCACCATCCCAAGCTGATGCGCTTCGTGAAACGCCTCAGCCACTTCGATGATCTCGCGGTCCGCATCATCGGAGCCGAAGTAGATGGTCGCACCAACCGCCGCTGCACCGAGATTCCACGCCTCGCGCACCGATCCGAAGAGAATCTGCTTGTGCTGGTTGGGGTAGGTGAGCAGTTCGTTGTGGTTGATCTTGACCAAGAAGGGAATCTTGTGCGCGTAGGTTCGTGCGACGCTGCCGAAGACGCCGAATGTCGTCGCGACCGCGTTGCACCCGCCCTCGATCGCGAGCTTGATGATGTTGCCGCCATCGAAGTAGAGCGGATTGCGCGCGAAGCTCGCCCCCGCCGAATGCTCGATGCCCTGATCGACCGGCAGGATGCTGCAGTAGCCCGTGCCTGCGAGCCGGCCATGCCCAAAGATCGCCTGCATGTTGCGGATCACCTGCGGATTTCGGTCTGTTTGAACGACCGTGCGGTCAATGAAGTCGGGACCTGGCAGGTGCAGCAGGTCCTTGCTGACCTTTGGCTTGAAAGTGAGCAGCGCCTGCGCCTCGGCACCCAGGATCGACTCGGTGGATGATGCAACGGCGGATGGGCGGGCTGGTGCTTGCGTCATGTGGATTCCTTGTTGATGAATGGGTCCGACGAGCAAAGATAGCCGACAACGATCACAATGCATCGATGCTCTATGCGGGGATCGATGAGGCTGGCTACGGGCCGCTGCTCGGACCCTTGTGCGTCGGCTGCTCTGCATGGCAGATCGAATCGGGGGCTGACATCGACGCGCCACCAGATCTGTGGCAGCTCTTGAAGGGTGCAGTCTGTCGGAAGGCACGCGATCGACGCGGACGAATCGCCATCAACGACAGCAAACAACTCAAGGGATCGGGGGCGGGCGGAAGGCATCCACTTGCCGACATCGAGCGCGGCGTGCTCGCGGCACTCAGCACACTGCACGCTGCCCCCTGCTGCGGTGATGCCGATGTATTCGAACGGCTCGGGAGCGCTGCTCCGCCCGAGTCAGAGCCGTGGTACGCGGGGGGCGTTCCACTGCCCTTTGCGTGCGATGCGCCACACCTTTCGCTCGGTGCGAGCATGCTTCGACGCGACCTCGCGAAGGCAGGTGTTCGATTGCTCGGGCTGCACTGTGCAGCCGTCGATGCTGGACCAATCAACGATGCGGCGCGTCGCGGGGCGGTGAAGTCGAGCATCCCATGGACACTCGTGATGCAACATGTCCGTCACCTTCGGGCTGCAGCCAACGGCAGTCTGCTGCGGGTCGCCGTGGATCGGCAAGGTGGTCGCATGAGGCATGTCGATGAACTGCTCCGCGAGTTCCCGAGCGACCGTTTGAAAATCGAGCAGGAGGATGAGACGGAAAGTCGCTACCGCCTCAAGGGGGCATCGGGGACGCTCGTGATCTCATTCACGGTTGATGCGGAGGCGGCGCACCTGCCTGTTGCACTGGCATCGATGACGGCGAAGTATGTCCGCGAACTGTGGATGCTGCGGCTGAACCGCTTCTTCATATCAAGGGTCGATGGGCTGGCGCCGACCGCCGGCTATGTCACGGATGGTCGGCGTTTCATGGATCGAATCCGCCCCGCGCTCGACCGCGAAGGCATCGACTGCGCACGCTTGGTTCGGTCGGTCTAGCCGTTCCCCGCGAACCCCTTTCGGGCCATCGAAAGCAACGGCTGACCGACTGCGTTCTGTTTGAAACTTCGAGGTCCCCTGCTAGACTCCCCGACTTTCCACACAGGCACGCTCTCCCCATCGAAGGAACTCCAATGTCTACCGACCTGAACCGCGTTCGCAACATCGGCATCTGCGCCCACATCGATGCCGGCAAGACCACGGTCACCGAACGCATCCTCTTCTACACCGGCAAGATTCACAAGATGGGTGAGGTGCACGAGGGCACCGCAACGATGGACTCGCTGCAGGAAGAGCAGGAGCGCGGCATCACCATTCAATCCGCGGCGACCACCTGCCCTTGGACGCATCAGGGCAACGAGTACAAGGTCAACCTGATTGATACCCCTGGCCACGTCGACTTCACCATCGAGGTGGAGCGCTCACTGCGCGTGCTCGACGGTGCCGTGGCAGTGTTCG
Organism: Planctomycetota bacterium; assembly: GCA_009926625.1. Classification (GTDB taxonomy): domain Bacteria; phylum Planctomycetota; class Phycisphaerae; order Phycisphaerales; family SM1A02; genus F1-60-MAGs104. The sequence continues at coordinate 22,700 of RFON01000003.1, forward strand.
ACGGCAAGGAAGGCGTGGAGGCGCAGAGCGAGACGGTGTGGCGTCAAGCAGACCGCTACGGCGTGCCGCGCCTGTGCCTCATCAACAAGATGGACAAGCTTGGTGCGGACTTCGAGTTCTCGTTCGGCTCGATCCTGACTCGCCTTGGTGCGAACGCCGTGCCCGTGCAGTTCCCGCTCGGCTGGGGGAACGAGTTCAAGGGGATCGTCGACCTGATGTCGATGAAGGCGATGTACTGGTCGAGCGATGACGATGGACAAACCATCACCGAGGGTGAGGTCCCCGAGGATTGGAAGGAACAGGCAGAGAAGTGGCGCCTGCAAATGGTGGAAAAGATTGCGGAACTCGATGACGCGCTCACGGAGAAGTACCTCGCGGATCCGTCGGCGATTTCGGTCGCTGAACTGAAGGCAGCGCTGCGGAAGGCCACCATCGGACTGCGCGCTTTCCCAGTGCTCTGCGGCTCCGCGCTCAAGTACGTCGGCATCCAACGCGTGCTTGATGCCGTGGTCGACTACCTGCCTTGCCCAACCGAGCGCCCCGATGTCGAGGGTGTGGACAGCAAGGACACCTCGGTGCGGCTCACTCGTCCGCACTCCGACACCGCACCATTCTCGGCGCTGGTGTTCAAGGTCGTGGCGGACGTGGCAGGAACCCTGACATACCTCCGCATCTACTCGGGAACGCTCACCAAGGGCATGCGCGTGCTCAACCCTGGCAACGATCGACGGGAGAATGTTTCCCGCCTGTACGAGATGCACTCGAAGCACCGCAATGCGCTCGATTCGTCCGGCGCAGGACAGATCGTCGCGGTCGTGGGACTGAAGGACTCCTTCACGGGCGACACGCTCTGTGATCAGGACAATCCGATCATCCTCGAGCGCATGACATTCCCCGAGCCCGTGATTTCGATGTCCATCGAACCCGTCACGGCTGATGACAAGAAGAAGCTCGGCGAAGCGCTCACAACGATCCGCCGCGAGGACCCGTCATTCCGCTCCAACTACAACGAAGAGACGGGCGAGACGATCATTTCGGGCATGGGCGAGCTCCACTTGGAGATCATCAAGAACAAGCTCGTGCGCGACATGAAGATCGGCGTCAATGTCGGCAAGCCGCGCGTGGCTTACCGCGAGACGATCACGGGACGCGCCGAGAAGGTCCGCGGACTGTTCAAGAAGCAGTCGGGTGGTCGCGGACAGTTCGGCGATGCAGTGGTGAATGTGGCCCCGATGACGAAGGAAGAGGCGGAAGCCGAGGAGTTTGTGATGAAGGACGGCGTGGTGTTCGTCGATGCCATCGCCGGCGGCGTCATCCCGCGCGAGTTCATCCCGAGCGTCGAGTACGGCGCGCGGCAGGCAGCCGCGAGCGGAATCCTCGGCGGCTACCCGGTCATCAATGTCAAGGTGGAACTGGTGTACGGCTCGTACCACGATGTCGACTCGAGTCAGATCGCCTTCGAACAGGCTGGCGCGCTCGCATTCCGCGAGGCATGCACCAAGGCGGGGCTCGCGCTCCTCGAGCCGATCATGAAGTTGGTCGTCACGACGCCCGATGAGTTCTTCGGCAATGTCTCGGGTGACATTGCCAGCCGCCGCGGACAGATCGTCGATAGCGAGATGCGTGGCGTGGTGCGACTGGTGACAGCCGAAGTGCCGCTGTCCGAACTCTTCGGCTACACGACGAGCCTTCGTTCGATGAGCCAGGGTCGCGCAAGCAGCAGCATGGAACCGCTGACCTACCGCATCATGCCGGATCGCCTGAAGGACGAAGTGCTCGCCAAGCAGTGATGGATGGCGGCATCGGAGCGTCGCGAAATGTGACGAACCCGATGCTCCTGCGCACGAGTCAGTCGCGTGCGCGGGAGTTGTTGGATCGCGCGGCGCGATTGGCAATCCGAGGCCACGGGGCCGTCGAGCCCAATCCGATGGTTGGCTGCGTTCTGCTCGCGGCCGATGGCAGCATCGTGTCGGTCGCGCATCACCGCGCCGTTGGCGGTGATCATGCCGAAGCTGCTGCACTTTCACACGCAGGTGAACGCGCCCAAGGCGGCACGGCGCTCGTCACCCTCGAGCCCTGCAACCACCACGGACGAACGCCACCCTGCTCGCTCGCGCTGTGCCGCGCGGGCGTCCGCGAGGTGATATTCGGGGAGTGCGATGCGAACCCCGCGGCAGCCGGCGGTGCCGAACAGCTGCGGAGTGCCGGCATTGATGCGTGGCAGTGCTCGACCGACTTGACGCGGTGGCTGCACGCCCCCTTCCTTCTTCGCGTTCGCGAGCAGCGACCTTGGGTCATTGCCAAGTGGGCGCAGGATTGCACAGGTGCGACGGCTGCGCACGACGGCACGGATCGGTGGATCAGTTCGCCGCGAAGCCGTGCGATGGTGCACCGTGAGCGCGCTCGGGTCGATGCCGTGCTCGTGGGGATCGGCACGGTGCTCCACGATGACCCGCACCTGCTGCCGCGCACCTGCAGTCGTAGGCGAACGCCCGTGCGCGCGGTCATCGATCCATTTCTGGCCGTTCCGCTGGACTCGAAGCTTGTTCGCACGGTTGCGGATGGACCAGTGACCGTACTCACTTCAGTTGAAGCGCTCACCACGCGCTCCAACGAGGCGGAGCAGTTGCGCCGCGCCGGCGTGATTGTTCGTCCACTGGATCTGCAGACGGGTCGGTCGTCGCCGCTGCGGGGGGTGGCCACGGAACAGCTTCGCAAGTGTCTCGAAGCGCTCGGAGCCGATGGGGTGTCGACCGTGCTTTGCGAGGGCGGTGCGCGGCTGATCGGTGCCCTGCTCGCTGCGGATCTCGTCGACGATGCCTGGGTGTTTTCGTCATCACACCCGCTCGACCGCGCCGCAGCGGATCCGAAGCGCATCACGCTCCCACATGAAGGCACCTTTGCGCTGCATGCCTCGGTCACCCGTTGCAGCGACCGCGTGGAGTTCTGGCGGCGAATGCGTCAGCGCGACTGAGGCATCGGCTGCGGGACGGGGGTCGCCTGCGGCGCTGCGGGCAGGCACGATGCGCTATCAAGACGCAGTGCCAAGGACGATGGGTGAATCCGAAGGACACCACTGCCATCGTCGATCCCGAACCTCCCATTGTTGCGCTCCTGCACGATGGCGAGAGCGGCAATATCACGACCGTCAAACGACTCTGCGACGATCCGCCCTGCGACCAATTCGGCCGACGGACGCTCGAGCGTCACCTCTGCCGCTCGCGATGTGCAGAGTTTCGCCAGCAGGGACTCTGCCGCCGCCTTGTCCGCTGCCGCTTCGCCTTGTGCGCTCACCACCTTCCACTCCCCCGCCATGCGCTGCAACCGCCACTGCTCTCCGCCCACCGGATCAACACGAAGCGCCGCGATGTCTTCCGCGCGGCAACCCGTTGCCGTCGGATCCACCAGAAGCAGGCCGATCGGCACCGCTGCAGCAACCGCGGTTGCATCGATCTCCAAGACCGCCTCGGGTCGATTGGTCAGGCGCGCGAATCGCTCGGCTGCACCGCTCCGAACTGGCGAACCAATCTCGAGGCGTTCCATCTGGTCCGTTCGGTGCACCGTGCCATCGACCGCAATGCTCTGCCGCTCGCTGTGGACCTCCACAGCCGAGCTCGGGCGGTCGAGCCCAAACGGCAGCAGTTCCGCTGGATTGTCCGCCACGAAACCGCTGGTCTGCGCGCGCTCGAGGGCCTCGAGCCATCGTTCAACCGCACCACGATCGGCGCGGGTGTTCAGCGGCGAGACAAGACGCCACCGCGGCCCCTCTCGGACGACCTCGATTCGCTCGACCCCGCCCTTCGCCCGCTGCTCGCACACCAATCGCGTGCACTCGACATCCGCACGCGAGAAAAGGAATGGCGTACGCCACTGTCGAAAGTCGCCAAGCAGTGCTGCATCGTGAAAGGTGGATCGCGCGACTTTTGGCTGCGGATCGGCATCGCTGCACATCCATGCAAAGCCAGCCGGCAGCCGTGCGCCGAGCCGCAGCGTCAATCCGCCCGAGGCCCAACGGAACTCGACGGTCGGTGCATCAGCGGTCAATCCAGTGACGACGGTTGCATCGACAACATCTGCGCCCGTGGTGCCGTCGCGCACCTGCACCTCCGCCGCGCGCGCGAGCAGCCCATCGACTTCCGCGTCCTGCATCGGGTACTCGAACGGCTTGGACTGCCACCAGTGCCCTCCGCGCCTCACGAACTCGATGACGCTGCCGGCACCGCGCCGAACGGTGATGCGTTCCACATCGGCCCAAGGCAGCGACCCCACAGCGATCATGCGCCGCAATCCGCCAACAGCGGCCGCGCGCGACACTGCAGGCGCTGTCGACAACCACACAACGCTCGCCAGTGTTGCACACACCACGGCGGCGATCCAAAGGCGGAGCAGCGGACGAGCCATCATCCGCGTGACCTCCACCAGCGGATCGCGACGCCGATGATCAGCAGTGCGCTCGGCAAGAGGATCGACAATCCAGCGGTCCACTGCAGGCGATCACGCACGGAAATCTCGCCAATCCGGGATGCCTGGCGCGCGCTTCCACTGTCACCGAGTCGGGCATCGAGACCAGCAAGCCACAGTGCCCCGTTGACCGCCAGTTCGCGGTTGCCTGGCGTGACGAGAACATTGCCGGAGCCGGCAACGGTGCGCGCCTCGTCGACCACCGATGTAAGCATCCATGATGGCGATCCAACCACCAACGCTCGAGCACGCGTACCGCCAACGACACTGCGCTCCGATGCCACCGCCACGCTGATGCCTGCATCGAGCGGTGCCGCAGATCGCGGATCTGGAGCGCGTCGTCGCCAGTCGCGCTCGATCGACCGTGCAGGCGCGGCAGGCGCGTCCAGTATCGGGACGGCGACGGCGTTTGCCCCCGCAGGCATCACGGGCACTGCCACCTGAACGCCGACCCGCTGACCAACGAGGGCTCGCACGATCGGCAGGTCGCCAGCGCCGGCAAGCAGTTCCACACGAGTCCGTCGCTCGGTCTTGCCCTCGCCCACTGGAATGTCATCAACGATCACCGAATCCGTCTGCGCAGCAGCACCCAACTTGAATGCTGCTTCAGCCCACGGATCAGGGCGGCCCGCGAGCGGACGCAGACTCGGGCCAATCGACAGCAGCAGCGGCTTTCCCTCGGCAATGATGCTCGCAAGGGCCTCGAGGAGCGCGCGCTCGCGAGCGTCCCGCTCAAGCGACACGGTGCGCGGCGGAATCACCATCCAGACGCTCAGCGGACGCGCAATTGGCTGCGGTGCGGCGGTCACCTGCCATTCGCGCACATCGATGCGGGCGGCGCGGCACGCATCGGCAATGGCGGACACATCACTGCCGTCGCCGGTGGGCAGCAGCAGCGAGCGTTCCTCCGCATGAACGAGCAGCAGTTCCGGGCGCGCATCATCCAGAATGCTGCGCATCGACGCATCGATGAGCTGCTCCATCCGGAATCGACGGTCGAATCGAACGACGCTCGATGCATCGCTGGAGTTCACCGCGAGCGCGCTGTCGGAAACGAAGGCAACACCATGCGGCGATTCAATGACGAGCCCACCTCCCACGGCCAGCCCCATGGAAACATCCTGCAGCGGATCACCCTCGAGTGCATCGATCGCATCGACCGTGCGCAACAGGGCACGCGCGCGAACACCCAACTCCGGGCGGAGGCGCTGCGCAAGCTCAACGATCTCGGGCGCAGCGTCGTTGGCGATGCCGCGTTCAACGAGCCATGACGAGAATGCACCCAGCTGTGTGCCCCAGTCGCGATTATGTGCGGCGACCACCAGCGCGGCTTCCCCCGCATCAGGAAGCGCACGGTCTGGCCGACTGACGCGCATCGCCTCGATCGTTCGCAGGATGGCAGGCGTGCCGACCGCAAGCGCTCGCATGGCACTTCGGACGCGCTCGAGTTGGAGGCGATCCGCGGATCCATCGGCGAGCGTGTCGATCACTGCCCCGAGCCGCTCCGCCTCGCTGCCGGCAAATGAGGCGAGCCGCTCCATCTCCGCGCAACCGTTGTCGACCGCAGCCCCGCTGTCCGCACTGGCCGATCGGTGGCGACGGACGAGCGCATCCGCCCACTTCGCGTACTCCGCAGCACCTTCCTGCTCCGTGGGATTGATTCGTGTGCACTCAATCACCCCGCCGTCCGCGGTCGTGAACTTCGCCATCGCCGACAGGACATCCTCGAGCTGAGCGCCAAGACTGCCGCTGAGCGAACCACCTGGGTCGATCCAGGTCACTCGCCATGATCCCGTCGCGCCCTGCACGAGCGCTTTCCATTGCGGCGCGACATCCCACTGCCGCCCCTTGGTCCAATCGACCGCGGTACGGAGAGCCGGAGCGCGCGCGACGACGCACACCGAGACCGCGATGGTCAGACCTGCGAGCACACCCGCCACGATTCGAAGGTGCACGGCAAACGGGGTTCGGCCAGACGCGCGTTCGGCATCCGTGCGCTGAAGTGCCCATGCCCCCGTGAGAAACACGAATGTTGCCGCGAGAAAATAGGTCACATCCGCACTGTCAACGGCACCGACGAGAAACCCCTCAAGCCGTCGGATCGGATCTGCGGCGAAGAGCAGGTCGGCCTGATCCGCGGAGAGCGCAGGCGCAACCGAACGCAGGCCGATCAACAGCACGAGCCAGAAGAAGAAGGTGCTGAGAGAGGCCACCGACGCACTCGTCGTCAGCGATCCGAAGAACAACCCCGATGCAAGAGCAGCACTGCCGAGGAGCAAGACCCCGATGGCCGCGCACACGCACTCGCCGACATCGGGATTCGCCAGCGACTCAAGCACGGCGAACGGGCCACCGATGCCAACGATCACGAGCACGACGACCCCGATCATCCCAGCCAACCACCGCCCAAGCACCAGTGACGATGCGCCCGTTGGACTTGTCGCGAGCACCTCCCAAAAGCCACTGCGTCGATCCTCGGTCGTGGGTCGCAGCGAGAGCGCAGGCGCAACGAGCAGCATCGCCCAGCCCGCAGCGGCCGCGACCGCGCGAATCTCCGCGGGTGCGCCTGGAACGATTGTCGCAACGCCCGCGATGACTCCAGTCACGAGCGTGAAAACGGCAAGCGCGCCCCAGGCCGTTGCAGTCAGGAACAGCGCGCCTGCCTCGCGGCGCGCGATCGACAGCAGCGCCCGCATCAGCGCGCTCCCCCAGGCGCGCCGACCAATCGCGCGAACACATCTTCCAGCGGAGGTGTGATTCGCTCAAAGCGTCGCACCGATGCGCCTGCGCGCTGCATGACCGCTGCAACCTGCGTCGTGAGAGTGGCCAAGTCGCGATCGCCGCTTTCCACGGTCACGAGCATTCGAGTCCACCCATCGCCGAGCGACTGCGACTGCACTTCGATGACGCCCGGCACCGCGCCAAGGGCCCCGACATCGCCGCCCGTGCACTCGATCTCCAAGCGCGTCGCAACGGCGCCGCGACGGCGAAGATCACTCGCGGTCCCCTGCGCGACCAGTCGCCCGTTGGACAGCAGCACGAGGTGCTCGCAAGTCGCCTCGACTTCCGCGAGATTGTGGCTCGAAAAGAGGACGGTGTGCTCTCCCCGCAGCGACTGCACCAAGCCGCGAAACGCCTGCGCGGTCACGGGGTCAAGTCCCGTGGCGGGTTCATCGAGAATCACGACGGCGGGCGATGCAACGAGCGATGCGGCAAGTCCCACTCGCTGACGAAACCCGCGGCTCAGCGCACCGACAAGCTTGCGCCGCACCGACTGCAGTTCGCATCGCTCCACGACCCGCGCAACAGCTGCCGTTTGATCGCGCGGCGCGACTCCCCACAGCCCGCAGCGGAAACGCAGGTACTCGTCGACGCACGCTTCAGGGGGCAGTGCGTTCGACTCAGGCAAGTAACCGACGGAGCGCCGCGCGAGCATCGGATCACGCTGGACATCCGCAGTGCCCACGCGCAGCGAGCCTTCATCGGGCGCGATCGCACCCACGAGCATGCGAATGGTCGTGGTCTTCCCTGCGCCGTTCGGACCGAGAAATCCGCAAACCAAGCCGCGAGGCACCTCAAACGAGAGGTGGTCGACGGCGCGCGTGCGCCCGAAGGACTTGCTGACCCGATCAACACTGATCATGGTGGAAGAGGAACGGCGAAGCGTACACTCGGGTGTCCGATGGCGAATTCGATTCCACCCGCCTCGCCGCTCAACATGCTTGACAATGTCGGTGCTGGCATCGGCATCGTCGATGCCTCCGGCGAGGTGACATGGATGACATCCCGCCTCGCCGAGCAGTCCGCCGAGATACTGCGGCTCTTTGCCCAACAGTGTGCAAGCGCGCTGCCGCAGTTCAGGTCCATGCCGACACTGCATCTTCGCAAGCGTCTTCGATCTGGCACGAGCACCTTCGAGTTGCTGATCTCACCCGCGCCCGGCGGCGGCGCATCCGGCGTCCTCTTCGACGTGTCGGCGCACACGCGGCTCTCGGAACGACTCGACGCGGTTGATGCGGCGGGTGCCGACCTGCTCGATCTCGACGCCCAGATCGTCAACCCCCTCAATGTGGCCGAACGCCTCGCGCTGCTCGAGGGCAAGATCGCGCAGGCCATGGAACGCGAGTTTCCTGGTGAACCCTATGAGGTACGCCTGCGGAATCGGAAGACCGATCAACTGGAGCTCGTCATCGGGCATGGGATCGATCCGCTGCGCATCGGCGAATCGATCTTTGCCCGCCCCACTGCCAACGGCATTTCGGGAATCGTCGCGAGTTCAGGGCAGAGCGTGATCTGCCGCGATACCGACGCCGACCCGCACTACTTGCCAGGTCTGCCTGGAGCGCGCTCGAGCCTGACCGCTCCGATGCTGCTTCGCGAGCGCGTGATCGGCGTCGTCAATGTGGAGTCGCTCCGAGCGGATGCGTTCAACGAAGATGACTGCCTGGCGCTCGAGACCTACGGTCGCTACATGGCGATGGCGCTCAACATCCTTGACATGCTCATCGTCGAGCGCTCGTCGACGAGCGAGCGAGTCAGTGCGATCTTGCGCGATGAACTCGCGGTGCCGACGCAACGCCTTCGTGACGCCACGATGGAAGTCGCCATGGGAAAGCTCGGAGCCTTCGAGCAGCTCGAACGGGCGCTTGAGATGCTCTCCGCTCGGATCAAGGGAGCGACCTCGGGCCCGCAGTCGGTGCTCGGCATCGATCGTCTGCCGCGAGACCGTTCGAGGGATCCTTGGATCGAAGGCAAACGCATCCTCGTGGCGGATGACGATGCAAATGTGCGCGAGACGATCCAGGGGCTCTTGCAGGAGGCGGGCGGGCTCGTGGAGAACAGACCCGACGGGAGCGCCGCGCTTGAACTTGTTCGCCGTGCCCAGGATGAGGGCAAGCCCTTCGACTTGGTGATCTCGGATGTGCGCATGCCAGACCGAAACGGGTACGAGGTGTTTCGGGGAACGCGCGAAGCATCGCCGAACTGTGCGTTCCTGATGATGACGGGTTTCGGCTACGACCCGAATCATTCGATCGTCCGCTCGACCCAGGACGGGCTCAACAACTTCCTGTTCAAGCCGTTCCAAGCTGGCGTCTTGCTCGAGGAGGTCCGCAAGGCGCTCGGCGCACCCAGTTGATTCACGCTGCGCGATGCGCGCGAAGCAGTCGGGGCAGCTGCTCGAGGTCGCGCAGGACGACCGCATCGGTGAGCGCGGCCGATGCTGCAATCGCGAGGGCCGCGTGCTCTTGGCTCGCGGCGATCTCGCACAGCAGGACGCCCCCGGGGCGCAGCAGGCGAGGCGCACACTCGATCACGCGCCGCACCAGATCAAGCCCGTCGATGCCTCCGCGGAGCGCGGATTCCGGCTCCCATTCGCGGACATTCCGCGGTACATCCGCCCACTCCGCATCACCGATGTATGGCGGATTCGCGCACAGCACATCCACCGCACCATCGATGCCGCGGTCGGCAAGCGCACCGTCCAAGTCACCCTGCACCACCTCCACCACGGTCTCCAGCCGATGCGCAGCGACATTGCGTCGCGCCAGTTCCACCGCCGCAGGCACCACATCCGTGGCAACGATGCGAAGTCCGCGAAGCGCATCCTCTTCGGTAGCCCGTGGACCGTTCGATCCGCCTCCCGTCCACGCCAATTGCCGACGCCCCATGCGCTGTGCCTTGAGTGCACGCGCCACAGCGATGGCAACGCATCCCGTCCCAGTGCACAGGTCCACGATGCACAGCGGCGTTGCAGCGACCTCACCCGTGGCCGTTGCACATCGGACCGCCTCCTCCACCAGCAGTTCGGTGCACGGCCTTGGGATCAGCGTCGCTGGTCCCACTTCAAGTTCGCATCCATGGAACGCCCACCTGCCGACGAGGTACTGCACTGGTTCGTGACGCCCTGCGCGCTGCACGAGCTCACGGAGTTTCGATAACTGTTCAGGCGTGGGTACGCGGTCCGCGTCGAGATAGAGGGCGAGGCGTTCGCATCCAACGACATGCGCAAGCAGCAAGTCTGAACACAACTGCGGCGACTCAACCCCCCGCTCGGCGAGAAATGGGCTCATCCATGCGCGCAGGCGGCGAATCGACCATGGCTCGGTCACAACGGAATCGTAACGCGGGCGCAGGTACACTCGTCGGTCCGATCCAATGAGTACCGTCACCAACGCACAGATCTTGGATGCGATCGAGTCCGCAGCGCGTGAGGCCGCGGTTTTCGGCGCGATCACCCGCAGCGGCTCTCGCTTGGTGTGCGCTGCATCGGGGTCCGCTTCACCGGCGGAGTATGCCGTCGAAGCATCCAACGATGGCTGGCGGCTCTCCCTCGGCACGGCTGATCGCTGGCTCAGCGAGTCGATCGAATCGTCGCTTGTCGAGTCCCGCGACTCCATGGACGACTTGTTCCGTGAGGCGCTGCTCGACATGGGTTCGACGGTTGAACCGCCACGCATCCGCCACTTCCGCGACGAGGCGAAGCGATATGTCTTCGAGGCGTTGATCCCAGGAAATCCTGGCGACGCGGAAGCCGCAGCCAAACTGCAACTGTTCCTGTTGGCGTTCGAGTCGATGTTCCGCCTGCTCGGCGACATGGACACCGACATGGACACCGACATGGACGGCGACCCGGAGGGCTGATGCACGCGCCATCGGTCCTGATGCTGGGATGGGAGTTCCCGCCGTTCATCACGGGGGGACTGGGCACTGCGTGTCATGGGCTCACGCGGGCGCTGAAGCACGCGGGTTGCGATGTGACCTTTGTGCTGCCGCGTGCGGTGGACCACGCGCATGCATCGCATGTCCGATTGGTGTCGCCGGACGAAAGCGGTACCGCTTCTTCGAGTGCGCAGGCGGGATGGGCAGCAGCACCCGCGGCTCGCGTCATCGAGTCAACAGCGGACTTGGTCGACAGCATCGATCTGCCCACAGGTGAAACACCCGCGTCTGCAGAGGCGCGCCGTGCGGCGCTCCTTCGTGGCACCCCTGAGCGCATCGACATCCTCCGCCTTGGCATCGCGAATCAGGGCGCGTACGGGTCGGTGCCGCACCGCACGGGCGCTCTCCGACAAGGTGCCCCAGTCCGCGACGACCAGCGCAGTGCCTGCGACGCGCAGACGATGGTGGCGCGTCTCATCGCGGCGGGTGTCGAGCCCGCCCTCGCGTGGGAGCAAGTGGTGATCGATCAAGTGCTCCCGGAGGCTGCAACGCCCCCTGCTCACGCATCACTTCAGCTGACGGGCGGATACGAAGGCGACTTGGTGCTCGCCGCGGAGCGCTACGCACAGTTCTGTGTGCAATCGGCACGCGACCTGAACTTCGATGTCATTCATGCGCATGATTGGCTCACCTATCCAGCGGGTTTGGCGCTCGCGCGCCTCACGGGGCGACCGCTCGTGGTCCATGTGCACGCCACCGAATTCGACCGCTCGGGCACGCATGTCAATCAGCAGGTCTACAACATCGAACGGCGTGGGATGCACGGCGCGGTGCGAGTCATGGCTGTCAGCAACCTCACGCGGAACCTCCTGGTGAACCGCTATGGACTCTCGCCCAACAAGGTGGATGTGGTCTACAACGGCGTCGAACTGGAACCCGCGTCCTTCGGCATCAAGCGCATCGAGCGCAAGGAGCGAATCGTCCTCTATTTCGGGCGTATCACAATGCAGAAGGGACCCGAGTTTTTCGTCCGAGCCGCCAAGCGCGTGCTCGAAGTCGAGAAGAATGTTCGTTTCGTGGTGGCTGGGTCAGGCGACCTTGCGAGTTCCATGATCGAGATGGCCGCCAGCCTCGGGATCGGCGGCCAGATGACCTTCACCGGATTCCTTCGCGGTCGCGACATCCCGCGCGTCTTCTCGATGGCTGACCTCTATGTGATGCCGAGCGTTTCAGAACCCTTCGGCATTGCACCGCTCGAAGCCATGGGACATCGCGTCCCCGTCATCATCTCGAAGAACTCGGGCGTCTCCGAGGTGCTCACCCATGCGCTCAAGGTGGACTTCTGGGATGTGGATGACATGGCGAACAAGATCGTTGCAGTCCTCCGTCACCCTCCGCTCCGCGCCGAACTCCGCGACCGCGGCCTCTTCGAGGTCCGCGGCATCACCTGGGATGGTGCGGCCAAGCGCTGCATCACTGCCTACGAGAGCGCGTTGAACGCCGTGCGGCGCATCCCAGCGGGTCCGCGCCACGCGTGACACACCGCGCGCCGTAACGCATCGCGCAAACAAACTTCGCATCACCCGCGGTCCTATACTTCGTTCACGATGGGTCTGTTCACTCGTGCGAAGCCCGCGCCCAAGCCGGCGCCTCAGGCTCCCTCCTCCCGCCCACCAACCGCTCCACACGGCGCCCATTCCACGGCAGACAGCGGATCGCCCGTGCCGCTGCTCGGCGATGCTGCGCTTGAACGCAGCGCACAGGACAACGCCCTCCGCATCCTCAAGAGTGCGCGAAGCAGCGGCGACGGACTGCTGTCCGCCGCGTTCTGGTCCGACAAGTTGATGGCATGGTCCATGCGCGACCCGGACTTCAAGGTCCAGTTGTTCCATTTCGTCGACTGCTTCCCGGCTCTGCGAAACGCCGATGCGGTCTATGAGCATCTCGTCGACTTCATGTCGAAGCCAGGGCTTGCGCTGCCACCCGGCATGGACTTCGGACTGAAGGCGGGCGGGCTGGCAAAGGGGCTGGTTGCCCGCACGATGTCCTCGCAAATCGAATCGATGGCTGGGAAGTTCATCGCGGGAACGGATGCCAAGAGCGCACTCCCGACGCTGCGGACGCTGTGGGACCGCGGGATTGCCTTCAGCGTCGACCTGCTTGGCGAAGCGTGCTTGAGTGATGCGGAAGCCGCTGCGTACCGCACGAAGTACGCCGACCTCCTTGAGCACTTGCCGGTTGCCGTCGCTGGTTGGCCGGCGCAGCCCGCACTCGAACGCGACCATCTCGGTCCGATTCCGCGCACCAATGTGTCGATCAAGATCTCGTCGCTCTTTGCTCGTACCGATCCGATTGACGCGGAAGGATCGATCCGCGGGTTGGAGCACGCACTGCTGCCGCTGCTCGAGTCTGCGGCGCGGCGCGGCGTCTTCGTGAATTTCGACATGGAGCAGCAGTCGCTGAAGGACCTGACGCTTGATTTGTTCATGCGCTGCTGCGAACGCGTTCCCTTTGAAGCGGGCATTGCCATGCAGGCCTACCTTCGCAGCGGCGAGTCCGATGCGCAGCGGGTCATCGACTGGGCGCGGCGCACCAATCGCGTCGTGACCGTCCGCCTCGTGAAGGGCGCGTACTGGGATTCGCAGACCATCCTCTCCGAGCAGCAAGGGTGGGCGAACCCATGCTGGAGCTTCAAGCGCGACACGGATGCGAGCTTCGAGCGGATGGCTGCCCGCTTCATCGAAGCAACGCCGAAGTCGGCGGGCAACGGTGGAACGCGACTCGCGCTTGGTTCGCACAACGCGCGTTCCATCGGCGCGGCGCTGGCGCTGCTTGAGCGACACCGCCTGCCGCGCGAAGCGATCGAACTGCAGATGCTTCATGGCATGGCGGATGCGCTCAAGGCGGCATGCATCAAGGAAGGGCTCCGCGTGCGCGAGTACCTGCCCGTTGGCGAGATGATTCCGGGCATGGCGTACCTCGTTCGACGCCTGCTCGAGAACACCAGCAACGAAAGTTGGCTGCGGTCTGGGTTCGCGGACGCCGCGGACGACAGCCAACTCGTCGCAACACCCCACCGCTCGGCGGGCGCCGGGTCGGGCACGGATGATGGTCTGCTTCGCATCGAAGGCTCGGCGCAGCGCCACGCGCTCAGCGGGGCACACCCCGATGTGGCCGATGGCTTGCCGTTCTTCACCGAACCACTGCGTGACTTCGCGGATGCCGCGACTCGGACCGCATTTGCCGCAGGCGTTCACGCTGCGCGCGTCCCGCGCGTTGCCAACGACACAACGGTCGAGCAGGCGCGCGCCGAGATCGGCCGCCTGCATGCTGCGTTCCCTTCGTGGCGGGAGACGCAACTCGCCGAACGCGCCGCGGTCCTGGTTCGCGCTGCGGCCGCCATGCGCGCGCGGCGCGACGAACTTTCGGGCGTCATCATCCGAGAATCGGGCAAGACGTGGCGCGAGGCGGACGGCGATGTGTGCGAGGCAATCGACTTCTGCGAGTACTACGCGCGGGAAGCGACCCACCTGTTCTACCCGCGGCGACTCGGTCACTTCACCGGCGAACTGAATCAGGAGTGGCACCAGCCGCGCGGCGTGGCGGTTGTCATCAGCCCATGGAACTTCCCCTTGGCGATCTGCTGCGGCATGACCGTCGCTGCGCTGGTCACGGGCAACACCGTTGCGGTGAAGCCCGCTGAGCAAACCCCGGGCATCGCGCGAATCCTGTGCGAGATCCTGTGGAGCGCAGGCGCGCCGCGCGACGCGCTGGCGTTCCTGCCGGGCGCGGGCGAAAGTGTCGGGGCCGCGCTTGTGCGCGATCCGCGCGTGGCGATCATCGCATTCACGGGCTCGAAGGCGGTCGGCCTCGACATCATCGCGGCAGCGGGCCAGACTCCGCAGGCGCAGGGATTCGTCAAGAAGGTGATCTGCGAGATGGGAGGCAAGAACGCGATCATCATCGACGAGAGCGCGGACCTCGACGAGGCGGTCCTCGGCGTCCGACAGTCTGCGTTTGGCTTCTCAGGGCAGAAGTGCTCCGCGTGCAGCCGCGCCATCGTGGTTGGATCGGCGCTCGAGCCGTTCCTTCACCGACTCGTTGATGCAACGAAAACGCTCACCGTTGGCGACCCGCTGCTGCCTGGGACGGACATCGGACCAGTGATCGACGACGAGGCCGCGTGCCGTATTCGCGCAGCCATCGAAGCGGCAAGCCGCGAGGGGCGAGTCGCCGTCCATGTTGCAGTTCCCGAGGGGCTCGAGGCGCGCGTCGGGAAGCCGTTCATCGGCCCGACGGTCATCCGCGATGTCCGCCCCGACCACCGCATCGCCCAGGATGAGATCTTTGGTCCGGTGCTTGCCGTCATCGCGGCACGCGACTTCACCGAAGCGCTCGCGATCGCCAACGGCAGCGACTACAAGCTGACGGGCGGACTGTTCAGCCGCCGGCCATCGCATCTCGAACGCGCGCGACGCGAGTTCCGTGTCGGGAACCTCTACCTCAACCGCGGAATCACCGGCGCACTCGTCGGTCGGCAACCATTCGGGGGCTTCGGCATGAGCGGAGTCGGCAGCAAGGCGGGTGGTTCGCAGTACTTGCTGCAATTCGTCGAACCGCGGAGCGTCTGCGAGAACACGATGCGCCGCGGCTTCGCGCCGGGACTGACCTGAAGCGACCCCGCCGCAGGCGGCCGTCAGCCCATGCCAAGCGCGCGGTACTGCAGCGCCTCCGACACATCCTCCGCGTGCACCTCCGTGTGGTTTTCAAGGTCGGCAATCGTCAGCGCGACTCGCCGGATCTTGTCGTATGCACGCGCGCTGAGCGCAAGTTCATCGAGTCCATGCGACAGCAGGTGCGTCGCAGCCGCATCCAGTCGGCACGCGCGATCAAGCAACTCCCCCGGAAGGCGCGCATTCGGCAGCGAACCCTGACGACTTCTCGCGCGCGCACGAGCCTGCAGCACCTGCGTGCGCAGCGACGCACTGTCTGCACCGGGCTTTGCGCGCGAGAGATCGCGTGCGCCGACACGCCGCACCTCCACATGGAGGTCGATTCGGTCGAGCACCGGACCCGAGAGCCGCCCGAGGTACTCGCCCATCAGCCGTGCGCCACGCACGCCACCAAGTCGCTCCCCCTGTGCCGACGGGTTCATCGCGGCCACCAGCATCGCCGCCGCGGGCCAACGAACACTGCCACTCGCACGCGCGATCGACACTTCGCCGCCTTCGAGCGGCTCGCGCAGCGACTCCAGCACATCACGGCGGAACTCTGGCAGTTCATCGAGAAAGAGGATGCCATGATGCGCGAGCGTGATCTCGCCAGGTCGCCCTTGTGGTCCGCCCCCGACGATTGCCGTCGCGCTCGCCCCGTGGTGGGGCGCTCGAACAGGGCGAGCGACATCCAACCGGCCCGAGCGCAATCGACCATCCATGCCGACGCCCGCGCACGACGAGATGCGCAGCACCTCAAGCGCCTCCTCGGGAAGCAGCGGCGGCAAGATGCCAGCGAGCGCACGCGCGAGCATGGTCTTTCCACAGCCGGCTGGGCCCAGCATCAGGACATTGTGCCCACCAGCCGCAGCAATCAGCATCGCGCGCTTGGCGGTGGTCTGTCCCTTGATCTCGCGAAAGTCAACGGGTGCGAGACCAGCCGGAGGGGCGGCGTCCCCCACCGCCTCCCCTCCGACTTGATCCTCGCTGCTGCATCCATGCCCCGATTGGATGAGCAGCGAATCCCCGCAGTACAGGGACCGTTCCCCCCGAAAGAAGTCCACCGCATCCGACAGCGTTTCGACCGCCGCAACCCGACTGTCCGGCACGAGCCGAGCCTCTCGGGCGCTCTCGGCGGGCAACAGGATTCCCCGCCCCATGTCACGCGCCATCAGCGCCGCGCTCACCGCGCCGCGCACGGCTCGCACCCGCCCGTCAAGCGCCAACTCGCCCGCCACGAGCCACTGCTCAGGATCAAGACTCGACCCGCGTGGAGCAGCGTGGGCATCTGCGGCACGCAGCAGCCCGAGCGCAATCGGCAAGTCATAGACGGCCCCCTCCTTGCGTGTTCCCGCTGGCGCAAGGTTCACCACCGCATGGTGCCGCGGAACCTCGAATCCTGAACTTTCGATCGCGCGCCGCACCCGCTCGACGGATTCACGGATCGCCGCATCAGGCAATCCAACCACGGCGATCTGCGGCAATCCATGCGCGGACAGGTGGACTTCCACCTCGCATGGACTTGCATCGATGCCTCGCAGCATGAAGGAGTGGATCCTCGCCTGCACAGCGCGGCAACATATGCACGCGCACGTGCACGCCAGCAAACAGCCCCATTTTTCCCATCTTCGCGGCCGCCCAAGGAAGTCACGGTCGCCACCGCACTCGCCAACGGGATCGCCGGCGGCACGCTCAGCGCCCCGTTGGTGCACCACCAATTGCCACGACGGGTGCCGGCGATGGGCGTTGGGCGTACGCTGCCGCGCCTTCGCCGCGCGCATGCTCGGCTGGACATGATGCGCAACATGTCGTCCCCAGTTGAAACCGCTCCAAAGCCAGACCGCTCGCCGCGAACGCCTTGGTTGGTGGCGCTCGCAGCCGCCTGGATTATCACCCCAATCGTGCTCGGCATCACGCTGCTCACACAGATCGGCGCCGCATCCGATTGGCTGCGCGCACATCCAGACATCGCCGTTCCGACCTGCATCGCCGTCCTCGCGATTTCAACGGGATTCGGACTCCTCCCTCCCTATGTGCAGTCCATCATTGCCGGCTGGACATTCGGCGTCGTGACCGGCACCGCCGCCGTCCTCGCTGGGCTCCTTGGCGGTGCGACGATCGGATTCTTCGTCGCGAGAGCACTCAGCGGCGATGCCCTCATGCGCCTCATTGCTGCGAACCCACGGGCGAGCGCGATCCACCACGCGCTCATCGAAGCGAAGCAGCGCCGCACATTCCTGCTGATCCTACTGCTGCGGCTTCCCCCCAATTCGCCCTTCGCGCTCTTCAACCTCGCCATGGGCGCAGCGCGCGTTCGCTACGGACCGATGATCGCTGCAACCGCCATCGGCATGCTTCCGCGGACGGCGTTCCTCTGCTCAGCCGCGGCCGCTGCCGCTGCCACGGGCGCTCATGACATCCAGGATCTCGTGCGCCGACAGAGTTGGCCTTGGCTGATTGTCGGCATCGGAAGCTTCATCGCGGCGCTGCTCATCATCCGCGTGTTGGCGGTGCGCGCACTCCGCGCCGCTGGGCTGGGCTGATTCCACCATGGATCGTCAGGAGCCGGCGCGGGCGCAGGCGCGACCAATCACTTGGGCGGTTCGAGCGGCTGCTGCGTCGGTGACACGGGTGCCTCCACCGGCGTCTGGCGCTGCTGAGGACTCGGTTCATGCGCAATCGGTGCCTCCAACCCGCCGCTTGTCTCGACGCTTGCCGTTGGCGGCGTCAGTCCCTCGTGCATGGTCGGATGCTGCGCGAGTCGAACATCGATCTGGCGGAAGAACTGATCGCTCTGCGAGAAGAATGAACCACCGCGCAACCGACCGCGCGGCTGCATGATCACGCGCGGGATTCGATCGCTCGCATCGACCTCCACGGAAAACGACCAGACTTCGGTCTGTCGCCGAACTGCCTGCCCGTTCATCACATCTCGCTTCAGTTCTCGGTGAATCTCGATGCGGTGGGTCGCCTCATCCACGAACACGCCATTCTCCGTCACGAACCAGTCCGTCAGCTCGGGCTGGCGCGCGGCAAGGACGGTGGCCGACCACAATTGCTGCTCACTGACGCCGGGATAGGCGCGCGAAACGCTGCCCAAGCGACAGCCGCCGCACAGCGGCAGCACCAGCAGCAGCAGGCATGTCAGGGCACGCGCACCCCGCGGCACGCCGCACGACGACCAAGCGGCACGGTCAATCAGGAAATGCGGCATTGGAATAAACCTTCTGCACATCATCAAGTTCCTCCAGTCCGTCCACCAGTGCACGAATGCGCTCTGCCAACGCAGCATCCACATCCACATCCACCTGCGGCAGCCAAAGTACCTGAGCCTGCTCAGGTGCGACGCCTGCCCCTTCGAACGCATCGCGCACCGCAGCGAGGGATGCGGCCGGGCAGGTCAATTGCCATGCATCGTCGTGTCTGACCACATCATCGGCGCCTGCATCAAGACCGATCTCCATCACACGCTCCTCGGGGAGCGCCTCGCGCGGCAGGATCACGACACCGCACTGGCGAAACGAGTGCGACACGGAACCGTTCACGCCCAGATTGCCGCCATGCTTGTCGAAAAGCGTCCGTACTTCGGGCGCGGTGCGATTGATGTTGGAAGTCAGGCACTCCACGACGATCGCCACACCGCCGGGACCATACCCCTCGTAGCGGATCGCCTGGTACTCCTCGCCCTCGAGCGCACCGCTCCCCTTCTTGACCGCCTTCTCAATCGTGTCGCGCGGCATGTTGACGCTTCGCGCCTCATCGATGGCCATGCGCAGCGATGCGTTGAAGCGCGGATCAGCGCCCCCGGTGCGAGCCGCCACGATGATGGCACGCGACGCCTTCGACCAGACTTTGCCGCGCTTGGCATCCACCGCTGCCTTGCGGTGCTTGATGTTCTTCCACGCACTGTGACCGGCCATGAAAGCGAACTCCCATTCGATCAAGAACGCACTGCACTGGATCGGCCGCCGCGGCGCACCTTCTTCGCGCGTTCCATCGCCTGCCGCACCGCACCGCGCGGCTTCGGCTTCGACTCACGCTCCTTCCGCGCCTCCTCCGCACGCCCCGAGGTGTGGAAGTGGTCGACCGCTGCGGTCAGCGCATGATGAACCTGCAGCGCGCGTTCGAGGCTGAAGCGGCGCTCGAGGGCGGCCGCGAATTCAGCGGGGGTCGCATCATCGACAAGCACCTCCGTATGGCGCATCAGGTCGACGGTGGTCTGGTCGATCGGCACGAGCGCCACCTCGAAGCCGACAAGCATCATGCGCGACGACACATAGGTCGGCATGCCGTCGAGGTGCTCGAGATAGGTGCGCACATCGCGCTTGGGCTTGCCAACGAGCTGGTCAAGGCTGACCTTGTGGTGGCGGCGAAAGACATCCGCGAGCGTGGATCGCACTCGACGCATGCGGCTGAACGCCTCCGGAAACTTCGGGTTGATCGTCTGCACCATTTCTTCCACGAGATTCACGCGGAACTCGTTGAAGTCCACATTGCGGCTGCGGATGCGCGCGAGCGCGGCATCGGCCTGCTCGAGCGTCGCGTCGTAGAGCAGCGACGAATGCAGGAAGAGCGCAACGAGATCGCCGCTGTTGGGCTCCTCGGTGCGCGCCTTCGGCGTCCACTTCTTGATGAGCGAGTTGAAACGATTGATGTTGAAGTGCGTCTTCCGATCTTTCATGGTTCCGTCTCCTGCTCGTTGTGATGCGTTTGTTGGTCGGCATCGGCGGGGTTGGCAACGCCCTCGATTGGCGTCAAAGGCGAACGCAGTTCAAACGCCAGTTCCGGCACGCGCCGCAGTGTCGTGGAGTCGCGGAGCGACGATCGCAGGAAGCCTGCAGCGCTGCGCAGGGCCGCGAGCGACAGCGCGCCGCGGTCCGATGGCAAGACCGATACCGCTACGCGCGCATGCATCAGGTCTGGGCTCACGGCAACCTCCTGGATCGAAACCATCCCCTGCAGCCGCGGATCGGCAAGTCCGCGCGTGATGCGTTCCTGCAGCGCCCGCTGCAGGACGCTCGCCACCTGCGCGGGACGCGAACTCGGCACCGCCTCGCGCAGGCTGCCATCGGGCGCGAACGAGAGTCCTGGCGGGAGTCGAGGTCCCTTCCCGCGGCGCTCACGCATTCCCGCCACCCAGCGGACGCACCATCGTCGTGCGATAGCACTCGAGAATGTCGCCCTCGCGAATGTCGTCGTAGCCGTTGATCTTCATGCCGCACTCGTTGCCGGAGCGGACTTCCTTCGCGTCATCCTTGAACCGCTTCAGCTGTTCGAGCCGTCGATCCTTCTCGACCACGATGCCGTCGCGGGTCACGCGGATCTGCGCATTGCGTTCGATGGTGCCGTCCGTGACATAGCAGCCAGCGACCGCGCCGACCTTCGAGATCTTGAACACCGCGCGGACCTCGGCATGACCGAGCACCTGCAGGCGAACCTCGGGCTCGAGCAGTCCGCGCACCGCCTTGTCCATGTCCTCCGTCAGCTGATAGATGATGTCGTAGAGTCGGAGGTCGACCTTCCGCACCTCCGCGAGCTGCCGCGCCTTTCCACTGCTCGTGACATTGAACCCGACGACGACGGCTCCAGTCGTGGCCGCGAGTTCAACATCGCTCTCATTGATGCCGCCGACCGCTGCATGCTTGATCGAGATGGTCACATCATCCGCCTTGATCTTGCCGAGCACCGCCTTCAGCGTTTCGACCGAGCCCTGCACATCGCCCTTGACCACCAGCGGCAACTCCTTCCGCTTCGACTTGGCCATCGTCTCGAAGATGTTGTCGAGCGTGACCTTCGGCGCGGACAGTTCGCGCTCGCGTTCATGCGCGCGCCGTTCGAGCGCCGCCTGCTCCGCCGCTGCAAGGGAATCCACGACATAGAACTTGTCGCCCGCATCGGGGAGGATGTCAATGCCGGAAATCGCCACCGGCATCGTTGGATCCGCGGACTGCGTGCGCTTGCCGTGGTCGTCCACGATGTCGCGCACCCGACCGAAGGCACGCCCAACGACCACGAAATCGCCGCGCTTGAGGGTTCCTTCCTGGACGAGCAGTTGCGCGACGGCGCCGCGCCCCTCTTCCATTCGCGCCTCGAGCACCGTGCCCTGCGCATGACCGCCCCAATCCGCCTTCAATTCCAGCACATCCGCCTGCAGCGCGATGAGCGCGAGCAGGTCGTCCACCCCCGTGCCTTTCAGTCCACTCACTTGCGCGACTTCGACGGAACCACCCCACGGCACGGGATTCAGTTCGTTCGCAGCCATTTGCCCATAGATCTTCTGCAGTCCCTGCTCGCTGAATTCGGGGCGGTCGATCTTGTTGAGCGCCACGATCATTGCGACCTTTGCGGCGCGCGAATGGTTGATGCTCTCGACCGTCTGCGGCATGATGCCGTCGACCGCATCCACCACCAGCACGACGATGTCCGTCACTCGTGCGCCGCGCGCGCGCATGGCTGTGAATGCCTCATGACCCGGCGTGTCGATGAATGTGATCGGGCGCTTCTGTCCGCCCACATCGACATGCACTTGGAACGCCCGCGTCGACTGCGTGATGCCGCCTGCCTCGCCCGCCGCCACATTGGTCGAACGGATCCGATCCAGCAGGGTCGTCTTGCCGTGATCAACATGACCGAGGATCGTGACCACCGGTGGACGCGCGCGCTCATCGGTGCGCTGTCGGTCGGCGAAGCGCTCCACGATCTCCTCGGATGCGGTTTTCGTGCGGTCGATCTCTACCTCCACGCCGAAATCCATCATCACCTCCATCGCTTGCTCCCCATCGAGCGCAGCGTTGATCGTGATTGGATTGCCCGCGAGCAGGAAGCGCTTCATGATCTCCGCCACCTTCACGCCGCTGATTTCCGACAGTTCCTTGACGGACACCGGATCGGGAACGCGAATGGGTCCTTGTGGCTTCGCCGCGGCACGGTGGGGAGCTGGACCGCTCGGCCGCCGCGAAGCGCTGTGCCGCTTGAAGTACCCGTCCGCGCCTTCCATCTGGCGCTTCTTCTCTTCGAGGTCACGGTCGCGGAACTTGTCGCGCTGCGCAGGACCCGCGCGCCCCGATCGCCCGCTGTCGGCGGGTCGTCGCGTTCCAGGACCGCCTACCCCCGCACCACCTGGCGCGGCTGGTCCTCCTGGACGCACGATTCCAGCCCCACCCCCGCCACCCATCGGACCTCGTCCAACCGGCGGTCGCGACGATCCGAACGGGCTTCGGGGCCGAGGCGCCGCAATCTGATCGGCCTGCTCCACACGGATCACCTTGGGACCCGAGAGCGCAGTCTTCGCTGGGCGCTGAAGTTGCTCGCCGGGATTGCGCGGGCGCATGGGTCGCGTTGGAACATTCATCGGCGCGGGGACGATCGGCTTTGGTGGCGCCGGTGGGCGCGGCGGCGGAGCGGTCACGCGCGGAAGCGGCGGGACTGCAGTCGTTCCGCCACCACCGCTTGGTGGAGGCGGCATCGTTGCGCCACCTGAAGCGCCACCTGAAGTGCCACCTGAAGCACCACCTGAAGCGCTAGCTGACGGCACAACCGGCGTCACTGCGGCTGGCGCAACTGGTGCAACTGGTGCAACTGGCGTCGATGCAACTGCGGGCGGGGCTGCGTGCGCCAATCGACCTGGGGACGCGCTCGTCACCGCTGCAGTCGCCGCGACGCTTGGCGCATTCGCGGCCGGCGCATCCATCACAGGCACTGCCTTCGCGGCAGGCTCCGCCGCAGCCGCGGCTGCAATGGGACCAACCGCAGCAACAGGTGTCGCCGGCGCTGTTGGCGCAACGGTTCCCGATGGTTGACCACCGCTTCCAACCGTGGCAACCGCCGTTGGTTCAGTCGTCGGCGGACCCTCATCCTTCGTTCGCTTCTTCGGCGCAACCTTCTTCGCCTTCTCGCGGAGCGCGTCGACATCGACGTGTTCGGTTGTCTCCATCGCACTCGACGTTGCTCCCCCGCCAAACCACTCCTTGATCGTCTCAGCGAGACCGAGCGTCACAGTGGCTTGTGGCGTGGTCACTCCCTCAACGCCCTCGCGCACGCACTTGTCGATGATGTCCTTGGCGGAGATCCCGATGTCCTTGGCGAGCTGGGTGATTCGGACTTTTTTGAGGGTCTTGGTTGCCACAACTGGCTCCGTGTCTTGGGTTCAGTCTTTCAGGTCCGCCGTGATCTCGATCCGTGTGTGCTCACTGTGTGCGTCTTGTTCGTTCCAACTGCGGGGAGGCTCGATCAGCGGCAAACGCCGCCGTCCAGCCCGTCCCGCCTCGTGTGTCGTGCTTCAGCCCTGACTCGGTCCACCTCCAAGGATGCTGTCCGCGGCTGCTTCGCTCTGTTCGTCCGTCTCGACGGCGGGTTCGCCGCCTGCGCCGCCGAGTACTGCATCCACCACGGCGCCCTCTTCGGCCTGCCGCGCCTCGGCTTCGGCTCGCTCGCGCTGCATCTCTTCGGCGACCACCTTGGCGCGGGCGGTGCACGCATCGACCACTTGCAGCGCCAGTTCCTCACTCATGCCGCACTCGCTGATGAGGCTCTGCTCACCGATCTCCTCGACATCGAACACGCTGATCATGCCGAGCGCACCCATGCGGTCGAGCATCTCGTCGGTCACACCCTCCACTTCCTTGACTGCACCTTGCAGCGTCTGCAGTCCCTTCTCGAACTCGGGTGGCGTGAGGATGTCCACATCCCAGCCCGTCAACCGCGCCGCGAGGCGCACGTTCTGTCCGCGTCGGCCGATCGCGAGCGACAACTGATCGTCGCGCACGATGATCGTTGCACGACCGAGTTCGAAGCAGAGGCTCACTTCCTCGACCTCGGCCGGCTTGAGCGAATTGGAGATGAGCACTTGGCTCGACTCGTTCCAACGCACGATGTCGATCTTCTCGCCGCCGAGTTCATCCACGATGTTGCGGATCCGAGAGCCACGAACACCGACGCAGGCACCGACAGCATCCACCTTCGAGTCGACCGACGACACCGCAATCTTCGTGCGGAATCCAGGCTCGCGGGCCATCGCCTTGATCTCGATCGTGCGCTCCGACACCTCTGGCACCTCCGACTCGAACAGTCGACGGATGAAGTCCGGATGGGCGCGGCTCATGACGATCTTGACCTGACTGCCAGCGTCGCGGACATCGAGCAGGATGCATCGAACCCGATCACCCGGCTGGAACTGTTCGCCGGGAATCTGCTCGCTCTTCGGCATGAACCCTTCGGTTCGGTCCACCTGCACGATGAGGGCGTTCCCCTCATATCGCAGTGCACTGCCCGTGACGAGTTCGCCCTGCCGCTTCGAGAACTCGTCGAGCAGCGAGACCCGCTCGTTTTCGCGGAAGCGTTGGATCATCACCTGCTTTGCGGTCTGCGCCGGAATGCGCCCGAGCTTCTCGAGCGGGATCATTTCGCGCCCGCCATCCTCGAGGTTGCGCCACAGCGAGATCGCACCCGTCTGGCGATCGATTGCGCAGCCGAACTCCTCGAGGTCCTCCGAGTTGAAGTGCTTGCGGACGGCGCTCACCATGGCTTGCTCAAGATCCAGCACAAGCAACTCGCGGTCGATGTTTCGCTCGCGGGCAAGGGTGTCGAGATGACGCATCATTTCGCTCATGGTGTCAGTCCTTTCAGTCGTGGTCTTGGGATGTTGGGATGTACCGAGTTGTCACCGCGGACAGCAAACGAAGGCAAACAGGCGAACCGATCCAGTCCAAACAAAAAACCATGCTCGCCGCGGTGCGAACATGGCCCGTCAACAAACCGGGGCTGTACCGAGAAGTCAGACCACGGTGGTCTCCTCGCGGCACGATGCCCCTGCTCCCGAAACCCGCAGTTGGACGCGACGGCGCGTCATGTGCGGCTTTCGACTGCCGAACCGACTCGATCCGAGAAACAATGGATGGATGGTCGCATAAAGCAGATGCACCTTCGGGAACCTCTGAGGAACCGTTGCGAGCCTCGGACGACCAACGGTCGCGACAACGAGGCTCAAACGGCGCAAAGGTCCAGTCAGGAAACGGAACGGACGGACCCCCCAAGCTCACTTGGGAGATCAGAGAGTGTAGCGGCGCACGCCCGATTGAGCAAGCGATTTCAACGAGGTTGGGGCACGTTCGTACACTCGTTTACGATGCAAAGCGCCTTCTGGATGCTGCCTTGCGCTGCTGCCTTGGTCTGGGCGAACGCCCCTGCTGCAGCGCAGGCGCCAGACGACCCTGTGCGCGCGCGGGTTGTGCTCGCGTCGAACACCGCTGCGCCAGGGGCAGACCTGCCCGCGGTCATCGAGGTCACGGTCGCGCCGCAGTGGCACATCTGGACGCAGTCGGGAGCGTCCGTCGCGGGCGCGGCTGAGTTCGACGGCGCGGAGTGGACTTCCGTGGAAGCATCGGGTGTCGGCGGCGCCGTGCGCGCCGCGTCGGTCGCAGCAGGCACATGGATTCTCGAACCGACGGCGGCGTTCACACCGCTGCTCGCGCAGTGGCCACAGTCCCACCTGGTCACCGCCGATGTCGGCGATGGTCCGCAGAAGTACGCGGTCTTCGAGGGAACCTTCATCATCGGCGTGCCGCTTGCCATCGCGCCCGATGCCCGCGAAGGCGAGCACAGTTTCACGATTCGGCTGCGCTATCAGGCATGCGATGCGACGACCTGCCTCGCACCAACCGAGATCGATTTTCCCGTCACGCTGCGGGTTGCCGCGAACGCGGCGATGCCAGCACCCGATGCGGCACTGAAGGACTTTGACTCAAGCATCTTCGCTGCGCTGAACAGCGGCGGCGCGGGTCCGCGCCCCATCGACTTCGACTTCTTCGGCTTGGCGTTCTCGATCGATCCCACGGGCACTGGCTTCCTGCTCGTGCTGTTGATCGCCGCACTCGGCGGCATGCTGCTGAACTTCACCCCCTGTGTGCTGCCCGTGATCCCGCTCAAGATCATGGGACTCGCGCACAGTGCGGGCAATCGACGGCGCTGCCTGCTCCTTGGGGCGTCGCTGTCCCTCGGCGTCATTGCCTTTTGGGTCGGACTTGGCATCGCGGTGTCGCTCATCAGTGGATTCACGACGTCGAGTCAACTCTTCCAGTATCCATGGTTCACCATCGGCATCGGCGTGGTGATCGCGGTGATGGCAATCGGGATGTGCGGACTGTTTGCCGTTCGCCTCCCGCAGTCGGTTGCGGGCATCGACTTCCGTCACGACACGCTCGCGGGATCGTTCGGCTTCGGCATCATGACGGCTGTGCTGTCCACCCCGTGCACGGCGCCGCTGATGGGCGCCGCTGCCGCATGGGCAGCGACGCAGCAGCCGTGGGTGGTACTCCTGGTGTTCGGTGTCATCGGCAGCGGCATGGCTCTGCCGTACCTCTTGCTCAGCGCGTTCCCGCAACTTGTGCAGCGCGTGCCTCGAAGCGGTCCCGCAAGCGACTTGGTGAAGCAGGTGATGGGCATGTTGCTGCTGGCTGCCGCCGCGTACTTCATCGGCGCAGGTGCTGCAGGCATGCTGGCCGCGCCCCCCGAGCCGCCGTCGAACGACTATTGGTGGATCGTGGCCGCGATCGGCATCGCCGCGGGTGCATGGATGAGCGTGCGCACCTGGCGCATCACGCCGCGCCTGCAGCCGCGGCTCGCGTTCGGATCGCTCGGGCTTGGGATCGTGGCGGCAAGCGCGGCCGTTGGCATTGAACTGACCAACGACGGCAAGATCCCTTGGGTTTACTACTCGCCGCAGCGACTCGCCGAAGCCCAGGCGCGTGGTGATGCGGTCGTCGTGGACTTCACCGCGGAGTGGTGCCTCAACTGCAAGACCCTCGAGAAGACCATCCTCGAGAGCGATGCCGTTGCGGCGCGGCTGACCAGCGCCGGCGTCACGCCGATCAAGGTCGACCTCACGGGCGACAACCCAGATGGCCGCGCGCTGCTGAAGCGCTTCGACCGTCTCACGATTCCACTGCTCGTCGTCCTGACGCCGCGCAGCGAGGAAGTCTTCAAGAGCGACACCTACACCCCCGCGCAGGTGCTGAAGGCGATCGATCAGGCATCGCTGCAGCCGCGCGCAGCATCGTCGCCACAGGCGTTGCCGGGATCGCCGCTCGCACCGCGGACCACCTCAGGGAACTGACGGCTCGAGCACCTGCGCTGCGCGCGATTCGATTTCCGCCTCGATCGACTCCATTCGTCCAGGTCGAAACTGCCGCAGCGGATCCGCCGCAAAGGACTCGTTGCAAAGCGCTGCAGCACGGAGCGCATCGCGCGCCTCATCGAGGCGTCCTTGTGCGGCGAGCGCGACGGCAAGGCGCAACTGGCTGTCGCAGTGGCGCGGGTTGACGACGAGGACCGCGCGCAGGGACTGTTCAAGCCGCACCGCAGCGGCGCGGTCGCTCGGCGCTGCATCAAACGCATCGCTCGCTGCGAGTGACGCGAGTCGGAGCGCTGCGAAGCGGCTCCACGATGCATCGGCTGCAAGCGCAGCCCCCTCCTGCGCGCTTGCGCGGAACTGCTCCTGCGTGCGGGGATTGGCGGCATCCCGAGCGGCGGCGATCCACTGCTCCGCTGCACACAACGCGAGTGAACGCCGCTGCGGCACTTGCGTGGACGCCGCCGCCAACGCGCGCGCCGCATCGTGTCGCGCTGCGGCAAGCCGTTCGGCAGACCGTGGCCGCGCTTCATCGAAGAGCCGCTGCGCCGCCGCGACCGCGATGTCATCTTGCCGCGCAATGGCGGGCGCGATCCACACGACGAGCGCGAGTGCAGCTGCGCCCGCGATCGAAGCCCATGCGATTGGAGCGATCCGCAACGACGGCCGTGGATCGCCGAAGTTCGGCGCAGGCGCGGCAGCGAGCACCAGCCACGCCCACAGCACGCTGCCTGGCAGCCAGAACACCATGTCGATCTGTCCGTGTGTCGCCACGACACACGCCGCAGCAACGCCGCCAACCGCCAAACCATTGCGTGCGCGTTCATCGCCACTGCCGCCCTGCTGCGCGACTGCCCACGCCGCAGCGACTCCAGCGGCGGCGCCTGCGGCCCGCCAGAGCCACGAGTATCCGTCGAGCGCTGGTGCTTCGAACAGGGCCGCGAGGATCACGCCGAACACCACGCTCGCAAGCGCAATCTCGCGCACGATCCTGGCCTCGCCGACCGTCGCGTCCGCGGCATGGCGCATCCGCGCACCGCCGTGCCACAGCAGGCCGAGCACCGTACCGCCGAGGGCGAGTCCAGTGACGCCGAGTGCAGCAGCCCAGTCGGCGAACGATCCGTGCGCGCTGGTCACTTCCTCGACGGCGCCGTCTGGTCGAACCAACATGAACGCCGCCTGAAAACCAGCGGGTCCGACGCCGAAGAGTGGCGCATCGGCGAGCGTCCGTACCGCACCCAGCAGGTAGTGCCAGCGGAACCAGAGGCTTTGCTCGCCCCAGCCTTCGCCGATGATCCCGCGCACGACGAGTGCGAGCAGTGCGGCAATCGGCAGGAGGGCAAGTCCATGCGCCCAGCGCTCGGAACGCCGCAGCAGCACCATCGCCACGGCACCCACAGCGAGTGCGCCGACGCCCCCCTTCGAACCACTCGCCACGACCAAGCCCGCGCACAAGAGCGCCGACAGCGCAAGGAGCGCGCGCACCACGATGCGCCCGCCGCCGAGCGCTGCGCTCGCCAGCAGCGTGGCGGATGCTGCCGCGACCGTGGCGAAGACATTGGCGAATCCGAACCATCCCGTGGCCTCGTTCTGCAGCAAGCGGCGCTCGTAGGTCAGCACTTCCGCGGAGCCAGGCAACCACCCCTGCGCGCGCAGGAACACATCCCGCTGCTGCTCATAGAACGCGAGCGTCGCTTGGTGTTCGACGGTCATCTGCACGAGCCCACGCACCGCCAGTGAAACCCCGATGCCAGCGAGCGCGGCCAGCAGCGCGCGCCGCGTCATCCCCGACGGATCGCGAATCGAGAATCCACACACGCCAAGCGCCGACGCAACGGCTGCAATCCATGTGGTGCAGCGCCACATTTGCTCGACATCCTGCATCGCATGCGCGGCTGCCACCGCACACGGCACGAGGCAGGCGCTCGCCATCCATGTCCACCAACGCGGCAACCGTGCATGCTCCATGGCGCAGCGGACGAGCAGCCATGCGGCGGCGGCAAACGCGACGGCATCGAGCAGCACACTCTGCGCAGGCGTGGCACCCACGAAAACCGCCGGCTGCTGCGCGGGATCCATGTCGAACACAGGCAACGACGCGAACGCGATCATGCACCGCGCGGCGCCGACCGCCAGGACGGCGCCAAGCGCCACGCGGTCACTGACAGGTGTGACAGGCTGCGACACGCGGCTGCTATCGTAGGGAAATGCAGGACGCATCCGCGCGACAGGCCGTCACGGTCTACTGTGCCAGTGCACGCGGCGCGGATGAGCGGCACCTCGCTGCGGCAGCGGACTTCGGGCGCGCACTCGCCGAGGCGAACCTCAATCTGGTCTACGGTGGCGGCGGCATCGGGCTGATGGGCGAACTCGCACGCTCTGCACAGCGACACGGCGCGCATGTCACTGGCATCATCACGCAGCAGTTCCTGACGCTCGAGCAAGGCTGGAGCGGCTGCGACGAACTCGTTGTCGTCGGATCGATGCGCGAACGCAAGAAGCGCATGGAGGATCTCGGCAGTGCGTTTGCCGTCCTTGCGGGCGGACTGGGCACCTGGGAAGAGTTCTTCGAAACGCTCGTGGGCCGCGTGATCGGGCGGCATGCCAAGCCGATCGGCATCCTCAACACGAACGGCTTTGCCGCGCCGCTGCGCCAATTGATCGCGCACGGTGTCGAACATGGTTTCGTGCGTGATGCGGCGCTCGATCTCCTGCTCGTGCACGACGAACCGTCGCACCTCGTGCGCCAGCTTGCGCTCGCCCTCGAAGCGAGCGATCAGCTGCCGCATGACCCGCAGCGCATGCTGCCCATGCACGGGCCGCACGAGGGGCGCCGGTGAACGCCGCCCGTGTCGACGGCG
Organism: Planctomycetota bacterium; assembly: GCA_009926625.1. Taxonomy (GTDB): domain Bacteria; phylum Planctomycetota; class Phycisphaerae; order Phycisphaerales; family SM1A02; genus F1-60-MAGs104. The sequence goes on from RFON01000003.1 coordinate 53,518, forward strand.
CCACGCGCGCGGACGCAGCGCGTGCACCGATCGGGCTCATCGCGGGCAGCGGCGTCTTGCCGCTGCTTGTGGCACAGGGCATTCGCGCAGCGGGGCTCCGCGTCGTCTGCATCGGACTGCACGACCACTTCCATCCTGACCTTCCGCGCCACTGCGATCGCTTCAGCCGCGCGGGTGTCCTGCAGATCGGGCGGTGGATCCGTCTGATGCGCGCCGCGGGCGCACGCGATGCGGTGATGGTCGGTCGCGTGAAGAAGGCGACGATGTATCGCCCGCTGCAGCTCCTTCGGCAACTGCCCGACCTTCGGACGGTGCTGCTCTACTATCGGCGGCTGCGCTTCGATCGGCGAAGCCCTGCACTCCTTGCCGCAGTGGCAGAGGAACTCGCCGCGTCGGGCGTGCATCTGATGGACTCCACACGCTTCATCCCAGACCACATCGCCACCGAGGGAGTGATGGGTCGCACAGTGCCGACCGCATCACAGCAACGCGACATTGACTTCGGCTGGCCCATCCTGCAGTCCGTTGCCAATCTCGGCATCGGACAGGCGATCACGGTGCGCGACTGCGATGTGATCGCCGTCGAGGCAATGGAGGGGACGGATGCGACGATCGACCGCACGGCGGCGATTTGCAGGCGCATGGGTTGGACGATGCTGAAGACCACGCATGACAGCCACGACCTGCGCGCCGATGTACCGACCGTGGGCATTCAAACGGTGGAACGCATCGCCGCTGCAGGCGGTCGCGTGCTCGCGCTCGGTGCAGGGCGTGTGATCATGCTTCAGCGCGAAGAGCTGATCGCCGCGGCGGACCGGCTCGGCGTTGCGCTCGTCGGTATCCGCGGTGCCGAGCACGATCCTCGTCCGACGCTGCCGTGAGCGATCCATCCCCTGTTCGGTTCGTGTCGCGAGCGGGATTCAAGTTGCAGCACGCGCTCGAGGCATTCGGCGTTGCGGTCACGGGGCTTGATTGTGCGGATTTCGGCTGCAATGCGGGTGGTTTCACGGACTGCCTGCTCCAGCGTGGCGCCCGACGAGTGGTGGCGCTCGACACGGGCTACGGGATGCTCGACTGGCGCCTGCGCAACGATGCGCGGGTGGATGTGCGAGAGCGCACCAATGCGCTGCACGCGCCCGCCCCGAGCGATGGGGTCGATCTTGTGGTGATGGATCTTGCCTGGACATGCCAGCGCCACGCAGTGCCCGCGGCGCTCCGCTGGCTGCGTCCGAACGGTCGCATCATCACGCTCATCAAGCCGCACTACGAGTCGCAGGGCACCGAGCGAAAGGCGCTCGTGAAGGGTGCGCTGCCGCCTGCGATTGCGGCGACCGTCGTTGAACGCGTGCTCGGCTCGATGCCCGAACTCGGCGCGCGCGTTCTCGCAGACTCGCCCAGTCCCGTCATCGGCGGAGGCGGCAACAGCGAGCATCTCGCACTGCTTGCACCGCGTTGACGGACCATGGCTTCGCGGGCGTTTCACGCCGTGAAATGCGGGCACCTTTGCCGCCACATTGCCACCTGATACCGCCACTTTCGGATAGGATTTCCAGCTTCCCGTGAGCAGCGCGAACACCCCCTCTCCCGAACCGTCGTCCACGCTCGGACTGGTGATCGACAAGACCATCGACCGCGAACTCCATGAGTCGTACCTCGTCTACGCGATGAGCACGATCATGGACCGCGCACTGCCTGATGTGCGCGATGGACTGAAGCCTTCACAGCGGCGCATCCTCGTCGCGATGAACGACCTGAACCTGACGCCCGGGCGCAAGCAGATCAAGTGCGCGAAGATCTGCGGCGATACGAGCGGCAACTACCACCCGCACGGCGAGTCGGTGATCTACCCGACGCTGGTGAACCTCGGACAGGCGTGGAAGACCCGCGCCCTGCTCGTCGACAAGCAGGGCAACTTCGGTTCCATCGAAGGCGATCCCCCCGCCGCGATGCGTTACACCGAAGCACGCATGACTGGGGTTGCGGTGGCGATGCTGGAGGATCTCGACAAGGGCACGGTCGACTTCCGCCCGAACTACGACGACCGACTGATGGAGCCCATGGTGCTCCCCGGCAAGTTCCCCAACCTGCTCGTGAACGGTTCTTCGGGAATCGCCGTCGGCATGGCGAGTTCGATGGCGCCGCACAATCTCACCGAGATTGCGAACGCCATCGCCGCAACGATCGACAATCCGGCGATCGGCCTCGAGGGGCTCATGTCGATCGTGCAAGGGCCGGACTTCCCGACGGGTGGAACGATCGTGGGGCGGCGCGGCATCATCGAGGCGTATGCCACGGGTCGCGGTCGCCTCACCGTGCGCGGCAAGGTTCGGCACGAGACGCGCGATGGCCGCGCGGTGCTGGTGATCGAGGAGATTCCCTACCAAGTCGTGCAGAGTGCGCTCATCGAGAAGATCGTCGAGGCCAAGAAGGAAGACCGCATCCCCGACATCGCTGATGTGCGCAACCACAGCGGCCGCGATGCGCAAACGCGCATCCTCGTCGTGCTGCGCAAGGGGGCGGATCCTGCAGTGGTGGAGCGGCAACTCTACGAGTTCACGCCGCTGCAGACCACCTACAGCATCATGAACATCACGCTGGTGAACGGTCAGCCGCGCACGCTGCCCTTCACCAGCCTGATCGGGTGCTACATCGATCACCGACGCGATGTGCTTCGTCGTCGGACGGAGTTCCTCCTTCGCCAAGCACGGCAGCAAGCGCACAAACTGGAGGGCTTGGTGTACGCGGTGTGCGACATTGATGCGGTGATCGCGATCATCCGCGGCTCGCGCACGCGGGAGGAGGCGATCGAAGCGCTGCTCGCACGGGCATTCCGCATCGCACCAGACCATCCGAATGCCCCGCTCGTGCCAGAGCGGATTGCCGAAGCATCGCGCCGCGGCGAAGGCGCGCGGCTGACGCGCGTGCAGGCCGAGGCGATCGGTGCGCTCCGCCTCATCCAACTCGTCGGACTCGAAATCGAGCGGCTGGCGCGGGAGTTCACCGAATTGCTCGCAGAAATCGACCGCCTCGAGGCGCTGCTGGCGGATGACCGACTGATCCTGCAGATCATCCGTGCCGATGTGCTGCAACTGGCGGAGCGTTTCGGTGACGCACGCCGCACCACGATCGAAGCGGGCGAAGCCGATGACTTCAATCTGGCTGAACTCATCCAAGAACACGATGTCGCCGTGACCGTGTCGCACGAGGGATTCGTGAAGCGCCTCCCCGTCGACACATTCCGGACGCAGGGGCGCGGCGGCGTGGGCATCCGCGGCTCCGACGCGAAGGACGGCGATTACATCGAACGCGTCTTCATCGCCAGCACGCATGACGACCTCCTGTGCTTCACGAACACGGGGCGCGTGTACCGCACGAAGGTCTGGCAGATTCCCGAAATGTCGCGGACGTCCAAGGGTCGCTCCGTGCAGAATGTGCTTGAACTCAAGGCGGGCGAGCGCGTGGTGGCGTACCTGCCGATCCGCGACTTCGAGGCGCGCGAGGACTACCTCTTCTTCGCCACCGCGAATGGACGCGTCAAGCGTTCCTCCTTGAAGGACTACAGGAATGTCCACCGCACCGGGATCATTGCGGTCCGGCTGAACGAAGGCGACCGCCTGGTGAATGTCGTCGAGACATCAGGGCAGGATCACATCCTGCTCGCCACCGCCGGCGGCATGGCCATTCGATTCGACGAGAACGATGCGCGCGTCATGGGGCGCGACACGGCCGGCGTGGGAGGCATCGACCTTGCCGAGGGCGACGAATTGGTCGGGCTCGTGCGCTGCGATGACACGGCGGAACTGTTCACATGCACGGAGCGCGGCTTTGGAAAGCGAACCTCCATGGCCGAATACCTCGTCCATCAGGACAACGGGCAGATGCGCGCCCAGTCACGCGGCGGCAAGGGGCGCATCGACATCAAGACCGACGAACGGAATGGCCGCGTGGTCGCGGTGCATCCGATCCACGAGGACGATGACCTGATGTTCGTCTCGAAGGGCGGCATGGTGGTCCGCATCCGCGCCGCTGATGTGCGGCTCGTTGGTCGGAACACGCTTGGCGTTCGCGTGGTCAAGTTGCAGGAGGACGATGCACTCGTCGGTGCTGCGCGCTTTGACCGAGCCGATGAACCACCGCAGGATGCGGCTGCTGCACCATCTGCGGCACCGGCTGCGGACAATTCTTCGGCTGGTCCTTCGGCAGGAACTTCGGCTGGAACTTCCGAAGGCTGACCGTCCGCGCGCGCAGCGGCTCGGTCCCGAAGTGGCGCGGTGGTAGCATCCCATCATGGCATTGAACGAATGGTCTGATTCGATCTTGGTCGGGGAACTGACCGATGAGCCCGGGCTCGCCGACGACCTGCAACTGATCCTGCAACGGTCGGAGGGCAAGTCGAAGGACTTTCATGTCATCCTGGACTTTTCAAGCGTGTCCTATCTCAACTCCTCGAATCTCGCCCAAATCCTGCAGCTTCGGAAGGTGCTTGCGGCATCCAAGTCGACGCTTCACCTCTGCGGCGTGAAGGATGGCGTGTGGAGCATCCTGCTGATGACGGGACTCGATCGGCTCTTCAAGTTCACGGATGACCTGCCGACGGCGCTTGCCGCCGCACAGACAGGCGCCTGACCTCGCCACCTCCACCGCGGGATCGCCCCTCTCATGCGCATCCGCCGAACAGCACACGAACCGCGGATCGAACTGATCCCGCTGATCGATGTGATGATGTTCCTTCTGTCGTTCTTCATCTACTCGCAAGCGCTCGCCGTACGGGTCAGCGTGATTCCGATGGAACTGCGCAAGTTCCAGAGCGGGCAAGCCGCGAAGCCTGCGCCCGCGGCAACCATCTCGATCGCACTCGACGGCAAGATGTATTACAACCGCGTGCCGTGCGAGTTGGCGGAACTCGCGGGCCGCGTTGCTGAGTCGAAACAGGAAGATCCAAAGACGGTGATCTACATCGCGGTCGCCGATGGTCAGGGAACGATCGACCGTGCACCCCTGATGCAGGCGGTCTGGGACAAGTTGCGCGGGTGCGGGCTTTCGGTCAACTTCGTCGGCAAGCCCGTTGAGACCGATGCAAATCCGCCGCGTTCTGCGCAGCCAGCCACGCAACCGGCGCCCGCGCCTTCCGTGCCGACGCCCACGGCACCTGCACCGTGACGGAGGCTCGCCAGGAAAACGCGCCGCTTGTCTTCGGCTTCGTCATCGCCATTCTGCTGCACCTTCTTGTTGCGGTGCCCGCGCTGCAGGCTTCGTGGGGCGTGGGTGGCGCGAGTCCACTGAACTCGTCGCTCGATGGTTCGAGCATGTCAGAGCAGAAGCTGCGCGAACGACTTGCCAAGGCATTGCAGGAGCAATTGGAACGCGCCGCGCAGGAGCAGCAGAACGAAGTCGTCCCTGGCATGGAGAAGGGCTCCGACGAGGGGATGACTTGGATCGGCTACGAGGAGTACCAACAGCATCTCGCTGCTCACGGCGAAACTGATCAGGCGGCGTTCACCGAAAAGGATGCGGGCGGTGGCGGTGCACCGCAGGCAGGCGAGCAGGCATCTGGCGCGCAGTCCACTCCTCCACAGCCCGAACCGCAACCCCAAGCCGCACCCCAACCGCCGCAGCCCGTTGCGCAGCCGCAGGAGTTGCAGCCACAACCAGCGCAGCAGGCGCAACAACAACCGCCAGCGCAACCAACGCAGCCGACGCCACCCGTGGAAGCCGTGTCGGCCGCGAGCCCGCGCCCGACGCCCCAACCATCCGACACCAAGGGCTTCGAACCGCAGCCCGCCGCCGACAATTTGCCGCCCACCGCGCCCGATGGAACGGATGCGATCCTGCCCCCCGCCGTGCGCCGCGACGACACGCAGACGAACCCATCCGCCGAATTGCCGCCGACAGCGCCGAAGCGCGAGGATGTCCTGCCAGAGCCCGTGCCTCGCGCGGAAACGCCGCCGGCTACCGCGCTGCCGCAATCGAGCGCTCCGCCCGCCACGCCACAACCGCCGCAAGCAGCTGCGCCGCAATCGCCGACGACGCCAGCACCTCAGACCCCGAGCCAGTCGCCCGCCACTTCGCCTGCGGTTGCGCCAGTTGCAGGACTGCCCGGCAGCGTTGGTCCGGGGCAGAGCCAAGGCGAACGCTCCGACCGCGAGTCGGATGCCACGAGCATTGCGGATGTCCCGCCATCACTGTGGAAGAACGGCAAGCCGCTTGCCCGCAAGGGACTCGAGATCAAGACGAAGAAGCCCGCGCTGCCGATCCTCACACAGTTGACGACGCGGCCAGGCAATCCCGTGTGCGAAATCCTCTTCGGGAAGGACGGCGTTCCCGTGTCGTGCAAGGTGCTGATGTCGAGCGGATATCCCGATGTGGACGGTCCCGTGCTCGACGCGCTCTACCGCTGGCGCGCGAAGGGGTCGCAACTCGAAAAACTTGCGCCGGGAAAGACGCTCACTTTCCGCGTGCGATTCATCCTCAACTGATCCGCAGCTGTTCACCCCTGAAGGCGGCTTCGCCAGAGGCCAAGCGACGCATCGTCGGTCAGGTCGTACCACAGTGGCGTGACCGTCAGGCAGCGATCCATGAGTGCTTCGACATCGCTGCCCTCGGCGGTATGCACGAACTCCATGCCGCTTCCCGACGGCCAGTAGTAGGAACGACCATCGGGAGCTTCACGCCGCTCGTGTCGATCGACACCCGCGGCGGTGTTCATGCGAACCACCTTGATCGGTGGCATCGGTGCATCGGGCGTCTCGGTGCGCGGGACATTGATGGACACGACTCGGTGCGCATCGAGCGGATGTTCAAGCACTCGGTCGATCGCCGCGCGCGCGATCTGCGCTGCGCGCCGCCATTCGATCCGAGAAAAGTCGCCGAGGTGCAGGCTCACTGCAATCGCGGGCACGCCGAGGAAGGCAGCTTCGATCGCGGCAGCCACGGTGCCCGAGTAGATCACATTGATCCCGACATTCGCGCCGCCGTTCATGCCGCTGATGACGAGGTCGGGCGCCGTACCCGCGCCGAAGCGTTCCGGCCAGATCGTCCGTAGTCCGAGCTTCACGCAATCAGCGGGCGTTCCCTCCACCGCGATGCCGCCGAAGGTGTCGTTCACTGAAACGCTGCGGGTCAAGAGCGGCTTGTGGAATGTGATGCCGTGACTCATGGCGGACTGTGCACCCGCCGGCGCGACAGTGAAGACATCCCCGAGCGACGCGATCTCACGGTGCAGCGCCTCGATGCCCTGCGCCTCGATTCCATCGTCGTTGGTGAGGAGGATGCGCATGGAATGGGGAGCATAGGCAGGGAACGAAGCCGCTGCCGAGAGAGCGCGAGATGACTGCGTCGCGTCAGTCGCGCACGGGCGTCAGCACATACTCGCGCCCGCCCCACCGCACTGGCTTGCCCGCGACGGAGATCGCGCGCAGCCTGCCACATGATGCCCGCCACTGCGATGGACCCATGTGCACAGGTCAGCGCGGCAATGCGTGGAACGCCGATGAGCGCGAAGATGTGCATCAATGTCGACTGCTGAGCGAGCAGTGCGAATGCCCCGCAACCGATGCCCGCCCATCCAAGCGGCGCATCGCCAGAGCGCAGCGCCACGATGGCGCAGCCGATGCTGAGCAGCGCCGCGATGAACACCCCGGCGCCCGCGAGCGCGCATTCGGCGGCGTATCGGCGGAGCTTGTGCGGGCGTCGGCGCGCGGCCTCGATGAAGATTCGCCGCCAGCCGTGGCGAAACTGCCTGTAGGTCTCGTACATGCGCACATGCAGCATGTCGTCGGCAACGAAGAGTCCCGCGCGCAAGTGCGCAACTTGCACCGCTGCGCGGGCGAATGCGAGGTCTTCGAGCAGGTCATCCTTCACCGCCGCGTGACCGCCGATTGCGTCATATCCCTCGCGCGTGAACAGCATGAACTGCCCGTTGGCGAAGGGGCGCGGATGCGCCGCGTCGTTCGCCCGCGCGATCGGGAACAGCTTCATCAACTCCATCGCGGCGAGTGGTTGAACGGTCGCCTCGAAGAGGTGGCGGATGCTGACCCCGGGGAGCGCCGACAGCAGCGACAGTCCTCGATCCTCCAAGAGCGCCACGGACGCGCGCACGAGCAGCGGATCGAAGAGCGTGTCGGCATCGGTGAACAGGAGGCGTTCACCCTTGGCCGCAGCCGCCCCCACCGCGGCAGCGTTGCACTTGCCCGCCCAGTCCGCGGGGCAGGAATCATTCTCGATGATCCGAAGCGAAACGCCGCGGCGCACGGCATCGGGATGACGCAGCCACTCCCGCTCGAGAGCGGCGCGCGAGCCATCGGTGCAGCGATCAAGAACGAAGATCACCTCGAGCAGCGCGGGATACGACTGTGCCACAAGGCTCCGCAGCAGTTCGGGCGCATGATGCTCCTCGTTGTGCGCGGGGATCACCACGGAAACCGATGGCCATGCGTCGAGTTGCAGGTCTATCCCGCTGCGCATCAGGGGGCGTCCACTGCCATCGCGGTACACGCGCCAGCGCACGATCAGCCAGTATGTCCCTCCCGCGGCAGACATCGCAGCGAACAGCCAGACGGCAACCACGAGCATCGGTCAGAGGCTACCCCCTGCCGCGATCCGATGGCGGAGTACGCTTGGGGGTCCCCGATGCAGACGCTTTCGCGAAGTCAAGCGGCGGAATACGACCGCCGGTGCAGTTCGCACTGGGCGATCCCGTCGCTTGCGCTCATGGCGCATGCATCGGCGGAGTGCGCGCTCGCCGTGCTTCGCACGATGGATCCCCAAGCGCAGCGCGTTCTCGTGCTGTGTGGACCAGGCAACAACGGTGGTGACGGCTATGCGGTCGCGCGCGCGCTTCACTCGCATGGTGTCGCCGCGCGCGCATGTGCCGTCCTGCCACCTGCGACGGGGAGCGATGCAGCCCTCATGCACGAAGCGGCGCATCGCCTCGACCTGTTGCTGCCGTGGGCTGCATGCGATTCGTGGACATCGCATCCAGGCAGTGTGCTGATCGATGCGCTCCTCGGCACTGGGGTTTCCCGCGCACCCGCGGGCGAACTGCTCGCTGCGATCCGCTGGTTGAACGCGCGGCGCGCCGCCGGCGCCGAGGTCATCGCCATTGATGTGCCGAGCGGTCTTGATGCGGATTCAGGATCCCCCTTCGACGGTGGCGAAGCGGTCCATGCATCCCGCACGCTGACGATGGTTGCCGCGAAAACAGGCTTTGCGGCAGCGTGCGCACGCAAGCACATTGGTGTCGTGGAGGTGCTTTCGATCGGCGGGCCACCGCTCGACCGCGTTCCCTCCGCATGGTGAATCGACAATGTACGCGTCCCTCGTCTCCAACCGCTACCTGACATCACGGCTGATCCCCGTGATCGCCGTTGCCGCCGTTGCGCTGTGCGTGGCACTCGTCATCACGGTCGTTTCCGTCATGAGCGGGTTCCTCGACATGCTGAAGGCCTCTGGGCGCAGCATCGTCGGCGATGTGATCGTTTCGTCTGGCATCGGCGGCATGCCCTATTCGGAAGAATTGCTCGCCGAGCTTCGCGCGCTTCCAGAGGTCGCTGGTGCCACACCGCTCATCGACACCATCGGACTGCTCCGCATGCCCTATCCCGCAGGTCCACAGAAGGAGACCGCGCATGTCCAGGTGTGGGCCGTTGATCCCGCATCGCTCTCGGCTGTCACCGACTTCGCCGATGATCTCTATTGGCGGGCTCCGAAGGATGCCGCCGCCGCGGCGTCGATGGCACCTGACGATCCGCGCCGCACGCTTGACCCAGCGATCCTCGAGGATGGAAAGCGGCTCATGCAGTCGCGCACCAACACCCCAGGCATCGCGCTTGGCATGCATGTCTCCATCGGCAACGCACGGCAGCGCGACGGTTCCTATCTGCCTCGGTACGGCTGGTTCATGCCTGGATTCGAAGTCACGCTGACGGTGGTCCCCGTCTCGGGCAAGGGCAAGATCGCAGAACCGCGCGAACAGATCTTTCCCGTCGTCAACGAGGTGCAGACGGGGCTCTTTGAAGTGGACCGCAACCGCGTCTACATCCCACTCGCCGAGGGGCAGCGATTGCTGCGCCTCGATGAAGCGCCGCTGTACGACCTCACGGCTGATCCCGATGCGTCGGGCAACTACCCGATCATCGGGCGCACCCCGGCGCGCGTGACCAAGTTGCTGCTGCGCGCGAAGCCCGGCTGTTCGGCGGATGCGCTGCGTGACCGAGTGCAGGAAACCTACGACGCATTCGCCGACCGCATCGAGTCGGACCGCACGCGAACCGCATCCATGCCGCGCTTCGTGCAGGTCTTGACCTGGGAGCAGCAGCTGCGCGACCTGATCGTCCCCGTGGAAAAGGAGCGCGAGATGATGCGCGTGCTCTTCTCGTTGATCTACCTCGTCTGCGCAGGGCTGATTCTGTCGATCTTCTGGGCGATCGTCGTCGAGAAGACGCGCGACATCGGCATCCTTCGCAGCGTGGGCGCATCGCGCACCGGCGTCATGTGGATCTTCCTGCGCTATGGACTCATCATTGGAACGCTCGGCAGCGCACTCGGCGTCCTTCTGGCGTGGGGCATCGTGACCAATGTGAACCCGATCCACGAGGCAATCGGCAGCGATGCGCCGCTGGCGATCCGCGTCACCGCTTGGTCCATCGCGCTCGCATGCATGGTCGGTCTGTGCGTGACCGCCCTGCGCCGGAAGTTCTTGCCCACCCTGCTCTGGACGCTCGGCACCATCGTGTCGAGCGCCGCTGCGGCGGGCCTCACCCTGCATCATGGAACGCTCATCTGGGACCCGAGCATCTACTACTTCTCGCTCGTGCCAGACAAGGTGGATTGGTGGGCGGCCGGAACGACAGCCATCGGCGGTGTGCTCTTCAGCGTGATTGGCGCGGCGATCCCAGCAGCAAAGGCTGCGGACATCGATCCCGTGGAGGCGCTTCGCTATGGCTGACAATCCGCTGCTCGAGGCACGGCGCGTTCACAAGACCTATCGATTCGGCGCACTCGGCGTCGAAGTCCTGCGCGGAGTCGATCTCGCCGTGCACGCGGGCGAGTGGGTCGCGGTGCTTGGTTCATCCGGGTCGGGCAAGAGCACGCTGATGCACCTGCTCGGCGGGCTGGACCGTCCCGACGCTGGCAAGGGCGAAGTCCGCTTTCGCGGTGAACCCATCTCGCTGCAACCAGGGTCGGCACTCGACTCCTATCGCAACCGCGACATCGGGTTCGTCTTCCAGTTCTATCACCTGCTGCCTGAACTGAGTGTGCTCGAGAACACCGTGCTGCCCTCGCTCGTCCGCGGCGGAGCAAGCGGAGGTCGCACATCGATTCGCCGCGATGCCGAAGCGCTGCTTGACGCATTCGGGCTCGCTCACCGCCTCGCGCACCGCCCGTCTCAACTGTCGGGTGGTGAACGCCAGCGCGTGGCAATCGCGCGCGCGCTGATCAATCGCCCCGCCGTACTGCTCGCCGATGAACCGACTGGCAACCTCGACGCTGCGACGGGCGCCGGCATCCTCGACCTGCTGGCCGAGCGGCATCGACAAGGGTTGACCGTCGTGATGGTCACACATGACCACGAAGTGGCCGCGCGCGCCACTCGCCAGATTCGCCTCGTGAACGGCACGAGCGATGCATCCCATGCGCCCTGAGTCGGCTGAAAGCATGGGATGCCAGAAAGCATGTGTCGCTGAGGCGACCTAACCCGCTCTAAAGCGGGACTTTGGCACCTGTTTTGCTACTGCACCAATTCACTTCGGGCTGTCGCCGCTGCGAAGAATTCCCGCTGCGCGGGTTGAGTGTGAGGCGGCGGAATCCGATAGTTCGTTGGCAGCGTTGCTCTGCTGAACTGTGTCGCCTGCTGGGAGTCGTTCGGCGACATGAGGTTGAGGGTCGTAGGATCAGCGATTCACCAACAGGAGGTTCCCCATGTTTGAACGACTCACCGATCGCGCCCGCAAGGTCATGGCACTCGCCAATCAGGAGGCGCAGCGTTTCAATCATGAGTACATCGGCACGGAGCACATCCTGCTCGGGCTGGTGAAGGAGGCATCCGGGGTCGGCGCGAATGTGCTGAAGAACCTCGGGATCGATCTTCGAAAGGTCCGTCTCGAAGTTGAGAAGCTCGTCAAGAGCGGCCCCGAGATGGTCACCATGGGCAAGTTGCCGCAGACACCGCGCGCCAAGAAGGTGCTCGAGTACGCCATTGAGGAAGCGCGCAACCTGAACCACAATTATGTCGGCACTGAGCATCTGCTGCTTGGACTGCTGCGCGAGCAGGATGGCGTGGCCGCGCAGGTGCTCGTGAATCTTGGCTTGAAGCTCGAAGATGTTCGCGAGGAAGTCCTCAACCTGCTTGGTGCGGGCGGAGAGACCGAGGAGGAAACCCCCCAGGCACAGCAGGAGCCCGGCGCGGGCGAGTCGGGCCCAGGCGATCGCGAGCCGGGCGCGCGGCGAGCCACCAAGAGCAAGACTCCGGCGCTCGACTCCTTCGGGCGCGACCTGACCGAACTCGCCCGCAACGGCGAGCTCGATCCAGTCATCGGGCGCCACCAAGAGATCGAGCGCCTCATCCAAGTGCTCTGCCGCCGCACGAAGAACAATCCCGTACTGCTCGGCGAAGCGGGCGTCGGAAAGACGGCGATTGCCGAGGGGCTTGCGCAGGCGATCATCGCGCAGGAAGTGCCGGACCTGCTCTTCGAGAAGCGGCTCGTGGTGCTCGACCTTGCGGCGATGGTCGCGGGCACGAAGTACCGCGGTCAATTCGAGGAGCGGATCAAGGCGGTCATGAACGAGGTGCGCCGCGCCAAGAATGTGATCCTGTTCATTGATGAGTTGCACACGCTCGTCGGGGCGGGCGGCGCGGAAGGTGCGATCGATGCGTCCAATGTGCTGAAGCCAGCGCTCTCGCGCGGCGAGATCCAGTGCGTCGGTGCAACGACCTTCGACGAATACCGCAAGTACATCGAGAAGGACGCGGCGCTCGAACGGCGCTTCCAGTCGATCGCGGTCGAGCCGCCCAGCGCGGCGCAGACGATCGAGATTCTCAAGGGGCTGCGCGACAAGTACGCATCCCACCACCGCGTTCGCTACACGGACGATGCGCTGAAGTCGGCGGTCGAACTCTCGGGTCGCTACATCACTGGACGCGTTCAGCCCGACAAGTCGATCGATGTGATCGACGAAGCAGGCGCTCGCCTCCGCCTCAAGAGCATGACCAAGCCGCCCGATCTGACCGAACTCGAAGAGCGCGTGGAACGGCTCGCCATCGAGAAGGACGAGGCGGTCAAGGGCGCTGACTATGAGCGCGCGGCAGAGCTCCGCGATCAGGCGGAAAGGCTTCGCAAGGAGAAGGAGAAACTCCAGCAGGCGTGGCGTGATCGGATGAACGAGACCGAGGCGACGGTGGACGAGGAAGTCATTCGCGAGGTCGTGGCGAAGATGACGGGCGTTCCGTTGACCCGCATGGCCAAGGGTGAATCCGAGCGATTGCTGCAGCTCGAGAGCGAACTCCACCGCAAGGTCGTCAGCCAGGACGAAGCGGTCAAGGCGGTGTCGCGCGCGATCCGCAAGGCGCGCGCCGGACTCAAGGACCCGAAGCGCCCGATGGGTTCGTTCCTGTTCGTTGGACCGTCCGGCGTCGGCAAGACGCTGCTGGCCAAGGCGATCGCGGAGTTCATGTTCGGCGACCCCGAATCCATGATCTACCTCGACATGAGCGAGTACATGGAGAAGCACACGGTGTCGCGTCTCGTCGGCGCGCCTCCCGGCTATGTCGGGTACGAGGAGGGCGGTCAGCTGACGGAACGCATCCGACGGCGCCCCTACTCCGTGGTGCTGCTCGACGAAGTCGAAAAGGCGCATCCAGATGTGTTCAACATGCTGCTGCAGATCATGGAAGAAGGTCGCCTGACGGACTCCTTCGGCAGGCAGGTCGACTTCAAGAACACGATCGTCATCATGACCAGCAACATCGGCGCCGACCTCATCAAGGGCGGCTCGAACTTCGGCTTCACCAAGCGCGCCGAGGTGCAGGACTACGAGAAGATCAAGAAGTCGCTGTTGAGCGAGGTCGAGAAGTTCTTCCGTCCAGAGTTCATCAACCGACTCGATGACACCATCGTGTTCCGACCGCTGGTGAAGGACGACCTCGTGCAGATCATCGACATCGAACTGTCAAAGGTGCGCGAGCGACTGGGCGAGCGTCAGATGACGCTTGCACTCGATCAGGCCGCGAAGGACTTCATCATCGACAAGGGCTACAACCCTGACTTTGGTGCGCGTCCGCTGCGCCGGGCAATCGGGTCGTACATCGAGGATCCACTGGCCGAGAGCCTGCTCACGGGCGAGTTCAAGGCCGGCGATTCGATCGAAGGAACGCGCCCCGAGGGCAAGGAACACTTGGTGTTCACCGTGCGCTCCAGTTCGGCTGCATCGCCTGAGCCACCTTCGGCAGCCAGTCCGTCGATGACTTCGTGACGCTGCGACTGGCGATCATCCGCCTGATGCTGCTGTCGCTCTTCGCGGCAGGGGTTTTCACGGCGGTGCTCCTGCTGGTCGACTCCAACGGCAGCCTGCTGGGCAAGGCGGTCGGCACATGCGCCATCATCGCCGTGGGGTGTGGACTACTTCTTCCAACCCTGCCGCGATCGGATGCCATTGCGCTGACGCCCGTGGGAATCGGCGCGGCAGTGGCGATCGCCGCCCTCGCCGTCCTCGGCTTGCTGCTGGTTTGGATTCCTTCGGGATGGGTCCGCGAGGGTGCGATTGTTGCCCTGATGTTTCTGATCGGCCTGACCTTTCCAGCGCTGGCCGTTCCACTGCGGTACGCCGCATCGCCGAACCGAGGCACACGCCGCGCAGCATGGGGTGCGCTCCTGCTCATCGGTGGCTCTGCCCTCGGTCCCTCGATCGCGGTCGGAGCGGCCATCCTGCAGTGGACCAGTCAAACAGCGCTCGATCGTTCGATGGGGATGTGGGTCGTGCTGACGGGCTCCGCGTGCGGCCTGGTGGCGTGTGCGTGTGGCTTGGAGCGCTCCCGCCACCGCGTCGTCC
The DNA here is from genome assembly GCA_009926625.1 of Planctomycetota bacterium. Lineage (GTDB taxonomy): Bacteria > Planctomycetota > Phycisphaerae > Phycisphaerales > SM1A02 > F1-60-MAGs104. The sequence goes on from RFON01000003.1 coordinate 68,563, forward strand.
GCATTGCGAGCCTCCTCGGCATCCTGCTGACATGCGCAGCGGGCTTGCAGTGGACCGTCATCGTGCTGCAGAACCTCTTCGACGATGTGTGGCAACTGCGAGTGGCATTGCCCCTTTCATTCGCGGCTGGATCCCTTGCGGTTGTCGGAGCGACCTCGGCCCTTCCGCTAGGCATCACCGAGCGGCGCTTGATCCCGGGCATCGTGGCGCTCCTCCTCGTGGCAGGCGGAATCTCCTTCTGGGTGGCGGATGGGCAATCGCATGCTTCGAGCAGTTTCCTTCCAGAGCGATTGCTGACCGCGGACCTGCTGATCGCCGTATGCCTCGCCATCGCCGTTGCCGTCATCTACCGCGTCGGCGCAAAGCGCAGCGACCGGTCCGCGACGATCGACTCTGTCGAGGTCCTCTGTCCGCGCTGCGGCAAACGCAGCCGCTTCGCGTCCGGCAGCGACAGTTGCAAGCATTGCGGACTCCGCATTCTCATCGCCTTCAACGATGTCCGCTGCCCGAAGTGCCACCATGATGTGTCGCACCTCGACTCCGCGAGCCTGTGCCCCGAGTGTGGCACCTCCGTGGATCGGACCGCGCTTCGTTATGTGCCGAACGCTGCAGCTGCCCCGTTTCCCTCAGGGTTCTGAGGGGCACCAGGTTGCCGCCAGCTGCCGCATGCGTGCCACGAGTTCGGCCTTGTCGGCCAGCGAGAGGTCTGCAGCGGGCGTCGGCAGCTGTTCCTTCTGGATCGGCTGAATACCGCTCGCCTCCGCGAGCGCGCGCTCGCGTGTGAGCATCGCAGCATCGACTCGCTCGGGAAGTTCCGGCGTGCCAAACCAGATTCGCAGTCCACGAAGGTTGGCGCGTGCCTTGATCGACCCAGCCGTTCCGTCGGCGGTGGGCGAGTCCGTGCGCTGCGCATCATCGACGAATGGGATGAAACAAACCCGATGACCCGAGGTATGACCGTGCTGCAACCATTCGGCGCTCGCGGTCCAACCTTCGCCTGCCGCCAGCAGCAGCGGTTCAGCGAGTGATCGCGGCGTGAGCAGCGCAGCGTCCGCACGAATCACGACCAACCAGCCTGCGCGCACGAGCGGTCGTTCCGCGCGGAAGTCGCTCGGATACGCCGTCGCCAGTTGCACCCACTGCACAACGACAGGTTGCGCCGCACTGCGCACCGATGGCGTCTTGGGAAGCTCGGGCAGGCTGCGCTTCTCGTCCGAAGCGGCTGCCGCACCTGGCTGCGGTGCCTGCGGGGACTGCTGTGCAGCAGCACCACCACCCAACCACATGCTGCATGTGGCTGCGGCGAATGCAAGAAGGACCACTGTTGGAGATTGCCGCTTCACATTCACTCCTTCACGAACTGCAGGTCATCGATCACGAATCGGCCGGTGGTGCTGCCCGCAGATCCGCCGACTTCCATCCGCACCGAGGCGATCTGCGACAGGTCGATCAGCGGGTTCACGGACTTGAAGTCGCGCAAGCGGAGCTGCACGGTGCGCAGTTCATTCTGCCAGCCTGTGCCCGTGCCACTGCCCGTGCGTTGGTACGGTCGATTGATGGCCTCGCCGTATGCGCTGCTGGACACGCGCGACTCGTTGCCCAGCGAATCCTTCAAGACCCAAGTGAACGATGCGCCGCCATTCAGCGTGACCGTGTTGGGGTGACGCGTTCCCTGGCCGACGCGCGCCTGGACGAAGGTCCATGACGAGAGATCACGCAGGGCTGGGAGCAGATCCCAGGTCATGCCTGCCGAGACATTCCAGTCCCACGCAACCATGCGCTGGGTGTCGCTGGATGTGGCGCGGATCGATCCGTTGTGCGGGTTGCTGGTGCTCCATGTGTAGGTGTTGTCCGTGTCCCGAGCAATGGCTTCGGAGATGTTGGTGACAGTCGATGCCACCGCCCCGCCGCTGCTGGATGTACCCAGACCAGTCTGCGTCTGGAAGTTGTCGACGGTGCGCACATTGGCAGACGCGGCGGGCACGACTTCCTTCACGATCGTGAACGCTGCTGACACGCCTGGTGGACGCAGCGATGACGACGGTCGCCAGAGGAACTCGCCCAGCGCGGTCTCGGACTCGAGGTGATACTTCAGCGCAGCAAGGATGAACGCCTTCGCCACCGCCTGCGCACCCGCGTTGTTGATGGCCGTGCCCGATGGTCCCTGGAAGTCGTTCGTACCGCAGCAGTTGAAGTCATTGTGATCGGCACCGTGCACATACACCGTGTTTCGGAAGCCCGTGCAGCGTTCGGCAAGATCGAAGGACCATGCGACGGTGTTGTTGGGCACGCCACTCACATCCCCATCGGCGGCGCCCCACAGGAGCATGAAGTTGGCAGCATGCGGGTTCGCGGAACTTGCGCCAAGGAAATCCGTCGGCGCAATCGAGCACAGGAACTTGATGTTGGCAAGCCCGTACCCGGTGGGCGTGTACGAGTTGTCGAAGATGCGGTCGTACGCGCGCGCGATCCCCTCGCCGCCGCGGCTGTGGCCGATCCAACCGATGCGCGACACATCGATCCGCCCGTTGATGGCTCCCCCCGCAACGGTGGCCTGCTGCGCGATGATCGCACTGGTGTGCTGCAGCGTTGTCGTGGATGCTGTTTCGATGCCGGGCACCGTGTTGTTCTGATGGCTGATGACGATGAAGCCCCAGCTTGCCAGGTGCGTTCCCAGGTAGTCGTACCAACTGTATTGATGCCCGTTGCCGTGGGAGATCACGACGAGTGGACGCTGCCCAAGCAACGCGATGCTTGTCGGATACCAGAGGCGGGCTGTTGTGAATCCTGCCGTTGCGCCGCTCGCGGTGTAGGACGAAAGCGACGTGACCAGGAGTGGTCCGGTGGCAGTCGGATCTCGTGCGATCCACAGTCCAGCCTCGTTTCCACCACCGTCGATCAAATCACCCGCGCCAAGCCGCCCGTCGCGATTCACATCCACCACCAGGTCGTAGCCACGACCGACTGCTAGATTGCCGTCACCCGACAAGGTCGTCCCACCAGTCAGTTCGAACACATTGGCGGCGAGCGTCGCACCAAACTGGATCGTCTGCGGAGTGCCACGAACATCCTGCAGCGAATCGTTGGCGGCCCACTCGGCGGCAGAGCGATTGGCCACAACCCACACATCGGCCGTGGCATCGGCAGCGACCGGGGTCAGCGCGGGATCGATCCCGACGCGCACGGTGCTGCCTGCAGTGAATGTCCGAACAAACGACACGAACGGTGCCACCTCAATCGCTTGGCATGTCAACTTGACTTCGGTTGGCGGTCCCACGGGGCATGACGCCCCCCAAGACGAGACCACAATCGCGAGATCATTGCCGTCCACGGCCCCATCGCCGTTCACATCACCTGCGCCAGACTGCCCCCAAGCAACGAGCACTTCAGAAAGGTCAAAGGCGTCGACCGCACCGTCGTTGTTCAGGTCTGCAGCGCACTGGCCGTAGGCACTCGCGGAAATCAGGAGCGCGCCCAGGCACAGGGGAAGGTGGCACTGCTTGTCCATCAAATCAGGGTAGTCCCAATGTCAACGCGTGCAAAAGAATTGGGTTAGAATCTGGCAAATGCCAGTGGTGTGCGAACTGCGAACAAAGCGGCTTGTCTGGCTCGTGGTGTACATCGTTGTCTGCTTCGCGCTCGGCGTGTGGGGTGCCTACGACTACTGGATTCGGATTCCGCACGACGAGCAGCGCTTCCGTGACTATGAGACCGTCAAGGGCTCGTTCGATTCGCTGCAGAAGAAGGCAGACGAGGGGCGAACGCTGAATGCGGACGAGCGAAAGCAGTATGAGGAGTCGAAGAAGCGCGTTGCCGAGTACCAGCCGCCGCCATCACCTGTCCCTGCGTGGGATCGTCCCCTGCAACTGTATGTGTATGTGATCGGCTGCGGAGTCATCAGCACTCCCTGGTTGATCTGGTCACTGCAAAGGGCACGGCGAAAGCGAGTCGAACTGAGCGACCTCAGTGATACGGGGGTCCTCCGCGGCGGCGAGACGACGATCGAGGTTCGTCAGGTCACCGAGGTCGACATGTCTCGTTGGATGAGCAAGTCGATCGCCGTCGTTCGCGGTCCGGCTGGAGCCAGCATCGAGATCGACGATTACTTGCTGCAGGACGGAGAGAAGGTGGTCGGTTTCTTCGCGAACCGCTTTCATCCGAGCGAGTGGACGACCGAAGCGAGACGAGTGGTTGCCAGCGAGTCGGATGGACAGGCGTCGGACGACGCGACGGCGGCGACTCCAACGGAACTGCCCTGATGCCTCGCGGACTCACCGAGCCGACCACAGCCATTCCCAAGATGGACCGCTGTGCGGATCTGCCGCACCGACCGCGCGTGCTGCTGGGCAAGATGGGACTGGATGGTCACGATCGTGGCGTCAAGTTGATTGCGCGCATCATGCGGGACAGCGGCATCCATGTCATCTACTCGGGTCTTTGGCAGACGCCGCGCGGCCTTGCCATCGGAGCGCGCGATGAGGATGTCGACTGCGTTGCGGCATCGATGATGAGCAACTCGCACCTCGTGCTCGTGCCGAAGTTGCTGGGCGAACTTCAGTCCGTCGGACGGTCGGACATCCCCGTGAATGTCGGCGGCATCATTCCGCAGGAGGATGTCGCCACGCTGCTTGAGGCTGGCGTCGCACGGATCTACCACACTGGGACGGGCATGGACCAAATCGTGGAGAGTGTGCGCAGTTCGGTCCGTCCGTACGCCGCGCTCCCCGACTCCGCGCATCCAACCGCGCAACTGGGCAGGCTGATGTCGATGGCTGCTGCTGGTTCGCTGCCCGCGTCCGCGGTGCGAAGGCGTCCCGCGCGCGTGATCGGGATCACGGGCGCACCTGGTGCGGGCAAGAGCACACTGGTCGCGGCAATGGCCGCAGAGGCGGTTCGGCGCGGTCGCCGCACTGCAGTGATCGCGTTCGATCCCATGAGCCCCATCACGGGAGGTGCGCTTCTTGGCGACCGCCTGCGTGTTGACTTCAACGCAGTGGACGAGGGAGTCTTCTACCGAAGCATGGCGATCATCGGCGAGGACTACCGAACACTGGAAGACCTGATCGGTCTTGTGGGCGCGGCGGGATTCGATCACTTGGTGGTGGAAACGGTCGGCGCGGGCCAGAACGATGTCGCGATCCGCCACTTCGTGGACCGCACGGCCGTTGTCACGGTCCCAGGCATGGGAGACAGCGTTCAGATGGACAAGGCGGGCATCCTCGAGATCGCCGACCTCTTCATCGCCAACAAGGCAGACCACGCGGGCGAGGACAAGCTCGTTCGCGAACTCCTCGACATCGCGGCGGGGCGACCGATCTTCGAGACGGTCGCGACGCAGGGACGCGGGATCGTCGAACTCTACGAAGCGCTGCTTGGCGACTAAATCGGCGCCGATCGTTCGGACGCGGGCCGCTAGACTGCGGCGTTCCACGGAGCGAATGCACATGAGCGCAACCCAACTGCCCCGAAACACCAATCAAGCCCTCGGCATCGGTCAGTACGCCATTGATTTCCTGCACGCTGGCGATCCCTCGCCTGCGGTGAAGGAGCGGACAGTCCTCTTCCACACCGACAGCGTTCTCTGCGGGGTTTCAGCCCTCGCGCTGGGGACGAACGCGCCAGTCCTGCTCCGCGAGGAGGCACTGGAGTATCCGAGCAAGAAGGGCGGCGCGAGGGTCTTCGGATCGCGTCGTCTCGTCGCGCCCGAGAAGGCGATCGTGGCGAACGCCGCCGCCGTGCGCGAGTGGGATTCCAACGGAACGAACTTTGGCTACAACCCGGCGCTCGGGCACACGGCCGGCGAGTTTGGTCACAACGATTTCTACCCCGTCGCGATCGCGGCCGCGCAGATTGCGCGCCTCGATGGAGCCGCGGCGCTGCGAGGGATGATCGCCATCGACGAGATCCGAGGGCGGCTCGCCGAAGTCTTCAGCTTGAAGACCTACAAGATCGATCATGTGGTGCATGGTGCGATCGCGAGCAGCGCCGTCTACGGCGCGATGCTCGGCGCGACGGCGGAGGAGATCGAGAGCGCCATCGGCATGACCGTTGCGCATTACATCCCCTGGCGTGCGATCCGCGCGGGGAAGCAACTGTCCGACTCCAAGGGGGCGTCGGCAGCGTTGAGCACGGAAGCCGCAGTGTTGTCGATGCAGCGATCGATGCGCGGTTTCCTCGGTCCGCGCGACATCTTCCGCAATCCCGAAAGCATGTTCCGCCAGTTCCAGAAAACGCAGGGCGACAGCCCCTTCGACCTGGTGCTTGGCTTCGCAGGTGATGACTTCGCCGTGATGGGCATGCACTTCAAGCTCGGCCTCTACGAGCACCAATCTGCCGGGGCGCTGCAGGGACTGATCGACCTGCTGGTCGCCCACGCGGACCTGCTTGCCTCGCCCGAACGGATCGCGGCCATCCGCATCACCGCGTACGAGCCGGCGTTCTCGATCATCGGCGATCCGGCAAAGCGCGACCCGCACACGCGTCAGAGCGCGGACCACTCGATGGTGTACATCGTGTCGACGATGCTGAGAAAGGCATTCGAGGCGCATGAAGCGGCTGGCGGCGAGGGATTGCCCTCCACTGGCGATGCCTGGTGGAAGGCGATCATGCTCGGTCCCCACGACTACTCCGCCGAGGCCATCCACGATCCAGTGACACGATCGCTGATGAGCAAGATCACCTTTGAACATGGCGGCGCGGAGTACGACCGCCGCTATCCCGACGGCATCCCGACATCGCTGACGATCGAAACGACCGATGGCAGGAAACTCGACAGCGGTCTCGTGATGTACCCCGCTGGCCATGCCCGCAACACGACAGCGAACCTGCGCGACATCCTTTCATCCAAGTTTGCCATGCTCGGGCGCCTCGGCATCCGCAAGGCGCGCAAGGCGCTCCGCGAACTCGAGCAACTGGAGCATCTCACCGCGAAGGACCTTCGCGCGCTGTACAACCTCGATGTGCTCGACCGCGGTCGCTTCGAGTGATCCTTCGGCGGCGTGCCCGCGAAGCTCGCGTTGCCTCACCGCACCATCGCGAGGCGAAGCCCCCCCGCTTCATTGTCGATCTCGATGACCTCGAAGCGGATGTCGGGGAGCGTCCGGCGATCAAGTCGGTATCGCAGACGCATGGGTGCGGAGCGGTCGGCAATGACGAGTGCGCCATTCCACCCCGATGCGATGCGAGTGATGAACGCGAGGAGATCCTTTCGGTTGCCATCCGCCCATGCCACGAACGCTGCCTCGCCGCCCGCCCGTTCGTACGCGGCGCGCGCATCGCGAGCAAGCATCTGCGCATAGAAGGGCGCGTACTCACGGTTCTTCAGCGCGTAACTGAAGTGCGACACGACATGCTCCGGCATCAACGCTCGCAGCACCACTGTGCCGTCCGGCAACTCCTCGCGCAACTTGAGTTCCTCGGTCGGGCGCGGCTTCGGCTTGGGCAGCGGTTGCAGCGCGGCGGGGCTGTAGGGCGGCGCGGTGTACTCCGGTTGCGGCACGATGAACGATCCGATCGGCTGCGAGCCGTCCTCCGCCGCGCGCGAGGGAAGTTCATCCACGATGACCACGCGCGTCCCGTCCGGCATGGTGGTTTCCGTTCCGACCGGGGACTCGAGCCCGAACTTGCTTGCGCCCCGCTTGACATGCACGGTGCGTTCCTCCGCGCAGCCGCACAGTGCGGCGAAGCACAGCGCAGAAGGTGCCAGCCAGCGCGCTGGCGGGAACATCCACCCCAATCGCTCAAGGACTTCCGCAGCGTGAACGCTTCGAGCGATCATCAGGCACCGCCCCGCACCGCACGCAGCACGGGTCGCCAGAGCGGATTCGAATCCCCCTTGCGCCACAGCAGGTGCCGCGGACCGTTTGAATCCTCGGTGGGCCAGTCGACTCGCGTGTGCGCGCCGCGCGACTCACGGCGCTCGAGCGCCGCCCGAGTCATGAGATGACCGACCGTCAGCAGGTTCTGCGTCTCCCAGCCGCTCGGCGCATCGAACACGGACCCGAGGGCGTATCGCCCCCAGAACGCGAACATGTCGATGCAGTCGCGCATCTTTGCCCCCTCGCGCACGATGCCGACATTTCGCCACATCGCGCTGCGCAGGCTCGATCGCACATCGTCGAGATCCAGTTCGCCCGCCACCGAGGACCGGACCTTGCTCTCCCACTGCATCGGCACTGCATCAGGCAGCGAATCACGGATCGATGTTTGCACCGCGCGCCGACCGAACACGAGCCCCTCGAGCAAGCTGTTGCTCGCCAACCGATTCGCGCCATGCACGCCGTTCGATGCGACTTCGCCGCACGCGTACAGACCTTGGAGCGAAGTCCGGCCGTCGAGGTCCGTCCATACGCCGCCGATGGTGTAGTGCGCGGCTGGATGAACGGGGATGAGGTCACGCCCACCATCGATGCCGTACTCAGCGAGCATGCGCGCGAGCCCAGGGAAGCGGCGCGCGAAGCCGTCGCTGCCGAGATGCCTTGCATCGAGAAACGCGTGCGAATCCCCTGCGCCTGCAAGGTGCTCCACGATGCCGCGCGTCACCACATCGCGCGGCGCGAGATCGGCCTGCGCATGGCGGCCGTGCATGATTGCCACACCCTGGCGATCGACCAGGCGCGCACCCTCGCCGCGCACCGCTTCGCTGATGAGATGCCTCGGTGCACCGGCGACATAGAGCGTCGTCGGGTGAAACTGCATGAACTCGACATCCTGCACCAGTGCGCCGGCGCGCCAGGCCATCGCGATCGCGTCGCCCGTCGCCACGCGCGGATTCGATGTCTCGCGGTAGACCTGCCCCGCCCCGCCGGCCGCCAAGATCGTGGCGCGCGCCCACAGCACCTGCAACCCGAAACGCGGGTGCCAGGTCAGGGCGCCAGTGACGCGCTGCGCACCGTCCGTGCACAGATCGATCGCGAAACAACGGTCGAACACGCGGATCCCAGGCGTGCGAGCGGTCGCATCCATCAGCGTTCGCATCAGGGCTCGCCCAGTCTGGTCACCATCGGCGTGCAGGATGCGCGCGCAACCATGACCGCCCTCGCGCCCGAGCGAAACCCCCTCGTCGCCAGCGTCGAAGCGCATCCCAGCCGACTGCAGCCATTCGATCTCCGATGGTCCCTCGCGCACAAGCGTCTGGACCGCGTCCTCGTCGCACAGGCCAGCGCCTGCGACGAGCGTGTCGCGTTCATGTGCATCGGGCGAATCGTCCTTGGCGAGCGCTGCTGCGATGCCGCCCTGCGCCCACTGCGTGTTCGAGAGGTCCATCGGCCCCTTGGCAAGCACCGTCACCGACCCATGACGCGCCGCTTCAATCGCGGCGCGGAGCCCCGCCACGCCTGCGCCGATGACGAGCGTGTCGGCGAAGAGTTGCGGCAGCAACTGACTGCGGAACGGGATCAGGTGGCGGCGTTCGTCGAACACGCTCATGGGCTTTCACCGATCATGGCGTCGAAGCGCCCGCGCGCACGAAGTCGGCGATCCACAGTTGGCTTGAACGCCCCTCGCCGCGCTGGCTCGTCCACATCATGCGCCGACCCGTCGCATCGAAAACGGGCAGCACATCCGCTCCCTGCGCCTGGGTCACGCGCGTGCGAGTCGGCGCCGCGGCGACATCCGTCGTGACTGCGAAAATCTCATAGTTGTTGTGACCGACCTCGCTCGATGCGTACACGATCATCGTTCCACTGGGATGCCAGAACGGTGCCCAGTTGACATGCTCGTTGTCCGTGAGTTGCCGCTCATTGGCACTGCCGACGATTCGCCCGTCGGCATCGCGCACGAGATCGGCCACCTGCACCTGCAGCAAGCTGTCTCCGCGGCGGTCCGACCGATAGCAGATGCGCCGCTCATCGGGCGAGAAGAATGGTCCACCGTCGTAGCCGGGTGCGTTCACGATGGTGACATGCAGTCCGCTGGGCATGTCGAGGACGCGCAAGTCTCCTTGACCGCTCTCAAGCGAGCAGTACAGAAGGCTGCGACCATCGCGCGTGGTCGATCCCTCCGCTGCGTACGCACGCCCATCACCGACGATCACTTTCGGCTGCGAGCGGCCAGACGCGATGCTCGCGGCATCCGCTGTCGCCATCTCCACGATCCGCATCTCAGGCGGGAACTGCCACTTGTACCGACCGGTTCCGCGCTGGTATCCCGGCGCATCCGTCACGGCTGGCGTCGTGATCGTCGAACCGTACAGCACCATTCCAGGGCGCGACTGCTCGAACCAGCCGCAGGTGTTGGCCGACTTGGGTGGACTGATTCGCTCGATGCGCGAGAGCAGCGGCTTGCCCTCAGCATCTGAGCCGAGTTCAGCGATGTACATCGAATAGGCATCATCGGGCGCGGCGCCTGACGACGGCTGCTCGACCGCTTGGAAGATGATCTGTCGACCGTCAGGCGAGAAATACGCTTCCCCTGCCTTCACGAAGCGATCAGGAAAGGTCAGCTGGGTGTGTTTGCGCAGCCATGCCGACTCCGACGCTCGCCACGCAGCCGGATCCTCGGTCGCCGGCTTCACGCTCGGCGGCGATGCCTGTGGTGCGGAGCAAGAAACGGCGAGCAGGGCGTGTGCCGCGGCGATGTATGGGATGATGAATCGCATGGAAGAGACTGCCGACGACGATGGCGAGCCACATGCGATTGTAGGTCGCGGCTACACGGCGGTGCATGCGGATGCACACCTGATCGTCATCGAGAAGCAACATGGCATTCTGTCGGTGCCCGGCATCGGCGAGGCGAAGGCGGATTGCATTGCGCGCCGAGTTGCGGAGGACTTCGCGGGCGCGCGCATCGTGCACCGACTCGATCGAGACACGAGTGGCCTGATGGTGCTCGGGCTCGACGCCGCGACGCACCGAGCGCTTTCGATGCAGTTCGAGGCACGCTCCGTGCGCAAGGAGTATGAGGCGCTCGTCGGTGGTCACTGCACCGATGAACGCGGCGTGGTCGACCTACCCATCGCCAAGGACTTGGCGAACCCGCCGCGTCAGCGCATTGATCACGAGCATGGTCGGCCGAGCGTCACCGCCTGGAAGGTCGTGGAACGCCTCTCGAACCCCGCGCGCACCCGCGTTCGGCTTGAGCCGCACACGGGGCGATCACATCAGTTGCGGCTGCACATGCTGACGATCGGTCACCCGATGCTTGGCGACGATCTCTACGCGCCCGAGGAACTCCTGCGACTCGCCCCGCGCCTCTGCCTGCACGCGACACTGCTCGCGTTCACCCACCCCGCAACCGGCGAACGCGTTGTCTATCAATCCGCGGCGCCGTTCTGACGCGGGCTGCGTTCGGTTTCGCGCGCCGATGCGAAGCGCCCGAGCGCCATCAGCGGGAAGTAGAGACGGTAGAGGTGGTAGCGCAGGTAGAAGACGCGCGGAAACCCAGTGCCAGTGAAGAAGCGCTCGCACCACGATCCAGCGGGATCGCCATCCGGATTCCGCGCAGGATCGATCGCCGCGCCCGCATCAAGCTGCGTGTCACAAAGCCACGCGATCGCGCGCTCGAGCCCGCGGTCGCGCGGACCGAAGACCTCCTGCAACACCATCGCGCCCCATGCCGTCTGTGATGCGGTCGATGGTCCCTGCCCCTTCAGCCGCGGATCGATGTAGGAATCCGCCGTTTCACCGAACGATCCATCGGGCTGTTGGACCGAGCGAATCCACTCGCCCGCCTGCACGATCCATGGCTCGTCCCGACCGACACCGCAGCGGATCGGACCGATCACCGACTGCCATGTTCCGTAGATGTAATTGACTCCCCAGCGCCCGAAAAAGCACCCCTCGCTCTCCTGATGCGAGCGGATGTAGCGCACGGCGCGATCAATCGCGGGATGCCCCACGCGCAGACCATGCCAGGAGAGGCACTCGAGGACCCGACCAGTGATGTCGGGGCATGATGGATCCTGCATCGCGTTGTGATCGGCGAATGGAACGCACTCGAGGATCGGTCGGTGTTGGGTGCGGTCAAACGCAGCCCAGCCACCGTCATCGTTCTGCATCGCGAGCAGCCACTCGACGCCGCGTTCGCCCGCTGCGGATGCCGCCGCACCGCCCGTGCGCGCGAGCGCCATCGCCACCATCGCCGTGTCATCGCAGTCGGGGTACCAGGCATTGTCGAACTCGAACGCCCACCCGCCGTTCGGGGCGTCGGGCGAACAATTGTCCGCCCAGTCGCCGCGGAACGAGACCTCCTTCCGCACGAGCCATGAGGCAGCGCGTGCAGCGGAGCGGTCAGTGGCATCGAGTCCACAGTCGTTCATCGCATAGAGCGCAATGCCCGTGTCCCACACCGGCGAGAAACAGGGCTGGATGCGGATCCCCTCCTCGTCTTCGATGAAGAACGCATCGAGGTCGCGCTCCGCCCGCACCACGCGCGGGTCGCTGCGTGGGATGCGCAGCGCGTGCATCACGATCTGCAGGTAGACCATCGGAGGAAAGATCGCGCCAAGCCCTGCCGTCGGCGCGGGCGTCTCCTGGCTTGCGCGCCGCATGATCCACTCGAACGCTTCGCTGATCGCGCGGCGGCGCAGCGGCGTGCCACCGAAGCGCTCGGTCACCTTCAACAGCGAGTCGATGCCGCCGAACACGCGCCGCCAGAAGCGCGATCCATCGGGGCGCTGATACAGGCGAGCGCGTTCACGCGAGTCGATGAACAGCTCATCGATCCCCTGCCGTGCGTCCAGCTTTCGCGTCGGGCGGAGCGCGCTCACGATCGCCAACGGCAGGATCATGGTGCGGCTCCATGCGCTCACCTTCGAGAGGTGGAAGAAGAACCAGCGCGGCAACCACAGCACTTCAGGCGGGATCGTCGGCACGGCGGACCACGGCACCTGTCCGAGCGCAGCGAGATAGAAGTTCGAGAAGGAATTGCAGCGCTCGGCGCCACCGAGCGCGAGCACTTGCTGACGGGCGCGCTGCATGTGCGGGGCGTCCGCCGAATCGCCTGCGAGCTTCAACGCGAGATACGCCTTGACTGTTGCAGAAAGATCCGTCGCACTGCCTGGATACTGCCCCCATCCGCCGTCGGCGCGCTGCTGCGCTCGGAGCACCCGTTCGATTCGCTCGAGCGTTTCGCGACCCGGCCGACCATCCGCCATCGGCGCCGACTCCTGGCCCAACACCCACTTCATCAGGAGATACTCCGACTCAAGGATCGAATCGCCCTCGAGTTCGGCGCAGAAATGCCCATCCTCCTCTTGAAGCGACTGCAGCGCGGCAAGGGCGCCATCGCGCGCGCGCTGGGCACGAAGCGTCACGCTTGCAGCGGGTGTGGGATGATCGATGATGGTCATGGTCGCATCAGCGTGTCGTGCGGGAAATGCAGTGGTTCGTATGCTAACCGACGAGGAGATGCATTCATGCTGAACGACCACCGCAGACCCGAGTCCAACACATCACTCACGCAGCGGCTTGACGCAATCGAACGGCAGCTGTCCGACGCGCGCCGCGAGTCGCGTCGTTGGCGCACCGGTGCGATCACCCTTGCGTGCATCGGCGTGAGCGTCATCGTGCTCGCTGCCACGCAGTCGACACGGACTCCTGATGTCGTGCGCGCGCGACGCTTTGAAGTGGTCGATCAAGGCGACAAGGTCGTTCTGCTCGCGGGAATCGGTCAGCATGGCGGGCAGCTCGATGTGTGGGGCAACACAGGCAAGAATGCGCTGCGTTTGGGGGCGAATCCAAGCGGCGGAGACATCGCTGTCTGGAACGGTGCTGAGCAAGGCGTTGCAGGGATCTATGCGACACCAGAGGGCGGACGAGTTGAAGCGACCGCGGCGGACGGCAGCGGCGCGATCCTGCGGACCGAGGGCGGGGCCCCCGCGCTGTTGATCACGGATGCGCAGGGCAATCCCCGCATTGCTGCCACGACCACGCCTGCTTCGAGCGGCGTCAGCATTCGCACCGCCGATGGGAAGGAGGCGGCGGCGCTCGGCGCAACGCCCGTCAACGGCGGGATGATCCGGATTTCACAGGACGATGGCAGCGTTGCAGTGCAGGCGGTTGCGCTTCCGCACGGCGGATCGGTCGGCGTTGCGGCTCGCGATGGATCGCGCGCGGCCTTGCTCGAGTCGCCGACCGTCAGCAGTGGTGGCACGCTTGCGCTCTTTGCGCCAGGCGGCGCGGAGACGCTTTCCTTGACCGCGCGGGCAGAAGCGGGCGCGCGCATCACGCTCACCAACGGTCAGCGGATGCCAGCAGCGATGCTGGAAGTGGCGGCGAACGATTCAGCCATCCTCTCGTTCCTGCAGGGTGGAACGCGTGTGGCTGGCATCGGCGGATCCGCGGCGGGCGGACTGCTGAATCTCTCGAACGCCAGCGGCAAGGGTGTGGTCGTTGCCGGCGCCGCGAGCGATGCGGATGGTGGTGCGATCAGCGTGCGAAGCGGCGCTGGTTCAACGCTCGTGCGAGTCGGCGTGGACCGCATCGGTGCCGGCGAAGTTGCCGTCTACGACGGGCCCGGCACGCGCAAGCGGGTGCTCAGTGCGATCGCTGCGCCTCCGTGATGCCGTGATGCCGTGATTCAGTGAAGTGCGTTGGCAATCCAACGGACCGGTCGAGGGAAATCAGCCGTTCGATGGCCGTCGACGAGTCGAATTGGCTGACGCTCAGGTCGCGTCTGCTGCAGAGCGCCGCAGCGCTGCGCCCGACTCCACATAGAAGTTCAGCAGTTCACCCGTGACGAAGTCCGCCGCCGCCTGACCCTGCGGGACGCGAACCCACATCGGCACGCCCGCGTGCAGCAACACGCAATTGGACTGCGTGTCGGTCGCGAGCACGCGACCTTGAACGATGCGCGGGGCCCCCTGCACAGGCTCGATGAAGGTTCCGCCAGCCGCAGCCTGATGCATGCGAAGCGCACGCGCATGCACGACGCCGCGCACGCGCTTGCCGACCTCGAGGTCGGCGGTCGCACCTTCCATGAGCAGCTCGATCTCGTAGTTGCTTCGAGGCACGCTCAAACGCGCCTTGCTGCCCGAGAGGGATTCGAGGACGAAGACTGCCGTGTCGCGCTCAATGGTTGCCATGACGATTGCAAGCATAGTGCGCAGCCCGTTGGTCCGCGCGCGAAACCAGCGCCGAGCGGTCACGATGCATCAGTGATCCACGCGGTGCCCAAGGATGGGCGCGAGCACCGACACTTGACGATCGACGGTTGCCTGATCGCGCGCCTCCAGATTGAGGCGGAGCAGCGGCTCCGTGTTGCTGAGCCGCACATTGCACCACCACTCACCCGCATCAAGCGACAGCCCGTCGAGATCGCTCGTCGGCGCATCGGGATACGCCGCCTTGAGACGCTCGATTGCCTGCAGCTTGTCCGCGTTCTCGAAGTTGATCTCGCCAGACTGCGCGTAGCGACGGAACGGCTGGATGATCTCCGACAGCGTTCGCCCGCGCGCCGCCACCAGGCTCGCCACCGCAAGCAGCGCGCGAATGCCGCTGTCGGCGTTGAACATGTCCGCGAAGTAAAAGTGCCCCGACAACTCGCCGCCGATCGGCGCTGCCGTCTCGGCGAGCTTTGCCTTCATGAAGACATGTCCGACACGACTCTCCACTGGAACGCCCCCCGCTTCCTCGATCGCTTCGCGCACGCTGCGTGAACTGCGCAGGTCGTACACGACCGCAGCGCCCTGCTTCCCATGCAGCGTCATCTGCGCAAGCGCGGCGAGCAGCAGGTCGCAGCCCACGGTCGCGCCCCGCTCATCGACGATGACGCAGCGATCCGCATCGCCGTCGAAACACACGCCGAAATCCAGGCTCCCCGCGCGCACTGCCTCCTGGACCTCGCGCAGGTTCGCCTCGACGAGCGGATTCGGCTCATGCGCGAAAGTGCCGCTGGAATTGTCGAAGTGGAGCGGAACGATGTTGAAGCCCGGCACTCCACCAAGCACGCGAGGCACCATCGTCCCCGCCATGCCGTTGCTTGCATCGATGCCGATGCGCAGCACTCGAGAACCCTCGAGCACCGACGGATGCAGCAGGCGAAGCAA
Organism: Planctomycetota bacterium; assembly: GCA_009926625.1. GTDB lineage: Bacteria > Planctomycetota > Phycisphaerae > Phycisphaerales > SM1A02 > F1-60-MAGs104. The sequence continues at coordinate 84,548 of RFON01000003.1, forward strand.
GTGATCGCGGTACGCCCCCCACAGGTCGACCGACTCCTCACGCCCCGCGTGCCGTTCGCCCTCGCCCTCCACCGCTCCTCGCGCCAGTTCGCGGATCGCCTCAAGCCCGCTGCCCGTCCCCACGGGCTTCGCATGCGCACGGCTGATCTTGAATCCGTTGTAGTTCGCGGGGTTGTGGCTCGCGGTCACTTCGATGCCACCCGCGCACTGCAGGTGGTTGATCGCGAAGTAGGTCATGGGCGTATCCACCATGCCGACATCCACCACATGCGCCCCGAAGTCGCGGATGCCGCGCTTCAGCGCCTCGGCAAGCGACGGGGAACTCTTGCGCATGTCCCGCCCGACGACAATGTGACGCATGCGAGGGTGATCAAGCCCGTCCCGCTGCGCGCGGTCAGTCAGCCACTCCGCTGCCGCATGCCCCACCTTCCAGGCGATTGCCTCGTTGAGCGGCTGCGGATAGGTGGCTCGCACGTCATACGCCTTGAATACCTTGTCGATCATGGGAGGACGGGGATCATAGAAACGCCTCGCGGCAGCCCTTTGGCGTTTCACAACGCGCTGTGAACGCATGCCTTGCGGTGAAGGCACTGCCCTGCTAGCCTGCGCGACTTCCCATTTCGGACTGCTGCAGCGTTGTGGCAGCGAACTGGGAGGCGGCGTTCACCTCGGTGGGTGGGTGCCGCGAAAATCTTTTCCCCCCCGCAAGCGCCCTTCAGACGAGCGCTCGGCACCGTCAGGTCACCGGCCGAAGCTCGGGTGTCGCTGCCTCCACTTCTCGGTGGGGGTGTCCGAAAGAGGAATTCTCCATGTCACTTGTCAACGAACTCATCGAAGCCGGCATCCACTTCGGCCAACGGCGGTCGAACTGGAACCCCAAGATGGGCCCCTACATCCAGGGGATCAAGAACCAGATCCACATCATCGACATCCGCGAGACGATCAAGGGTCTGCTTCTCGCAAAGAAGTTCATCACCCGTACGGTCGCCGAGGGCAAGGATGTTCTCTTCGTCGGCACCAAGCGGCAGGCGCGCGGCGCGGTCGAATCGCACTGCACGGCGTGCCAGATGCCGTACATCACGGAACGCTGGCTCGGTGGACTGCTGACGAACTTCCGCACCGTGCGTGAACGGCTGCGCCGATTGGAAGAACTCGAAGGGCTCGTGCAGACCGGGGGCATCAAGAATTACTCGAAGAAGATGGAGTCGCAGCTCGCCCGCGAACTCAAGAAGATCCACCGCAACCTCAATGGCGTGCGCAGCATGTCGAAGCTGCCTGCCGCGCTCGTGGTCATCGATGTGAACCGCGAGTCCAATGCGGTGCGCGAAGCGAAGAACCTTGGGATTCCGACGATCTGCCTCATCGACACCGACGGCGATCCCGATTTTGCCGACATCCCGATTCCAGGCAACGACGATTCGATGCGTTCGATCGACTTGATCCTGCGTGAACTTGCCGCCGCGGTGCAGGAGGGCAAGGTCAGTCGTCAAACATCGGCCCCGGCCCCCGCCGAAGGTGCTGCCGATGATGCTGGTTCACCTGCCGCGCCACGCCGCCGCAGCGTTCGAAGCCGCTTCCGAGTGGATGATGTGGGTGGCGGTCTGCCGGCGGACGATGCTCCGATGCAGGCTGCCGGCACCACACCGCCAGAGACCACTGCGCAAACACCCTGAGTTCCGCCAGCCCGAAACAGTAGAGACGACGAGGACAGCCCCATGGAAACCGTGAACATCGATGCGAAACTGGTGATGGCGCTTCGCAACAACACCGGACTTGGCTTCGGCGACTGCCGCGCAGCGCTCACCGAGACGGGCGGCGATCTGGCGAAGGCCGAGGCGCTGCTGCGTGAGCGGCTCAAGGGGAAGATGGACGCTCGCAGCGACCGCGCTGCCGGCGAAGGCTGCATCGCCATTTCAATCGACGGTTCGAAGGCTGCGATCGTCGAGGTGCGTGCGGAAACCGACTTCACTGCGAAGAACGAGGAGTTCCGTTCGATGGCAGGCGAGCTTGCCACCATGGCGCTTTCGCTTGGCGCGGGCGCGGTGTCCGCAAGCGACTCGATGACCGCTCGGCTCGATACGGTTCGCATCAAGACTGGCGAGAACATCTCCTTCGCTCGAGGCACTCGCCTCGATGGAGGTTCGTTCTCGCAGTACATCCACCACGACCACAAGCTCGGTGTGCTGCTGCAGTTCGAGGGACCGCTGACCGAGGAACTGGCAACAGGCATCTGCCAGCACATCGCTGCCGCGGTTCCCACGCCGATGGCTGTCGATGAGAATGGGCTTCCCGCAGACCTCGTTGCAACCAAGCGCGACGAAGCCCTCAAGGAAGCCGCTGAGTCTGGAAAGCCAGCGGACATCGTCGAAAAGATGGCTGCCGGCAAGTTGCGCAAGTACTTTGAGGAAACCACCCTCCTTGGCCAGAAGTTCGTGAAGGACGACAAGAAGTCCGTTCGCGAGATGCTGCCCAAGGGTGTTTCGATCAAGGCATTCGTGCGGCTGCGCGTCGGCACCTGACGAGGCGTCAGGACCCGAACCCTCACTCAAGTTTTCGTCTGCACTGCCCCATCAGTGGTCTGCTGCAGGCAGTCAGCTTCCGCCGCGCGGCGAATGCCGTGAAGCATCCCGCCAAAGACGATGTTGTGCAGCGGAAGCACGCTGTACCAATAGAGCAGCCCGAGGATTCCCCGCGGTCGGAAACGCGCGGTCATGGTCAGTGCACTTCCGCCCGTTGGCGTGGGCGCGATGTCGAAGTTCAGCGTGGCGGTGCCGGGCAGTTTCATTTCGGCCAGCAGCGCAAGCGATCGTCCCCTTTCCACGCCGACCACTCGCCAAAAGTCGAGCGCCTCGCCGAACTCGACTTCATCGCTGTCGCGTCTGCCGCGACGCAAGCCAGGCCCACCAACAAGGGTGTCAAGCCATCCGCGCACTCGCCAGAGGATGTCCCCCGCGTACCAGCCATGACCGCCACCGATTCGACAGACCGCGCGCGAGACCGCATCCGGCGACGCTGCGATCGTGATGGATCGTCGATCGGTGAAGAGCGTTCCACCTGCCCACTCCGGATCGCCCGGAATCGCTCCTGCCAAAGACCAGCGCGTATCGACTTCGTTGTGGCGGACGCGCTCCAGTGCGCGGCGGATCGACTCGCGAGCGCCGAGTGCGTGGTGCGGCATCAGTTGCTGCGCCAAGTCGTTGGTCACCACCACGCGATTGCGGAGACCTTCCGCGAGCGGGCGTGCGATGCGGTACGACACGGGAGTGACAAGCCCGATCCAACCCGAACTCAGGCGCGGCGTCAACACGGGCAGCGGAATGATCACGCGCGCCCGCAGTCCCAGTTCCTCCGCCATGATGCGCATGAGTTCGCGGTACGGCAGCACATCTGCGCCGCCGATCTCCAGCGTCTTGCCCGATGTTTCAGGTACCGACAGGCAGCGCACCATCCAGTGCAGCACATCGGCAATGGACACTGGCTGCGATTCCGTCTTGACCCAGGCCGGCGTGACCATGATCGGCAGCCGTTCCACGAGGTACCGAAGGATCTCAAACGATGCGGACCCTGATCCGATGATCATGGCGGCACGGAACACGGTCAGGGGAACGCCAGCGCTCGCGAGCACATGCTCCACCTCGCGGCGCGACGAGAGATGCTCACTCAGCCCAGGTCCGAGTTCGCCGAGCCCGCCCAAGTAGATGATGCGTCCGACGCCTGCAGCGGCGCTCGCGCCAGCGAAGGCGCTCGCGAGCGCACGGTCGCGCTCCGCGTAGTCACGACCACTGCTCTCCATCGAGTGCACGAGGTAGTACGCGGCGGAACATCCCTTCAGGCGCTCCGTGAGGGCGGGGACATCGGTGAGGCTTCCCTGCACGACCTCCACATCGGGATGCGAACGCCAGGGGCGCGCGCTCAGCTTGCGCGGCTCCCGAACGATGCACCGAACCCGATACCCAGCTTCGAGCAGTCGCGGCACGAGCCGACCGCCGACATAACCGCTCGCACCAGACACAGCGATGCACCCGTCAGTCCGATGCTGCAAACTCTCGTGCGTTCCTGAACTTTGGGTCATGGCTGATGGATGCCGTGGGTGGTCGTACGGGGGACGGAGAAGGTGAAGCGTAGGCATCGCTCCACGCCGACCGCCGATTGAGTGTGGGACCGCCAGACACTTTGCCGATACCACACTATAGATGAAGACATCGCGTTGGTTGTCGTTTGGGTTCACCGCCGCCATCCTGCTTTCTGCCACCGCGTCCGCATCGACGCCAGGCGCTCCGCGCGACAGCATCGCGGCGGGGGTTCGCGACGCTGTCGCAGCCACAGGACTGAAGAAGGCGGTCATCGCGGTCAGCGTCCGCGACGCAACGACGGGCGCATCGATCGCGTCCATCCGCGGTGCCGATGCGCTTGCGCCGGCAAGCAACATGAAGGTGCTGACGACCGCCGCCGCCCTGTCTGTGCTCGGCGCTGACTTTGCGTTCAGCACGCGCATGCTGCTCGACGGTGATCGCCTCACCATCGTCGGTGACGGCGATCCAGCGCTCGGCGATCCTGAACTGCTCGCCGAGTCGACCTTCACGGATGCATCGGGGAAGGTCCATGCGGCCATGGACATCGATCGGCTGCTCGACACCTGGGTCGCATCGCTGCGCGCCGCGGGCGTGCGGCGATTGACCGAGATCGTCGTGGACGACCGCATCTTCGTCCGCGAAGGCGCGCACCCATCCTGGCCGAAGGATCAACTCGATGAGAGTTACTGTGCGCCACCGTTTGGGCTGAACTTTCACGCCAACAGCATCGCCGTGAGCGCCGCCCCGCGCGCTGGAGCCGCCCCCGAGATCACCTCGATCACTCCAGCGGCGCCGTGGATTGCGATCACCAACAAGGGCACATCCCGCACTGGCAAGAACGACAAGAACACCCTGTGGTTCGCACGAACGCCCGAAACCGGCGATCTGACCTTGTACGGGAATGTGAAATCGCGGCTCGAGCAGCCGATTCTCGTGCCCGTCGCAGATCCATCGCTCTTTCTCGCGCAGTGCATTGCCCATCGACTGCGGGCGGCAGGCGTCGCCGTCGCTGCGGCGCGGACTGCCACGGCAGCCGATGCCGCGCCGAGCGGCAAGACCATCGGGCCGGTCCTCCGAACGCCGATCGCGACGGTGCTCGAGCACTGCAACTTCGAGAGCAACAACCTCTACGCAGAGTGCCTGCTGAAGCGGATCGCGTTCGCCAAGACTGGCGCGGCAGGGTCCTGGTCGCTCGGCGCCCGCGCAATGCAGGATGAACTCCGCGCGCGCATCGGCCGCGCGTCGGAAGCGTTCGTGATCTCCGATGGATCGGGACTCTCGAGGGACAATCGAGTGACGGCGGACGGGATGACATCATGGCTCGTTTCCATGGCGCGCGACGAACGCATCGGCAACCGCTTCATCGAAACGCTCCCCGTCGCGGGTCGATCAGGAACGGTCCGCAAGCGCATGAAGGAGATCAACCCAGCGGTGGCGCTCGTGCAGTGCAAGAGCGGCTACATCGACAAGGTCTGCTGCCTCAGCGGCTTTGTGACGGGGTCCGATGGGACGCGCTACGCGTTCAGCGTGCTCGCCAATGGGCTCAGCGAAGCGGGCGCCGTCGGCAAGGCAAAGAAACTGCAGGACCGCATCTGTGCGCTGCTTGCCGAGCAGTGCGCTGCGAGGCGCAGCGCGCTTGGCGGCTGAGCGGCTGGGCGCAATCAGTTGGACCGCGGGCGGAAGGACAGCTTCGCCTGCCCGACATCGGGGTAGAACTGGAACATGCGGTCGAGCTTGGCCAGCTGCAGCACTTGCATGACCAGCCCTCGCAGTCCACACAGCCGAACATCGCCCCCCTCGTGCTTCATGCGCGTGTGCAGCATCAGCAACACACCGATGCCGATGCTCGACAGCACCGTCAGCGATGAACAGTCGACAATGACATGGCGCACGCCCCCCGCCACGAGCGCGCTCACTTGTTCGCCGATCTGCTGGGCCGTTGCCTGATTGAGTCCGCCATCCACGCGAACCACCATCACATCGCCATCGATCTCGCCGAGCGCAAGCTCCACCGATCAGCTCTCCACCACCCGCAGCGCGATCAGGTCCTGCACATCGACCATGCCAATCGGCCTTCCGCTGAGGTCCACGATTGGCACTTCGTCGACACGGCGGTCCTGAACGAGACGCACCGCGTCACGAACAACCGCAGCCACCGTGAGGCAGATGGGGCGCGCCGTCATCACCTTCGCCATGGGGCCATCGAGCCAATCCGCAGCACCCTGATGCACCAGTCGGCGCAGGTCACCATCGGTGAAGATGCCTGACAGTCGTTCGCCACCATCCACGAGCAAGATGGCACCCGCGCGCCGATCCTCGCCTGCTTGCGCGAGAGCCTCACGCACCGTGGCGGTGTCTCGCACCACGCGCAGGTTTGCACCAACCCGAAAGCGCAGCACATCCGTGATCGGGCGAAGTCCGGCGCCGAGCAGCCCGCCTGGATGGTGACGGTGGAAGTCATCCGCGCGGAAGTCCCGACGACGCGCGAGCGCGAGGGCAATGGCATCCCCCGCCGCAACCATGGCGGTGGTGCTGGCCGTCGGGGCCAGGTTCAGAGGGCATGCCTCCACGATGTCACCGAGAGCAACATGCGCATCGCACAGGCGCGCGAGCGCCGTGGTTTGCCGAGTCGAGATGCCAACGCGCGCCACCCCATCGGCCTTCAAGTGCAGCGCAAGGTCGACGATCTCGGCGGTTTCACCGCTGTAGGACAGGAGCAGCGCAACATCTCCCTTGCGCAGTCGGCCAAGATCGCCGTGCAGCGCCTCCGCGGGATGGATGAAGTGCGATGGCTGACCGAGGCTTGCCAGCGTGGCCGACACCTTCATCCCCACGAGCCCCGACTTGCCCATGCCCGAGACAACCACATGTCCCTCGCACCGTTCGAGGAGGTCGAGCGCTGCACACCATCGACTGCCTGCTGGTCCGCGGAGGTCGGTGGCGATCGCGCTGAGCGCCCGCGCCTCTGCCTCGATCACTTCCGCCATGAAAACTGGGTCCGCGGACACCGTCTGGGACTTCATGAGCTGGAGGCTACTGGATACGCTCCCGTCACATGGCACATCAGGATGATTACGAGGTGCGGTTGGCGAGTTTCCAAGGCCCGCTCGATCTGCTCCTGTACCTGGTTCGGCGTGCCGAGGTGGACATCGCCGACATCCCGATCGCGCTCATCACGGAGCAGTACTTCCAACTGCTGCGGCAGATCAACCGCATCGATGTTGAACTGGCTGGTGAGTTTCTGGTGATGGCCGCCACGCTGGTGGAGATCAAGAGCCGCACGCTCTCGCCCGCCACGGCGGCGGGCGACGCCGATGGTCGGGATTCGCGCAGCGAGACGATCGATCCGCGTTCGGACCTCGTTCGGCAACTGCTCGCGTACCAGCGCTTTCGCACGGCGGCGGGCACGCTCGAGCGCCTGCGCGATGAAAGTGCGCGGCGATTCACCGCGGGATCGCATGGAGGCGAGGATCCCGCAGCGCCAGAGGACTTCGCGGTCGAGATCGATGACGCGCATGTGCTCGACCTGATTGAGGCGTTCGAGCGCATCATGCAGTCGGTGGATGTGTCGCGCCTCGGCGACCACCGCGTCGAGTACGACGACACGCCGATCTCGCTGCATCAGGCGGACCTGGTCGATCGACTCGCACGCAGCGAGAACCGACGGCTCGGCATGCGACGCATCTTCGAGGGGCGTTCACGCGGCGAGATGATCGGACTGTTCCTGGCGCTCCTCGAACTCGCGCGGCAACAGCAGGTGACCGTTCGTCAGGACGACGGCGACGACGAGATCGAGATCGAACTGCTGCAGATATCGCCAGAGCCTGAGCCTGCAGGAATCCCCGCGCAGCCGCTGCGGACCCGCGATCCCCAAAGCGATACCCAAAGCGATACTGAGAGCAATCCTGCGAGCGACTCGACGGATTGATACCCCCAACGCGCGCTGCGGCGGTCAGGACTGGTCAGTCCTACTCAGTCCTCGATCGGACTGCGCTGCGGCTCGAGGTATGTGTAGCCCGCAAGCCCGTTCTCGTAGGTCTTCATGAGCAGTTTGCTCTCCTTCGGCGAGAGCAGCTTCTTGCGCACCGCCCGCTCACATTCGCGGCGGATCATCCCGCCGAGTTCCGTCGCGTCGAACTGCACATACTTCAGGACTTCCGCGATCGAGTCGCCCTCGACGATCTCGTCGACCCACCACTGCCCGTTCGCGTCGAGTCGAATGTGCGCAACATGCGTGTCGCCGAACAGGTTGTGCAGGTCGCCGAGCGTCTCCTGATAAGCACCCACGAGGAAACACCCGAGCAGGTAGGTCGCCCCATCCTCGAAGTCGTGCACTTCCAGGCAGCGCTTGATGTCGTGGTCATCCACGAAGCGATCAACCTTGCCGTCGGAATCGCAGGTGATGTCCGCCAGCGTTGCCTTGCGGGTCGGCTTCTCGTCGAGCCGGTGGATCGGCATGATCGGGAAAAGTTGATTGATCGCCCAGATGTCAGGCAAGCTCTGGAAGACGGAGAGGTTGCAGAAGTATGTATCGCTGAGGGATGAATCGAGGTCTGACAGTTCCTCCGGCATGCGATCGCCGAGTTCACGAGCCACGTCGCGAACCTTGGCGCAGATCGCCCAGAACAACTGGTCCACGAGCGCACGGTGCTGCAGCGGCAGATACCCCACGGAGAAGAGGCGCATCGCCTCCTCGCGCGCCTCGAGCGCATCGTGATACTGCTCGAGCAGTCGCCGCGCGTTGATGGAACCGAGCAGTTCCCAAAGGTCCGTCACTGGCCTGGGAATCTCACCGTCGATCGGCGGAACGCCGCTGAGCGACTTCGGCACCCGCACGCGATCGGGCCGATTTGCGCCGAGCACATCGAAGATGAGGACCGACTGCTGCGCAACCATCGCACGACCGGACTCCGTCACGATCGTTGGATGCGGCACACCCTCCTCGTCGCAAACGCTCATGGCCTTGTAGACGACCGCGTTGGCATACTCGACGAGCGAGTAGTTCATCGAAAACTCGAAGGATGTCTGGCTGCCGTCATAGTCGATGCCGAGACCACCGCCCACATCGAGGTACTGAAGGCCCGCACCCATCTTGGTCAGGTCCGCATAGATGCGCGCGAGTTCGTTCACGCCGTTGTTGACCTGACGGATGTCGTGGATCTGGCTGCCCATGTGGCAATGCAGCAGCTGGAGGCAGTCCGCCATGCCGATGGACTTGAGGTAGTCGAGCGTCTCGAGCACTTCACTGAGCGAGAGGCCGAACTTCGCCTTGACGCCAGATGAGTGGCGCCAACGACCTGCGCCCGGCGTGGAGAGGTTCATGCGCACGCCGATCTTCGGTCGCACATCGAAACGCTGCGCAGCCTCGACGATCAGGCGCAGTTCACCGATGTTCTCGATGACGGGAATGATGTTCCGCCCGAGCTTCGCCGCCAGCGTGACGAACTCGATGTACTTCTCTTCCTTGAAGCCATTGCAGATGATCAGGCGGTCGGGCGAATCCGTGGTGAGCCCCATGACAGCCAACAATTCAGGCTTGGAACCCACTTCGAGCCCGAAGCCGAGTTCCATGCCGTTGCGACGCACTTCTTCGACGACGCGTCGCTGCTGGTTCACCTTGATCGGATACACGCCGAGGTACGACCCCTTGTAGGCGTTCTCCTCGATCGCCTGCGTGAACGCCTCTCGCATGTCCCGCATGCGGCGCTCAAGCAGGTCGCTGAAATGCAAGAGCACGGGAGTGTGCAGTCCGCGCTCGCGCATGCCGCTGACGACCTCGCACAGATCGACTTCGTGCCCCGCCACGCGCGTCGGACGAACGACCGCGTGTCCCTTCGCGTTCACATCGAAGAACCCCTTGCCCCACAGGCGGACCTGATACAAGTCCGCGGAATCCTCGACGGTCCATCCGCCATTCAGCGAGACCTGACCAGGCTTCGCGCGCACGGGCTCTGCCGCGGGCACCGTGCTGCCGACGATCGCCGGCGTGATGACGGAAGGTGCGGCGATGGGAGCGTCCGGAATCTTGGTAGGAGGCATCGAGGAGCGAATGGTACTCCGCGCGCGCACGGAGTCCAGAAGAATCTCACTTCCAATCGCTCGGCGGCGCACTGGTCGGCATCAGCGCGGACATCATCGCCATCGCGGTGCCGTACGCAGCGGAGCGTCGGAACACGCGGTCGTTCCAAGTGCCGTCGTCCTCGCGCGTCTGCCACAGCAGCCAGTTGAGTTGCGCGCGGAGTTCGCTGCGGCGCGGTTCGGGCAGCACCTCGACCGCCTGTGCCGCGTGGTAGTGCGCGAACCAGAAGTAGTACGGCGCGACTCCGTACGGCGGAAGGTGCGTCCCGCCCTTGGCGCGGCGCACTTCGAGGTCGCCCCAGTGACGAACGAATGCCTCGACGGCTGCTTGCACGCGCGCCTTGTCGCTTCGCCCGGCCAGGAACAGCGCCAGTTCGCCGCTGACCATGCGCCCCACGGCGCCAGGGATCATCCGCGTCTGCCGACGAGCCTGTTGCTGCGCGGCGTACGCGAAGTTGCCATCGTCCGTGCGGCAGCGCTCAAGCGCCGCGAGCGCGCGCTCGACGACGGTCGCATCGACCGTGTAGCCCAGGGACCGCGCCTCAAACATCGTCTGCAGACAGGCAGGTGTCATGAACGCACTCGCCGCGCACGGCGTTTCGGCGCCCGCATCGCGCGCGTAGTTCCATCCACCCACCTCGGGAATCTCGAACTTCTGCAGCGCTGCGAGATACCACTCCGTGGCCGCGCGTACCTCCGGCAGGAGACCATCGGGCACCGCCTTCGCTCGCTGCAGCGCGAGAAGGAACCGCGCGCCGTAGCACGCGCCCCAGGCGCGCACGTCGTAGCCGCCCTTGTAGGTGTCGACTTGCAGCAGCGGTTCATCGATCGCACCGCACACAAACGCCGTCGCACGGCGGATCGCCTGCTGGCGGATCGCATCGCTCTCCAGCTCGGGCAGTCGAAGCAGCGCCTCACCGACGATCGCCGTTCCACCAACGCGGTACGCCACGGGGATGTTGCCGCCGACGCGGTACACCCCCTCGTACGGCCACTCACCGCCCCCATCGCCCGCTTGCATCTCGACGATCTCCGACGCGGCGGTGCGCAGGGACTCGTCGATCTGTGCTGCGGTCGGCGCCGGGCGAACGAGGAACAGGATGGTGACGAGCAGCGTGCCCACGCGCGCACGGTACCTGCGGCACATCCCTTCCGAACTACGATCTGCGGATGCTGCAGATTCTTGGAGGCACCATGCGATCCCGTCGGCTTCAGGTGCCGGATGGTGAACGCACCCGCCCGATGGGTTCCCGCACCAAGGAGGCGGTGTTCAACATGCTGCGCGGTTGGTTCGACGGCGCCCGCGTGCTCGACCTCTTTGCGGGCGTTGGAACGATGGGGCTCGAGGCTGCCAGCCGCGGCGCATCGCATGTCGTGTGCGTGGAACAGGACCGAAGCATCGGCGAGTTCCTGCAGGCGAACATCCTCGCGCTCGGCTGCACCGATCGTGTTCGGTGGGTGCAGAGCGATGCGCTCGGACCCGTGGCCATCGCCGCAGCCCCAGCGCCCGTCGATCTCGTCTTCTGCGATCCGCCCTTCGTGCTGATGCAGTCGGAAGCGTCGCGGACCCGCCTGCTCGAGCAGCTTGCTGGACTCAAGGCGGTGATGGCGCCCAAATCGTTCTTGGTCCTTCGTGCGCCTGAAGTGCAGGACGCTGCGGCGTTCGCCGTCGTTGGCTTCGACGGACCTGAACTGCACAGCTATGGACGCGAACAGCATGTGCTGCTCTACATGCCTTCGAGCGGATCCACGAAGGTTTCGTGATGCCCGATCTGCGTGCGCGGTTTCCATCCTCGCTCATGCGCGTCAGCACATGGACGCGACTCGCCGATGGCGCTGTTCCAGTCGTCGTGATTCGTCCAGAGCACCCCGCCGTGACGCCGCTGCCGTTCCTGCTGTGGTTCCACGGTCGGACCGTTGATAAGGAGACCGATGCTGGGCGCTACCTCCGTTTGGTCCGTGCAGGCATCGGGTGCATTGCGGTCGACCTGCCTGGTCACGGCGAACGCCCCGTTGCATCGATGCAGGACGGCAGCCGAACCGCCGAGGTCGTTGAACAAGCCGCATCGGAAATCGATGGCATCATGGCTGATGCACCCGCGTTCGGCTTCGATCCTTCGCGCGCGGTCGTGGGCGGACTGAGCGCTGGCGGCATGGCAGCCGCGCTCCGCGGTTGTTCGCCCCATCCGTTTAGCGGATTCCTCCTCGAGGCAACAACGGGCGATTGGAGCACGCTGTGCGGGCGCCCTGGATTCCCCGCGAGCACCGTGGATCGCCTGAACCCGATCACCCACCTGCAGGGTTGGCGGGATTGCCCTGTACTCGCGCTGCATGCAACCCTCGACGCATGGGTTCCAGTCGAGGGCCAGCGGCGCTTCATCGCTGCGCTGCAGGCGCGGTCTGCGCATCCCGATTCGATCGCGCTACATGAGTACGCGCGGACCGATGCGCCGCACGAGCACATGGGGTTTGGTCGAATGGCATCCGACGCGAAGTCGCGCGGCACGAGATTCATCAGCTCGTGTTGCCGCGTCGAACTCACCGATCCAGCATGAATGCGCGTTCAATGACGCGACGCACTCGCGTGGGTGAATCCAGAGGGCGAATCCAGTGGGTGAATCCAACGGGCGATCAGCGCGCCGGCGTGCCGCGCACCGCCGTCGGCATCTGCCCGCGCCAGATCGCATCGCCCGATCCGCGCACACAGAGCCGACGGACGAACTCGTCGTACTCGAGCGCTAGCGCGTCCAAGTCGCGGCCGAAGTAGGCACTGGCCACGACCGTTCCTGGGAGCGCACGAATGCCACCGCGCGCGAGCCCGCGCTGGAGTGCATCGCGGGAATCGCTGTCATCCGCAGCCGCCAGCAGCGACGCAGAGATGCCCCCCTGGACTGCATCCTGCAGCAGTTGGGAGATTTGTACGCGATGTCGCCCATCGCATCCATCGACGAGGAAGTGCGTGAACGCCCACACCTGCGCGTAGTACACGAGCAGCCGGTCCTTGCCGTCGGCAAGGAACTGCTGCGGCGAACGCTCAAGGAGTTCCTGCAGGGGGATCAGGTTGTCGCGGCGAACGGCCTCGCGCAGTTCGCCGAACCGCTCGAAGTTCCGCCATGCCGCGAAGATCGGCACGCGCTGCTCGTCCACGCGAAAGCCTTCCATGTAGGTGGCGATCCCCTCCTCCAGCCAGACGGGAAGTTCCTCGCGGAAGACGGACTGCGAATACTGGTGCCAGCCCTCGTGCGCCACGATGGTGAGCGTGTCGTTCGGACCGATGTCGTAGAGCACCGCCGTCGACTTGGTGGTGTAGCCGCCGCGACCGAGCCCGAGATAGATGCCTGCATCGCTGCCCAGACGCGCGCGGGTGAACTTCGTCCATGCGTCGCGCGAGCCGAAGATGTAGGTTTCGAGCGGCTTGTTCGGCTCGGGGAGCCTGCAGATCGCGTTGGTGTACTGCCGCAGTCCGCGTTCGAGGAAGATCGGGATGAAGCGCCGCAGTTCTGCGTTGCCGATCGAAGTACGGATCGTGAAGTGTGGTGTGGCGATCTGCTGCGCTCGGGGACCGCCCTCATCCCACGCCGACACCGTGACCTGTGAGTCAGCGCTGGTGTCATTCGGGTCCAAGAGCGCACCGCCGCCATCGCCGCGCATGCCGCCAAGCGGCGGTGACCAAGGACCGCGCGTCATGGCCATCGAGCCGCCGCCGTCACTACCCGAGCAGCCGACGAAACCAGCGATGACCGCAGCGAATACCGATGCGCACCAGACGCCGCGCTTGAACTGCGCGCGTGTCGACCTGATGCTGCACGGCGTTTGCGTCACGAACCGACCTCGTCAAGCCTTCGCGGCAACTGCATCGAGCGCACGCTGCGCGGCGAGCAGATCGCCTTGAGCCTCCGAAAGCATACGCCGCGTTTGTTCGATCACCTCGGGCTTGGCTTTCGCGATGTACCCCGCATTGGAGAGCTTCCCCTCAAATCCAGCGATTGCGCGTTGGCGATCGCGGACCACTTGCTCAAGCCGCGCGCGCTCGCTGGCCACATCCACGCTGTCCACGAGCGACGACAGCAGCAGTTCCTCACCTTCGAAGGGGAACGCCACCGCGTCGGCAGGGCGTTCCAACGCCGATGTTGCCACGCTGCCGATGCCCGCAAGCGTCTCCACCGTCCCGCCAGCCTGCGCAATCAGCGCCTCGACCGCGGGCGTGACATGCAAGTTGATGCGTCGTCGATCGATCACCTTGCGCTCGCCGCGCAGGTTGCGGATCGCCTCCACAAGCGACCGCACGCGCGCAAAGTCGCGCTCGGCACGCTCGTCGATCAGCGCATCGCCACAGCGCGGCCACGATGCCGTCGCCGCAAGCGGCGATTGCGGCAACTCGAGCCCACGAACGCCGAGCGTGCGCATCCCCGCGACATGGGGCCACAGCGCCTCGGTGACGAAAGGCATCACGGGATGCAGGACGCGAAGCGTTCCATCGAGCACGCAGCGGAGCACCACCTGCTGCGCGGCATCGTTCTTGACCGTGGGTTTGATGCCTTCGAGGTACCAATCACAGAAGTCCCGCCAGATGAAGTCGTAGAGCGCCTCAGCGATGGGATTGAACTGGTACGAATCGACCGCGGCGTCGACGGTCCGCACGAGATGCGCAAATCGGTGCAGGATCCAACGATCGATGAGGTGCGTTGGCTCGACTTCCGCTCCGCGTCCCGCATCGCCAGGCGCCGACGGCGTGCGCTCGACGCACTGCGCGAGCGCGAAACGGGAGGCGTTCCACACCTTGGTGGCGAAGTTCCTGCCGATGTCGAAGCGGCTTGAAGTGTTGCGCGCGAGCGGCACGGCATCGGTGGGCTGCGCGAGTCCCGATGCAACGCCATAGCCAGTCACCATCTCCCGCGACGGATCGGTCGGGCACGCTTGCGTCGGTGCAGCAACGACATGCCCACTCGGCGTCGTCACGGTCTTCGGCGTGAACGCCTTGCCCGAATGGGGGCAGAGCACATCGACCGGCAGGCGCACATCCTGCGTGCCCGTGGACATCTGCACCAGCACGAAGCGCATCGCATCGGCACCATGCGTGGCGATGATGTCGCGCGGATCAACGCCGTTGGCAAGCGACTTGGACATCTTCTGTCCGAAGCCATCCTGCACGATGCTGTGGATGAACACATCACGGAACGGCAAGCGCCCACCGAGGAAGTGGCGATTGAACATCACCATTCGGCTGACCCAGAGCGTGATGATCTCGCGCGCGGTCGACAGCACGGCGCTCGGGTTGAATGCATCAAGCAGCCCCTCCATGGCAAACCGCTTCGGGTCCGGCCAGCCGAGCGTGCTGAGCGGCCACAGCGCGCTCGAGAACCATGTGTCGAGCACATCTGGATCCTGACGGAAGCCTGCGCGCTCCAATTCAGGCGCGAGCTCGCGGTCGAGCCGTTCTGGCAGGCACACAAAGACCTCGATTCCGCCGTCGGCGGCAGTGCGGCGCATTTCCGCCGCGCCGCGCGCGGTCCACGGCTGCTGCGAAAGTGAATCGGGGCTGAAGGTTCGCGACCAGACGGGGATGCGATGCCCCCACCACAGTTGGCGGGAGATGCACCAATCGCGGATGCCGAGATGCCACTGCTCGAATGTGCGCGCGTATCGCGGCGGAAAGAAGGCGAGTTCGCCATCGCTCGGTCGCGCGGGCGCAGCCGACGGCGGCGCGGACTGGCGCTGATCCGCCCGCATGGCGCGCAGCGCGCTCCCCGCGAGGCGCGGATCGGTCACGCGCACGAACCACTGATCCGAGAGGTACGGCTCCACGGGCACATGACTGCGCGATGCATGACCGACGCTGTGGCGATAGGGTCGAACGCCCTCAAGCAGCCCAACCGCGCGGAAGTGCTGCACGATCTGCTCGCGAGCCTCCTCGCGGCTGAGCCCGACGAAGCGCCGCGCCTCGTCCGACACATCGCTCCAACCATGACGATCGCTGATCGAACCGTCCGGCGCCATCACATTGATCGCCGGCAACTGGTGGCGCAGACCGATCTCCCAGTCATTGGGATCGTGCGCAGGCGTGACCTTCAGGAATCCGCTGGCAAACTGCGCCTTCACATCGGATGGATCGCCCCCCTGCGCGACTGCCATCACCACGTACTCATCTTCGACGATTGGAATGACGCGCCCGACGATCGGCAGGCGAACTCGCTTGCCGCGCAGCGCAGCGGCCCGCGGATCGCGCGGGTGAACGGCAACCGCGGTGTCGCCGAGCATCGTCTCCGGTCGTGTCGTCGCGACGGTGATGTGCCCTGACCCGTCCTCGAGCGGATAGCGGAGGTACCAGAACGATCCATCGACCTCCTCCATCTCGACCTCGTCATCGGAGAGCGCGGTCTGCGTGGCGGGATCCCAGTTCACCAGCCGCTTGCCGCGTTCAATCAAGCCCTCCTGAAAGAGCCGAAAGAACGCCTCCCGAACGGCTGCGGTGCACACAGGATCCATGGTGAAACGCGTTCGCGCCTCGTCGCATGACGCGCCCATCGAGCGAAGTTGGCTGAGGATGACCGCCTCGTACTCATCCTTCCATGCTTGGACCTTCTCCACGAACGCCTCGCGCGTGAAGTCGGTGCGGCGCTTCCCTTGCATCTGCAGGCGACGCTCCACGACGGCCTGCGTGGCGATGCCTGCATGATCGGTCCCCGGCATCCACAGTGTGTTTCGCCCGCGCATTCGTGCCGTGCGCGCGAGCACATCCTGCAGCGTGTTGTTCAGTGCGTGACCGAGATGCAGCGCCGCCGTCACATTCGGCGGCGGAATGAAGATCGAGTAGGGTTCGCCGTCGGCGCCCGCCTCGGCATGAAAACAGCGTGCGTCAGCCCAGCGCTGCAGGATCGCGGGTTCGTGCTCCGCGGGAACATACGATTTCGCGAGCGGAACTTCACCCATGGCGGCGCGAGTCTACCGATTGCATTTCTGCGGCACGCAGCGTGTCGATGGCACGCGCACGCCGCGCGTGCCGCAGTGGCGCCGCGCGCTCGGGTCAACTGCGGCGCGCTGCGCCATGCTCTGCATGCTGATGGCGTGTGCGCACTGCAGTCAATCGGAAGATCCGATGGCTCGCGCGGAAGATCCTGCGGGACGCCGTGCAGCGCTCGACGCGGTGGAAGCGTCGCTGCGCACGGCGCGGCTCGATGATGCGCTGCGGATCGCGCGGCGACTCGCCGATGCGCTTCCCAACGATGCGGATGCCCAGGAAGTGCTTGCGCGAACGCACCTCGCTCGGTCGCTCGCGGTCGCGCAGCCCGCGCTGCAGTCTGCGGAGCGAGCCGCGGCAGCGCAGGCGTACTTGCGCGCCGCCCAGCTGCAGCCGGCGCATGCGGGTCTCCAGTCTGCGGCGGGCGTGGCAGCCCAGCAAGCGGGGATGTTCGGCGAGGCGATCGCATGCTTCGAGCGCGCGCAGTCATCCGATGCCGCGAACGCGCAGCATCCGCTCTACCTCGGCCAGGTCCTGCTGCAGTCGGGGGACGCGGTGCGCGCGCGTGTTTGCCTCGAACGCGCGCGGGATTTGGCGCCCGAGTCGCCGTGGCCGCTCAGCGGGCTTTCGGGACTCGAACTGCAACTCGGGAACGCTGCCGCCGCGCTCGAACTCGCGCGGCGCGCGCGCACGCTCGATCCGCTGGCGGACCAGCTGCGGATTGCCGAGGCAAAGGCGCTTCGGAAGTTGGCGCGCCATGCCGATGTGCTGACGCTGCTGCTTGCACTGCCGCCCAAGTCGCGCGCGGGCGAGGCGTTCGCGTGGGAGATTGCGAGTGCGCACGAGTCGCTCGGTGACCGCGTCGCCGCCGCAGCTGCCTGGGGGCAGTGGGCGGAGCAGTGCGCGAATGCCGAAGCTGCGGCTGACGCGGCGCGGCGCTGGGAGGACGCGGGCGATCCAGTGCAAGCCGCGTCGTGGCGCCGCGTGGCGATGCAGCGAGGGTGGGTTCCCCCGCCGCTTCCTACTTCAGCCAACGACCCCCGTCGAGGCGAATGATCTCGCCACAGATGTAGGTCGCCTCGAGTGCGAGCCAAGCCGCGCATCGCGCCGCCTCTTCCGCCGTGCCCGCGCGCCCGAGCGGCGTTCGCTCGATGTAGCGGGCCGTCATCGCCGGATCAGCATTCACGGGCCAGACGACCACTCCAGGCGCAATGCCGTTGACGCGAATGCGCGGGGCGAGTTCGACTGCCAGCGCGCGGATGAGCGCGTCGAGCGCGCCTTTGGATGCGAAGTAGGCAGCGTGGTTCTTGTAGAGGCGGCCCGATGCATGCATGTCGCTGAAGCACACCACTGCACCGCCTGCAGGCATGGACGACTGCGCGAGCCGCGGAGCAATCGCCTGCGTCAGCAGCAGTGGCGCGAGGGCGTTCACCCGCAGATGCGACAGCGCGTGCTCTGGGGTGATGGCGCCGAATGGCTGCGGGTCATAGCGGCTCGCGCAGTGCACGATGACATCGGCACTGCGCAGTGCGAGGCGCTTGCCCATCGCTTCGACTGCCGCGACATCATCGAACTCTGCGCACTCGATCGACAGGTCAGGATCGGAGTGCCCTGCCTCACGCGCTGCGGCGAGGCAGAGCGCGGCACTCTCTCGCGCCGCCGCATTGTCCGCACGGACGGCAAGCGTGATGTCGAGCCCGCGCTGCGCGAACTCCACTGCCGTTGCACGCCCAACGCGTGCCGCACTGCCGGTGATGATGGCTCGCTGTCGTGGGTCTGGCATCGTGGGCGTCTCGCCGTGTAAGGATCCGAACCCGAGCGTACTACCATCGCGACCCATTCATGCAGCCAGCCGATCGCCCAACTCCACATTCGCCGCACGCTGCGCCGGGGGACTCGGGCCATCACCCGCTCCGCGAGGCTTGGGTGATCATCGGCCGCGGTGGGCGACGCCTGATGTGGGTTGGGATCGCGGGTGCTGCGCTGCTCATCGTGCTCGGGGCGGTTTTTGCCTTGACGCCATCGTGGGTCGGTTCACTTGTTGCCGCGCAGGTTGGGCGCACCGTTGGCGGCGATGCGACCCTCGACCGCTTTGCCTGGCAGGGTTGGGGCAAGGCACGGCTCGAGGGCTTGGTGGTTCGAGTGCCTGGCTGGGAGGGCGCCGGTCGTGACCTCGTCAAGGTCGAGGACATGGAGGTTGATCTCGCGCCATGGACCTTGCTGTGGGGCCCTCTGCACATTCATTCGCTTCACATCGGGAAGCTTGACATTCAAGTGGTGGAACGCGCCACCGCAGAGGGTGGCTACAACTTCCAATCGCTTCGACGCTCGCTCACGAGTCCAGGTGATGGAGGTGCGCTTCGCATGGACCGCGGTTCCATCGACGAGATGCGCGTGACGGTGGGTCGGTTGCGAGGCGGCGTGCTTCGCGACCCCTTCGAGTTCGCTGCATCCGCAAGCCTCGAACCGGATCCGAGCGATCCAACGCGCTCCCGACTCTCGCTGCAGGAACTCGGCGGTGCGATGCGGGTCAGCGGCTGGTGGGAGCAGTCATCGCTCGCCTTCGACCTCAGTGCAGCTGGGCTGACGATCACCGAACGGATGGCGTTCATGATGCCACGCCAAGTTGGATCGGTGGTGCTGGCTTCTGGAGCATCGGGCGATGTGGTCAGCGCGACGCTCGCCTCGAGCTCGAGCGAGCCGCTGCATGGAACGCTGGAAGTCCGCAATCTCACCGCGAAGCTTCCCGTCAATCTGTTTGGGTCGTGGGTGCGCTACGAAGGCATGAACATCTTCGATGCCAAGGGGAAGCCTGAAGTCTTCATTCGCAGCGGCAAGCTGGAGATCATGGGTGGGCGGGTGGCGCTCACCGATCTCGACTTCGATGTGCTGAGCGACTCCGCAGACGGCAAGGCCGCGCCGCTCCCGTTCTTCGCGTCGCTCGAAGTCGATCTTTCAGCCGTGCCGTGGGACGACTTCGACTGGGAGCGCCGCGCCGAATGGCTCGAGCGCGTGCGCGAATTCGCGCCATTCGACGTGAACATCCGTATCCCCGCACTCGAACTCGGCACGCAGCGCGGTACCAGCGCGATCGAGGCGCCGCGCCCCGTGGCGGACTTCCTGAAGTCTTTCATGGTGCGCGAACTTCGCGCGACCGCCGAGTGGTCGGCGCACCGAGGGGCTCCCACCACTGCGGCAGACGGCACACTCACCGCCGCCAAGTCGGAGCACCAAGCACTGCTGAACATCCTTGATGGTCGCGGATCGTTCGAGGAATTCCCCTATCCGCTCACGCAGGTCAAGTCGACGATTCGCATCCAGGGGCGAGACGCGCATGTCGAATCGCTCGAGGGCATCGGGTCGGATGGCGCAGTCATCCGCATCGGCGGCGATATCCACGGCATGGGCTTGGACCCTGGGGTGAACCTGAAGATCACATCTGATCGCGCGCCGATCGACGGCGCACTCATCCGCAGTTTCCCGGAGAACGAGCGCCGACTGTTTGAGAGCATCTTCTGGAACGGTGGCTTTCTCTCGCTGCAGCGCGCGGGACTGCTGCGCGACCGAACGCAGGTCGATGCCTGCCGTGATGAACTGGCGCAGGTCGAGCGCGCGCTGGCTTCGTTGTCTTCATCGGCAAACGCCGATCCCGCGCAGATCGCCGCGCTCTCCGCGCGAGCGGGCGAACTGACGCGCATCGTCCAAGATGGCCCGTTCAAGCCAGGCGGGCTGATCCGCTTCGACCTTTCCGTGACGCAGACACAGGGGTCACCCGAACTCGCCGCGGTTCGCGGACGGATCGACCTCCTCGAGGCGGACCTCCTGCCGGAAGAGTTCCCCTATCCCGTGCGAGCACGCGATGGAACGATCCTGCTGACCGACACGAGCATCGAGTTCGGCGACAAGGTTCCGTTCACCACATTTGCGGGTGGAACAGGCCATTTCAGCGGCGGCGTTCGCTTCAAGAATGCAGCGGATGGGACGCTTCGATTTGAACCGGAGATCCGCTTTGAACTGCCGAACGAGCGGATCAACCCGCGCATGTTTGCGGCGATCCCGCCGGAGCCGGATGAATTCGTGGTCGGTTGGCCAGGGCTCTCCCTGGCGAGCGGTGGGTCGATCGTGCAGCAGATCAATCCCGCGGGCCGCCTGACGCTCAGCGGTGCCCTGCGCGGCGAGGCCGATGACAGCGGCGCTGGGCAGCTCAAACTCGACTGCACGATCGAACTCGCGCAGGGCAGCATCCATCCGATCACCCCGCCGGGCGAGCTCCTCTCGAGTGACGAGATCGCCTGGCCCGTTGGATTCAGCCTCGAAGACTGCGCGGGTTCCTTTCATGTCACCGACGAGTCCATTGAAATCAAGTCGTTCACGGGATCGCGCCAGGACGGTCGCATCCGCGCGCAAGGCATCATCGGCATGGGGCATGTGCCAACGGCGGTCGAGGTCCGCCTTCGCAACATCGAACTCGCCGAGTATGCGGTCAATCTGCTGCCGTTCCGCGAACAGTCGGAGGCGGACGCACTCTGGAAGCGCTACGCACCGAGGGGGCTGTTCGATGCGGACCTGCGACTCGACGGCAATCTCGAGGGCGACCTCCATGCGTCGGTCACGATCGAACCGCACCAACTGCTCATGCGACTGCAGGATGCCGAAGTGTTCGCCGCCTTCAACTCGGGCACCATCACCGTCGCGGGGAACCACCTCACATTCAACGGCGTTGACATGACGGCGGGACCAAGCAGCGGCTTCCCCACGCGCATCTGCATCGAAGGCAGCGTCGGAACGGATCTCTCCTCGATCGACCTCGAGGCACATGTCAACGACGGTCACCTGCAGGGCCCGCTGCTCCATGAAGTTGCCGACCGCATCGACGCCGAGGGATTTGGCGTCGTCCTGCGGCAGCTCGCGCCGCAGGGGCGCTACGACGCATTCGTGAGCGTCGCCGGGACGAAGGATGTGACCTTCGACGATTTCACCCTTGACCTTCGGCTGTCCGACCTGAGCGTTGGACGCGCTGGGTTTGAGACGGCGCTGCGTCTGCAGGAACCGGTGCGCGTCACCGCGAGCGATGGCAGCCTGCTGCTGCATCCGTTTTCCGCGGCAATCATCGGCGGATCGATCGAAGGTGCAGGCTGGGTGGATGGCGGGCCGTTGGGGAATGTCACCCAAGGCGAGTTCTCCGCACTCGTGGCATCGCAGGCACCCATCCAAGGCTTGTACGGCGTGATCCCCGAGCAACTTGCTCAAATGCTGTCGCAAAACGGCTTCGCCGTGGCTGACCTGCTGCGTGCGGACGCGAGCGTTTCGATCCTGCAAGAGGGTGAACAGTTGGTCGCCGACATCGGCGTCGATCTGCGCGTCTGGAACGCATCGCTCGATGTCGGACCTGGCATCGCGGAAGCTGATGCATCAGCGTTCCTGTCGAGCCGCACCGGCAACAGCACCAAGCCTCTGTTCGAAGCGATCATCAGCGATACAGCCTTGCAAGTCGCGAATCGTCCGGTGCATGATGTCTCCATGCACCTCCGCGTGGCGCGCGGCAGCGATGTGCTCGAGCTGCTCGACTGCGAAGGACGACTCGGAAGCGGCAGCCTCTCGGCGACTGCGCAATTCGGCCTCGCCCATCCGTATTCCGTCGCCGCCGACTTCGCCGTGTCCGGCGCTCCGATTGGATTGCTCGTCGGCTTTCAGCCCAGCGGCACGGAAGATCCCGCTGCCGCGGCGGCGGATCCTGGCCGGGTTGACGCTCGAGTGACCGTGCAAGGCGACCGCGATGGGGTGATCGGACGACGCGGCCGTGGCGCAGCCGCCATCGAACGCACCGAGTTGGCGCGAATGCCGATTGCGCTTGCACTGCTGCAACTGGGTCAGGCCAGCATCAATCTCGATCCAGTCATCGAGCGCGGGGACTTCGAGTTCACGATCGATCGGTCCACCGTCAACTTCGAGCGCTTTGACCTTGCTTCGCGCAGCATGGTCCTTCGCGGCACCGGCAGCCTCGATACCGAGACACGCGCCATCGCATTGCGGCTGGCGAACAAGGGCACCATCCCGCTCGTCAGCGATCTGCTTGGCGGCGTCTCCAACCAGATTTTCCAGATCGATGTCCGCGGGACAATCGACAAGCCCGAGGGATCGCTCGTGCCGCTGCCGCTGCTCCTGCCCGTGCCGGAGTTGCCGCAGACTTCCGCGCCGCCCGCGCCGATCGCGCGAGGGGATCCATGAAGCCGAATGCAGAGCACCTGCGACTCGCACCGCACCTGAGGCGAGCCATCGACGAGATGGTGGCGCTTGCGTTCGCGGATCGCCCCACCGACGACGAGCAGCAATCCCGCGCGCATGTGATTTCCGAGATGGTGGCCACGGCACTTCACCTCGCGAACGATCGGCTGACCATGGGTGAACTCCGGTTGATCCGACAGTCGCTGCGCGAGATGCGTGCAGCGTTCACCATGTTTGATCGCTTTCGATCGCTCCGCAAGGTCGCGATCTTCGGCAGTGCGCGAACGCCGCGCGACCATCCGGATTACATCGCGGCACTCGACTTCTCGCGCGCCCTCGCGGCACGAGGTTGGATGGCGATCACGGGCGCCGGTCCAGGCATCATGCAGGCTGGCAATGAAGGTCCCACGCCCGATCAGTCCTTCGGACTGTCGATCCGACTGCCGTTCGAGGATCGGCCGAACCCAGTGATCGCCGGCGATCCCAAGCTCTTGAAGTTCCGCTACTACTTCACCCGCAAGCTTGCGTTCATGGGGAGTGCCGATGCGGTCGCGGCTTTCCCAGGCGGATTCGGCACGCAAGACGAACTCTTCGAGGCGTTGACGCTGGTGCAGTGTGGGCGAAGCCTGGTTGTCCCCATCGTGCTCGTCGAGGGTGAGGGCGGCAACTACTGGGAGCGCTGGCGCTCGTTCGTCGACGAGTGCATGGAACGCACACAGTGGATCAGTCCAGAGGACACCGAACTCTTCACGCGCGCATCCTCCGCGGCGCATGCGGTGGAGATCATCTGCGGCTTTTACCAGCGCTATCGATCGAGCCGCTATGTCGATGAACGGCTGGTGCTGCGGCTCGATGCACCTGTGTCGTCGGCGCAGCTGCAGGAACTCGCGGCGGAGTTTGCCCCCCTGCTTGAGTCCGGCACGATGCATCAAGGCGACTCGCTTGAGGGCGATGACGCACCTGCAGGAACGCCTCGCATCTGGTTTCACCACAATCGGCGGCTCTTCGGGCTCCTGCGGCGGCTGATCGACCGCATCAACCAGCTGCCGCACGAATCCGCATGACAGCCGTGCGCCCCTCCGCTCTCCGCCGCATCGTGCCGCACTGGTGGCTGCACGCCACCTTCGCGGCGGTGCTCGCCGTGTGTTCGTGCGCTTCGCCCCCCGACGCGCAGCCTGATGCCGTCGCCAACAGCGAAGGCGGCGGCGCGGCACACGCGCGACCCGAGCGGGCTGCCGATGAACCGAGTGGTGCGAGCGATCCGACCGCCGCGTGGTCGGAACTTGCCGCGTCCATCCCGACTCGCGATGTGTGGATCCCATCGGATGACGGTTCCACCGATGGAGTCGTCGTGCTCCGATGGCAAGTGCCGGACAATGCGGATGCGGTCAACTCGTTCTTCGATGCGCACAAGCCACCGATGCTGACCGACAGCGTGCAGGATCGCCTGCTCGGCAACGGCATGCGAGTGGCCAGCGTGCCGATCGCGGAACTTGCCGCCTCGCTCGATCGCCTCGGCGGCACCGCATCAAGCATCCGCCTGTGGCTCGGCCAAGCGCACGCATGGACGCAAGTGACTGCGCTGCCGCTGCGCGGCCAGTGTGCGGCGCTCGTCGATGGCAGCACTCGACGCCTCTCGGGCGGCACGCTGCAGTTCCTTGTTCGCGGGTGGACCGTTCCGCTTGAGAAGGGCGCTGTGACCGATGTGGAGTTGCAGCCGGCATTCCTCGCTGGTGGCGCAGTGCCTGGCGCGCGCGCGTCCGCGCGCGAGAGTTTTCCAGGCGCTGGATTCTCCGTTGCGCTTGAACGCGGTACTGCGATGTTGGTGACGAGCGCACCCGCTCGCGCGTCAAGCGTCGGCAAGGGTCCCGCATCTGGACCGCCTGTCCAACCACCTGCAACACTGGGCGAATTGCTGCTTGGTCGGCAAGGCGGCGACCGTGATGTCCTTCGCTTGCGCCCCATCGTCGTCATCGCCCCGCTGATTGCAAATCGGCACTTTGCCGAGGCTTCCGCCGTAGACTTTGGTGGCACAGGCGCGCCGCCATGACAGCATTGCCTCCCATGCTCCCGGATCGGGTGCCATCCACCCGACATCGCCGGCGACTGATGACGGTTGCCGTGTTTCCGACGCTGCTGACGCTCGGAAATCTCATCTGCGGATTCGCTGCGATCCACTACGCGAGCAAGCCGATCGGGCCGAGCAACATCTTCGGGTGGAGCACGCTCACCATCGCAGGAAGTCTGGTGTTCTTTGGAATGCTCTTCGATGCCTTCGACGGCTTCGCCGCACGAATCACCAACTCGGCGAGCGAGTTCGGCGCGCAACTCGATTCGATGGCGGACATGGTGACCTTCGGCGTCGCGCCGGCGTTCATGGTGTTGCGGCTCGTCAGTTACTACTACGGCGGTCCCGACCACTACACGGGAATCCTCGGACCCGATGCAGAAGGTGTCTATGGCAAGATCATCTGGGGTGTGACCGCGTTCTACATCTGCTGCACGGCGCTGCGCCTTGCACGGTTCAATGCAGAAGTGGGCTCGACCGATGAAGCGGATCACCGCGTCTTTCGCGGACTGCCGTCGCCTGGGTCGGCGGGTGCGATCGCCAGCCTCACCTTGCTTCACCAGCACCTCACGGTGATCCGGTTTCACGAAGTCCCGCCCGACGGGTTCGAGAGGACTTCCGCACTCATCCTGCCGCTTGCAACCGTGCTCACTTCCTTCGCGATGATTTCGCGCATTCCATATGGTCACTTCGTGAACCGTTACCTGCGCGGCCGCCACTCATTCTCGTTCGTCGCATGGCTCATGCTTCCGATCGCGTTCGCCGTGTGGTGGTTCCAAGTGGCGCTCGCGGTTGCGTTCTGCGGGTATGCGCTGTCGGGCCCACTCACGGTGCTGCTGCGGCTTCGACCGTCGCGTGCTTCACACGCGGAGGACTCGTGACCGCTGCACCGACCGATCCTTCCTCGGTGAGCGGCCTGCCTCCACGGTTCGGCCCCTACGGCGGACAATTCGTTCCAGAGACGCTGATCGCAGCGCTGCACGAACTTGAAGCTGCCTTCATCGAGGCTCGCGAAGATCCGCGCTTCATCGAGGAACTCCGCGGGCTGCTGCGGCACTTCGTTGGACGACCGACCGCGCTGTGCGAGGCGCCGCGGCTCACCGCCCATGCGGGGGGAGCTCGGATCCTGCTCAAGCGCGAGGATCTGGCGCACACGGGCGCGCACAAGATCAACAACACCATGGGTCAGGCGCTCCTCGCGCTGCGCATGGGGAAGAAGCGGATCATCGCGGAGACCGGTGCCGGACAGCATGGCGTTGCCACGGCGACCGCCTGCGCGCACTTTGGGCTTCCATGCGAGGTCTACATGGGAAGCGAAGATGTCCGGCGCCAAGCGCTGAATGTCTTCCGCATGCGATTGCTCGGCGCAACGGTCAATGAAGTTTCGTCGGGTTCGCGCACACTGAAGGATGCCACGAACGAAGCGATGCGCGATTGGATGGGATCGGTGGGAAACACCCACTACATCATCGGAAGCGTGGTCGGACCGCATCCGTTCCCAACGATCGTGCGGGACTTCCAAAGCGTGATCGGCCAGGAATGCCGCGCGCAGTGCCTTGAGCAGCTCGGGCGACTGCCCGACGCGGTCGTTGCATGCGTCGGCGGCGGATCGAATGCAGCGGGCATCTTCGCTCCCTTCGTGAACGATGGACCCGTTCGCCTGATCGGTGCGGAGGCGGGCGGACGAGGGCTCACCGAGGGACAGCACGCGGCGCCGCTTTCCTTTGGAACGCCCGGCGTGCTGCATGGGTCGTACTCCTATGTCCTGCAAACCTCGGATGGACAGACCGCCGATGTGCACTCGTGCAGCGCCGGCCTCGATTATCCAGGGGTCGGTCCAGAGCATTCGTTCTGGCGCGACGCTGGACGAGTCCATTACTGTGCAGTCAGTGACGCGGAGGCCCTCGAGGCGTTCCAACTGCTTGCACGGCTCGAGGGAATCATCCCAGCGCTCGAGACCGCACACGCGGTGCATGCTGCCGTCCAAGCCGCGCGAACGATGCGCGCGGATCAGCTCGTGGTGATCAATGTCTCTGGACGAGGCGACAAGGATGTCACCGAAGCGATCCGCCTCATCACGGCGAGCGGCGGGCTTTCGGCGGGTCACTCCGCCCCGCCCCATCGCGCGGGATGAAGTCGAGCGCGATGGGATAGTGGTCGCTGGCGTACCCGCTCGGCGGCGTGTCCTTTCGCCAGTCGTAACTGTCTCCTGGATGCAGCGACGACAGCACGAAGAACGACCCTGGAACGATCTCGCTTGCAAATCCGTCGGACAGCATGATGTAGTCGATCGCCCGACCAGACTCGTGCGTCGTGTAGCGGTCGTACAACTGCTGCTTCTGCGCCTCTGGCGCGCTGCGGTCGCGACCCGCCGCTTGGTCGTCCGCGCTTCGGAAGTCGTAGGCGTTCTGCAAGCCTGCGTCCTTGTACATGCGTCGCACATCGCTCATCGGCGTTGCATTGAAATCGCCAACCACCACGATGTTCGCGCTCGGGTCCTTGGCAAGGCGCTGCTGCACGAACTCGATGATCTTCTTCGCCTCTGCCATGCGGTGCCCATTGAACTTCTCGCCACCCGCCTTGTGATGGATGACGAATGCGCTGAGCACATAGCCGCCGGGCAATTGCACATCGAATGCCAGCGGGCTTCGCTGGAACTTGGTTGGATCGTCGATTACGGGGGTTGCGCCCTTCGCATCGTCCGTGGCATCGTCCTTGGCAGTGGATGACTCCCCTCCTGCCGCCTTGCCCGCTCCGTCCGACGAGTCGAGCACCGTTCCAACAAAGACCCTCGGCGAGGCGATCGGGAATCGCGACAGGACGGACTGCTCCACGCCGCGGTAGTAACCAGCGTCGATGCTCTCGATGTGGTTGTAGCCCATTCCCTTCAGATAGGTATCCCGAAACCAAGTGAGCGCCTCCCGAGATTCGATCTCCTCGAGACACAGGATGTCCGCATCGAGGCGGCGGATCACCTCCGCGAGCGCCTTCGCGCGGTCATCGCTCACCGAGAGTTTCAGATCCTCCCACTCACCCGACAGCGAAGGGTCGTCGACATGATCGAACAGGTTCTGCAGGTTGTAGGCAGCCAAGCGAACCGCTCCCTTCGCCTTCGGGGGCGCCTGCTGAAGTCCATAGTGCATGCCCGCTGCGCGCTGCCGCTTCGGCTGCCGAGCACTCTTCTCGCTCGACGCAGCGTCCTGCGCCGCGGGCGCTGCGCTTGGCGACGGCGAATTGGTCGGCGAAGACTGCGGGAGAGGCGATGCTGCGACGAGCGCCGCGAGGGCCACAACAATCCAGTTCCATTGCTGCATACGGCGAGCGTACCGTGCGGACCTACCATCTCTTTCCAGTGCCGATCACATCAAGCCGACGGCAGTACAGCGCGTATCGCGAGGAAGCATCGCAGCGCCGCGTTCGCAGCAAGTCGCAGCGGACGATCGTCACTCGTCATGGCACGGAAGTCAGTGCGCGCCGCAATCGTTCCCTCGGCGAACTGCTCCGCTCGTTCGCAGGTTCGGTCGGGCGCGACCGCAGCAAGGTGCTCGCCGCGCTTGCGTGCGCAACGGTTGGCAGCGTGCTCGAACTGCTGCCGCCTGCAGCGACGAAGATCGCCATCGACAATGTCTTCGGCGGCGCACCCTTGCCCGAGGCGCTGCGTCGGTGGCTGCCCGTTCGCGATGCGATGCTCGACGATCCCTCGTCGCTGCTTGCGCTCCTCGCGCTCGCCATTGTTGCACTCTCGCTCGTCGCGGTGGTTCTCAGCGTCACGGGGAGGCTCCTCGCCACGCGGTCGGTCAAGTCGGTGCAGAATCGGATGCGTCGCCGCGTGCTCGGTCATGCCATGAAGCTGCCGCTGTCGCGCATCCACCACATTCGCGCAGGCGGCATGGTGACTGCGCTGCGCGAGGACGCAGCAGGCGTCGGCGATCTCGTGTTCAGCATGCTGTACAACCCTTGGCGCGCGGTCATCCAACTTCTCGGCAGCCTTGCCGTGCTCGGCGCGACCGATTGGCGGCTGCTGCTCGGCGCGCTGTTGGTCCTGCCCGTCGTCGTGCTTTCGCACCGCACCTGGATCGGGCGCATCCGCCCGATCTACCGCGACATCAAGCAGACTCGCGAATCCATCGATGCCCACGCTGCGGAGGTCTTCGGCGGCATGCGCATCGTGCGCGGCTTCGATCGCACGCGCTCCGAGGCGATACGCGCGGCGCGGTCGTCGCACCTCATGTCTCGCCAGGAGATGTTCGTGTGGTGGTGGTCGCGCGGCATCGACTTGGCGTGGGCGCTCTTCATTCCCTGCGCGAGCGCCGCGCTGCTGTGGTACGGCGGCACGCAGGTGTTGCGTGGCACGCTCACGGCTGGCGATCTCGTGCTGTTCCTCACCTATGTGATGATGTTGCTGCTGCCGATCCAGATGCTGGCATCGAGCGCAACGGCGTTCCAAACAAACCTGGCGGGCCTTGATCGACTGCTCGACCTGCTGGCCGAGCAGCCCGACATGCCGGATCGTCCACATGCCATTCGCGTGGCGAAGCAATCGATCGTGGGGCGTGTCGAAATCCGCGATGTTTCCTACCGCTATCCGCAGACCGAGCGAGCCGTCCTTGAACGCATCTCGCTGCGGGTGGAGCCGGGAACGACCGTGGCGCTCGTGGGTCCTTCCGGCAGCGGCAAGACAACGCTTTGCAACCTCGTGGCGCGTTTCTTCGATCCAACCGAGGGATCGGTGCTCGTGGACGGCACGGACCTGCGCGACATCCAGATTCGTTCCTGGCATCGCATGCTCGGCATCGTCGAGCAGGATGTCTTCCTCTTCGACGGCACGGTGGAGGACAACGTCCGCTACGGAGCGCGCGAAGCGAGCGCGGCGGAGGTGCGCGAGGCGATCGAGCGCGCCAACGCCGCCGAGTTCATCGACGAGATGCCAAGCGGACTGCAGACGCGCATCGGCGAGCGCGGCGTCCGAGTGTCGGGCGGTCAGCGGCAGCGACTGGCGATTGCGCGCGCATTGCTGGCGGATCCAAAGATCCTCATCCTCGACGAAGCCACGAGCAGTCTCGACTCAGAGTCCGAGCGGCTCATCCAGTCGGCGCTCGCGCAACTGCTGCGGGACCGCACGACCTTCGTCATCGCGCATCGGCTGAGCACGATTCAGCACGCTGATCAGATCGTGGTGCTCGAGGGGGGCATCATCACCGCGTCGGGCACGCATCAACAGTTGATGGAGTCGAGCGACCGATACCGACAGATGGTCCTCCTGCAAACCGCGCCACCCGCGGCACCAAAGGCGCTCGGCACGCCCGCGGCTATCCCGCCGCGGGGAGCGTCGCACCTCCCGAGCTCCGTCCCTTCCAGCTCCGTCGCCCCGTGATGTGCAGCCATGCGCTGTGCCACTGGATGATCGTCAGCACGGCGATGCCGATTGGATGCAGCAGCACGGAGCGCATCGATTGACGGAAGCGCAGCATGAACGCCAGTCGCAGCATGATGCTCGCGACGACTGCCGCAAGCGCAAGCCACTCTGGCGTTCCCCACGCCCGTCGATCGATCAGCGTTTGGACGAGCGCCCAGGCAATCCATGCTGCGGGCAGAACGTGCCCAAGCGCATGCACCACGGTGACGAAGAGCAGCAAGCCGAACGAACCCAGTCCCTCGAATGCGTTCTTGGCAAAGCCCCGCCACACTGCGGCGGCACCGTGATACATGCGGCACGACACGACGGGCGTTCCATCGAACAGGTCGGTGCGCAGTCCGGCTCGCCGCACGGCACGCGGCAGCTTGATCCCATCGTGCATCGACTCGCGGAATGTTCCATGCCCACCCGCCGCCCGCCACGCGCGTCGATCCACGAACAGGAACTGCCCGCATCCCGCACTTGCTGCGGGTCGAAGTGTTGAACGCATCTGCCCGAACGGGAGGTAGCAGAGCAGCACGAAGTGGATGAGCGGAATGACCGCGTCTTCCATCCACGATCCAGTCTCCTGCCGCGGCACGGTCGACACGAGCGCGCTGCCGCCGCTGCGCGCAGCCAACCATGCACTGCGCAGCGCACTCGGGGCGAGCCGAACATCCGCATCCGTGAACAGCAGCCAGTCGCCCGCTGCAACCAGCCCCATTCGCTGGCACCCCCACTGCTTGCCATTCCAACCCGGAGGCAGCGGTTCGCGTTCCACCACACGAACGCGCGCGTCCTCCTCGCAGAGCGCCGCAAGGATTGCGGGCGTCGCGTCCGTCGATGCATCGTCGTGCACGAGCACTTCCACATCGACCCCCGTACTTGCAAGCGCCGATCGCACGCACGCCTCGATGTTGTTCTCCTCGTTCCGCGCGGGAACGCACACCGTCACGGTCGGGCGCTCTCCATCGGCAGCACTTCCCGCGTCGATGACGCGGTATCGCCGCAGGTTGATCGCACCGAGGAGCGCGGGCAGCACACTGCAGGCGAATGCGATCGACATCAAGAGGGACTGCCAACTCACGACGGACCTCCCGCGCGGCGGTCCGCAGCGCGGTACGCGCGCGCCGAATCATCGATGGCGGTCCCGCGGCCGGTCAGCCGAAGCCATGCGTCGTAGACGGGGTTCACCCGCGCAGTCCCGCCGCCGACGACGATGTCGAAAACCGACGGATCGCGCGCGATCGACGCTGCGGCAAGCGCCTGCGCGTTCGCCTGCATCGCCTCGGTGAGCGCACGCTGCCACGCCGCCGTCGACGACACTTCAGGCGGTGGCACATCACGGAATCGCAGCAACACCTCCGGCCTGGCGTCGAGCCAGAACGGATACTCGAGCGCCGCGACCACCGCCCGAACCTGCGGCAAGCGAGCAGCAAGCGCGGCTGCACCTGGGCGCAGCCGAAGCGGCTCGCGCACATCCGTGAATCGTCCTTGCGGCGTCAGCATGACGACCGTCCGCGGATCGCGCTTCACCGTGCCGAGCACATGATCGACGAGCGCGGGCAGGCTGGCTGGGTCATCGGGATCGATACCGAACACGCCCATGCGTCGGAACATCGAGAAGCGCTCGAGCTGCACGCGATCCATCGCGGCGAGCACACGCCGATCAGGGCACCACACCCCTTGCAGGAAGGCCATCAGGATCGGATCCCACCACGACGAGTGATTCACCAGCAGCAGCAGCGGACCTTCATGCGAACGCCACTCGTCCGTGCGGGGCACGCCCGTGCGCGAGAGTCGGACCGCGAAGAAACGCTTGCGCAGCAGTCCCCTCACATACCACTGGAAACCCCGCAAGACCCGCGGGCTCCACAGGTCCGCCAGGATCAGTTCGTGATCATTGCGGGACGCCATGATTCGTTGCCCGCCTGCACGGATCCCTGCAGCGGGATCGACAGGTCCTCGCATGCGCTGCGCGCTGCGGTCACTCCGCTCATCAGCACCATGGGAACGCCCGGCCCAGGATTCGCACTGCCTCCCGCGATGTACAGGCTGCGGAGCACGCGACTGCGGTTGCGCGGCTTGAAGCCGCCACGCAGGCGCCCGTGCGATGCGAGACCGTAGATCGCTCCGCCTTCCGCGTTGTACATGCGCTCGATCGACTGCGGCGTGAGATGTCGCTCGACCGCAATCTGCTGTTCGAGGTCCTGCATGCCGAAACGCTTGAGCTTTTCGATGATCACGGGGCGATACTGCTCCGCAATGCCACCCGCGCCCTCCCACCGCTGCCCAGCACGCAGGAACGGCGTGTGGATGAGCGCGTAGAGCGACTCGCAGCCGTGTGGCGCCTGCGCAGCATCGGTGCGGCTTGGTACGCAGAGATAGATCGTGGGATCGCGCGCAGGGATGCCCTTGGCGTAGATGTCGTCGAACTCCTGCGCCGAGTTTCCGCTGAACAGGAAGTCGTGATGCCGCAGGTGGTCGTACTGGCGCTTCAGTCCGAGATAGAGCACGAACCCGCTGCATGCGGGTCGATACGCCGCCGCAATCGCCGACTGCTCGCGCCGACCGCCACTGCCGCCGAGCAGGTCGCGATAGGTGCGCTGCACATCGCAGTTCGACACAATGATGTCAGCGCGCAGCACTTCGCCCGACTCCAGTTCCACGCCGCACGCACGCCCACCCTCGTCGAGAATCCGCTTCACGCCGACGCCCGTTCGCACGCACGCCCCCTGCTCCCCGAGGATGCGCTCGAGCGCCCGAGCCACCGAGCGCGTTCCACCCATGGCGTACCAACAGCCGTGATCCACTTGCGCTGCAGCGATCAGCGACAGGATCGCGGGAGCCAAGAACGGGCTTGATCCGACATATTGCAGGAAGTGCTCGCACAACTGCGCGAGGTGCGGCTCGCGAACATGCTTGTGCACGGTGCCCGCAACGGTCGCGTGCATGCGCATGCCCAGCACATCGCGCAGCAGGCCTGGCTCACTCGTCGGCGGCTTTCGCATGAGGTCCGCGACACCTTCGAGGTCCTTGAAGAAGAACACGCGCTCACTCAGGCTGAACATGCGGCGGCTGTAGGCGAGGAAGTCGCGCCAGCCCTGCCCCACGCCGCGCCCAGGGAACTGTCGGTCCATGGCCGACGCCATTTCATTGACGCCATCGCGAAGATCGATGATCGTGCCATCCTCGTAGAAGCATCGCCACTGCGGGTCGAGCCGCACGAGTTCGAGGTAGTCCTCCACGCGGCGGCCCGAGCGCGTGATGATGCCGCGCACCACTTGCGGCAGCGTAAGGATCGTCGGCCCCATGTCGAAGCGGAACCCTTGTTCGTCAAGCACATTCATCTTGCCGCCGAGGTGCAGGTTGCGTTCGACCACGGTGACCGCCACGCCATGCGTCGACAGTTCCACGGCGGACGCAAGCCCTGCAAGTCCACCTCCAACGACGATGGCGGATGGCTGTGTGGACGATGTCGCGCGTTGAATCATTGGGGGCTCGCCCCTGCATCAAGCAGAAAGCGTTTCAACGAAGCATAGCCCGCAACAGCCGACGCGTGAGTCCAGCGGGCTCGCCAACTGGAATCCGCCGCGAGGGACTCGTCTGCGACATCGTCACGGTCCGCGTCATGGCTACCAGTCCGTCCTCACCGCGCGTGGCACCCCACCCACTGAGGCCCGTTCCGCGGATGGATGTTCCCGGATGAACGGTCGGCAGGATCGCGTCGTTGAAGGTCACGAAGCCAGCACCGAGCGATGCCATCAAGGTGCAATCGCGCGCGATCACCTGCACCTGCGAAGGCGCCGCGAAGATGGACACCGAAAGGTGCTGCTTGAAGGTGCGGTGCAGCGCCAGCAGCGCATCAAGCCCATGGGCTGCGAGCACGGCAGCCGCAGGACCAAAGTGATCTCCGCGAGCGAGCTTGCACTGCGGCGAACACCCGCTGATGACCGCTGGGCGCACTTGGCGTCCGACGGGCGACTCGACGACTCCGCTGAGTGAATGACCACCCGACGCGATCGCCTCGCGAACGCATGCGTCCACCTGCCGCGCGGCTCCTTCCGAGATCACCGCGCGCGCGGGCGCGCCGGCCACAAGGGGCGCCATCTCAGCGAGGAACGCGCGCTGCACCGCTGCATCCACAAGTATTCGGCGTGGCGCCATGCAGGTCTGCCCTGCGTTCATCGAGAGTGCGTGCCAGATCGTCCGCGCAGCGAGCGCCAGATCCGCGCCGCGAAGGACGATGGCGCTGTCGCAACCTGAGAGTTCGAGCGTTGTCGGCGTCAGCGACGATGCCGCAGCGACCGCAATCTGCCTCCCGACTTCCGTCGACCCAGTGAAGACGACATGATCGAAGGACTCGCGCGTCAGCAGTTCTGCGCCTGCCTCACGGGTTGCTGGCGTGCGCCGCAGCACATTCGGCGGCAGTCCATCCGCCGCAAGCCGCAGCAGCAGCCCTTGCGAACGGACCGCGTGCTCCGATGGTTTCACCGTGACGCGATTGCCCGCCACGATCGCCTGCACCAGTTGGATGCCCAGCAATTGCACGGGGTAGTTCCATGTGGCGATCATCGCCACCGAACCGAGCGGGACACGAAGGGTCCAGTGCCGCTGTCCCACGAGCCACCATGGCCGTCCACCCACGGGGCGGTTCGCCAGCACACGCCGCGCGTTGGCGGCAGTCCAGCGGGCGCATGCAAGCAGCGGCAATACATCCGCGGAAAACGCCTCCCAAGTGCTCTTGCTGCAGTCCGAACACACGGCGTCCACGAGCTCGTCGGCGTGCGCCTCGACCGCGGCAGAAAACCCAGCGAGCCATCCGAGCCGATCATCCAACCCCCAGCAGCCCGCGGCAACCGTTGGAATCTCGCGCGGGTACTGCAGCGCTGGAGCCCCTCGCTCAGCAGCCTCGACCCAACCTTTCTCAAGCACGCGTTCCATCTTGTTGCCTACATTTGATGATAAGCCTCCCCTCACGGGATGGTCGAAGCGCGTTGAACCCATGATCCAACACTCGACGAGCGAGCGAACGAAAGGAAGGTCCATCGGCGTCATCGGTGCAGGGCCCGGCGGTCTTGCGGCTTCCATGCAGTTGGCTGCAGCGGGCTTCGATGTGACCGTGTACGAGGCACAGCCCGTTGTCGGTGGGCGTTCGCGGCGTTTGACCGCCGGCCCGTACTCGTTCGACTGCGGTCCCACTTTTTTCCTGATGCCCTATGTGCTCGAGGAGATCTTCAGCGCATGTGGCTTTCGCCTGAGTGACTTCGCATCGCTTCGGCGCCTTGATCCGATGTATCGCCTCATCATCGGCAATTGCGATGGCGCGCCCACGGTGCTCGACACCACGCAGGATGTGGCCCACATGGCTGAACGCCTCGCGCGAATCGACCCGCGCGACGGCGCCGCATTCCGCAGCTTCATGGATGAGAACAGGCGCAAGCTCGCGCGGCTCACGCCAGTCCTGAAGCAGCGCGTTCGATCGCTGCTCGATCTCATGTCGATCGACGGGATCGCCGCCGCGCCGTATGTGCGCCCGTGGGAGTCAGTGCATCAATGCCTCAGCAAGACCTTTTCGGATCGCCGCACTCGCCTCGCGCTCTGTTTCCAGGCCAAGTACCTCGGCATGAGCCCGTACGAATGCCCCAGCCTCTTCAGCATCCTGCCATTCATCGAGTACGAGTACGGCATCTGGCACCCAGAGGGCGGCTGCAACCGCATCATGAGTGCGATGGCTGACGCCTGCACAAGGATGGGCGTTCGAATCGAGACGAGCTGCGCGGTGGATCGGATCGCTTTCGATGGTCGCAAGGTCGTGGGCGTTCATGCCGCTGGCTCGCTGCGCCGTCACGACCGCGTCGTCGTCAATGCCGATGGCACTTGGGCGATGAAGAACCTGATCCCACAGGAACTGCGCGGGCGCGACACCGATGCTGCGATCGATGCACGGCGCTACTCGTGCTCGACCTTCATGATGTACCTCGGCGTGCGCGGCGAAGTCGATCTGCCCCACCACACCATCTACATGTCGGATCGGTACGAGGAGACTTTCCGCGACATCTCGCAACTCGGTCGCCTCAGCGAGGACCCGTCGACCTATGTGCACAATCCGTCGGCGATCGATCCAACGCTCGCGCCCGCTGGCAACAGCGCCTTGTATGTGCTGCTGCCGGTCACCAACAACGATCCCCGACAGTGCAGCATTGACTGGGATCGTGAACGCCCCCGCCTGCGCGAAGATGCGCTTCGTCAACTTGAGGGACCGTTCGGCATCCGTGACATTCGTCGGCGCATCGAAGAGGAGATCCTCCTCACGCCGCTCGATTGGCAGCGAGAGCGCATCAACCACGGCGCGACATTCAACCTCGCGCACACCTTCGACCAAATGCTCCACAGGCGCATCCCGCACACGCACCCGAAGCTGGCAGGTCTCCACTTCGTGGGGGGCGCTACGCACCCAGGGTCGGGGCTGCCCGTGATCTTCCTTTCATCAACGATTGCGTCGCGGCACATCTGCGAACTCGAGGGCAAGACGCATCCGTTCGATGCCATGGGATCCGCGGCGCCGCTGCCAGTGGCGCTCGCTGCCGTGCGCTGAACGATTCCCCGCCCCTATCCTCGGCGGCGTGACGCTGACCTACGGCCAATACCTGCGCGTGCCAGAACTGCTGTCGCTGCAGCAACCGCTCTCCGGCGGGCGCGAGCACGACGAAACGCTCTTCATCATCATCCACCAGGTCTACGAACTCTGGTTCAAGCAGCAGATCCACGAGGCGCTGCATCTGCAGGCAGCACTCGAACGGAAGGATGATCCCACCACGCATGCAACCCTCCGCCGCATGCTCACCATCCTCAAGACGATGGTCGGTCAGATTGATGTCTTGGAGACGATGAGCCCGATCGGGTTCGACTCCTTTCGCTCGCTGCTCGCCAACGCCAGCGGCTTCCAATCCGTGCAGTTCCGCGAATTCGAGTTCATCCTTGGCAACCGAAATCCGGCGGCACTTGCCCGCTATCCAGAAGGCGGTCCCGAGCGCGCCATGCTCGCCTCGCGGCTCGAGGGGCGCACCCTGTGGCAGTCCTTCCTCGTGCGGATGCGCGCCGATGGGCACGCTGTTCCCGCGGAGCTCATCGATGCGACACTCACCGCACTCCCAGAGCCAAACGAGACGCTCCAGGAAGTGCTGCTCGATGTGTACCACCATCACAGCGATGATCGCGTGATCTGCGAACTCATGGTGGACTTCGATGAGGGCATGCAGGAGTGGCGCTATCGCCATGTAAAGATGGTCGAACGGACCATCGGCACCAAGGTCGGCACGGGCGGATCAAGCGGCGCCGCATACCTGCGGTCCACGCTCTTCCGACCGCTGTTTCCCGATCTCTGGGCGATCCGTGACCGCATCTGAACGCAGCGCGTTCACAGTCCTGCGCTGCCGGACCCTGCCCGTACGCGAATGCGCCCCGACTGCATGTCCCACAGCATCGACGCCGCCTTGAGCGGTTCGCCCTGCCCCTTCGGCAGCACTTGCACGAGTCGACCTGCGCGACCGCGCAGCTCTGCGACTTGCGTGACGATGTTGTAGTCAAACTCCTCGCACTCGATGTCGTAGTCCGGCGTGCGGATGAAGCAGCGCCCGACGCCGCGGATGCGCTGCAGCTCCACGCTGCCGCCGAGGGAAAACGGCTGCTCGCTGCCCGCGGGCTGTTCACCACGCAGCACCGTCGCCTCCAGTCGATCGCATGTCATCGTCAACGCTTGGTCTGCGCGCTCGCCCGCTCGCACCAGTTCGACGGATGCCTGCATCGTCATCAGGAAACGCCGATCGACGATCCGCTTGATGTCCATCGATCCGCCCCAGCGGAAACGACTGGTGCCTTCGACGCCGCCGCCGACGATGCCCTTGTCGCGCTGTTGCCTTGCTTGCGCCGCGGCATCGCCGCCGCTTTCGGGCGGCACATGCACGAGCACGGTGCCGGCGCCCGGCACGGCAAGTTCGCTGCTGACCGCGTCGTACTCCACTCGCTGTGAACGCAACTGGAACAGTCGCGGTGCGCCGACACGAGCCGCCGTCGGCCACACCTGGTTCTCCAGTCGCGCATCGCCGACGGTGACCAGTCTGCGCACCCGCATCTCATCGCCCGTCTGCGGCTCGAAGTCGAGCAGCACCGTCTGCCCGTCGAGCGCATCGAACTCCTCCGCGCGCGGCTCCGCGCGAACCCGCACATCACCCCCGAGTTCGAGCAGCGCACCGCTCGCGCCACGGTCGCGGTAGGACATCGCGCCGCTCCACTTGGCATCCAGTTCCGGTCGCTGGGACGGCAGCGTCGGCAACGGCAACTTTCCTTCAGCATCCGCAGGGAACAATGGCTGCTTCCAGTTGCGCGCGCGCCCGCCACCAGGCGCCTTCACCTCGCGCTCTCGTTCCGCGACATCCACCTGCGGCATCCCCTCGAGCAGCATGCCGGCCCGCACCACCGTGATGCCGGGGCCGCGCAGTTGCGCAGTCGCCGCGGACGGCTGCGCGGAAAGCGCGTCCGCGAAGATCCGCGCACCATCCTTCATCTGCACTTGAACGCCCCCCACCGCATCGACCTGCGATGCCTGCACGGCGCCGAGGACCGGATCCTGATTGCCACCCTTCGCCTGTGCGGCGTCCGCTGCACCAGGCATGTCCGTGAACGCAACATCGAGTGCATCGCACCAGAGCGTTTGCAGTGCATCGGTCGCTTCCACGCCTCCGCCCGCCTTCAACTGACGCGGCGCACTCTGTCCACCCGCAGTCTTGCGCACATCGATGTCCACGGAACGCGCCCGCAGCGCCAGTCCCGCCTGGTTCGCAAGTTCAACCCGCTGACCATCGATCTCCACCAGCATCGCATCGGCTGCCGGCGGACGCACCGCATCAGGCGCGAGCGGCCGCATCTCCAAGCGACCCTTGAACCGCACGATGATCAGGTCGTCCACTTCGGCGCGCGCCGTTGCCGACGCCAACACCAACTGTGCAAGCCGCCCTGGCCATCCAATCGGCTGCGCGCGTGTGACACGATGCTCAGCGCGACTCGGTTGCCCGACCGGCACACGACTGCGGCGCGCATCCACGACACTGCCGCTCACAAGGTCATTCTCGAGCGCGAACACCGCGACGAGCAAGTCACCGCGCGACCATGCGCGGTCGTTGGGTGATTGCCGAAGTACCTCGACGGAATCATGCAGCTCCAGCTTGTAGAACGAGCCCGAGTCCGCCGCGGGCACCTGCACGGGCGCCCATCGCGCGCGGCGCAGAAGCGGCGCGGCCGCGAGCTGCAGGCGAACCGTACCCTCGCGCGGCGACGAGACGGCCGGCGCACTCCGCGCCTGCGTCGACGGGAGCCGCTGACGGTCGATCACGATCGGGCCGAGCGGGCGTTCCACCACCAACCGCTCGATGGTGCGCCGATCGCTGCTGAGGAGAAGGTCGAGTCCTTCGCCATCGAATGTCAGGACATCCGTGGTGAGGCGAAACGCCGAGGGACACTTGATCGTCCCGAGCGTCTGGTCGAAGTCCAGTTCCTCCGACTCAAGGATCAGCGATGGTTGGTCCTTCGACACATCAACCTGCCTGCCTGGCGCGGGGCGAAACAACCGAATCACGACATCGCCGCG
This sequence comes from Planctomycetota bacterium, assembly GCA_009926625.1. Classification (GTDB taxonomy): domain Bacteria; phylum Planctomycetota; class Phycisphaerae; order Phycisphaerales; family SM1A02; genus F1-60-MAGs104. The sequence continues at coordinate 124,991 of RFON01000003.1, forward strand.
GAACACCCCCGACTCAAGGGCGCGGTTGGGCACGCGCACGCGCCCCGACTCCGCACGCAGCGTCGCAACGCGACCATCGTCGAGGAAAAAGATCGTCTGCGGACCCTCCATCGAGAGGAACGCCCCTGGCTCCGGGTCAAGCTTGCGCGCGCTGTACTGCTGCGCAAGCCGCCCATCGGGAGCAGCCACTTGCACCCACGCTCCCTGCTCAAGCTGAACGCTGCTGCTCGATGCGGCGCGTTCGCGCGCCGCTTCGCGCTCCTCCGGAGTGAGCGGCGACGGCGCCACGAGATCCTCCACTGGTACGCCGCGCACGCGACGCGTCGGCGAGAGGTTTCGGTCCATGAACCATGCACCAACCGCGAGCGTCGCCGCGAGCCCCACTGCTACCGCGATGATCATGCTGCGCCGAGTCCGCTCTTCCATGTCGACGCGCAAGTGTAGACGCGGCCGAGCCCTTTACCCTTCAGGTGGCGCGAGCAGCACGACGACGGCGATGTCGTACCAGGCATGCGTTCCAACGGCGATGCCAAAACCGCGAACCACATACAGGACGCCGAAGGCACTGCCCGCAGCGAGGAAGAAGACGACGCGCCGAAGGTCGATCCCGCCGCTCGGCAGCCGCAGTGGGTGATACAGCGTGAACAGCGCGGCGGCGATGGCCACGGACACACCGAGGGCCCATGACTCCTTCCAACGGAGCAAGTCGACGAAGATCGTGTGCAGCAGCGCGATCACGACCATGCGGAACACGAGTTCCTCATAGACACCTGCGCCCACACTCATCGCCACCTTGCCGAATGTGCCCAGTCCATCCATTCCTCCCACGAGCGCCGGCGGAAAGATCCGCGTGATGACCTGCGCAGCGACGAGCAATGGGAGTGAAAACAGGATGCATTCGATGATCATCCCCCCGACGGTCGGCAGGTGAACGCTCCAGGCGCGGCGCGACAACACCTGCCAGACAAGCAGCACCACGATCACACCGACGCCCGGAAGCGCAAGTGCAGGCAGGCTGAATCGCCCCGCGTCAATCCCGAAACTGGTGAAGATGCGGAGCAGCCCCTCGTGCGCCGAATTGGTCAGCGTGCCACCGCTCGTGCGCAGCGCAAAGACCAGCCCAACCTCGTAAAGGACAATCAGCGGCGCGACCAGCGCCAGGATTTCCAGCGGCTGCTTGGAGCGTTCAAAATATCCCGTGTCCGATTTCGTCGATCGACCGCTCGACTGCCCGCTGCCCGTGTGGGGGGAAACTCGTCGCGCGGCCTTGCGCTGCCCCATGGATCCTCGGTCGCTTCGGGCTTGCTTCAGCCCTTCGCAGGAGCGCTCATCGCATTCATCCGCCGCGCGAGACGGCTCTTGCGGCGCGCCGCGGTGTTACGGTGCATCGTCGATGTCAGCGAGAACCGATCAAGCATGCCTGATAGAGCGCGAAGCGACTTCTCCGCTGCAGCCTTGTCGCCATCGTGGACCGCCTTCAGGAAGACCTTTGTCTCATCCTTGACCTTCGTGCGGCGCCAACGATTGCGTGCGCTGCGCTCGATGCCTTGGCGGACTCGTTTCTTCGCTGATTCGGTATTGGGCACTGGAATGATCCTCGACGACCGCCTGCATCTGCCTGCACGCGCAGTCAGATCAGCGGGACCGCGGAGTATCGCACATCACGCCCGCTTGTGCAAGCGCAACCAGATCGAGCACTTGACGCAACCCCGCTCGTGAAGCGACACTACGCGGTCCCATGGCGATGCCCTCGAAAACGGCTGGACCGCTCATCGGTCTCGTGGTGTTCGTGATCCTGTTCGTGCTGTCCGCCGCGACCGCGGTGTACTTCCTGACGGAGTGGAACAAGTCCGCCGCCTCCGAGGCAAAGGCCAAGCGCGAACTCGCCGCGCTCGTTCCGCCTGGGTATCTCGAGGGGGATGCGGGAATGCAGGCGCAACAAGCCGCGCAGGGTGAGGGCAAGAGCCTCGTCGAGTCGTTGGTTTCACGAAACGCAAATGTCATGGCGGCGGTGACTGGAGAGACATCAGGCGATGCCACCGCGCTTCGGAACGCCCTCGGGCTCAAGCCAGAGGAGACGGTCAAGCAGAAATTGCAATCGCTTGAGCGGGCACGAAACGAAGCAGTCAACAAGGCAGCAGAGTTGACGCGGGCGGTCGAGGATGCCGCGGCACAAGTCGTGCAAATCCAGGCGCAGGCTGACGAGGCAAAGCGCGCCGGCGAGGAGCAGGTGCGTGAGTTGCAGGCGACGATCGCACCCTACGCCGAGGCAACCGAGCGCACGCTGGCTTCGCTCGAGGAACTGAAGGCAGAGCTCGCGACTGCGCGTGAGGCCGCCAAGAGCGAGTTTGCGACCGAGATCGATGAAGAGCGCGCAAAGCAGGCCAGCCTCGTCGCTGCCAATCAGGCGTTGACGGCTCGCGTGCAGGAACTCCAGAAGCAGGTCGACCAGTTCCGCATCAAGCCGGCGGACCCAGCCCTGCTCGTGGACGGACGCGTGATCGATGTCTCGCAGACCGCGAAGGATCAGGTTTTCATCTCGCTCGGCAACAAGGACCGCGTGCGCGCGGGAATGACATTCGAGGTGTATCCCGATCCATCGGCGATCCTGTACGACCCGAAGACCGACCGTCAAGCTCCCGGCATTGCCAGCATCGAGATCATCAAGGTGGGTGACACCACGAGCACCGCGCGCGTGACCCGCAAGGCGCCGCGGTACACCGTGGCGAAGGGGAATGTGCTTGCGAACGCGGTGTACAGCCCGAACTACCAGTACAAGTTCCTCGTCCACGGAAAGTTCGATGTGGACAGCGACGGCAAGGTCACCGATTCGGAAGGCGATTACATCCGCGCAAAGATCCGCGAATGGGGTGGCGTTGTGGTCGATGGCACTGAGATCACTCCCGACATCGACTTCATCGTGCTCGGCAGCGTTCCAGTTCGTCCCCAGATCCGTTCCATCGGCGCGGACGATGCGGCCTATGCCGCGCAACTCGAGGCGAGCCGCGCGTACGACTCGTACCAGGCGCTCGTCGCAGCCGCGGCAGCAGCGCAGGTGCCCGTCCTCAACTGGAATCGATTCCAGATCCTGACAGGTTCGGCGGAACGCTGAACGCCGCGTGCGACCACAGAACTTCATCGATCACGCAGCGGCATTCGCGCAGTACGCGGCGCTGCGGGGTGCCTTCGGTGCGCTCCACATGTTTCCTGCCGCGCAGAACATGCGCACGGCGGCGCAGTTCGGCAGCCTGTACGGGCGACTTGTCCCGCGGCACAGGGAACGCGCGCGCGGGCACATTCGCCGCAGTTTCCCCGAGCTCGACGAGCGTGCCGTCGCGAAGCTCGCGGACGATTGCCAGCGCAGCCTGTTCCAGATGTTCATGGTCGAAGCCACGGCGGTCCCTCGCCTGCTGACCCCCACATCCTGGCCGCAGCATGTGCGAACGGGCAAGATCGAATCGTCGCTGCGGCTGCTCGTTGGGAACGACCCCGTCATCTTCGTGACGGGCCACTGCGGCAACTGGGAGCTGCTCGGCTTCACGCTTGCGTTGCTCGGATTTCGCCTGCACGCACTCGCTCGCCCGCTCGACAACCCATGGCTCGACCGCTGGGTGCGCGGCGTTCGCGAAGCACGCGGACTGACGGTGCTGACAAAGTGGGGTGCAACATCGGAAGTGCAGCGGATCATCGAATCGGGCGGACGCGTCGGATTCATCGCCGATCAGAACGCGGGTGAGGACGGCATGTTCGTGCCGTTCTTCGGGCGGCTCGCATCGAGTTACAAGTCGATCGGACTGCTCGCCATGCGGTACGAGGTGCCGATCGCCGTTGGCGCTGCGCGGCGCATCGGCGGACGATTCGACTACGAACTCGACGGCGTTGATGTGATCCGCCCGAACGAGTGGCGCGACCAGCCCGATCCGCTCTTCTACATCACCGCCCGCTTCAACCGCGCGATCGAGCTTGCCGTTCGCCGCGCACCCGATCAGTATCTGTGGATGCATCGGCGGTGGAAGAGCCGCCCTGCGCATGAACGCGCAGGAAAACCGATGCCCGAGCGCCTTCGCGAGAAGCTCCAGAACCTGCCTTGGATGGGTGAATCGGAACTCGCCCGTCTCGAACAGCGCATCGAACCACTCACCTGCTCCTGACCGCAGGGCCGCGCCCCCCGCCGTATTCTCACGAGCCTGCCATGCGATCGCTTGTTGTCCTTGCCAACGGAACGAGTCCGGCGCCGAATCTCGGGTCGCGCAAGTCGCTCGAAGAACGGCTCTCGCACTTGAACACCGGACCCGATCGGTTGGGCGGCGATGTGCTGTTCGGTCCTGGCGTGGAACTTCAACTGCCTCCCCAGCAGGATCCCGTGATGCAAATGATCCTGACCGTGAGCGATGAGGACATCGGCTGGCTCGTCGTCGAGCGCATGGGCAAGACCTTGCAGTGGAAGTTCGTCGATCTCAACACCGGCGACGAACTCAGCTTTTCTTCCCGGTGACCACGACAGATGATTGCGGCTTGGACCATGCGTGTCGCGCTCCTGTTCGCGGTCGTGCCCGCTGCGCAGCAGTCGGAGCGCGAGTCTGCGCTGTCTTGGCCGCGACTCCGCCGCACTCCCGATGCCTTGGTCTCGATCAGCCAGCCGCATGTGGATGACTGCAACGGCGCGAGTGTGCGAGGCAAGGTGGCGATCGAGGTGAGCGGGCTTCGCGGCGTGCCCGACTTTCGTGGGACGGCGAACTTCGTGGGTGACGCATCACTCGACCGCGCGCAGCGGACCGTTCGCATCGGTCCCATCACGGTCCCCGCGCTTCGGGTCGAAACGGCGCCAGAGCACGCGGAGGCTGCGAACAAGGCACTTTCGAGTGCGCTCGCGGGCGTCACGCTGACCGTCGCTTTCGATGACCTCATGGCGGTGATGCGCACGGTTGCGTTCCCCGATCCAAGCCCCTTGCCGAATTGCAGCGGCACGCAATCGGTGGTGATGCTGCAGGTGAACGACCCCGCGCCGACCGACGGCACCATCGCGGTTCGTTGGGTCGGCGCGCCGGCGTTCGAGACAGTCATCGAAGGACGACTCGAAGGCGCAGTGAACTGTTCGTCGATCCTCTTCCGCGAACCAAGCGGGCGACACCTTCTGCTCCACGCGGGGCGGTGGCTGGAGGCTCGCCAGATCGCCGCGACACAGTGGCAGTGGATCGCATCGGATGCAGTACCCGCCGTGCTGATGGAGGTGAGCGAGACTTCGAAGTGGGGAAACGCACTCGCATCGGTGCCTGGGTCGCTGCCGAGCCGCATCGCTGAGCTCGCGCGGCAACTGGCATCGCCCGTTCCTGCGCCGAGTGATCCGCAGTGCGGCGGCGGCGATTGGTGGTGGAACCCCTGGAGCCTCCAGTGGGTCGCTGCGTGTACGAAGCCATTGGCGGCGGCTCCATCGGACGAACCAGTGGATCGCACGGCAACGCCAAGGGATATCCGCGACGATGCGGAGGCGTTTCATCCCGATGCCGTCCGCGACAACCTGCTCGTGGGGCTCGATGGGCGCGTGTACCGCCGCTCGGGCGACTCCTTCGAGCAGTCAACGCCCGCCAACGGGTGGCGTCCGTTCACCATCGACCGCTCGGTGCTGCGCATCCTTCGGGCGGAGTCGATTGCGCGCGACGCGGCAGCGGCTGCGCGCCGCACATGGAAGAACTGGCGCATGCATGACGCAGGGATGAAGCCCGAGTCGCGCTGCGATCGCAGCGCATCGCTCGGCAGCCGCCCGCTGCGCACGAACCAGTTTCTTGGGGCTGCTGCACCGCCGGCTCCGAAGGATCCGTGACACCACACGCCGACTCTCCCCACGGCGCTGCATCGACTGCGATCTCAGAGCGGGCTCTTCTGCGGTTCGCCGGCGCCGCGGGGATAACGGCGCGGCGTCTTCCCGACCTTCTCGATCACCAGCACCGTTCCCGTCGGCGTGCGGATCGAGTCGGTGACCGCGCCCCGCAGCGTGCCGAGCGCGCGCGCACTTTCGGCCACCTCCGCGGACGCTTGCGCCCCCTTGATCGTGACCATGTGCCCATGCTCCCGCACGAGCGGCAAGCAGAGTTCGAGCAGGATGGGAAGTCTCGCCACCGCGCGCGCGGTGACCACATCGATCGTCTCGCGCAGCGGCCCGCGCCCGAGCGACTCCGCGCGCTCACTGCGGACTTCGACGGATCGCAGCGACAGCGCATCCGCCGCGCCGCGCAGGAATGCAGCCTTTTTCCCCGTCGTTTCGATCAGCAGATGGGTTGCCTGCGGCCACACGACCGCAAGCACCAGACCAGGAACGCCGCCGCCACTTCCGACATCGGCAACGCGCCGCGCGTCCGCTTGCTGAAGGATCGGAAGCAGCGTGAGCGCATCGAAGACATGGCGCATCCATGCAGCATCGACATCGCGCACAGCCGTGAGATTCATTCGCGTGTTGGCATCGAGCAGCAATTCGAGAAAGCGCGCGAGACGGTCCAGTTCGTCCGTTGACAGATCGATGCCGAAGGCAGTGAGCGCCTGCACGCATGCCTCGCGCCCCCCGCCACGCGGCACCGCGGGTTCATCCGCCATCAGGCGCCCACCCGCGCTGCACTGCCACCCATGAGTCCGCCCGTCGCGCGCGCATCTCGTGCAGCCACGGCGAACAACAGCCCCGCGGCGATCCAGCAGGCCACCAGGCTCGTGCCACCCGACGAAACGAAGGGCAGCGTCAACCCAGTGATTGGCAGGATCCCCAGCGTCATCCCGATATTCACGAACGATTGGAAACCGAGCATCGAGCCGATGCCCGTCGAGACAAGTCGTCCAAAGGGACTTCGGGTCATCACGGCGATCGCAAGCGCTGAGCCAACGAATGTGACCTCGAGCGCGATCAGCAGCAGCCCGCCCACCAAGCCCCAACGGCACGACGCGACCGCGAAGATCATGTCGTTGTGCTCTTCGGGCAGCGCGTTGTAACGGATCAGGTCGCGCGCGTCGGCCTTTCCATTGCCGACGAACCCGCCCGCGCCCACGAGCGTCCTCGCACGGTCCGCTTGAAAGCCGATGGAGCGCGTGTAGCGGTCATCGCCCGTCAACTGCGCGACGAGTGCATCGATGCGTGCACGCTGATGCGGCTTGAG
>RFON01000021.1 GCA_009926625.1 Planctomycetota bacterium
GGCGAGTTCTCGAGCCTGCGAACGCGGGGCGCCAGCCCCGTGGAGCAGGCGAGAGCTGTCTGAGCCCCAGCAGGTCCGTGCCGCCGCCCCTGGCGTGGGAATGTGCTGCGCGGCGTTCAGCCGTTGCGCGGCGTTCAGCCGTTGCGCGGCGTTCAGCCGTTGCGCGGCGTTCAGCCGCGCGTTTCGTGGCGCGTCTCGAAGTCGAGTGTCTCGAGGTAGTCGCAGCGCAGGTCAGCCGTCATTGCGCCAACCGTTCCCGTGCCGACGGTGTGCTGTTCCATGCCGATCACCGGCAACACGCCCCAACTGGAATTGGTGAGAAAGATCTCGTCTGCGGCGAGAATGTCCTCGATGGTCAGGTCCATGGTGCGAACGGTGATCCCACGGTCCCGCGCACAGTCGATGATCGCCTGACGAGTGATGCCCGGCAGCACGGGTGCGCGATCATGTCCGTCGTCGGTGCGGCATGCGGGCGTTCGCAGTTCGCCGTCCTTCACGAGAAAGACATTGCTCACGCAGCCGCAGCTGAGGCGGTTCGCGGTCGTGAACACAAGTCCCTCGGAGCAGCCGACGCGCGCGGCGACCTGCAGTTCGGCGAGTCGCGGCCAGTACCAGAGTGTCTTGTGACCCGCAAACGCATCGTGTGTCGGCACGCGCCAATCGCACACGCGCACCCGCACGCCCTTGGCGAAGAACTCCTCGGGGTAGTCGGTGGGTGGCTGCGCGACGATCGCCACGGTGGGATCGCCGCGCTGGGCGGGGCGCGATGATCCTGGGGCGCGCAGCAACTTCAGATCGCCGGCGGTGACGGTGACGCGCACGCGCGCGGCGGACAACTCGTTGTAGGCGAGGACGGAACCGACGGCTTGCGCGAGCGGGCCGATGTGGAGGGCTTCGACAGCACCGAGCGACACTGCCGATGATTGCAGGCGCTCGAGGTGTTCGTCGAGCCTGAAGACGGCGCCGTGGCGGGCGGTCATGGAGGTGAAGACCCCGACCGCGTGCTGAAACCCGCTGTCGAAGAGCGACACATGCGCTTCGGCAGCGGGCATCAGACGCCCGTTCAGCCATACCTGCAGTGCCGTCATGGGCGGGGCAATGTAGTTGCTGCGATTTCGCATGCGGACTGCCAGCGGGCACGCGCTGGCGGTCCAAGTTCGAACACGCTGACCACCGAAGCCATGCCTGAACCGCGCGGCACTTGGACGGCGATGCCGATTGGTTCGCCGCCGCAGGGACCCGCGAGTGCCGTGTGGGTGGCGGATGTCCCCTGCCCACTTTGATCCCCGATCTCCACGAGCACCATGAGACGCGCCGTTCCGTCGGTGCTGCGCACGGATTGACGCACTCGCGCGGTGACTGTCTCGCGCAGCAGCGGATCGGTCGCGTCGACCATCGGCCCGCATGAGTCCGTCCGGAGTGTGCGCTCCATCATCTCGCGCACCTGCACCTGCACGCGCATCGCATCGCCCTGAGATGCGGTCTGCTGCTGCTGCATGATCCACAGACCCGCCCCGAGCATCGCCATCGGCATCACGAGGACGCGCAGCCACCGCCGCCCACCAGACCATCGTGCATCCGTGACGGCACTGCGCATCGGATGCGAAGGCTAACTCGGTACGATCGAAAAGTGCCCATTGCCACGCTGACCAATGTCCGCTTTGGGCACGGCACGCGCCTGCTGCTCGACGATGCCACGCTCTCGATCGAGTCGGGCGAGAAGATCGGACTCGTCGGGCGAAATGGCTGCGGCAAGAGCACGCTGATGCGGATGCTCGCAGGACAACTCGCTGCCGACCGCGGAAATGTGTCGCTGCAGCGCGGCGCGCGCGCTGGGTTCCTGACGCAAGATCCGTCGATCTCGCCGACCGACACGCTCCGCGAGGCTGCCGCGCGCGCGTTCGAGCGACTCCACGAAATCCGCGCCGAACTCGAGGGGGTGTATGAACGCCTTTCCACCGCGACCGATCCGCAGGACATGGAGCGCCTGCTCGCGCGGCAGGCAGCGCTCGATGATGCGCTCGAACGCGCCGGCGGGTATGCGGTCGACCATCGGATCGATGCGGTCCTTCACGGACTGGGGTTCACCGATGCGCAGTTCGGCACGCCCGTTGCCAAACTCAGCGGCGGGCAGCGGGCGCGTGCGGGCTTGGCGCGGCTTCTTCTGGAGGAGCCCGATCTCCTGCTCCTCGACGAGCCGACGAACCACCTCGATATCGAAGGTCGTCGATGGCTCGAGGACTTCCTCGCGGATGAGTTTCGCGGCGCGGTCGTGATCGTCAGCCATGATCGCTGGCTGCTCGACCGTGTCGTGTCGCGCATCGTCGAGATTCACGACGCGTCCATTCGCGAGTATCCGGGCAACTACGCAGACTTCACCGTGCTTCGCCGCGAACGCGCGCTCACGCAGCAACGCCTCCACGACAAGCAGCGCGACCGCATCGCGCGCGAAGAGGCGTTCATTTCCCGCTACCGCGCGGGGCAGCGCGCGCGGCAAGCGCGCGGGCGTGCCACGCGACTCGAGCGATACCAGCGCGACGAACTGGTCGAACGCCCAGTTGACTTCGATGTCATGCGGCTTCAACTGCCGCGCGCGGAGCGCGTCGGCGACATCGTTGTCTCTGCGCACGGTGTCGACAAGGCCTACGGCACGCGCGTGCTGCTGCGCGATCTTGAACTGACGCTCAAACCCGGCGACCGACTGGGCATCGTGGGCGCAAACGGCACGGGGAAGACAACGCTGCTGCGCATCCTGCTCGGCGACGAGGCAGCCGACCACGGCACGCTGAAGCGATCGCCGCGCCTGTCCACTGGATGGTTCCGCCAGAATCAGGACCACATCGATCCCTCGCTCGAAGTCTGGCGGTTCCTGCAGTTGACCGTTCCGCCGCGCGCCAACGGCACCCGACTCACCGAACAGGAAGCGCGCGATCTCGCGGGCGCGTTCCTCTTTTCCGGCAGCGCGCAGGAGTCGCGCATCGGATCGCTCTCGGGTGGTGAACGCGCCCGCGTCGTGCTCGCAGGACTCGTGGCGGGCGCGCACAACCTGCTCATTCTCGACGAACCGTCCAACCACCTCGACATCCCGAGCGCGGAACGGCTCGAGCAGGCGCTCTCGCTCCCCGCCGAAGAAGGTGGCTATGACGGCACGCTGATCCTGGTCAGCCATGACCGCGCCCTGCTCTCGGCCACATGCGAGCAGATCCTCAGCCTCGACGGCGAGGGTCGCTGGACGCTGTTCAACGGCAACTACGCAGCGTTCGACGAACAGCGCCGCGCGGGCACAGCCAAGACCGACTCACCGAAGCCTGCGGCGGCGGCGATGGCGGCGACTGCACCCGCGGCACCACAGGCAACGGACCGCCCGCTCCAGGCGCAGCGGCAACAGCGCCCGCGCTCGACGCGGCCTCGTCCCGATGCACGGAATCCACTCTCACATCTCGCGACAGCGCAGCTCGAGGAGCGCATCAACGCGCTCACCGCAGCGCTCAACGACATCGATTCAAAGCTTGCGGACCCGCAGGTCTACAGTGACCGCGCCCGCACGAACGAAGTCCTTGACAGCCGTACGCGGGCCGAGCAGGAGAAGCAGCAACTCGAGTCGGAGTGGCTTCGACGCGTCGAAGAAGCGGGCGCTTGACGGGCCACGGTGCGCCGTGTTCACGGCGTCACGGAGTTCTGCAAAGCTCAGCGGGTGGCAGGCAGACTGGTGAAGACAACGGCCCCGCCGCCATCCACCACACGCCAGACCGTCCCGAGGTTTGCTGCCCCTGCGGGAACATTGAGCCGTGTGCCCCCAACTGGATTGACGACTTCAAAGGCGCCGACTTGGGTGACTGCCGAGGACTCTGGATCCACCGCCTCGAGGCGAAGTGCACGGTCACGAGGAAGGTCGATCCAAGCGACGAGCACGGCGTCGAACTTCGGTGAAACCATGACTGCAACCGAGCCGCTCTCGCGCGGGCTTGCACCCACGAGTCCCCGCACCACGCAACGCTGATCGAGGAACTCGGGCAGCCCGGCGCCGATCATGCTCGTCAACTGGGCGCTGACCGCATTCTGCAGCGCCAACTCGCCGATCCGAACGGCTTGGCGATAGGTGGAAATGTGGAACACCACGGCCACCACAATTCCGCCAATCGCAGCAAGGCAGCCTGCGCGCCACAGTTGTGCAGCGCGCTTCCAGCGGAGGTCCTCCGCGCGCCTGACCGCCAGCGTTGGGTCAACCTGACCGCCAGACACCGCATGCGCACTTGCCTCCACAACACTGTCGGGACCCTGTGTTGCCTTCGCTCCCGCTCCAGCTCGGCGCACGCCAATCGAAGCAATCGGTGCCATGTCGGCATCGCTCTGTCGGATGTCCCGACGAACCGAGGCGAGCACCTCTTGGGCAAGCGACCGATCAGGACGAACATCAGGCAGGAGCACATCCTGAGCGGCCAGCGCTGCCTGCATTTCGATCACCTCCCGCTGCACCTTCTCGGGTGACTCGCGGAACAGCCGTTCAAGCCGCAAGGAGTCGTGCGCTTCAAGCACACCAGTCACTTCCAAGTGAGCCAGTTCAACCAAGTCGGCATAGTCCGCGGACATGTCGTCCTTCGGAGTTCCGCCGGCATCGTTCGGGTGATTTGTCATTTACTTCACTGACCTTTCGACCCTAAACATGTTTCCTTGAATTCCTTCTGACGCGGTGCAAACCGCTTCGCTGCAACACTTGCCCCGAAACGCACCCCGGCAACCGAACCGATTCCAGGCGATCCTTAACGACTCAACGACGCCAACACACGCTACCAACAGGGTTTCGTCCCACTCTACGGCGCGCCAAACGCCGCGGACGCATGGGACTCGACAATTCACCTCGGCTGAAAAATCGACAGTGGCACGAGTCATCCAGCCGCCTCGATTCCGAACTTCTCCCGCAAACGCTGAAGTCCTCGGCTGAGCGCGCTCTTCACGGTTCCGACGGGCATGTCCCGCTGCTCAGCGACCTCTTGGAGCGAAAAACCCTTGATGTACACGAGGTCGATCACATCCCGCTGCAACTCAGGCAACTCGCCCATTCGACGCCGAACCTTGGTGAAGTGCTCCAGCAACTCGGGGTCCGCTGCGGTTGCAGAATCGGGTGGCGCAGGAATCCCCACGGACTCGTCGAGGGATCCCGACTGCGGTCGAATCATTCGGCGGCGAAGGCGATCGATCAGCATCCGACGGGAGATCAGCATCACCCAAGTGATCAACTTCGATCGACTGGGGTCATATCGATCCGCCGTGCGCCAAATCTGGACGAAAACATCCTGCACCGCATCCTCGGCTTCGCTGGTTGACCCAAGCACTTGGCATGCGTTTCGGAACACCAGGGCGCCGAAACGCTCGTAAAGCGTGCGGAGCGACGCCTCATGACCGGCGGCAACCCCATTCATGAGTGTCTTGTCCTCGTTCGGTTGGTCCATGGATTCTCCGAGCGTCCTCGCGGCCCACCAAAGTCACGACCATCACGATACGACCCGACTGCCTGACCTCTCTACGCGGTCAGACCTGCGAGTTCCCTCCCGGAACCCCCAAGAATGCAACAGATTCGTCCAAGCGGCAAGCCCGAGTTTGCCTAGAGCCCCTGGAACGGCAAAATTATTCACTTCGGGTGGAAATTCTGGAACTCTGCACTCGCGCCCGCCTCGATCCGTGGCACAATCCCCCTGTCCGCGGCGGGAGGGAGTTGACCTGCCTTGTCATAAGGAGTGAACGGTGCTCTCGAAGTTTTCCGACCCAATTCGGAGCCGAGATGTGCGACTCGCTCAATCGCATGCACCCTGTGCGCTGTCGTCTTTCCAAGATTCGCGGCAACATTCTCGCCGGGGGTTCACCATTGTTGAACTTCTCGTCACCCTCACAATCATTGCGCTGCTGACAAGCATCATGATGCCTGGACTCCGCGCGGCGCGCGAAAGCGCCAATCGGATGATCTGCACGGGCAACCTGCGGCAGATTGGTCTGGCGGTGTACGGATACTCCGCGCTGTACGGCGACCAGCTGCCCGCGACGATCTTCGACGACGACGGCACGGCGGCACCGCAGGAGATGATGGCGCTCAACACTGGGACCCTGACGACCCCCAACGCCGTTCCGCAGGCAGATGGCCTTGGGTGGCTCATCGCATCGGAGGTGCAACTGCTCGACAATCCGCGCATGCTGTACTGCCCTTGCCACCGTGGCGCGCATCCAGCGACGCGGTACGAGGGAATGTGGGATTCATCAGCGGCAGAACGCTTGTACTGCAATTATCACTTCATCGGGGACAGCGACCGCGCGACCCAGTCGCAGCGGCGACTGTTCATGCTTCCGGCAGATGCAGCGATCGTGGTCGACGGGATGCGCGACCAGAGTGACATCAACCATCGTTACGGCACCAACATGCTGCGCGCCGACCTGTCGGTTCGATTCTGGCACGATCGGCAGTTCAGGCTCCGAAATGCCATCAACATGTTTGACGGCGAAACGCCCGCGTCGGAGCAGGTCTACATCGAACTGTGGAAACTCTTCGCGAAGGCTGACTGACGCGAAGTGCCCTGCGGATCACCGCGCGGTTTCTGCGCCGCCGATGATCAGCGAGGCAAACTGCATGCTGTGCTTGCCGGCACCGGGATCGCGCACGCTGTAATCGACGATCTTCACGCGTCCGCCGGTGAGCATGAGGTCGATGTGCCACAGTGGCAGCCGCCGAGGGAATGACGCGCCCCAACCGCGCCCTTGCGCGGCGAATGCCTCCGTGTGCCGCGGCCACAGCGATGCGACCGAGCCGCTGCCGCGCGCAACATTGAAGTCGCCAACGACGATGTCGGGGTCACCACTCATCCTGCCCCGCAGCGCGACTGACATTCGTCCGATCACATCGCGGCGTGAAAGCGCAGGGTCCGAAGGCAGGTCCACCAGCATCACCGCGAAAGGTGCGTTGCCCTCCCAAGGACCGAAGTCCACCCAACTGACTGCGATCTTTCCATCATCGATCAGCGGAGTTGCACGCACGACGGGCACTCGGCTGACAACGCCGAACCGCCCGACGAAAATCGTGTGGCAATCGGCGCACAGAAGCGGTTTCTGTGCCTCGATCGACAGCATGGAGCCGACCTCCGAAATGAACAGCACATCAGCGCCACCCCCGCCCCACGCGGCTTGCAGGCTGCTCGAATACGCCTTCGCCCGCTCGACAGCGTCTGCACCCGGCCAGTTGGCGTTCACATGCGAGATGCGGATTGGGGTCGTGCCTGCCGTCACGACGATCGGACTCGTCAACGGTCGCCAGTCCTGCAGCAACAGCACTGCCGCCTGCAGGCAAGCGATGATCCACAGTGCGTACCTCCACTTCCGCTGCGCCGTACTTCGCACACACAGCGCGGCGAGCACGAGCGCGAGCACGGTCACCGTGAGTGCAACGACAGTCGGAATCCAGTGAAGTTGCTGGAGTGACGGCACCGTGTCGGTCAGGACGCGGCCGACTCCCCACAGGACCGAAAGCAGCACGGCCGCAACGGTGAACACCCATGCGAGGGCGCGCGCAGCCGCCGCCGCCAAGCGAATCACGGCGATCCGCCGGTCGTCGGATGGGCGACTTGCGACGGCGACAGCGCCTTGCGCGCCGCCTCATGCACGACACCGACGATGGACTGGTCGCACGCGAGCGTTCCAACATTCTGGTCGAGTGACTCCCCTGTGATGTGCAGCGGCGCACCGACAAGGTCGCCCACCCAAGCGCCCGCTTCACTGGCCACCACCGCTCCAGGCGCATGGTCCCAGACCCTTTCGGGACCTCGCGAACCAGGCACGCGCATGAAGCAGTCCGCCGCGCCCTCGGCAACGAGTGCGTATTTGCACTGGCTGTCGAGCGAAACCGACTCCCAGCGCAGGTTCGTGCGGCTCATGATTCCTCGCATTCGCTCGGCCCTCGAACCACCCTCGATCGAATCGCACACGCGCCAGGGGGCATCGCTGTTCCTTGTCCGACTTCGCATCACACGCAGCAGCGCAGTCGGCAGTTGGCGGTCCTCAGCGGAGGGAGCGAACTTCCAAGCGCCTGCCCCTTTCGCCGCAACGAAGACCGTGCCCATCTGATCGTCGGGGCCGATTTCAAGCGGGTCGCGACCGAGCACAAGCGTCGGACAACTGAGAACGCCCACGGTTGCCTCGCCGCGCTCCACCAGCGCAAGGCACAGCGCGTAATGGCGCCCACTGCGAACGCTCGCCCCGCACCGTGAGCTTCACGCGCGAGTCGTCGGCATCGAGGGCGACCGGCTTCCGCTTGGCAAACGTGATCGACCAGGGCGGCTGGTCGGCATCGCTGCCGAGCGACTCACGAACCGCCGCGACTGCACGATCGAGCAGCGCAGCACCATCCGCGCCTGCGACACTCCCTTCACCCTCTTCGCCAACAACCGCCCACTGCGGGCTGCGGCGGCGAAGGACCGACACCACCGCCATTTGCACCGCCAAATCCCCAGCGGTGACTGGCGACCCGTCTGGCTTGATGAGCGGAACGCGCGCATTCGGCTGTCGCAGGACGACCTGAAGCGCGCGAAGTCCAGCCAGGATCGCCTCTGAAGCGATGAAAACGCGTTCATCTTGCGCGAGTGTCGAAGCCATCCTTCGAGAATAGGCTTTCGAGGCAGGTCTACCCATGGCGGATTGATGGCATGACATTTGCTAAGAGCCGCCGTTCACCCGCTAGAGGGTGCACAGAAGGAAGGAAACAACATCATGACAACCAACTCCAAGATCATCGGCATCGACCTCGGCACGACCAACTCGGTCGTGTCGATCATGGAAGGCGGACAGCCCAAGGTGCTCATCAATCAGCAGGGCAACCGCACCACGCCATCCGTGATCGGCTTCACCGAGAAGGGCGAGCAACTCGTCGGTCAACCCGCGCGCCACCAGCAAGTCACGAATCCGCGGAACACGGTCTTCTCGATCAAGCGCTTCATGGGGCGTCGAGTCGGCGAAGTGCAATCGGAACAGAAGCGCGTTCCGTACACCGTCACGGGAGGTGCAGACGAACTCGTGAAGGTCGACATCCGTGGGAAGTCCTACACGCCGCCGGAGATTTCGGCGATGATCCTCCGCGACCTGAAGAAGGTCGCCGAGGAGTATCTGGGCGAAAAGGTGGAACGAGCGGTGATCACCGTTCCCGCGTACTTCAACGATGCGCAGCGTCAGGCCACCAAGGATGCGGGAGAAATCGCCGGACTGAAGGTCGAGCGCATCATCAATGAGCCAACGGCGGCGGCGCTCGCCTACGGACTCGAAAAGAAGAAGAACGCCCGAATCGCCGTCTTCGATCTTGGCGGCGGAACATTCGACATTTCGATCCTCGATGTGGGCGACGGCGTGTTCGAGGTGCTCGCGAGCAACGGCGATGGACACCTCGGCGGCGATGACTTCGACCAGCGACTGATCGACTTCATCGGCGAGGAGTTCCGCAAGAAGGAAGGCATCGATGTCCGCAAGGATCCGATGGCCCTGCAGCGCCTCAAGGAGGCCGCGGAGAAGGCGAAGATCGAACTCTCGACGCAAGTCGAGACCACGGTGAACCTGCCGTTCATCACGGCAGATCAGAACGGGCCGAAGCACCTGCAAGTCTCGGTGACTCGCGCGAAGTTCGAGGAACTGTGCGCGGATCTGTTCACTCGCTTGCGCGGTCCGTGCGAGTCTTGCCTGAAGGACGCGAAACTCTCGGCCAAGGACATCCAAGAGGTCGTCATGGTCGGCGGTTCCATCCGCATTCCGAAGGTGCAGGAGATCGCGAAGGACATCTTCAAGACGACGGAGCTCGACCGCAGCATCAACCCCGACGAGGTGGTCGCCATCGGCGCCGCCATCCAGGGCGGCGTGCTGCAGGGCGAGGTGAAGGATGTGCTGCTGCTCGATGTCACGCCGCTGTCACTGGGCGTCGAGACGCTCGGCGGCGTGATGACCAAGTTGATTGAGCGCAACACCACGATCCCGACGAGCAAGAAGGAGACCTTCTCGACTGCCGCCGACAACCAGTCGTCGGTGACGATCCATGTGCTGCAGGGCGACCGCGAGTTCGCTGCGGACAACCGCAGTCTCGGGCGCTTTGACCTCACTGGTCTCCCGCCGGCACCGCGCGGCGTTCCCCAGATCGAAGTGGAGTTCTCCATCGATGCCAACGGCATCATGAATGTCAGCGCCACCGACAAGGCGACGGGCAAGAAGCAGGAGATCCGCATCACAGGTTCGAGCGGTCTGAGCAAGGAGGAGGTCGATCGGATGCGCCGCGAGGCGGAGGAGAACGCTGCCGGCGATCGCCAACGCCGCGAACTCGTCGACATCCGAAACGGTGCAGAGCAACTGATCTACACCACTCGCAAGGCGCTCGAGGAGCATGGATCGCGCATCTCGCCAGAGGGGCGCGCCAGCATCGAGAGTGCCGTCTCGAACCTCGAGTCGAAGGTCAAGACCGACGACCGCCCCGCCATCGAGGCCGCGATGAAGTCGCTCAACGAGGCCGCAGCGGAACTTGGCAAGGCGGCTTACGAAGCGTCCAAGTCGCAGGGCACCTCCGAGGCGAATGCGCAGGGAGGTGCTGCAGGACAGTCGAAGGCGGCATCGGGTGATGTCATCGATGCCGAGTACGAGGTCAAGGACGGCAACTGAGCCAGTCCCGTATCGATCAAGATCTTGTTCAGTGTCGCCATCGGGCTCCGACGCAAGTCGGAGCCCGTTTTCTTTCTTCCACGCGGGCGGAACAAATGCCGCCGATCGCGTGGGTCAGCCCTACGATCGCATCAGGAAACCAATGCGAACCGCTCCCCCGCCACCCACCACACACTCACCTCCCGGGATCCACAACCTCGAGCAACTTCGCGCATCGGGCTGGCAGAGCCGCAGCGTCAAGGACGAAGTGCGTTCGAACTTCCAGCGTCAGCTCGCAGCGGCAAGCGCATCGGGCGAACATGCAGCATCGTCGCTGTTTCCTGGCATCGTCGGCTACGACGACACCGTCCTGCCGGAACTCGCGACGGCGCTCATCGCAGGACACGACCTCCTGTTCCTCGGAGAGAAGGGTCAGGGCAAGAGCCGCTTGATGCGTGCGCTGCCGCGCTTTCTCGATGCATGGCTGCCGTACATCGACCTGCCGGGATGCCCCGTGCACGAGGATCCCACGAAGCCGATCACTCGTGCCGCCAAGGAACTGATCGCGACGCAATCGGCCGATCGAGTGCCGATTGCTTGGTGGCATCGGTCGAAGCGCTACGCCGAGCGACTCGCGCCCGGCACCAAGTTCGCGGATCTGATCGGCGAGATCGACCCTGCGAAGCTTGCGCTCGGCACCAGCATGGGCGCCGAGGAGGCACTGCACTTCGGCCTTGTGCTTCGGATGCACCGCGGGATCTTCGCGATGAACGAACTGCCTGATCTCGACGAGTTGGTGCAGGTGGGTCTGTTCAACATCCTCGAAGAACGCGATGTGCAGATTCGTGGCTATCCAGTCAGTTTCGATCTCGATGTGCTGCTGGCATTCAGCGCCAATCCCTCCACCTACAACCGATCTGGCAAGGTGATCCCGCAGCTCAAGGACCGCATCGGCAGCACGATCGTCACGCACTATCCGAAGGAGCGTGACGCGGGCATCGCGATCACGCGGCAGGAAGCGGGACTCGATCTCGGCGGCGACGCGCCCGTCATCGTGCCGCCGTTCATGGACCGCGTGATCGAGGAAATCTCGATCGCCGCGCGCCGCAGCAAGTTCGTGGATCAGGCATCCGGCGTCAGCGCGCGCTTCAGCGTGTCGAACTGGCGAACGATGGTCGCGAGCGCGCGACGCCGCGGCATCCAACTTGGCGAGGTGCCTGCGGTGCCGCGCGTGAGCGATCTCGCGCACCTGCATGCATCAGCCATCGGTAAGTTGGAACTCGACCTCATGGGCAGTCACCAGATGAGCGAGCGACAGGTGGTTGACGCGATCCTCGCCGAGGCGGTGGCCGCCGTCTTCAACGAGTATGTGGAGGAGCATGGCTTGCCAGCCATCGCGGACGCGTTCTCGAAGGGTGTGCGTGTGGAGGTTGGAGATCTCGTTCCAAGCAGCGAGTATCTGGCGCGACTGCGCAGCATTCCAGAGGCGTGGCAGAAGGCGTTCGAGGTCAACAACGACTCGCAGCCAGCCGTTCGCGCCTCCTGCGCCGAGTTCGTGCTGGCAGGGCTGTGGGCGACCGATCGCCTCAGCCGAACGACTCGCCACGGGCGCACGGCGTACGAATGGAAGTGAGTCGCTCCGACCCAGCGGACCAGCCCGCGCCCGCACGGCCGCAGCCGCTCGGCGGCGTCGTGCAGTCCTACTTGGGATACGACCCACTGAGATTCGGTTCGGCGCAGCCGACCGATGCGGGTGGCGCTGCGCGCGGGGCGCTCGAGCACATGCTGCACAGCGGATCGATGCGGCGCTTCAGCGAAGAGGATCTTGCCAACGCGGTGGAGATCGATCCATCACAGATCGCAGGGCTTGGTCCCAGCATCGATGCGCTCATCGCCATGCTGGAAGAACGCCGCCGCATGATCCTTGAGCGCTACGACCCTTCGCGCGCTGTGGAAGATTCGCGCCGCGCGTTCCGTGACGCTGCACAGTCGATCGGCGATCGGCGCGACGACTCCCCCGTCGCGCGCGCGCTGCACCGCGCCATCGCGGGCGAGCAGTTGCGTGACCTCGAGCGCCTGTGGTACCGATTGCCGGAGAACTCGCCGAGCCAGCGTGCGCTGACGCATGCGCTTGAACGCCTCCGCGAGAAGTATGAAATGGATCAACTCCAGTCGGGCTGGGAGTGGCGCGGGCGCGAGCGACTCGATGTGCCGCGCGCGCTCGAAGTGAAGGCGGAACTCGATGAGATCGAGAGGCTTCTGGCGCAGCTTCGAGAGGCGCGCAAGAACGCGAAGCTCGCCATCATCGACCTCGAGGCGCTGGGGCAGTTCGCGCAGCAGGAACAGATCGACGCCCTGCGCGACGCGCAGCAGCGTGTTCGCGACCTCCTCGAGCGCCTTGCTCAAGAGGCGGGACTCCACCGCGATGAAGAGGGTGGCTACGCCGTTTCGCCGAAGACGCTGCGGCTCTACCAGTCGGGCCTTCTCGCGACCATCTTCGGCGACCTTCAGGCTGCGCGCAGCGGGCGGCACGAGGGCGTCCGCTCCGCAGATGGCGCAGTCGAACTCCCGTCGACCCGCGCCTGGGAGTTCGGCGACAGCCCAGCCGCACTCGATCTTCCGCAAAGCATGGTGAACGCCATGCTGCGCGATGCGGCGACGCGCAGGCCAGGCGATCCGGTCCGCATGCGAAGCGAGGACATGGTCGTTCACAACACGCGCCAGCAACCGAAGTGTGCGACGGCGGTGATCATGGACATGTCCGGTTCGATGCGCTCAAGCGGCCAGTATGTGCAGGTCAAGCGCATGGCGCTTGCGCTCGATGGCCTCATTCGCAGCGAGTACCCGGGCGACTATCTGCAGTTCGTCGAGATGTACACGCTCGCGCGGCTGTGCGCGCCCGGCGAGGTGGTGACGCTGCTGCCGAAGCCCGTCACGATCCATGATCCCGTCGTGCGTCTGCGTGCGGACATGTCCGACCCGGACATCTCGGAACTGGATCTGCCGCCGCACTTCACCAACATCCAACGCTCGCTGGCACTCGCCCGCCAGTGGCTCGCGGGTCGCCCAACGCCCAACCGCCAAGTCACGCTCATCACCGACGGCTTGCCGACTGCGCACTTCGAAGGCAGCGATCTCTTCATGCTCTACCCGCCAGATGCGCGGACTGAGCGCGAGACGCTGCGCGAAGGGCTCCGATGCCGAGAGCAAGGCATCACCATCAACATCCTGCTGCTTCCCAGTTGGAATCAGGACGAGAACGACATTCGATTCGCACATGGCCTTGCCGAATCCACCATGGGCCGCGTCTTTTTCGTGGCAGGCGGGGATCTCGATCGCTTCGTGGTCTGGGATTATGTGCGCCGACGGCGGTCCATCTTGGGGGGATCCCGAGGTACCGCTCGATGAATCCTGCGTCCTGAACTGGATTCTGGCGGGTACTCGGCTACCTTTCGGGGCCGCCATGATTCGCCAACGCCGCACGAACCACGCTTCATCACTCCTCCCGCTGTGCGCCCTCGCGTGTGCAACAGCACTGACCCAAGCCGATGACCTGCTCCTTGTGCCCGATTCCCTCGGCGACAAGGTGTGGGCGTTCAGTGCGCTCGATGGGTCGCTCGTGAGTTCAAGCTTCATCGCGTCCGATGGATACCTTTCGCAGCCCATCAAGATCGTCGCCAGTCCAGCAGGAACGCTGCTGATCACCGATGAAGTTGCGAACTCGATCTTCGAGTACTCAGGCAGCGGCTCGTACTTGCGCACGATTGTCGGTCCGGCTCAAGGCATCGACAGGCCCTATGGCATCGAAGTGGTTGGCGAGTGGATCTACTTTTCGATGTCGCTGACCCAAGGCAGCGTGACGACCGGGGTGCTCAAGCGGGTTCGGCTCGATGGAACAGGCCTCGAGGATTGGTGCGTGCTTCCGCAGATCGTGTCGCCGCGCGACATCGTCCACATCGGGGGTGGCAACTTCATCGTGGGCGACTCTGGCACCCATCCTGGTGGCGAGGATCTTGAACTGATCGCGCCTGGCTGTTCGGTCGCAACGGAACCATGGCACAACAGCGATGGTGTCAGTGGCATCGACTTCCCGCAGCAAATCGTGCTGCCGGGCGATGGCACCGTACTCGCCGCGGGATTCTCCGATCCCTATGGGCTATTCACCTATGACTTGCAACTCGGCTTGGAGATCGCCCGTGTCTCCAGCCTGCTGTTGAGCCCTCGCGGTGTCCATCGAATGGACAACGGTCGCTACTTCTACACGGGTGGCACGCGAGTCACGATGTGGGACCCGGTGTTGGAAACGAACATCGAAGTTGTCAACCAAGTGTCGCCCGTTGCAAGCTTCCGGTTCGTCACTCGGGTCGCCACGGTCGGGGGCTGCCCAACCGACCTCGATGGTGATGGAACGACCGGTGGTAGTGACTTGGCGGTGCTGCTCGGAGCCTGGGGCTTCGGTGGCGGCGATGTCGACGGGGACGGCACCACCAACGGGACCGACCTTGCAACTCTGCTCGGCGCATGGGGCGGCGACTGCAACTAAGACCTCAGTGCGACTCGAACCAAGGAAAAGCGCCCCGACCTGTGGTCGAGGCGCTCTTGCACATTGCATTTCAAGACAACCCTCTCGGGTTGCAGTTGGCTGGAGTTCAGCGGCGACGGCGGGAGCCAAGGAGACCTGCAGCGCCGATCAGCGCAATCGCGCCCGGAGCGGGCACGACACTGAAGGTGGCAACGCTGGTCGCCGTGGTCGATGAGCCAGTGGAAACGAACCCAGACCAGACATTGAACGTGAAGGTCGTGCGGAAGGAAATGCTGTAGGAGCCGTTGCTCAACCCCGCAGAGAGGTTGGTGTTCTGCGCTGGGGCAGAGAGCTGCCAGAAACGGTTGTTGCCGCTCACGCCAGTCTGGAAAAGTTCATAAGAGTTGCTCGAGATGACATTGCCACCCGACATCACGGTGACGGCGAGGGAGGCAGTGTTGCTGCCGTCGAGCCAGTTATCGTTGCTCAAAGCGCCAGCTGGGATGTTCCCGCCGTTGTAGGCGTAGTTCTCGAAGTACCAGTTTCCCAGAATGAGCGGTACGAAGGGCTGAACGTCATTAAAGATGAATTGATCGAGGACCGGGTTGTAGGGCGCTCCGACCGCAGAAACGTAGGAGGGCGATGACGATCCGCCGACGAGGAATGCGCCCGTCGCCTCCACGACGCCGACGCCGGCTGCGGCAAAGTTGCCAGCGGCAAGGAAGGTCGAAACGGACACGAGAGTCATGGATCGATTCAATGTGCTCATGGGAATTCACTCACTTGGGTAAGAAATATCTGAACGGAGGAAATGAACTGATGGGAACTGAAAGTTCAGCCGCGACGACGAGCACCTGCAAGCCCAGCGAGGCCGAGCAGCGCGAGCGCGCCAGGAGCGGGGATGAATGTGCCGCTCACAACGACATTGTCGATACGGTTCGACCCGGTTGCTCCAGTAGCCGCCCCCGCGGCGCGGAAACGAATCAGGAGCTGATTCGCATTTTCAGCGCCCACCAACGACTGCGTGTTGGTGTAAAGCGCGTTGTAGGAAGTCGAAGACCATGTTCCAGGAGCACCGCCGCCGCCCGACTGCAGCACGGTGTAGTTGATCGGGGATGACCAACTTACTCCGTCATTGACGCTGAAGATCAACTCAAACGACGCGGGGCCAGTCGAACTGCGAGCCTGATCCCAAGAAACGGAAATGCTCCCGTAGTTCGAGGTCGAAGCTTGTGCCTCGTAGTAGTCGCCGATGGACCAGTTGTTGCTGCTGAACGAGTACTGGGATCCGTTTCCCGCGGGCGATGTGTAGGTCGCAGCCGCGAGCGTGTGGAAAGACCGCAGTTCGCTGCCGGCTGTCTGGTCGCCCGAGTCGGCGGCACCAACGCTGTAGTTCTGCCCGGTTGGAACAAAGCCCGTACCAGTTGGGAACGCGGTGACGATCGACCAACCTGCAATGACAGCGGCGGACGAGGCGGACGACACGGCGGCAGCAACGGCGACTGCAGCAAAGCAGTTACGCGACATTGGCGACAGATACAACATTTTAGGGGGCTCCAAAATGGGTTTCGAAAAACTCGAGGACCTGGACTTCAGGTCAGCCAGAGGGCGCCGACCGCCCTCAACCCACCCCCACATCGCCTGAATCTAGCCCAATACTCAGTACTTGCAAGTCAAACACAACAACTTTTTGCTCCTACGGGCATTGCTCAGTCGAACGGCTCGAACTACCTTCACAGACCGAGAGGTTCCGTTTCCCGGCCCGTATTGACCACCGAGCATTGACCGACGCTCTTGTTACGGGATGGTCCCGTACCACAGCGACTGCCTCAAGCCACGGAGAGCGAACGCTTTGGAAGCAATCAAAGGCATCGGTGTCAGCCCTGGGATAGCAATCGGAAGGGCTTGGGTTCAAGAGGAACACGACCGCCGCGTGGCCTTCCGCACTGTGGAGCCGCGGCATGTGTCCACCGAGGTCAATCGGATCGATGATGCCGTTGCAAAGTCCAAGGAAGACATTTCGCGTTTACGGAATAGGGTCAAGCGGCGAGGCGATTCGGGTGCAGCAGCGATCTTTGACTTCCACTTGGAATTGCTCTCGGATGCAAATCTGATTGGGCCCATCCGCAGCGACATTGAGCGCGAGTGTGTCGTGGCGGAGTATGCGGTCGCCGAGAACTTCGGCAAGCTGGCCGACCGCCTGCGCGAGATGGGCAGCGAGATGTTCGCGCAGAAGTCAATCGATGTCCTTGACCTTGAGCGGAGGGTGCTGACGCACCTAGGCAGTTCAGGCCCCGATGGGCTTGGTGAACAGAAGGGACCGATCGTCGTCATCGCGCACGAACTGACACCCAGTCGTGCTGTCGAACTGCATCGAGCGCGCGTTGTTGCGTTCACGACCGATGGGGGCGGTCAAACAGGACACACATCCATCGTGGCACGCGCACTTGCCATGCCCGCCGTCGTGGGCTGCACCTCGGCGACGAAGGACATCGCTGATGGCGACACGGTCATCGTCGACGGCGACGGTGGACTGGTGATCGTCCGACCGGACGATGCGCTGCTTGCGCGGTATCAGGCGCTTGCTCGCGAGGCGGAGCAGCGCCGCGCTGCGCTGCGCAGCGATGCCGCTCACCCGTCCTTGACGCGGGACAGCACGCCCGTGGCGCTGCTCGGGAACATTGAGTTTCCCGAGGAAATCAGCGCCATTGAGGACAACGGTGGAACCGGCGTTGGGCTGTATCGCACGGAGTTCATGTTCCTCACGGGTGAAACGGCGCCCACCGAAGAGGATCAATTCGAGGCGTACCGCAAGGCCATTGAATTGTCGCGCGGCCGCCCGCTGACGATCCGCACGCTCGATCTCGGCGCAGACAAGTGGACGCAGGAGCACATGGCCGAGGCAGAACGCAATCCCTTCCTCGGCCTCCGCAGCATCCGTTACTGCCTTGCCCATCCCGAGATGTTCAAGACGCAGCTGCGAGCGTTGCTCCGCGCGAGCGCGCATGGGCCGATCCGCATCATGCTGCCGTTGGTGACGCATGTGATGGAACTGCGACAGACGAAGATGATGATGAACGACCTCAGCGAGGAATTGGAGGAGGAGGGGATTCCATTCGACAGGAACATCCCCCTCGGGATCATGGTGGAGACGCCCGCCGCGGCACTCATGGCGCGCGCGTTTGCCAACGAAGCCGCGTTCCTCTCGCTCGGCACCAACGACCTCGTGCAGTACACCCTGGCCGTCGACCGCGGGAACGAGCGTGTGGCGAACCTTTACAATGCGGCGAACCCCGCGGTGCTGATGCTGATAAAAAGCGTCGTCCGGACCGCGAGACATGTGGGGATCGATGTCAGTGTGTGCGGCGAGATTGCGGGTCAGCCGCTGTTTGTGCCGTTGCTCGTTGGCATGGGACTTCGTACACTTTCCATGTCTCCGAGCCAGATCCCCGCGGTCAAGCGGGTGGTGCGGGGACTCGACATCGAACATTGCGAGTCTCTCGCCAGGCGCGTGGGCTCGTTCGAGTCGGATCGGCAGGTGCTGTCGTGCCTGCGCGACGAACTTCGGAGAATCGACCCGGAGGCGCTTGCCGGCGCAGAGCACGGTTAGCCCTCTTCAACCAGACCGGTCACAAACAACAGACACGCTTGTCCTCTGACGGACCCTCGAGCGATTGGCCCATTCCGGGCCTTATCGATGCCAACTCGGCCGCGAGGATCTCGGGACAGGATGTGCGGACGGATCACAGCGAATGCGGTTTGAAAAGCCTTGGACACCAGCGACCTTGTCGGTCGTTCACATCAGGTCAGCCGGGGATCACCCGCTGACACCTGCGGGGTCCCATTTCCTGTCGATCCGTCTTGAACCGCCGCGACACTGCGGCAGGATCTTGACATGCAACTTGACGGAACAAACGGACAGCCCGCGGACGACCGCGGCGAACTGAATCACACACCGCCATCACAGGCAGGGACGGAGGGAAGCGGACGCTCGGCATTTGTGCCTGAGGGCGATGCGTCTCCTGCCCCCCCGCCACCGCCGGCGAATCCAACGGACTATCTCGAAGAGGCGCTCGAGCGATCGGCCCTCGAAGAGGCACGCCTCGATGATGAAGAATCGGATTCGGACAACGACAACGAATCGGTGCTCGCCGAAGTTGACGGCAACGCGGAGGCCGACCGCGTCGATACCGACGATGCGTCGACCGATGCGCGCGCTGACGATCACGGCGTCGGTCCAACCGACCAAGCCGACGAATGGACATCGGCATCGGATGGGCTTCCTGGTTCGGACGGCGAGTCGGACCCTGATCTTCCAGCGAGAGCCGATGAGTCGGGCGAGGGCGAGTCCGATGCGGAGGAATTGGCGGTTGGTTCGGGTGCTTCGCGCGCAGCGGCGCGGGGCGTCAAGAAGCATGAAGCGGCTTTCGCCGATCGACGCGTCACTTTGGTCGTGAACGATGAGCCTGGCGAGGAGACGCGCATCGCCGTGCTCCACGATGGTCGCCTTGACTCTTATTTCGTGGAGCGAGAGGCATCGGCGACGAATGTCGGCTCGATCTACAAGGGTCGTGTGATGAATGTGGAGGCCGCGATCCAGGCGGCATTCGTGGATTTCGGCAGCGGGCAGAACGGGTTCCTGCACATCAGCGATCTTCATCCGAAGTACTTCCCGGGAGGCGGACAGACCGAACGCGTGGGCAAGAAGATCGGGCGAAGTGAGCGCCCACTGATCCAACAGGCACTGCGAAAGGGTCAGGAAATCCTGGTGCAGGTGATCAAGGAAGGGATCGGCAGCAAGGGGCCGACCGTCACGAGCTATCTGAGCATTCCTGGGCGCCTGCTGGTGATGATGCCGGACATGGACCGCGTCGGGATCTCGCGGCGCGTGGACGACGAGGAGCAGCGGCGCGATATGCGGCGCATCCTTGACTCGCTTGAGCTGCCCGAGGGGTTCGGCTTCATCCTTCGCACCGCGGGCTTCGATTCATCCCGCACCGAGTTGCAGCGCGATGCTGCGTACCTCCAGCGGCTCTGGGATGCGATGGAGGCGCGCAGCGGGCGGACGGGCGCGCCGTGCGAGCTGTACACGGAGAGCGATGTGCTCGTTCGGACCCTGCGCGATCAGGTGGATTCGACGGTCGAGTCCATCGTGGTCGACAGCGCGGGCTCGTTCGAGCGCGCCAAGACTTTCCTTGATGTGATTGCGCCGCACTCTGCGGACAAGGTTCAGTACTACAACGGTGCGGTACCTGTGTTCGAGGCATTCGGGGTGGAACGCCAGATCGACGAGATTCACTCGCGAATCGTGCCGCTTCCATCGGGTGGTGCGCTGGTCTTCGACCAAACGGAAGCACTCGTGGCGATCGATGTGAACAGCGGGCGAAGCCGTGCAGCGCGCGACTCCGAGACCAATGCGTTCCTCACGAACTGTGAAGCGATCGAGGAAGTGTGCCGCCAACTTCGGCTGCGCGATCTCGGGGGACTGATCGTGATCGACTCGATCGACATGCGGCAGATGCGCCATCGCCGCGAAGTTGAAGACCGCCTCGCGGCGCTCCTGAAGTTGGATCGCGCGAAGACATCGTTCGCCCCGATCAGCGAGTTCGGCATGATCGAAATGACGCGCCAGCGCATGCGACCGAGCCTGCGCAAGATGAACTACGCGGACTGCCCGAACTGCGGCGGCAGCGGCGAAGTTCGCGTGCCTGGAGCGGTCGCGGCGGATGCCATGCGGCGAATCGCGCTGCTCTTCAGCTATGAGAAAGTCCGTCGTGTGGAGGTCGTCTGCTCCGTTCGTGTTGCAGCGGAGTTCCTCTCCCATCGCCGGCGCGCCATGCATGAGTTGGAGGACCGCTACTCCAAGCGCATCGATGTCCGAATCAGCGATGTGTTTGCGGCTGATCGACTCGACATGTACGCCTATGAGGCGGACGGCGCCGACATCGAGATCGATCAGTTGCCCCGCCCCTTGCGGCCCAATTCGTCCACACTGCACAGCGACCTTCCCGAGGCGGACGAAGAGGACCTGACGCCCGCAGAGTCGCTGTCGCGCAAGCGACGCCGCAAGCGGCGCCCCGCACCAGCCGATGCCACCGCGATTGCGATGGCGGGCGGATTCGATGACCTGCCCCCTGTGGCGGTCAACGAGGGATCGCTTCGCTCAACGATCGCGCGCTCGTCGAGCGCTGCATCAGGCGATGACGCGAGTGACAGTGCCGACGCAGGCGAGGGCAGCGGCAGCCGCCGCGGCGGTCGACGAAATCGGCGCGGTCGCGGCGGCGATCGCGATGGGTCCGATCGAGGCAGCACCTCCAAGTCGGCGCAGCAGGCTGCGCCGAGCAAGGAACGCGGTCAGGAACGCGGGCAGGAACGAGCGAAACCCGATGGCAGTCGGCGTCGACGCGGTCGCGGTGGCCGTTCGCTCCGCTCGCTCGCGGACATGGCGCACGAGGAAGCAGCCTTCGAAACGACGCGCGTCGCGGATGTTGCCGGCGTGTCGGTCGATGACCTCCTGACGCGACTTCGCGGCGCGGTGGATGCCGAGACTGCGGCGCTGTTGCTGCCCACCACATCGATGCTTCCGCCCGCACTGCTCCGCATTGCAGCAGGGCTGTTCGAGGGCGATGCGATTGCCCAGCCATCGCAGGCGAGTGAGTCAGGCGAAGCGGGCGCCCCGTCCGATGAATCGGCGGGTTCGCAGGACGACGCAGGCGAACGCCGTTCACGGCGGCGAAGGCGTGGACGAGGTCGCGGCGGTCGCGGTCGTGACGGCGATGCGGCGAGCGGCGATGCCGAGTCGCCGACGAAGCAGCGGGAATCTGTTGACGCTGATGTGATCGCACCTGTTCCGACGGCGAAGGCCGAGGCGCACGCTTCGTCGTCTGCTCCGCCTGAAGCGGCTCCGTCGGCGGATCAACCACCCGCGAAGCCGAAGCGGCGATCGCTGTATGGCGCGGCGGTGCGACTGCTGTCGTCCATCGAGCGATCGAAAGCGAAGGGACGCTCCGAGTGAATTGCGCGGCAGAACGATGAACTCGCCGCGGCGCATCCTGATTCTTGGCTCGACCGGTTCGATCGGAGTGAACACCGTCGCGGTGTTGGAGCATCTCGCGTCGCACGGCCGCCCGTTTCAGGTGATTGGGCTTGCGGCGGGACGAAGTGCTGCGGTGCTTGCCGAGCAGGCCATCAAGCTGCGCCCAACTGCCGTTGCACTTGCCTCCGATGACGATCCGTCCCTGCGCAACATTCCGACCGGGACCGATGTGATCACAGGGACTGGCAGCGCGCTCGAACTTGTCCGCCGCCATGCGCGCCGCGGCGACCTGGTGGTCGGCGCGATGGTCGGTGCGGAGGGCATCCCACCACTCCTTGCGGCGATCGACGCAGGATGCGACATCGCTCTTGCGAACAAGGAGACGCTCGTCGCTGCAGGCGAACTCGTGACATCGCACGCACGCCGCGCGGGCATCGAGATCATCCCCGTGGACAGCGAGCACAGCGCGATCCTCCAGTGCATGCGCGGGGGCAGTCCGCAGGAAGTGGAACGAATCGTCCTCACGGCCAGTGGCGGACCGTTCCGCCGCGCGTCGCGCGAGCAGTTGGAGTCGGCGACGCTTGCTGATGCGCTTCGGCACCCGACATGGTCGATGGGGCGAAAGGTCACGATTGACAGCGCAACCATGATGAACAAGGCTCTTGAGGTGATCGAGGCACATTGGCTCTTCAACTTGCCCGCCGAGCGGATCGATGCGATCGTCCACCCGCAGTCCGTGGTGCACTCGTTCGTCGAGTACCGAGATGGAAGCGTCTTGGCGCAGCTGTCGCCACCCGACATGCGGCTGCCGATTGAGTTGGCGCTCACCTGGCCCGAGCGCGCCTCGCGCTGCGCCACAGCGATGGATTGGCAAGCGCTTCGAACGCTGGACTTCGAGCCTGTCGACCACGAGCGATTCCCCGCTGTCTCGCTCGCTTGGCAGGCCATCCGTGCAGGCGGTTCATCGGGAGCGACGCTGAATGCGGCCAACGAGGCCGCCGTCGAAGCGTTCATCGATGGGCAGGTCCGCTTCGCGGAGATCGCGCGCCTCGTTCGCGGTGCGCTCGAAGCGCTGCCCGTCACGCCAGTGGCGACACTCGATCATGTGCTCGCCGCGGATCGCGCAGCGCGCGCCTGGGTGCAGTCGCGCATCGCCGCCGAACCCGTGCCTGGTTGACCGCCCCCGCGCGCGTCACGCAGCACCTCCGCTGCGTCTACCCTTCACTGCTCAATGGAGTGGCTTGGCACAGGCACCAACTTCGTGATGGTCGTGATCGGCTTCGGCGTGCTCATCGCCGTGCATGAGTTCGGGCACTTCATCGCTGCCAAGTGGGCAGGTGTGCGCGTCGACAGTTTCGCAGTGGGCATGGGACCCGTGGTGATCGCCTTCCGACGCGGCATCGGGCTTCGACTCGGATCGACGGAGGGGGAGATTCGCCGCCGCTTCGGCAGCGATGCGATTGCCGTCGAGCCGAAGCGACTGCAGGACGCCGGCATCGACGAGACGGAGTATTCGCTGCGGCTCTTGCCGCTCGGCGGATTCGTTCGCATGCTCGGGCAGGATGATTTGAACGCATCCGCCACCAGCAGCGATCCGCGCTCCTACACGAAGGCGCCGATTTGGAAGCGGATGGTGATCGTCTCTGCCGGAGTCGTCTGCAACATCCTGCTGGCAATCGTGATGTTCATGATCGCGTTCCTCGTTGGGGTTCGTTTCGATGCGCCGGTCATCGGCTCTGTCGTACCGGGCAGCCCAGCCGCTGAGGCGGGACTCCTGCCTGGAGACCGCATCGTGACGATCGATGGTCACCCCGCCACGACATTCTCCGATGTGCAGATTGCCGCAGCGATGGCGCGCGCTGGAAGCGCGTTGTCGATCGTCGTCGAACGCGGCTCGGGGGCGGATGCTCGGTTGCAAACACTCGCGGTCACACCCGAGCAGAGTGCGTCAGCAGGCATGCTCGCCATCGGCGTTGCTCCCGCATCGAGCACGCAACTGACCGATGACCCTGAGGCGCTGCCGTTTCTGCGAGGCGCGATGGAGCGGGCTGGATTCTGGGATCACACCGCGGGTGAAGCGAGCGGCGCTGTGGGCGTTCCGCCGGGCGTTCTCGCGAGCACCGATGGTGCACCGCCCGACGCGACCAAGTTCGCCGCGGCGTTCACAGGAGCGCAACTGCTCGAGGTGGGTGGGAAGCCAGCGACGACGTTCGAGTCGCTCGCCGCCGCGGCGCAAGGCAGCGGTGGTCGTCCACTGCTCACGCGGTGGGACATTGGAGGCGTCGGCGAGGTCGACATCGCGCTGCGCACTGCGCCGACATGGCAGGCCCTTCAGTACACCGAAAAGCCCGTGAATGCTCCGCTCGATTACGAGCTGGGATTTCTCGGCATGACTCCGCTTGTCCGCATCGGGCGCGTCCCCGAGGAGTCGGGCTGCTTCGGCGTGCTGCGTGATGGCGATGTCGTGCTGCGCATCGCGGACATCGACGGTCCTCGGCAACTCGATTTCCGAAGCAGCATTGCGCAGCATGCGGGCGGCACCGTCGGGCTGCGCGTGATTCGCGCGGGCGAAACGATCGATGTCGAGGCGCGCGTCTCACGCGAAGGTCGTCTTGGCGTCGAGATCGCCAGCGCATGGGATGTGCCCCTCATCGCGCGTCCGTTCGAGACCGTTGGGGCACCGCCCGGCGAGCCGACGCCCATTGGTGCATGCCAGTTGATGCCGCTGAGCAGGCTCGATTCGCTGCAGGGAGTGCAGCTTGCCAATTGGCAGGACCTTTTCCGCATTGCAAAGGCCGCATTGGACGCGCAGCCAGACATGGCGATCCTTCAACTCGTCTGCATCCCACCCACTCCCGACGCACGACCAGAGCCATGCGCGGTCAGCCTCGCGGCGAAGGATCGATCGACCATCGCTGCACTTTCGTGGCGGTCCGCGCTCGGGCCTGAATGGTTCCGCCCTGCCGAGGTGACGCTGAACGCGGGCGGAAGTCCCCTGCGCGCCATCACGATGGGTTTCCATGAAACACACAAACTTGTGTTGACGACCTATCTGACGCTCGACCGACTCTTCCGAGGCAGCGTTGCGGTCTCGCAGCTGCGAGGCCCTGTCGGCATCGTCCACATCGGCACGCGCATCGCCGACCGCGGCTTCACCTACCTGGTGTTTTTCATGGCGATGATCAGCGTGAATCTCGCGGTCATCAACTTCCTGCCCATCCCCATCGCCGATGGCGGTCTGATGGTGTTCCTCCTGTATGAACGCTTGCGCGGCAAACCGCCAAGCCCTGCATTCCAGAATGGGGCAATGGTCGCGGGGCTCATCATCGTCGGCACCTTGTTTGCCGTCACCTTCTACTACGACGTCATGCGACTGATCGGCTGAGACCGAACTTGCATCGGCTGCCTACTGTTGCATCATGTCAGAGGTGCCTGTTTCGATTGTCGTCGGTGCGGGGGGCGGAATCGGCCGCGAAGTCGCCGCGCAACTTGCCTCGCTCGGGCACTGCCTCGCGCTTTCGGGGCGCACCGCGGCGAAGCTGGAAAGTGCTGCGCTCAACTGCGCTGACTCTCCCGGACTCCTGCTTCACTCGGCTTCCATCGTCGATGAACCATCGGCTGCGACGCTGGTCGAGGCCGTGATCAATCGCTGGGGACGCGTGGACCACCTGGTGCACTGCGCGGCGGTGGCTCCCCTGCTCCCCATTGATCGCACCTCGGGTGAAGTGCTTCGAGAAACCTTTGAGTCGAATGTCTTCGGTGCCGCAAATCTGCTTTCGCGCGTCTGGCCTCATTTCAAGGCGCAGCAGGGTGGGCGGGTGGTCCTGGTGTCGAAGGCCAAGGCGCACGATCCCCTTCCTGGGTTCATGGCGTATGCCGCAGCGAAGTGTGCCGTGGAATCGCTGACACGCAGCGCTGCGAAGGAGGGCGCGCGCATCGGCGTGAAGGCGTGGACGGTTGTCCCTGGAGCAACCGAGACCGCCCTGCTTCGGTCGAACTTCAGTGAACGCGTGGTGCCAGCGGCGAAGACCATGTCACCCGCGGTCGTTGCGCAGTCCATCGTGGCATGCATTCGCGGAGACCGCGACGCCCAGAACGGTCAGTGCATCGCCTTGACAGAGCCGTGATGGCGCGCGCGAATTCGGCGCAGAGCGCGGGAGCGGTTGTCGGCGCGTTCGTTCACCTCCGACGATGCACTGCGCGGTCGATGTCCCGCTGCGACTCGCGCTTCGCAATCGACTGCCGCTTGTCCACCTTGCTCTTGCCCGTGCCCACCCCGATGAGCAGTTTGGCGAATCCGTTCTTGAAGTAGATCTTCAGCGGAACCAGCGAGACTCCCTTTGCCTGGACTTGACCCGCGAGCTTCTCGATCTCGCGGCGTGAAGCAAGAAGTCGGCGCACCCTGGTGGGGTTGTGCTGTCGGTCGCGGCCCGCCGGCGGGTACTCGGCGATGTGAACGCCATGCAGCGCAAGTTGGAGCGGCGTGCCCTCCGCCATGACGAACCCCTCGGCGATGCTGACTTGTGAGGCCCGAACCGACTTCACCTCCGTGCCCTTCAGTTCCATGCCGCATTCGACCGTCTCGCCGATGGAAAAGTCGTGAAAGGCCCGCCGATTCTCGATGGTTGGGCTGTTCTTTGGCAGTTTCTCCGCACGACCCGACATCGACTCAGTCCGATCAGCAACCGCTTTGCGGTCGCAAAAGCATTGCGGGCATTTGCGGCGGGAATGTTGCCCCTTTGCGTTCTAGGTGCATATTTCCGCGTCAACGACTCGTAGAGTTTACGAAGTGTTTCCCTGGGGGGCGTGGGCGCGGAAGTTCGTCGCCTTCGAAGCGTGGTGATACTCCGATTTTCCCCAGTCCAACCCGTTCCATTCAAGTTCATCCAAGGCCCCAACTCAAAATGCACACTCTTCCACGGTCCTTCGCGGCCGAGTTCGTGGCGGCGTCATCGCTGATCGCAACCGTCATTGGTTTCCTCGGCGCCGCCCCGTCATTCGCTCAGCAGGTCGATCCATTCGGCGGCAAGAACGAAGGCGCGATTGTTGGAGTCGATGCTGCGGCAGCCCAGGCGCAGTTCAAGGACCTGCATCCCGCAACCGAACTTTTCACCAGCGCAGGACGAGTGACCTGCCTCTCTGGACGATTTTTCTCCCAAGGCACCTCGCCATCGCGTAGCGCAGAAGCGTTCGTTCGACGGCATGCGGGGATCTTTGGTGTTCGCGAGCAGGACATCGTGCCATTCGGCGCGTTCCCGCAGGCCGTTCACTCCGTGGGTGTCATGTGGGACGAGGCAACGCAGTCCTACGGCTTCACGCTGCTTGGTTACTCGCAGGTGGTGAACGGTGTTCCCGTGTTCCGCACCGCGCTCAAGTTGCTCATGCGAAACGAAGCTGGGTTCCCGTTGGTGCTCGCCAGCGCCGACCTGCGCGATCTTGGCGATTTCCCCGCAGCGCTCGCAGGCAAGCCATCGCTTGCGGACTTTGAACAGCGCGTCTGGAGCAGCGAGGCAATCCCGCACCGCGCGTTTGGCGATGCTCAAGAAGCGCAACTGGTCATCTTCGCTGGGACGGACGATGCTCCTGCGCAGCCGACTCTTGCGGTCAGCTTCGTGGTTGAGCGCGGCGTGCCCGGAACCGGCTACACCAAGATGCTGTATGTCGCGGATGCGCGAACGGGCAAGGTGCTGTTCTCGGAGAGCCAGGTCTTCCACGCCGATGTCTCAGGAACGATTGCCGCGCAGGCAACACAAGGCTTTGCTGCCGATGCGTGCGGCCCCGAGGCGCAAACGGGTATGCCCTACGCGCGAGTGACCGCG
This sequence comes from Planctomycetota bacterium, assembly GCA_009926625.1. Lineage (GTDB taxonomy): Bacteria > Planctomycetota > Phycisphaerae > Phycisphaerales > SM1A02 > F1-60-MAGs104. The sequence continues at coordinate 28,022 of RFON01000021.1, forward strand.
GGCGCAACCACTGTCTTTGCCAACGCGAGCGGAAACTTCGTGGTTCCCAACGCGGGAACTGGTGCCGTCAGTGTGACCAGTGACTTCGCCGTTGCAGGTCGCTACTTCAAGGTGGCCGACAACGCGGGTGCCGTGTCTTCGCTCTCGCAGAGCATCCCGAGCGGCAGTTCGGCAACCCTCGTTCACAACGCTGCGAACACGGATGCCAATGTGCGCGCGCAGGTGAACGCGTACCTCCATGCCAATGTCGCGCGAGACGCGATCCTTGCAGCGAATCCAAACTACCCCGTGGTCGTGAGCCAGCAGGACAGTTCCGCGTTCCAGATCAATGTGCAAGTGTCGGGAACCTGCAACGCGTTCTACAACGGCAGTTCCATCAACTTCTATCCAGCGGGCGGTGGATGCAACAACACCGCATTCGCGACGGTGGTTCACCACGAGTATGGTCACCACATGGTCGCATCCGCCGGCAGTGGGCAGGGTGCCTACGGCGAGGGGCAGGCTGATGTCCTGTCGGTCGCCATCAGTGAGTCACCGCTGCTGGCAGTCGGTTTCCAGTCGTGCAGTACTGGACTCCGAGACGCTGACAACACCAATCAGTATTCGGAGTCGGGGTGTTCGACGGCTGGCAGCGCGATCCATACCTGCGGCACGCTGCTCTCAGGCTGCGTGTGGGACACATGGCTGAACATGCAGGCCGCAGAGCCGACCAACTACCGCAGCATCATGCGGAATCTGATGGTCAACAGCACACTGCTCCATACCGGCACTGGCATCAACAGCGACATCACGCGCCACTACCTGACGCTCGATGACAACAACGCGACACTCGAGGACGGCACCCCGCACTACGCGCAGATCAACACCGGCTTCTCCGACCACGGGCTGCCGGGCCCTGCAGTCTCGCCGCTCGCGTTCGTTGTCGCTGGCGGTCTTCCCGTGTACGCCACGCCATCGTCGACCAGCACGCTCACCGTCACCGTTTCACCACTGGGTGCACAACCGCAATCGGGGACGGGACGCCTGTTCTGGCGCACGGGCTCAAGCGGCGCGTTCACCAGCGTGGCAATGACCCAAGGAGCAGCCAACGTGTACACGGCCTCGCTTCCAATGGGAGCATGCGGCGTACCTACGCAGTACTACTTCCAGGCGCAGACAACATCCGGCACCACGGTGACGAGTCCCGCAACGGCGCCGACCGCGGTCCACACGATCTCGGCGGGCTACGGCGATGCCGTGACCGTGTTCGACAATCTCGAGATCAATACCGGATGGACAGCAGGCATCCCAGGAGATACCGCCACGAGCGGGACATGGATTCGCGTCGATCCCAATGGAACGCAGGCGCAGCCCGAGAACGATTACTCCGCTGCGCCTGGTGTGAACTGCTACATCACGGGACAGGGCTCGGTCGGCGGTGCACTCGGCGAGGCGGACATCGATGGCGGTGTGACCACGCTGATGACGCCGGCTTTCTCGCTCCTGAATGTGGCAGAAGCTCAGGTCTCCTATGCGCGTTGGTACTCCAACGACAAGGGAGCAGCGCCCAACACCGATTCGATGCCCGTGCAGATCTCCAACGACAACGGCGTGTCGTGGGTTCAGTTGGAATCGGTGACGGAGAACCTGAATGCATGGTCCGTGAAGACTTTCCGCGTGGCAAACTTCGTGACGCCAACTGCGACCATGCGAGTCCGTTGGCTCGCAAGTGATCTCGGCAGTGGCTCGCTTGTGGAAGCTGGCGTGGACGACTTCCGTGTCTTCGGAATCGATTGCACTTCCCCCGCCAACCCGGCTGACTTGGACAGCGATGGCTCCGTCAACGGACTGGACCTCGCGATCCTTCTCAGCGGTTGGGCTTCGGCGGCGGGCGATGTGAATGGCGACGGCACCACGGACGGTAATGATCTCGCAGTGCTGTTGTCCGCGTGGACGGGCTGATGTGATCACGCGCTGAACCCACCGCGTCGCGACTGCGATTCCGTATACTGCTCCGTCCGTTGCCCAGGTGGCGGAATTGGCAGACGCGCCAGCTTGAGGTGCTGGTGGGAGAAATCTCTTGGAGGTTCGAGTCCTCTTCTGGGCATTGATGAGGGCGCCGCCCGCGGGCGCCCTGTTTCGTTGAACCGTCGTCCGATGAGCCCACTCGCGGCAGTTTCCCGTGCCCCTTCGAATCAACGAGATCTTCCATTCCGTGCAGGGCGAGTCGACCTGGGCGGGCGTCCCATGTGTGTTTGTTCGCCTGACCGGCTGCCCCCTTCGCTGCGGCTACTGCGATACCGAGTACGCATTCCGCGAGGGATCGCTCCGCGAACGCGCCGATGTGTTGCGCGAGGCGCTTGCGTTCGACTGCGATCTGGTGGAAGTCACCGGCGGCGAACCCCTTGCCCAGCGGGAGGCGTTCGATCTGATCCGCGAACTGCTCGATGCTGGTCGCACCGTGCTCGTCGAGACATCCGGTGCCATCGATACGGCTCCCGTCGATCCGCGCGCGCACATCATTCTTGACATCAAGACGCCAGGGTCGGGCGAGTCGACCCGCATGAACTGGACGAACCTGGACCGCCTGCGCGCGCACGATGAGGTGAAGTTCGTGATCTGTTCACGGAGCGACTACGAGTTTGCGCGCGAGACGACGCGCAGCCACCGCCTGGTCGAGCGCTGCCGATGCGTCCTGTTTTCACCAGTGCACGAGCAGCCGCGCGGCAGAGAGATCGGCGGCATGCCAGGACTCTCACCGCGTGAACTCGCGGCTTGGGTTCTTGCGGATGGGCTTCGGGTGCGCGTGCAGATGCAGCTCCACAAGATCATCTGGGAGCCTCAGACGCGCGGCGTCTGAGTACGGCAGCGCGGCGAGTGGATCCCGCGGTCGCCCCGCCCCACCAACTCGGTCAGTACACCCAGCCCTCGACGAGCGCCTCGCGAGGGATGACCGTGGCCTGCGGCGGCGTGAGCAGCAGCAACGCATCGAGCGCGTCGCCCTCCTCGTCCGCCTCTGCTTCCGCGACGATTCGCGGGGGGATGCGAAGCCCAGTGGACATCAACTTCTGCAGGATTGTGTGCCGCACTTCGCGCGGCGGACCACCCGAACCCTTGTATCCACGCGCGGGCCAACCGCGGCGCAACAGCACGCTCGCTGGACAGCCCTCGCAGACCATCGCGTTCGATGCCGTTGGCGCCATCGGCACGATCGAGATTCCCGCATCGTGCAGTGGGATCAGCACCTCACAGATCAGCGTCCATGTCTGCTTGAAGATGCGAAGGTTCATTGGTGCCATCGGCGTGCGCGCTTCGATATCGGCACGGCGGCGCGGCTCCTCGCGCGATACTGATCGCATCATGGAACGCCACGCGCGAGGCGATCCGCTCTCAAGCGCCCACCTCGCGGACGCGAGCCACTCCTCACGCACACCGTGCGCCCGAAGCGTCGCGAGCGGCAATCCAACGGGAGCATCGATGCGCCAGATGTGTCGCTCCGCTCGGGCAGATGAGTCAAGGATTGCTGCGAGCAATTGAGCGCGGTCCGCACGCGCCAGTCGCACGCCGCCAGATTCCAGGGTTGCAATGCGGATCTTGTGCAGCCCGCCCTGGTCGGCCCCAGAAAAGTCCACGCCATGCAGGATGGGCAGGTTGGGCGCGCTCACTGGCGACCGCAGGCCGATTGTGGCTTGCCGCATGGGCAGCATCCGCCAACATGCACATGCGGTGACGCAGCCGTTCCTCCCTCAGACCCCGACACCCCAAAGGTGCTGAGCCTGCGGGTGAAGATCCTTCCCTTGCCTTGAGGATCAGAAACGGGGTCATCCGCCTGCGACATCGATCGAAGCAGCGTGATCACTTCGCCGTCTTCATCGCACACATACTCATATTGGGGCATGGAACAAAGTGTAGGGAACCCATCCGTCGAAGTCATCGGCGGCGACCGCGAACCCCGCCCTTCCGCGCGCGCGACTCGGTCTTCCCGGCGCGGAACCCGCGCCCAGCACCCGACGCCCGTGCGCCCGACCGACCCGCACGGAAATCGCGCTTGCCGCCAGGGGCACCAACGATGCGCTGTGCACCACGCGTTTCGCGCGGCGTGCGTTCGAGGGCATGCAGTGCGCGTTCGCGGCGCTGACGAATGGCCGCAGTATCGGCGAAGGCTGCCGCACGAAGCTGCGCCAGTTCGCCACTGGTCAGGTCACGCCACTCTCCGACGGCGATTCCGCGAAGCTGGAGCGGACCGATTCGCGTCCGCTTGATGCGCTTGACGGGGCGTCCGATTTCAGCGAGCGCATCGCGAATGGTGCGCTGCCGCGGCTCGTTGACTTCGATGGCGAGCAGCGTGCGTTCCCCCTCGCGGCGAAGGATGCGAACATGCGACAATTGTCCGCCGTCCGCCGACCTGCCCGAAGCAGCGCCGAACAGCGCTTGCTCGATGTGCGGGAGGTCACTCGCCTGCACATCACTGCGAACCAGCACCTCGTACTCCTTGCCGATCTCGTAGCGAGGATGCGTCAGGCGATTGATGAGTTCACCATCATTGGTCAGCAGCACGAGGCCGATGGCATCGACATCGAGACGCCCCACTGGGTTGAGTCGAGCCCCACTTGGATGATCGACGAGCGCGAGCACTGACGCGCGCCCCTCTGGATCGGCGCGAGTGACCAGCGATCCGCCGGGCTTGTGCAGCATCACGAACACATGCTCCTGCGCGCGCTGCATCGGCTTGCCATCGATGGCGATTCGATCGCGCGTTGGATCGACCCACGCCGGCAGAGCGGCCACCACCTCGCCGTTCACGGTCACCCGCCCCGCGTCGATCATCTGCTCCGCTTCACGCCTCGATGCGGCGCCCGCATCTGCGATCACCTTCTGGATGCGCACACCGCGCGCGGCATCCATGAACGAATGGTTTGGTTTGCTTCGGCGTCGCCGCATCGGGCGGAAGGTAACCGCTCGGGTCACCTTCTATGCTTCGCCAGTGCGAACCGCCGCAATCTGGTTGACCGTGACGATCGTTGGCTGTGCCTCCGTCGAATCTCCTCGCGGTGATGGCACTACGCCCGCACATGGTCCGCGTTCACCCGCGTCGTTGTCCGAGGCAACCGACAGCGCGACAGCCCTGCTCGATCTTCGCAGCGAGTCCTCGCCCGTCGCCCAAGCGCTCAGCAACCGTGGACTCACCGCCAACGCCTGCGCAACCACGCTGCGCATTCAGGATGCCCTGCAAGCAAATGCCAACGACTCGATGTCTGCACCGATGCAGCGCCTCGCTGCACTGCCTACCGCTGCACCGTCGGTTGCTGGGGAGTTGCTGCTTCCGTTCGTGCCGGCCGCTGATGATGCGCCACGCGCCTCGCATATTCGGCGGGCGGCAGAGTTCGTGTGCCATGCATGGCAACTCGATGCATCCCTCCTTCCACCGCCCCAAGGGTCCGTGCCCGTCCCAGGTGCACAGGGAGCTGTGTACGCCATGGATTTCCTGCTGAACACGCCGCGACTGCTTCTCGAAGATGCGCTGCGCGACCGCCCGAGCATCGAGGAAGTCGAATCCATCGCCCGCATGCTCCGCGTCGAAATCAGCCCATCGCGCGAGTCGCGCGCAGCGTTGCAGGGTGCAACGGAGCGCTTGGGAACTCGCCTGCGCGGGGAGAACGGATGCATGTGGGCGATTGCCCGATCGCTCGCGCACCTTGACACAACCTTCGGGGTCACTGCCGACTGGAGCACGGAGGAAGCGGAGCCCGTGCCGCCCGAGATTGCGGCAGCCATCGGCGGCAGCGTTCTCACGGCGCAGGAAGTTGCGGGTATCGGTTGGGTGGTGGTCGGCGGGACTGGTGACAACCGCTACGACATGTCCCGCATCGCCGCTGTGTTCGATCCCGCTGGCAATGACCGCTATGTGTGGGGAACGCTTCGCGAGGGCAATCAGGGCATCGTTGATCTTGCGGGCAACGATCAGTACGAGGGAAGCGCAGAACAGGGACCTGCGGGCGCGTGGCGCGGCATTTCGATCGTGCTCGATGTCGATGGGAACGATGCGTACTCGGGCGGTCGGTTGAGCGGTGGAAGCGGATGGCTCGGTGTCGGGCTGCTCATCGACCGCGCGGGCGATGATGTGTACGACTGCGGTCAGTGGTCGCTCGGAGCAGGACTGTGCGGCGCTGGGTTCCTGTTCGATGATGCGGGCCGCGATGTCTACTTCGATCGCGGGTTTTCGCAGGGTCTTGGAGGACCTGTGGGGATCGGACTCTTGGTCGACTCATCTGGCAACGACCTTCACCACAGTCGCGGCGCCACGCGCGGCGCCGATGCGGTACCGAGCGTTCCGCTTGGATTCTCCCAAGGGATGGCGGTCGGGGCGCGCCGGCTACTGCCAGGCGGTATCGGTGCGCTCGTGGACATCGGAGGCGATGACCGCTACGAAGCGGATGAGTTTTCGCAAGGCGGCGGGTACTGGCTTGGGCTCGGCATGATGATCGATACGGAGGGCAACGATCTCTACCGAGGCAGCCATTACTCGCAGGGCTTTGGGTGTCATCAGGCTGCAGGTGCCCTGATCGATCTTGGGGGCGACGACACCTATTGGTCCACGATCAGTGCCGCGCAGGGTGCGGCGTGGGACGAAGCGATCGGCGTGCTTGTCGATGCGGGCGGTGATGATTCGTATCGGGGCGGTGCGCTCGTGCAAGGTGCCGCAGCGCAGAGTGCCTTGGCTGCCCTCGTTGACTTCGGAGGCCACGATCACTTCAGTGCAGCAGGTCCTTTTGTCCAGGGTGAATCAGGCCCGAACACCTACAACCCCGACCATCGATCCGCGCGTGCATTCAGTGTGTTGCTGCTCGGCGGCATGGATGCGTTCACCAGTGCTGGACCGTGGACGGACAACCTGGTCTGGCAGTTCCCCACGAGCGGCAGTGATGCTCCACTGGACACGCCGATGATGGGACTGCGGGCTCGTGGAGTGATGGACCGCCGAGGCACGACGCACACGACTTCCGTGCGAAGCGCACCGCTGTCGCGATAGGATTGCGTTGTGGACATCAATCTCCTTCGCACATCGAGCCGAGGCTGGGCGATTGCCCGCTACTGCGCTCGGCATTTGGGCGAAGTCCGTGCACCCGACATGGCCGCCGCGCTGTCATTCCGAACACTCTTCGGCTTGATCCCGGTGCTGTTCGTGGCCACCCTGCTCATTCGCGCCCTGACGGGCGACGAGTTTCCCAAGTTCGTGACCTCCATGGGATCGATGGCTGGTCTCGACGAGATCGGCATGACGGTGGCGACGGATGGAAGCGGGGCACAACAGCAGCCCGTGAGCGCTTGGATTGAAGAGCTCGTCCGCGTGTCGGGGACGGTCGATCTCTCCGCGCTCGGCTTCATCGGGCTTGGCGCCGTCCTCTTTTCCGCGATCTGGCTCATCGTGGCAATCGAAAAGACCTTCAACATCGTCTGTCGTGCGCCAAGCGATCGACCCTGGCACCGACGACTGCTCGTCTACTGGACGATGCTCACGCTCGGTCCAGTGCTGCTAGCAACGCTGCCGTTCGTCGACAGTGAAATCAAGCGGGTCATTGACGGGCAGCCCACCTTTCCTGCTTCGTATGTCTATGTCCGTGCGGTGCTCGGCTTCGTGCTGCTGATGGCGGTGCTGCTCTTGGCGTACGGCGTCATGCCCACCGTGCGCATGCGTTGGAAGACGCTGCTGGCAGGCGCGTTCGTGGCGGCCGTCGGCATCGAACTCGGTCGCAAGTTCCTCGCCATCTACATGGAGCGTGCGTTCTCGGGCAATCGCCTGTACGGGTCACTCGGCCTCGTGCCCCTGTTCATGTTCTGGGTGTATTCGATGTGGCTCATCATCTTGTTCGGATTGCAGGTCAGTTCGCTCTTGAACGCCCTGCTGAGCAACGATCGCGTCCGCAGCGAGTCATCGCACCCGCTGCGCGCCTTCGATCCTGCCTTGGTCGTCAGTGCAATGGAGCACATTTGCGACCGCCACCAAGAAGGCAAGGCCGCCACATTCAATTCGCTCATGGATGCGCTGACCATCGAATCCGCGGCCGTGCACCAACTCTGCGGACTGCTCGCAGCGCATCAACTCATTCTCCTCATTCAAGAGTCGGGTCAGGTCGTTCCCGCGCGCGCAGCCGATCAATTGCGTGTGGCGGATGTGCTGCGGATCGGATTTGCCTCGGCAGTCCAAGGCAGCGGGACTGCGCCGAGTGAAATGCTTGGTTCGCTCCGTGCAGCACAGCTCGAAGCCGTCGGAAACCGCACATTTGCGCGGGGGGACGCTTGCCAAACCGAAGGACCAACCGCACAATGGAATCGAGCCGCACGATGACGCCCACTCCCCCTCCATCTTCGACGGACGGAGTCGTGACGGTCCAACACAGGAACCGACACGCGATCATCCGCTTCGACTCGAATGCCATCGGGGCCCGCGAGGCGGCTGTCATCGCCGAAGAGGCGTGCAAAGCCATCGACGCCACACCCCGAGGCAAGTGCATGGTCATCGATCTCTCGCGCTGCCAAGCGCTCTCGAGCATGGCGCTCGGACTGTGCGTGACGCTCGCCAACCGAGCAACCGACGCGGGTCAACGGCCAGTCGTTGCAGGAATGAATGTCCAACTGGCGGAACTGTTCCGATTGATGCGCGTGGATCGAATGTTCACCACTGCGACATCGACAGCTGACCTCGAGCGCTTGCTGCTCTGATGCGGTCGCGCTCGGCTCACTCCATCGCGGCTGCGGTTGCCATTCTGGCCCTGCCCGTTGCAGCGTGCACGGAGAAAGTCGTACGGACCAAGAGCAGCCTCGGAAGCAAGCAGGTCTCTGACTCGGACTTTCAGGAGCAACCATCGGGTCTCGATGAAGTCCTGTATGGGCCAGTCCCCAAGGGACAGGACCCTGCCGAGTACTACCGCCGCAAGAAGCAGCTTTTCGCGCAGTGATCCACGGCGCGGGTGGATCGCACGAGCATCGCGCTGCGCCTACACTTTGTCCATGGGTCTTGAAACTGCCCTTCCATCCGACAGCGTGCTGACCACCAGCCTCCAGCGAGTCGTCAACTGGGCGCGGCGCTCAAGCGTGTGGCCGATGCCATTCGCCACGGCCTGCTGCGGCATTGAACTCATGGCGACGGCCTGTTCGCGTTTCGATCTTGCCCGTTTCGGTGCCGAGGTGATGCGCTTCTCGCCGCGCCAAGCCGATCTCATGGTTGTCGCTGGACGCATCAGCGTGAAGACGCTTCCCGTCCTTCAGCGCATCTATGAACAGATGGCAGAGCCGAAGTGGGTCATTTCGATGGGTGCATGCGCATCGACGGGTGGGGTGTTCGACACCTACGCCGTTGTGCAGGGCGTCGATCAGTTCGTCCCAGTGGATGTCTATGTTCCCGGCTGCCCTCCGCGCCCGGAAATGCTGATCGAGGGAATCATGGCGATTCAGCGCATCATCGACGAGGAGGGAATTCCCCGTGATCCCTCAGGACATCGGCGCCCGCTCAACATCGCGCTGAGCCCGAACTACGAGCCGCGTTCGCAGCCGCTGCCGGTGACCATCGGCGCAACCTGACGGCTCGGCCGTCGGCACTCCATTCGAATTCTTCGGCTCGGGGACCGCGTCAATGCGCAGCGGCGGTCGCATGGGTGCGGTGCAGGGAGCGGACGAAACGGTCCAGTCGCAGCACGCCTTCGGTGATTTGCGCTTCACTGCACGCGAAGGAAAGGCGCACATGGTGGCGTGCGCACTCACCGAAGTCCTCGCCGGGCACGACAGCGACATGCGCCTCGGCGAGAAGCGCATCCGCGAACGCCTGCGCGGAATCGATGCGCGTCCCCGCGGGCGTCACGCTGCCGATCCATGCCTCGATGCTCGGAAACGAATAGAACGCCCCCGTTGATCGAGGTGCGAGCAACCCGGGAACATGCGACAACAGTCGATGAACCAAGGACGCGCGCGCCGCGAACGCCGTGCGCATGCGTTCCACTTCAGGTGCGAGCTTTGCCGACAACGCTTCCACCACCGCTGGCAGGAAAAAACTCGGTACGGAGTTGGTCATTTGCCCCTGCAACTTGATGATCTCACGGATGAACCGCCCTTGATCGCCTGGCGCGCAGAGGTAGCCGAGCCGCCAGCCAGTCATCGCGAACGCCTTGCTCATGCCGTTCACGGTCACCGTGCGTCCTGCCACGCGGGAATCGCTCCCTGGGGACCAGTGCGTCAGCCCAGGCTCGATCTCGGGGAAGATGAGCTTTTCATAAATCTCATCAGACACGATGCTGATGCGAGGATGATCCGCAATCACATCCACGAGCGACCGCAGTTCTGAGGCGGGGTAGGTCACGCCACAGGGATTGCTCGGGGAATTCAGGAGAAAACCGACGGTGCGCGGCGTGATGGCTGCCTCGAGCTGTTGCGGCGTGATGCGAAACGCGTTCTCGACGGCACCAGCGACCTCGACGCAAACGCCACCCGCCAACTCGATCAGCGGGCGATAGCTCACCCATGCAGGAGTCGGAAGGATGAACTCATCGCCGCGCCCTGGCTCGATCAGTGCCTGCAGGGCCATGAAGATCGCATGCTTCGCTCCGACGGTGACCGTGACATGGTCCGCCGTGCAGTCGATCCCGTTCTCCGTTCGCAGTTTGGTTGCAATCGCTTCACGAGATGCCTTGTCGCCGGGCGTTGGCGCGTACTTCGTCATCCCCGCCATCAGGGCATCCGCTGCGCGCTGCTTGATCGACTGCGGCGTGTCAAAGTCTGGTTCACCCATGGCGAAACCAACGACATCAACACCCTTCGCCCTCAGGGCGGTCACCTTGGCACCCACCGCAAGCGTTGCGGACTCCTTCATCCTCGCAATCTGGCTAGCCACCTGCATGGTGTGAGAGTACGCCCTCTCCCCGAGCACGCGGTGATGCACTACAGTCCCAAGTCTCCGAATCGCGACCCGAAATCGTCACCCCCCGCAGCCCACCATGAGCCCCGACTCCATCCGCCGCATTGGAATACTGACAGGCGGCGGCGACTGCCCTGGCCTGAACGCGGTCATCCGCGCCGTCGCCAAGACCGCCATCTTGCAGTACCGCATCGAGGTGTTCGGCATCGAAGATGGCTTCCAAGGGTTGATCGAGGATCGCATCCGTCCACTGACCTTTCGCGATGTTTCGGGCATCCTCACTCGCGGCGGAACAATCCTGGGCACAAACAACCGCTGCAATCCTGCGCGATGGTGCACCAGCTTTTCTGCGGATGGTTCGCCGGTTTTCAGCGATGTCACGGGCATTTGCATCGACCACATCCGCAAGCACCGTCTCGATGCGCTGATCGTCATCGGCGGCGATGGATCGATGAAGTGCGCGGCACCGTTCGTCGAGGCGGGCATCAATGTCATTGGCATTCCGAAGACCATCGACAATGACTTGCATGGCACGGAGATCACCTTCGGTTTCCTCACTGCCGTCAATACCGCAACTGAGGCGCTCGATCGGCTGCACTCGACCGCTGACAGCCATCACCGCGTGATGGTCTGCGAGGTCATGGGGCGGAATGCGGGCTGGATTGCGCTGACCGCCGGCGTGGCGAGTGGATCGGACATGATCCTGATCCCCGAGATCCCCTTCCATGAAGATGCGATTGGTCAATACATCGCAAGTCGGATGAACGCAGTGCCCGGATTCGCCATCGTGGTGGTCGCGGAGGGCGCCATGGCCGCGGGCGGGCAGCAGACGATCGCTCGGCTTGATCCAACGAGCCCCGATCCCGTGCGGCTTGGCGGGATCGGTCACCGTGTCGCCGACATCATTCGTGCGCGCACGAAGGCGGATGTCCGCACCACGGCGCTTGGTCATGTGCTGCGCGGCGGCCCACCCATCGCGGCGGACCGCATTCTTGCGACCAACTTCGGCTACCACGCGCTGGCGATCCTGCTCGAGGGCGCCCGCGGAAGGCTGGTGGTTCGCGAGAACAATGTTTTCTCCGATGTCGACCTGCTTGCATCCGCCGGTCGGCAGCGGCTCGTCCCAACCGACCATGCGCTGATCGCCGCAGCTCGCGCGCTCGGCACTTCGTTTGGCGACCACGAAGTGCATCGCCTTGGTACGCGCGGACAATCGACCACCGTCTAGCGAGTGCTGCGCTAGGCTCTCGTCAGTGCACCGCGCCGTCTTTCTCGACCGCGACAACACCATCATCGCCAACGATGGCGATCTCGGCGATCCAACGCTGGTTCGCCTGATGCCTGGCGCTGCTTGGGGCGCTCGAGCCCTGCGCGAAGCGGGCTATCTGCTGATCGTCGTAACGAATCAGGGCGGCGTCGCTCGCGGCGCGTTCAGCGAATTGGATGTTGATGCCGTGCACCAGAAGGTTGCACAGCTTCTCGAAGAGGCTTGCGATTGGGTGCGCGACGAACCGCTGGTTCGCGACTGGATGTACTGCCCGTTTCATCCAGAGGGAACGGTCGCTGCATATCGTCGCGAACATCCGTGGCGAAAGCCAGCAGCCGGCATGCTCCTCGAAGCGTCGACTCGGCACGCCATTGACCGCACGCAGAGTTGGATGGTGGGCGATCAGGATCGAGACATCGACGCTGGTCGCGCTGGCTCGTGCCGCACGATCCGTCTGCTGCGCGCGGGCGAGGACGCCGCCGACCTCCGCGCAACGAGCAGTGCCGACTTCGTGGAGTCGGATTTGCTGCACGCAAGCCAACGCATCCTGCGCGCGGATGGAAGGGATGGCACGCCGAGGTGGGAGGCCACCAGCCAGACGCGACTGCTCGCCAAGCAAGGCACATTGAACGAACCATCGGTGCGCGATCTGATCACTGCAACTGCTCGTGCAATCGCCGAGCGCGCGGGCGTGCCGCTCGTGCGGCTCGAAGTCGACTCGCATGGCGTTGATCTGGAGGTGGCGGCAGCCGAAGTCGTGGCAGTCGGCCTTGCGACGGAGCTTCGTCGCAACACGAATCTTTGGGCGGCCGCGCGTGGGCTTCCATCACTCTGGGCTGGTGAATGAGCACGACCGCCACGCGTGCGATTTCGGCGACCGCCCACATGCCCGCAGCAATGGAGCGGCTTCTGATTGTGCTTCCCTCGTGGGTCGGCGATGTCTGCATGGCGATCCCCGCCATCGCCCACATCGCAGCGCATCATCCGCGCGCCACCATCGTGGCGCTTGGTCGAGCAAACCTTCGACCGCTCATCGATGGCTTGCCTTTCGTGAGCTCATTCGAAGGCGGATCGCTTCGCATCACCGACGGTGCCCTGCGCGCCCGCGTCCGCACACACCACCCCGACGCTGCACTGCTGTTGCCCAACTCCTTCCGAAGTGCGCTCTTCACGGCACTCTGCCGAGTCCCTCGCCGCGTCGGCTACGCATCGGACCTTCGCTGGCTGCTGCTCACCGACAGGGTCGCGCGCCGCACTGGCTTGATGAACACCGCTTCCATGTACGGCGACCTCGCTGCGTGGTGGACGGGCACCCGACCTCCGACCTGCGTTCCGCAGCTCGCCGTGACTGGGGCAGAGTCGGGCGAAGCCGACCGACTCCTCGGTCAACCGCACGATGCGCGCCAGCCACTCGTGATCCTCAACCCCGGTGCGAATCGAGCGGACAAGCGCTGGCCTGCCGAGCGCTTCGTGGAACTGTCGAAGCGGCTCGTCCGAGAGGCGCCAACCGGCACGGCACCGCTGATTGCAGTGAACGGCTCACCTGCCGAAGCCGAACTGAGTGCTCACATCGCTGCACAGACTGGTGGCATCGATCTCGTCGCCCGTCGCGTCACACTCGGCGCGTTGAAGGCGCTCCTGCAGCGCGCAGCACTGCTGATCACCAACGACACCGGTCCCCGCCACATGGCCGCAGCATTTGGAACGCCCACGCTCGCACTCTTCGGTCCCACCGACTGCCGTTGGACGCCCACGGACTACCCACATGAGCGCGTCATGGTTGCCGACCCGTTCCTCGAAGATGGGCTGATCGCCAACGACCATCCGCTGCGCTGTGCGATCACTCGCATTCCAGTCGCGGACGCATGGATCGCCGTTGAAGCGCTGCTCCATGCGCATGCTGCGCGGAAGTAGCATCACCGCGTGTCCGCGTGGCCTTGGATCATCGCGCCGCTCGCAGGGTTTGCATCAGGGAGCATCCCGTTTGGACTCCTCATCGGTCGGCTCAAGGGGGTGGATGTGCGCGAGCACGGATCGCGAAACATCGGCGCGACGAATGTCGGACGCGTTCTCGGGCGACCGCTTGGCATGATCTGTTTCGTGCTTGACGCGCTGAAAGGGGTCCTGCCAGTGCTCGTCGCAGGCGCGCTCTCGGCGGACCAACTGACGGATGCGCAGCGAACGGGTTTGCTGATGCCCCTCACTGGCGTTGCTGCAATCCTTGGACACATCTATTCGCCGTGGGTTTCGTTCAAGGGCGGCAAGGGAGTCGCCACCAGTTTCGGCGCACTGTTGGCCATGTGGCCTCTCATGACTTTCCCCGCGCTCGGCGCGCTCGGCGTCTGGATCCTGGTGGTCAAGGCGACGCGCTATGTCTCCCTTGCGTCGATGGTCGCTGCACTCGCACTCCCCGTGCTGCTGCTTGTTCGCGCTCGCGCCTGGCCAGGAAGCCCACCCATGCCGACCGCGGAGTTCCTGCCGCTCCTGATCGCCGTTGCGCTGCTCGCCGCGCTCGTGATCTGGAAGCACCGCGCAAACATCGCGCGCCTGCGCGCAGGCACGGAACTGCGTGTCGGCGCGGCGAAGAGTGGAGTCAACCCAACCGCCGTCACGCGGCAGTCGCCCGCAACCACCACGCTCCCCTCCGATAGGCTTGGGACATGAGCGCTGCGGATCCCGATCTCGGCTACCGATCACCGCTCGAGACACGAAACGCCACCGCCGCCATGCGCGCCATCTGGAGCGAGCATCGCCGCTTCACCACCTGGCGACGCGTCTGGCTGGCCCTGGCGCAGGCGCAGTCCGAACTGGGGCTCCATGTCACGCAAGAGCAGGTTGATGCGATCCGTGCGCAGGTCGAATGCGTGGACATCGCCGCAGCCGCTCGTCACGAACGGCGCCTCCGTCACGATGTGATGGCGCATGTCCATGCACTCGCGGATCAGGCGCCAGTCGCACGCGCCATCATCCACCTCGGTTCGACGAGTCAGGACATCGTCTGCAATGCCGATGCGCTCCTCCAGCGCGACGCGCTGCAACTGGTCGCGGGTCGCCTCGCGCGCGTGATCGATCGGCTTGCCACATTTGCCGCAGCGCACCGCGATCTGCCGGTCCTCGGATTCACGCACTATCAACCCGCGCAGCCGCTGACCATGGGTCGTCGCGCGGCGCAGTGGGCGCAGGAGTTTGCCACGGCGCTGCATGAGATCGAGCATCGCATCGCAAGCCTCCGCCTGCGGGGACTGCGCGGTGCCACGGGCACGCAAGCTTCCTTCCTGTCGCTGTGCGGCGGCGACCGCGGCAAAGTCGACGCACTTGAGCGGCGTTTCACTGAACTGCTGACAGGGGAATCGGCGTCGACTTGCTCGACATGGCCGCTCACCACGCAAACCTATCCCCGCCTCTGGGATGCGCAGATGCTCTCGTCCCTTGCCACCGCTGCGGCAGCCGTTCACAAATGTGCGAACGACATTCGCCTGCTGTGCAACCTGCGCGAAGTGGACGAGCCATTCGAGAGCGAGCAGATCGGCTCGAGCGCGATGCCGTACAAGCGCAATCCGATGCGCTGTGAACGCGCGACGGGGCTCGCACGATTCGTCATGTGCATGCCGCAGAACGCGCTCGACACGGCGGCAACACAGTGGCTTGAACGCACGCTTGACGATTCGGCGAACAGGCGGCTGTCGATACCCGAGGCGTTCCTCGCGCTCGATGGCGCGCTCGAGGTGATGGCGGATGTGTGCGGTGGACTCGTGGTGCATCCGCTGCAGTGCGCCCGTCGCATCGAAGCTGAACTCCCCTTCCTTGCCACGGAGGAGTTCATCCTTGCTTCCGTCGCGCGCGGCGGCGATCGGCAGCAGGCGCACGAGGCGATCCGCAAGCATGCGCAGGACACGACTGCTCACATGAAGGCAACGGGCGCGGCCAACGACTTGGTGGCGCGACTCGGCGGCGATCCGGCGTTTCGCGGCATCGATCTCGGAGCGCTGCTCAAGCCCGAGCGGTTCGTGGGGCGTTCAGCCGAGCAAGTGGACCGCTTCCTCGCGGATGTTGTCGCGCCCATTCGTGCGCGCTTCGGGGG
>RFON01000022.1 GCA_009926625.1 Planctomycetota bacterium
GTGCGTTGTCAAAGTAGGGAACGATGTAGAGGAGGTCCCGAATGTCATACACAACGGTGACGCGACGAAGCGCGAGTTCCGTTGCAGAGGCGATCACCACCATGCCGCCTTCGACCATCCAGTCAGGGCGATTCGCCGCTCCGTCGCGGTTGGATGCAGCGTCCGCCTCTTCCGTTGAACGCAGCACCATGTCGAGCGCTGCTGCCCAAGAAATCGGTGCGGGCATGGTGAGCGTGACGGTTGAGTCCCGCTCGACGACCGGCTCCGACGCGCCCAAGGACTTCCAGTCCACATAAAAGGGCAGTCCAGTCTCGGTTTGGAAAAACTCGATGACCGATGAGAACGGCGACTCGGGAAAGTCAATCGTTGACTTCTCAAGCAACTTGGCGATCGCCTTGCGATCCGCATCGGTGTCGCGGTAGCCCGATGCCGCATACGCGCCCTCTCGGCGCACCGAGAGTGCTGGCCAGTCTTCGGGGTACGACATCTGCGCATCGAGACTGCGAGGGCCAGGACCGCTGAGGTTGATCTTCGGGGGAACGAACGAAGCCTGCGCATCCACCGCGAACTCCGAAAAGGCAAACGAGCGTCGGCGCTGAAGTTCGGAGTAGCGGCGATACAAGATGCCCGACTGGAGCACATCCCGCATGGCGAGCGCCGACGCGTTGGTCGGGTCGAGGAAGAGAATCTCGTCGACAACCTCCAGTGCCTCTTGGTACTTCATCTCCGCCTGCAATTGGCGGACGCGCACCATCCCCTCATTGATTGTCCGCTGGCGCTGCTCCAACTGCGCCTTGCCTTGCGCCGCAACTTCCCGCTGCGACTGTGCCGAATCGGCCGCCTTGGCCATATCCGACTCGGCGGACTTCCCGGCGTTGATGCGGGTCAGTTCTTCTTCGACGCGCCCCATGCGCGCATCGAAGTCCGCCGGAGCGAGCAGCGCACGGTTCTTCTGAAGCTGCATCTTTGCCTGCATCGCAATGCGCTCAGCTCCCGCGTAATCGCCCCTGTTGAACGAATCCCCTGCGCGAATCAGCAACTCATCGAACTCGACCTGCACCTGCTCGCGCAAGACCGCGTCGTCGCCGACCACCTTGTCGATCGCCGAACCTTGATTCAGCGCTGCTTGAGCATCGGAGAGCCCCTTGGTTGCCTCGGCGTCGCCGGGCGCCTGCGCGAGCACCGCTGCCCAAAGGTCGAGTGCCTGTGCCCACTGGCTTCTTGCCATCGCCTGCCGAGCCTGCGCGCGCACGAGGGCTGCATTCGCATCGCCACCCGTTGCTGGTGCAGCGGGCTGCGCCGCCGGCTGCTGCGCTGGCGCGGGATCCTGTGCAGCTGAAACAGCCGCGGATGCGAGGCACACGAGCGCGGCGGACGAGAAAGGCACGATTGCCGACGAGACAACGCGGCGCAAGAGACCAAGGGGCAGGGTCATTCAGTACTCCACTAGCGGGTGCAAGAGGCAGTTGCCTCCATTGGCAACTCGTTCAGGACTCTTTGGGAATCGGGTCGAGGTTCGTGGTCGATCGTGGGGCGACATCCGTGCCGTGTTTGAGTGCGTTGCATGCACCCCGCCTCGAGGCGAGCGGAAAGAGTAAGCGCACTGCCATCGGTCCGCAAGCGACCTCGGGCTATCATCGCGCGTTCATGGATCAGACCAATGGGAGTTATGCGCCCGCACACGCTGTGGCGCGTCTGGCCCTTGCCGACGGCAGCGTCTTTGAGGGAGTTGGTTTCGGCGCATTGGGCACTTCGGTGAACGCCACCGGCGAGGTCGTGTTCAACACGGCGCTCTGCGGCTATCAAGAAGCGCTCACTGATCCGAGTTACTCGGGCCAGATTCTCACCCTGACTGCGACGCAGGTCGGCAACTACGGCGTGACCGCCGACGACATGGAAAGCGCCGTCCCAACTGTGCGCGGGTTCGTCGTTCGCGAACTGAGTCGCGTGCGCTCCAACCAGCGCGCAGTCGAGGACCTGTCGCAGTGGCTCGCGCGGCACGGCATTCCAGCGATCCATTCCATCGACACACGCGCGCTCGTGCGGAGACTGCGCAGCGGCGGATCGATGAACGGTGTGCTGAGCGGTGATCCGACGCGCAGCGACGAGCAACTCATCGCGACCGCCCGCGCAGGCGCGCTGATGACTGGGCAGGATCTCGCGAGCGCGGTCAGTCCGCGCACCGCATCGAGTTGGGACGAGACACTTGGCGAGTGGGCACCGCGCAGCAGCAGTTGCATGCGAATCGCCTCGCGTCCGCTGCATGTCGTCGCGATCGACTGCGGTGCGAAGCGCAACATCTATCGCAATCTGGCTGAACGCAACTGCCGTGTGCAGGGGTTCCGCTCGATGTCACCGCCGACACCATCCGCGCGATGCGCCCCGATGGACTCTTTGTGTCGAACGGTCCCGGCGACCCGGCCGCGGTCGCCACCACCATTGCAACACTCCGCGAGATTGCGGGCGAAATCCCCACCTTCGGTATTTGCCTTGGCCACCAGCTGCTTGCGCTCGCCCTCGGCGCGAAGACCTACAAGCTGACATTTGGTCATCGCGGGTCGAACCAACCCGTCCGCAACCTGCTCTCCGGCAGGATCGAGATCACCAGCCAGAACCACGGCTTCTGCGTTGATGAAGCGTCGCTCCGAGCGGCCGGTGGCGAACCGACCCATGTGCACCTGAACGATCAGACCATTGCCGGCTTCCGTCATCGCGCGAAGCCGATCTTCAGTGTGCAGTACCACCCCGAAGCATCTCCAGGACCACACGATTCCGATTACCTCTTCGATTGCTTCATCGAAATGATGGAGAGCGGGAAGCCGCTGACGGAGGCCACGATGCGCGAATCACAGTCTCGCACCGCACTGCTCGTCGCTGGCGACGCTGGCGCGAGATGACCGGCGCGCGGTCGGCGGCGCCGAGTGCCACCGCAGCGGCATTCGTGCGCGTTGCGGTGGGGCGAGGCATCGATCGACATCCAGAGGGACTTGTGTATTCGGTGCCTGCGGACGCTGGCGCGATCGATCTCGGTGATCATGTCGCCGTTCCGCTTGGGCGCGGTCAGTCGGCGGTGGACGGCGTGGTCGTTGCCGTCGGCGGCGCGGAGTTGGCTGGACCAGATGTTCCTGCCGAGAAAATCAAGTCGGTGCGCTCGGTACACCGCGACACGCCGCCGCTGCCGCGGCTACTCGTGCGCTTGGCGCAGTGGGTTGCGTCCTACTACTGCGCGCCGATCGGCGTGACGCTCCAGTCCATCACGCCATCTGCGGTGCGCGCCGGAGTGGGCAGGACAACGCGCCTGATGGTCGATCTTGCCCATCCGCAGCCCGAAGGCACCGTGCACCCATCTCGTCGCCGCGTGCTCGAGGCACTTGCCGCGATGCCCGCCGCGCTGCGCCCCTGTGAAGCGCGCGACCTCGCTGCCGCAGCGGGCGCGCGCACGCTCGCTTCAGTGCGCGCGCTGGTGCAGAGCGGTCATCTCACGGCCATTCGACAAACGACCGTTCAAGCCAAGTGGCGAGATGGTCTTGGCATGGATGGAACGCTCCCCGCGCTGACTGCCGCGCAGCAGTCGATCGTCGACGGAGTGGCGCGCGTGTTCGGAGCGTTCAGCCAGCACCTGCTCTTCGGCGTGACGGGTTCCGGCAAGACAGAGGTCTATCTCCGCCTGGCAGAGCGCGTTCTCCTTCAGGGAAAGTCGGTGCTGTGGCTCTTGCCGGAGATTGCCCTGACGCCGCAGGCTGCGGGCCGAGTGATGGCGCGGCTGCCCACGCACCGTGTTGCGATCCTGCACTCGGGACTCACCGCGGCGCAGCGGCACGAACAGTGGCTCGCCGCCGGCAGCGACGAGGCCAAGGTCGTGCTCGGTGCTCGAAGCGCGGTCTTTGCGCCGATTCCAGACGGGCAACTTGGGCTCATCGTCGTCGACGAAGAACATGACAGTTCCTACAAGCAGGATCAAGCGCCGCGCTACAACGGCCGCGATGTGGCGATCCGTCGCGCGCACCTCGCGGAGTGCCCCGTGCTGCTTGGGAGTGCAACGCCATCACTCGAAAGTTGGTGGAACGCGACGCGCCGCAGCGTGGCGACGCTGCATCGGCTTCCCGACCGCGCGCCAGGGCTCGTGGTACCGCGCGTGGATGTCGTGGATTTCCGCCGAGAATCGATGCTTCATACGGATCGTCGCATTCGGCTCATCGGTCCATCCATGGAACACGGGCTGCGACGCGCGCTCGACGGCGACGGGCAGGCCATCGTGCTGCTCAACCGCCGCGGGTACTCGAATTGGATCGCGTGCCCCGATCACGCATGCGGCTGGACGATGCAGTGCGACCACTGCGAAGCGGGCATGGTGGTTCACCAACTGCCTGCCGAGGGTGGGCGCCGCATCACGCGCTGCCACCACTGCGGTGCGGAGCAGCGCGTGCCGACGCAATGTCCACGGTGCAGCAAGCGGGCTTCCATCTTTGGGCTCGGCACGCAGAAGGTCGAGGAGGAGTTGCAGCGCATGTTCCCCGAGCTCGATGCCGCAGGGGGCATCGCGCGCGTCGACAGCGACACGATGGAACGCGCCGAGGATTTCCATGATGTTCTTGGCCGCTTTGCACGAGGCGAGATCCGGCTGCTGCTTGGGACACAGATGATTGCGAAGGGGCTGGACTTCCCGCGGGTGCAGATGGTGGGCGTCGTGAGCGCGGATACGGCGCTCAACATGCCTGATTTCCGCGCGAGCGAGCGGACCTTCCAACTCGTGGCGCAGGTGTCGGGGCGCTGTGGTCGTGGGAGCGCCGGCGGGCGCGCGGTGATCCAGACATTCCAGCCTGAATCCGATGCGATTCAGTCTGCCGCGCGCGGCGACTATGAGGGCTTTGCGGTCCGCGAAGGGAACCTGCGCGAACGCCACGGACTTCCTCCCGTGCACCGCATGGGACGAATCGTTGTCCGTCATCATTCGCAGGCCGAGGCCAAGCGCATCGCTGCGGCGCTGCGCGGAGGGCTTGTGTCCCTGCCCGAAAGCCGCGGCATCCGCGTTCGTGAACCAGCGCCCTGCCCCGTGGCGCGCATCGCCGATCGATGGCGCGTTCAAGTGGAGGTGCTGGCCGAGACCGCCGCGGCACTGCAACGATTGATCGCCGCGGCACGATCGCGGGGTGTCGTGAAGCCCGGCGAAGTGATGGCGGTCGACATCGATCCAACGGCGCTGCTTTGATCCTGGCATGATCCTGGCATTGCTCGTAAACACTGCAGGTTCCTCTGCGATCCTGCTACACTCCCCGACCGCGGATCGGCGCGTGTGCCGACCGCTGCACACCCCATCCTGCGGAGCCATCCGTGACCAATTCAGGGCACGACAAGTCGGAATCGAATCGCGCCGCACGGCAATCAGTGAACAGTTGGGACGCAGCATTCATCGATGACCTGTACGCCAAGTGGCTGGCCGATCCGGAGTCGGTTGAACCCTCATGGCGGCAGTTTTTCGCGGGCTTTGACCTCGGACTCGCACGACCAGCGCCCGCTGAGCCTGGTGCACTTCAGGCGGAGGGTGGCCAGTCCGTTGGTCGAGAGGCGACGGGAACGGAAGTCGACGGTCAGCATGCTCAGGATCAGCGGCGCGTCGACGCGCTGATCAACCGTTACCGCGAGTTCGGGCACCTCGCAGCCACGATCGACCCGCTCGGCACGACCCGACCATTCCCCGATGCGCTCACGCTCGAAGGCTTTGGGCTCAATGACACGCACCTCGCGCAGCAGTTCGATGCGGGGTCGCTGCCGATTGCCTCGCCCGCCACGCTCGGCGCGATCATCGAGCAGCTCGAGCGAACCTACTGCGGACACTGCGGCGTGGAGTACATGCATGTGCCGAACCTCGAGCAGCGAGAGTGGCTCGAGCGCCGCACCGAGCAGGCGCGCGGTCGGTGGGGATTCGGACCAGAGCAACAGCGGCACATCCTGGCACGGCTCATCGACGCGGATGCGTTCGAGTCGTTCCTGGCGATGCGTTATGTCGGCAAGAAGCGGTTCGGTCTCGACGGCGCGGAAGCGCTGATACCGATGATCGATGGCGCCATCGAGACCGGCGCAGCGCTCGGTGCGCGCGAGTTCTGCTTCGCGTTCGCCCATCGCGGGCGCGTCAGCCTCCTCTGCAACGGACTCGGCAAGTCGTACGAACAGGTGCTGACCGAGTTCGAGGAATCGTGGACCGACTCGTTCGCGCGCGGTGGCGGCGATGTGAAGTACCACCAGGGGTTCAGTGGCATGCGCGCGACCGCCTCAGGCGAGGTGCGGGTCAGCGCATCGGCGAACGCATCGCATCTGGAGTTCATCAATGCAGTCGTGCTTGGTCGCACGCGCGCCAAGCAGGACCTTCGATCGGATGGCGAGCGCCGCGAAGTGATCCCCGTGCTGATCCATGGCGACTCGTCGTTCCCAGGTCAAGGATCGGTGGCGGAGTGCTTCAACTTCATGTTGCTGAAGGGGTACGCGGTCGGCGGCGCGCTTCACCTCATCATCAACAACCAAGTCGGCTTCACGACGAACCCAGAGTGCACATTCGGCGGCTCGTACTGCTCGGATCTTGCCAAGGGCTTCGGCGTTCCTGTCTTCCATGCCAACGGCAGCGACCCCGAGGCGTGCGTGTGGGCGGTTCAGATGGCCGTCGAGTTTCGTCAGGCGTTCGGCGTCGATGCCGTGGTCGAACTCTGGTGCTATCGCAAGAACGGACACAACGAGACGGACGAACCGTCGTTCACGCAGCCGCTGCTGTACAAGCGGATCCGCGGGCACACGCCGGTGGCTGCGATGTACCGCGATCGACTCGTCGCGCAGTCCGTGCTGACGGCGGACGATGCGGATGCGCTGGCGAAGGCCGTTCACGATCGCATGGATGCCGCGCAGACCGCGGTGCGCGCGAAGCCCGTGCAACCGAGCGTGCCCCCGTTCGCTGGACGCTGGAATGGATTGCGTCACGAGTATTCGTGGGATCATGTCGAGACGGGCGTTCCACTGGCAACGCTGGTGAAGGTCGCAGCTGCGCTGTCGAAGGTGCCCGATCACATCACCCCGCACAAGACCATCGCTCGGCTCATTGCCGCGCGTGGCAAGGTCGACTCGGAGGTGCGCATCGACTGGGCGCTCGCGGAGTTGCTTGCGTATGGGTCGCTGTTGCAGGAAGGAAGCACTGTCCGCATCAGCGGACAGGATGTGGAACGCGGCACCTTCAGCCACCGCCATGCAGTGGTGACATGCCAGGAGACGTCCGGCACATTCAGCCCGCTCACCCAGCTCGGGCGCTTCGAGATTTGCAACAGCCCGCTCACGGAAAACGCCATCGTCGGCTTCGAGACCGGCTACGCGCAGGTCGATCCGAATGCGCTCGTCATTTGGGAAGCGCAGTTCGGCGACTTCGCCAATGGCGCGCAGGTGATCTTCGACCAGTTCCTCACAAGTGCGGAGATCAAGTGGGACCGCGCGTGCGGGCTCGTGCTGCTGTTGCCGCATGGTTACGAGGGCCAGGGCCCCGAGCATTCCTCTGCGCGGCTCGAGCGAATCCTTCAACTCGCGGCGGATGACAACTTGGAGTGCGTCTACCCGACCACCACCGCGCAGGTGTTCCATGTCCTTCGGCGCCAGCTGAAGCGCCCATTCCGCAAGCCACTTTTCGTGATGACTCCCAAGAGCATGCTGCGGCTTCCAGCGGCGCAAAGTGCCGGCGAGGAACTCGTGCAGGGACACTTTGCGCGCGTGATCGATGATGCCGAGGCGCAGCGCGGCGGCATGGTGTCGCGCGTGTTCTTCTGCTCTGGGAAGATCTTCCATGAGATCGATGCGCAGCGGCGCGAACTCGGTGACCGCGGCAGTGCGTTCGTGCGCCTCGAGCAGATCGCCCCCTTCCCCGCGGAGGAGGTGGAGGCGATCCTGAAGCGCTACCGCGGTGCAGAGATGCACTGGGTGCAGGAAGAGCCGCGCAACATGGGTGCGTTCCGCTTCGTGCAGTCGCAGATGCTCGACCGATTTGGGGTGAACCTGAAGTACATCGGCAGGCCCGATTCGGCGACGCCCGCGGTAGGGTCAACCAAGGTTCACGAGAAGCAGGCGAAGGCGCTGCTGCTCGAGATCTTCCCGACGCTCGCCGTTGCATCGAGGGCGGCGGGTACCGACGCGAGTACAGAGGTGGACAAGGAGGCGGCGTCATCGTCCGACACCTCAGAGGTCACGCCCGACGAGGCGAGCGAACCCAAGGGCAAACGATCTGGTGCGAGCCGCAGAACGACCGCGCAGAAGCGCTGAACGAAGGAGCAGTCCATGGTTGATGTCACCATCCCGAGCCCCGGCGAATCGATCACCGAAGTCACGCTCGGTACTTGGCGGAAGTCCGATGGGGAGTGGGTGGAAAAGGATGAACTGCTGAACGAGATCGATTCCGACAAGGCAACGCTGGAGTTGCTTGCGCCAGCAGCGGGTGCACTGAAGGTGGTCGTCAAGAGCGGGACGGAACAGAAGGTCGGCACGCTCGTGGCGAAGATCGATGACTCGGCTGCGCGCCCGTCGGGTGCGTCCGCGCCTGTCACGAAGGGCGCGGAGAAGGTAGCGGAGCCCCCAAAGGCTGCGCCTTCCAAGTCGACGCCTCCTGCGAAGGCAAAGGTGATCGAGACGAAACCATCCGAGGCGCCGAGCCGCGCCTCTGGTGTCGCTCGAAAGATGGCCGCCGAGCGAGGAATCGATCTCGGCACCGTCGAAGGGACTGGACCATCGGGGCGAGTGATGAAGGCCGACATCGAGGGCTTCGCGCAGTCCGAGGGTGCGGCGGGCGCGGACGCCCCCGCTGGTGCACGCGGATCACGCGGCGTGCGGCGCGAGAAGATGACGCGCCTGCGCCAGAAGGTGGCCGAGCGACTCGTGCAGGCGCAGCGCACTGCCGCGATGCTCACCACATTCAATGAAGCGGACATGAGCGAGGTGATCCGCCTGCGCACCGAGCACAAGGAAGCCTTCGAGAAGGCGCATGGCGTCGGGCTTGGCTTCATGGGCTTCTTCGTCAGCGCGTGCGTCTCCGCACTGCAGAAGTATCCGCGCGCGAATGCGTTCATCGTGGGGGACGAAATCGAGTACCACGACTACGCAGACATCGGCGTCGCCGTCGGGACGGAACGCGGGCTGGTCGTCCCAGTGCTGCGCAACACGGAGCGAATGGGCTTGGCAGACATCGAGCGTGAATTGAAGTCGCTCGCAGTGCGTGCGCGGGATGGCAAGTTGTCGGTCGATGAGATGACCGGGGGAACCTTCACCATCTCGAACGGCGGCGTGTACGGGTCATTGATGTCCACGCCGATTCTCAACCCGCCGCAATCGGCGATCCTCGGCATGCATGCGATCAAGAAGCGCGCCGTCGAGGACCCGCATCGCCCAGGCGCGGTGGCGATCCGCCCGATGATGTATCTCGCGCTCTCGTACGACCATCGCATCATTGATGGTGCAGAAGCCGTCGGATTCCTCGTGCATGTCAAGGACTGCCTCGAGAATCCAGGGCGCCTCCTGCTCGGTGTGTGACCCGTCGCGTGCTTCACGGGGATCGGCGCAGGTGCGTCGGCATGTATCGTTTCAGTACTCCTGACCCGCCCCACTGCATTGGAGGATTTCTCATGCGAACATTGATTCCCTGCCTGCTTGCGTGCTGCCTCGTACTTGGCTGTAGCGGTGGAGAAGAGTCGGAAGAGATGGAAGTCGCCGAGGGCGACACGATGTACACGCCGCCTTCGAAGCCCACGGTCGCGCCGCCAGTCGTGACGGTGGACATGGCACGATACGCACGCGACTTCGGGGCATCGTTCCAGACGCAGGCGGATGCCGTGGACAAGATGGCACAGGGCAGCACGCTCTCGATTGCCGACAGCGACGCCTATTGCAAGGCGCAGGAGCAGATGGCGCGCTTGGCGCTTGAGATGAATGACATCCTTCAGAAGAATCCTCGCTGGCAGCGCGCCATGACCGAAGCGCTCGAGAAAGAAGGCAAGGCGGGGATCATTGCGATGTATCACGCCGAGAACGCGCTGAAGAAGGCGAAGTCGTCCGGCAAGTCAGGGCGTGCCACGGGCAAGTGTCCCGATGAAGTGACGAAGCTCGTTGCGGACAACCAACTCATCATCAACCGCATCCGCGGATTGATGCCGTATTCAAAGGATGAGATGGCGCCTCCCAAGGGCAAGTGAGGCGATCTGCATTTCCGCTGGGGGGATGAACGCCTGCCGACCAAAGCGCTGCCCTGCGACCTGACTCTTCAGCGCCTCGACGAGGTTCGCTGCGCACCCGACGGCTTGCCCGACGGAGACTTCACCGCGGACTTTCCGCCCGTGCGAGTGGGCGTGCGATGCGCGATTACGGCAGGTTCATCGGGGTTTGACTCAGCAGCAAGATCGCCGTCAGTCGCGACATCCGTGAAAATCAGCGCAGCAGCGACGCGCTCCTTGGCATCGGGAGCGAGGTCCTGCCCCGTGGCGAGGATCGTTGCGCGCCGCTCGGGCAACTGATCAGGCTTCACGCCGAGATACTGCAAGGATTCATCGACCACATCGCGGACCACGGGTCCCGCAATCGAACCGCCGAAGTGGCCCTTCCGCTTGTCTGGGTCGTCGATCACGCAGAGCACGACAACCCGCGGGTCCTCGTACGGCGCCGCTGCAATGAAGTTCGCGACATAGCGGTCCTCGAAGTACCCCTTGCCCTGCCCCGCCGGCTTTGGAAGTTGCGCCGTGCCCGACTTGCCGAACATGCGGTAGAGCGCACTCTGCGCGCGACGTCCAGTGCCTTCGACGAGCACGCCTTCCATCGCGCTTCGCGACTCGAGCGCGATGTGCGTCGGGAGCGCCTGCGTTCGACTGACGGGTGCCGCGTTCGCGGGTGCTGCATCGGGCAGCGCAAGACGCGGCTGCGGCAGGAAACCACCGTTGCAGAACGCGCTGAACGCCCGCACCATCTGCACTGGGGTCACGCCGATCTCATGCCCCATCGCGACGGAAGTCTGCGTGTACTTCGACCATGACGATGATGGAGTCACCAGTCCGTCGGTCTCACCAAGCAGCCCCAGCCCACTCGGCTTGCCGAAGCCGAAGCGTTCGATGACGGCGGAGCGCATCTGGTCAAACGACATCCGCTCACCAGCGATTGCCATTCCGCTGTTGAGGCTCTTCACGAGCACCGTTCGCCACGACACCGGTCCGTAGTACTTGACATCGCGGATGGCGCGCCCGAACGATGTGCGGTACGGCCCCGTGGTTGGCGTCGGCAGTTTGCTGTTTGGCGAAAAGATCCCGATCTCCGTTGCGGCAGCCCACACGAACGGCTTGAATGTCGAGCCTGGCTCGAACGGATCGCTGAGGCATCGGTTGCGACCGAGCGCTGGATCGATGCGGCGCGATGGATCAGTCGTGACCTCGTTCCAGCCCGCGCGAGTCTGCAGGATGTCCGCCATGGCAAGCACATCGCCCGTGTGCGGGTCCATCACGACGATGCGGCCGCCACCCGCGTTGTACTCGCGCACCGCCTCAGCCAGACGCCGCTCGGCGATGTCCTGAATCACTATGTCGATCGTCAAACGGATGTCAGTGCCGTCATCGGCAGGCACGAAGTCCCCATCATCAATGTGAAGCACATTCCTTCGGACATCGCGCAGGAATGTGAGCCGGCCGTTCACCGCAGCCAGGCGCTTCTCGAACGCCAGTTCCGATCCCGACAGCCCCTTGTGCTCGAAGCCGACCTTCCCGATCAGCGGCGCGGCCACGGAACCTTGCGGGTACTCGCGCACGAGCTTCGATTCGATGCCGACTCCCTCGATCTTGAGGCTGCGAACGCCGTCGAGTTCCGTATCGCTCAGGCTTGGATCAAGCACTACATAGCGATCGTCAGCCCGCGCGCGAAAGATTGCTTCGATGTCGGCGGCGGGGCGTCCGAGCACGGTGGACAGCGACATCGCTGCTTCGGTGAAAGGATCTGCGGTCGACACCGCCTGCGGATCCGTGCGGAGACCTTGCTGCAACTTCTCCTGCCCGACCTTCCAGATCGTCGCGGGATCCGCGAAGAGGCGGTGCCCGACGACGCTCGTCGCAAGGATGCGCCCGCGTCGATCCATCAGCCTTCCCCGCGCAGCCAATTCGACCGATGTGGAGGTTCGCGACCCCATGGCTGGCGAGAGTCTTTGCGGTGGCAGCGTCTTGAGTTGCGTGACACGAACGAGCGTCACGGTCATCAGCATGACGACGATGCAGATGACCCAGTGGGTCCACGCGCGAATTCGCTGCGGGTCATTCATCCGCCGATTTCCGTGCTCCGCTGCGGCGGATTGCTCGGCGCGGCATCGAGTCGCACCGGTTCAAGCCGATACGGAATCGCGCGCCAACGGCGATCGAGCCGGTCGACGGCACTCCGAACATCATCGGGACTTGTGCGGCGCGCGATCTCCGTGCGGAGCGACCAGAGCGTCCGCTCTTGCTCGAGCATGCGCCAGTGTGCGCGCGAGATATCGCGTGCCAACTCGTATCGCTGCTGGCGCTGCGCCAACACGCCGCAGGCGAGCACGCCCACACCAACGATGATTGCGGCGATCTTCGCGAACACCGCCGAATTCTCAGAGATCGCTTGGAACGCGCAGCGACTTTCCAATCCGAAGGTCGCTCGGGTTCTTCATGCGGTCACGGTTCGCTTGATAGATGGCTTCCCACTTCTTGGCGGAGCCCAGTTCGCGCGCAGCGATTGCGCCGAGGGTGTCCCCCTTCTGGATGACATACTCGCGCCCCGATGCCGCCGGCGTCGGTTGCGCCAACTGCGGCATCGATGCTTGCTGCAGCGGCACGGCGACCTGCTGCAGCGACGGCGCAGGCGCTGCCTCGCCGCGCAGCACATGCACAGCCGGCAAACGCACCGTCATTCCCGCGCGCATCTTCGTTGGGTTGGGAATCGTTGCCTTGTTGAACTCAGCGAGTTCCTTCCACAGGTTGCCGTTGCCGTACTTCGCCTGGCAGAGCTTGTAGAGCGTCTCCCCCTCGCGCAGCGTGTACAACTCGACGGGCAATCCCACAGGATCTGCGCCCTGCACGGGTGATGGAACGATCCCCTCTGGCAGCGCAACGGTATCGCCGCCCTGCTGGAATTGCCGCTGCTTCGCAGCAGGCTGCGGCGCGGTCGCGCCAGTCACTTGGATCGGCTGGATGGAAATTGGTGCAGCCGGTCGCACTTCACGGATCTGGGTGTTCGCCGCAAGATCTGCGGTCGGGCGGCGCTGTCCCGCTGAGAAGTGGTCGGAAATCAGGATGCCGACGAACAGCAGCAGCCCGAAGCCGAGGACGATGGCGAGTTTGTGCTCTCGTGTCATGGGAGGGACTTCCTTGTCCCGAGCGCGATTGCTCGGAGCTTTGCAGACCTTGCCCGGGGGTTTGCCGCGACTTCAGTGTCGCTGGCAACCTCGGGCCGACGAGTCAACCGGTGAGCCAACGCGGCGTCCACCAGCGCGGCGAATGAGCGCTTGACTTGGCGGTCCTCCAACGAATGAAAGGAGATGACCGCTACACGAGCCTCGTCCGAGAGCCACCCTGCGCCACGCGCTTCCGCCGCCGAGGTGATCGACCCCAGCAGTTCCTCCAAGGCTCTCAGCTCGTCGTTGACGGCGATCCGAAGCGCCATGAAGGTTCGTGTGGCAGGGTGCAATCGGGAGAACCGTGCGCGCGAGCCGTATGCCTCGCGCACGAGTCGAGCCAAATGCGCCGTCGTCGTAATCGGCTGAGTGATTCGAGATTGTGCAATTTTGCGAGCGATTGCGCGAGAAAACGGGTCCTCGCCAAGCGTGGCGATCAGGCTGGCGATATCGGACTCGCTGAGGTCTCGGACGAGATCCGCTGCGGTCACGGGAAGCGAGCGGTCGAGGCGCATGTCGAGCGGACCATCGTCATGGAACGAGAAACCCCGATCGGGTGTGTCGATCTGATTGCTCGACACGCCGAGGTCGGCAATCAGGATGTCCGCACGAACTCCCAGTCGGTCCGCGACAGTCGCAACCGAACGGAAATCTGCATGAACGCCTTCGATGCGCGAGTGCGGCGCGGCAGTGCGGGTGCGTTCAAGTGCATGCTGGAGGTTTCCAGCATCGCGGTCAAGCAGGATGACGACACCTGGGTCGACTGCGGCTGCCAACGCGCTTGCGTGTCCGCCGCGCCCCGCCGTTGCATCGATCACGCAACCACCACGCTTCGGAGCCGTCAAGTCGATCACTGAAGCGAGCAAGACGGGCTGGTGCCCATGCGCATGACGACTCGAATCCTCGGCTGCCGCATTCCCCGCGCTGTCGTGCGTCACACCAATTGGTCCGACTTGCCCGCATGAATGGGCGTTTCATCGGGCCCCGCTTCTGACCGCTCCACTGTTCGACGATCATGCAGCGTCTGCTCGATCCAGCGCTGGATCAGCGCGATCTTCACCGCCACTGCCACGACGATCCCGAAGAACGCAGCGCCGATCGCATACACCACAAGCACGCGTGTCTCGGTCAGGAGCAATACTGCAGTGAGTGCGACGCCAATCACGGTGAACGACATGGTGATGCCGTACAGCGCACAGACAGCCTTCCTGACTGATCCGAAGAAGCGCTTGACCTGATGGTGGATGTGCTGCGCATCGGGTGTGCTCAATGGAACGCCTGCAACCTTGCGGCGGATGATGGCGAGCGTGGTGTCTGTGATCGGCAGCCCGAAGACGATGAAGCCAGCCACCACGAGACTCGGCGGTCCGTCTTCGCCGAACAGCAGCACGATCGTCACACACAGGTACCCGATCAGCAGGCTCCCGCAATCGCCGAGGAAAATGACCGCTGGATTGAAGTTCCAAGGAAGGAATCCGAGAGTGGTTCCAAGAAGTGCCAGCGCGAGCGCCACGCGAACTCCAACGAGGCTGGTCGACGGATTTTCGATCATGACCGTGGACGCAACAAGCAGCCCCATGGCCAGGAACCCCATCGACATGATCGTCGCGCTCCCCGTCAGGAGACCATCGAGACCGTCAATCAGGTTGGCCGCATTGCATCCTGCGATGATGACGAAGGCGAGGAATCCAGTGCCGATCCAGTAGTACAGCGTTCCCGCTTGAACAGCAACGCCTCCGAGGGTGAACAGCACCTCGTCCGGCATGCCGAGGAACGGGGAGAGAATTCCCGTGACAGCTCCGATGCCGATGCTGGACGAGGCCAGTGCAGCTGCGGCAACGAGTTGTCCCGCGATCTTCAGCCGCGCATCCCACTTCCAGATGTCGTCGGCAAGCCCAGTGAGGGCGATGGCG
Organism: Planctomycetota bacterium; assembly: GCA_009926625.1. Classification (GTDB taxonomy): domain Bacteria; phylum Planctomycetota; class Phycisphaerae; order Phycisphaerales; family SM1A02; genus F1-60-MAGs104. The sequence goes on from RFON01000022.1 coordinate 15,313, forward strand.
ACAGCCCCGACGAGAATCGACAGCGGCACGGGGGCCAATTCCTCGGCAGAACCATCAACCGCGACGAGCGCAGCGAACATCGCCGCCACGAATCCGATGAACACGGCAAGTCCCCCGAGGTACGCAACGGGAGTCGAATGCACTTTGCGCTTTCCGTCCGGCTTGTCGATGACACCGAACTCGAAGGCAATCCACCGAACGAGCGGCGTGGCCACGAGGGTGACAAGGAAGCCCGCGATGAAGACGGGCGCGAACGAATTCAGGATCTCGACCGCATCCACGAGCACCTCGTGGACCTCAGGACGATCCAGGAGCCCCCCCGACGGCAACGGCCACGCTGGGGTGACTTCCGTGATCACTGTCAGGTCGCTCCGCTGGCCGGCGTTGGAATCGTCGCTTCGGTCGGGGTCTCTGCCGCGTATCTCGAGGCCATCTCCGCGTTCTTGCGGTAGTAGCCGCCAGCAGTCTGCTCTGGTCGGTTCAGGACGGCTCCGATGAACCGCCCGCGCTGGGCGGTCAGTTGTCCAATGAGTCGACCGATGAGTCCGCGCTGATCACGCATGGCCCGAACGACGAGCATGGACCCATCGACGCGGTTGGCAACAGCCATCGACTCTGCCGCAAGTGCCATCGGCGCAGTGTCGATCAGCACGAGGTCGTACTGCTCACGCATCGCGCCCATCACTTCGGTCATCCGCAGCGTGTCGAGCAGTTCGATCATGTGGCTTCGACCTGCGCCCACAACATCGGCTCCGATGGCGGCACGCTGCACGACATCCGCAAGCGTGTTGGTGCCGGCAAGCACATCACCGAGACCAAGCCCTCCCTCTGGAAGTCCGAAGGCTGTGCACAGCCCTGGACGCCTGAAGTTCGCATCCACCACGAGCACACGCTTGCCGATGACGAGCGCGCTCGACGCCAGATTGGTGATGATGGCGGTTGCGCCGGCGCCAGGCAATGCCGAAAAGATGCCGACAACCGAGCCGCCTTGATCGGCGAGGTTCTTGATGAGATTGGTCGAGACTTGCCGCAAGGACTCGGCGAGCGCCGACTGCGGCGACTCACGAACCACGAACGACACCCTCGCCGGCGCGGTGGGATCATCCCTCCGATCGGGGATGACTCCGAGCACGCGGCCACTCGCCAACGCCGCCAACTCGCTCGCGAATCGGACTCGCTGGTCCATGAACTCCTTGAGGAAGATCAGTCCAACGCCGACCAGGATCACCAGCACCCAAACGCCAGGAAGTACGACCTTCCAATTCGGGAAGAACAGTTCGCGAGGCGTCAGCGCACGCTGCGCCACTTCGACGGGAACCGAATCCTCGCGCGAGCGTGCAAGGTCGAGTTCGCCGACCGTCTTGGCAACGACACCGCGCTCCTCCTCGAGGCGCTTCTGGCGCTCCTTCATCGCCTCCAGTTCCGCAACGCGCGAAGCCAATTCCTCAATCCGCTTTCGTTCGAGTTCGAAGTCGCCCGTCTGCTTCTTCAGCAGATCTTCAAGCCCACCCTGACGATCAGTCACGCTCTTGAACTGACCGTTCAAGTCACGCTGGACGATCTCGTCGAGTGCCTTGTCCTTCTGGGCCCGCGCCGAAGCGAGCGTCTCCTCTGCATACCGCACCTCTGGATGCTGCGGGCCGAAGCGCGCATTCTTGCTCTGGAGCTGGATCGTCAGGTCATTGAGATCGCGGTTGAGCTGCATGAGCGCAGGATCCATCTCCGCCTTCTGGATGTCGTCCTTCGATGGCTCGAGCCGCCCCTGCAACTTGGAATCCAGTTGCCCACGCTGCGACTTCACCAGACTCAGGTCCATCGTCGTCTCAGCGATCAACTTCTGCAGTTCCTCGAGCCCACGCTGCGACTGCTGCGCGTTCTCCTCGAATGCAGGAATCCCCTCTTCCGTGATGAAACGGCGAATCGCCGCCTTCATGCTGTCGATCTGCTGGTCCAATTCGTTCTGCTTCTTCACGAAGACCTGCTTGATGCCGTTGAACTTGCGGTCGCTCTCGGCGTTCAGCATGTCGAGATAGGTGGTCGTGATCGCGTTCAGCACGACCGGCACATCGCCGGCGACATGTGCCTTCCAATACAGTGCGAAGAATTGGGTACCGCGGCGATGTCCAGACGAGATCTCGTCCTCAAGGTCATCGACAGCCTCGTCCACCACGAACTGCCCGTTGTCATCGAGGTAGTACTCGTGCCAGGATGTCTTCAACACATCCTTGCTGGAAATCGCCTTCACGAGCACATCGCGCATGACCATCTGTTGCGCTTCCGTCTGTGCAAGTCGAGCGACGGTTTCCTCCTGCGTCGCGTTCTCGCCAAAGATCTCCGTTGCCTCGCCCAGTTGGGGACGCAGGCGAAGGATCACCTGACCGCTGTAGAGCGGGTAGAGATACTCCGCGCCGAATTGGAACACGACGGCGAACACGGCTCCGCCGATGGTCCACCAGATGATCTTCTTCCAGTTCTGCTGCAGGACGCGGACGGGATCGATCGTCGCTCCCCGCGTAACGGTTGGCTGCGAACGGGGTGCGCCCGAAGCCCGTTGCGGGGCGCTGGCTGAAGGGGTGTTTGAGGGCGAACCTGATGTTGGCGAAACCACGTGGCGCTTCCTTTCTTGGTCAGCCGCCGGTGCTGCCGTTCAGCTCCCGCTCGACCGCATCGATTTCCCGCTGCGCATCTGCATCTGGCCGAAGCGCCTTGGCGCGCGTCAGCGACGCGATCGCATCGTCTCGGAATCCGCCCTTGAGCTGCGCCATCGCGAGGTGGGCGTAGGTGGTGGCGCTCGCCTGCACGCGCGACGCGCGGCGGAGCAACCCGATCGCCTCTGGGTACTCACCCTTCTTGGTGAGCGCAAACCCGAGCGTGTCCATGAGATCCGCATTGACGGGGTTCAGGGCCAGCGCGCGGCGGGCGCGTTCAATCGCCTGCGGAACCTTGTCGAGTGCGGCGGCTTCGAGATACGCCACATTGTTGAGCAGCAACAGGTCATCAGGCTGCAGCGCCAACGCCTTCTCGTAGTGCTCAGCCGCCTTCGCCATGTTGCGGCGCTGGTACTCGATGTTCCCGAGCATTCGGTACGCAGCGAATCGTTCCTGGTCGTTCGTGGCAGCCGCGAGTGCGCGCGTCGCGAAGTCGAGGGCTTTCTCATACCACTGCGGTCCCGTCTCGCCGAAACGCGCAGCGACCCCAACCAGGAGTGGCGATGACGGGTTGGCACCGGCACACTCCACCACGAACTTGTCGAAGTCCGCCATCTTGTCGCCGGGATAGAGCGTGCTGGCAGCAAGCACCCATTGGTCGCCGCTGACTCCCTTGGATGGATCGATGGCGCGCACGAGTTCTCGCAGTTGCTGTCGCCCCTGCTGCCGCGCAATCTCCGTATCTCCCGTCGCAGCGAGCGACGCAGCCGCCATCATCTGAAGGAACGGGACCTGCGGCACCACGCTTGGCACCGCTTGAAGCGCCCGCAGCACGCCCGCTAGGTCAGGTGGGGAACTCGTTGCGCGAAGGACAATGGCCTGAATCAGGTAATCAGGGTTCTGCGTAATGCTGAACAATGTCTGGTTGCTCGTAGCGGCATCGAGGTTCTTTCCGGCTGCCCGTTGCGCCTCGCTGAGTGCCTGAAGCCATGTCTGATTCCGCGGCTCGTCCGCAACGGCCGCCTGGGCGGTTGCGATCGCGCCGCCAAAATCGCCCGCGCCAAGTTGGTAAGCGATGAGAGCCCGACGGGCCTCGACCGTTCTGGGATTCTGCTCCACAAACTTCCTGCACACATCGATGGCAGCAGCCATGTCGTTGCGGTCCGTCTGGATGGACGCGAGCAGGCGCGTGGCGGGCCAGTAGCTGCCTTGCAACTCGATCGCCCGCTCCACATTCTGAAGCGCCTGCCGCGCCATGTCGGGGTTGCCGCTCTTCTGATAGCGCCGCTGGAATGAAGCGGCGCGCACGATGAAAGGGAGCGGACTCGCAGGGTCCATCTTGATGGCCTCATCGAGCGACCGATTCAGTTCACCGAGCACACGGGCCTCATCAGCGGGCGACCCGCTGAACTCGGGCTGATCCATCTCGGCGTTGGCAATGTCTGCCGCCAACAGCCGATCGTTGAATGTGACCTTCTGGCCCGCCTGCTTCGCAACTTCGGCACTCATCTCCTTCGCACCCTTGAAGTCGCGAACTTCCAGTCGAAGCGCAGTGATGTTGCGCGCAAGATCCAACGAAGGGCTCTTCGCGTAAGCCGCTTCCAGCACATCGAGCGCCTCACGAGGGACCCGACGGTTGGACCACACCTGAGATACGGCACGCGCGGCATCGCTGGTGGTACTGGTGTCGAGGGCGATCGCCTTCGCGAATGCCTCCTGCGCCGGCTGCGACAATCCCATTTCCAGGTTCAGTTCACCCAGGTCCACCCAAGCCGCCCACTGCATCGGACCCGTGAGCTTCTCGGCGGCTGAGCGCAGCATTTCGCTCCCCTCCCGCCCACGACCCGCGCGCTGGAGTGCTGCGGCATAAATCCGAACCGAAGCATTGTCACTCGTATTAGCTCGCAAGAGGGACTCAAGGATTTTCTGTGCGCGCTCCGCGTTCGCCTTCGTGTATTCCGCGATGATCGCATCTTGCCGCTCCTTGCCGAGGGAATCCCACTCCTTCGGCGGATAGACGGGCTCCGAGTTGTCATTGAGGACGAGTTCGCGCGTCACGGGCGTCTCGACGAGAAGGCGCATCAACTGCCGCGCGTTGTCGACATCGGATGGTCGGACCGAGTACAAGCGAGTTCGCTCCACGATGCTGCCAGCGCGATTGCCGTACACCGCCTCCAGATCGAGGTATGCGTTTCGGACTTCAGGGTTCCCAGGGAGTGCCAGCATGGCACTACGCAGCACTTCGCGCGCCTTCGTGGTCTGACCAGACTTCGCCAGCAGCATCGAATACAACTGAATGGTCATCGGGTCGTCTGGTGCACGATCAAACGATGTTGCGAGGGCCTCGCGAGCACCTTCCATGTCGCCGCTGCGCTCGCGCGCCATTCCAAGCAGTCGGTACGCCGCCGCTGATGCTCCAGGCACAGCCACTGCCTGCTCGAACGCCTGAATTGCCTGGGGAAACTCTGCCTTGGCCAAGTTCATACGCCCGCGCATCAGGAACGGAATGGCCTTGTCCTGCGAGTGCTGCTCCGCCAGCGCAATGAGTTCCCGCAACCGCGCGTCGTTTTCCGCTTGAAGCGCATCGCTGAAGAGCCGATCGAGCAGCGTGGTGTCCCCGGGGGCGAGTTCGAGGGCGCGCGGCACGGCCTTGTCGGCGGCAGCCTTCGCCTCATCCAGTTGCGCCTGCACAGTTGCGCGAGCCGCATCCGCCACGGACTTCAGGCGAATCGCGAGCGAGTCGCGAAGCATCAGCATGGTTGTCGCAACCAACACCGCTCGTTCGCTGTCACTTCGCTTGCTGCCATCGGGCAGGGTCTGGTCTGCATAGGCCTGCACGCGCTCGACAGGCGACTTGATTTCAGCCAGGATCTTCAGGGACTGAAGAGGACCATCGTTCGGTGACTCCGACAGATAGACCGCAAGCGACGCCTTTGCTTCATCCTGCTTGCCCATGAAGAGCAGCCACTGCACGAGCGTCCGCTTCAGGCGAATGTCGTTGGGGACTCGCACGAGGGCATCGCGAAGCACGGTGAGCGCACCTTCCAAGTTGCCCTCGTTCGCCAACTGCTCTGCGTTGCCGAGCGCCTTCAATCCATCGTCCGTGGTGCTGACCATGCCGTCGCCGCGGACCTTCCCCAGTTCCGCAACGATTTGCTGCGCGACTGCATTGTTGGGCTCCGCGGTCAGCACCATCTGAGCACTCCGCTTCGCTTCCGCGAGCCGTCCGAGCCGCGCCTCGAGGCCAGCGCGAATGAGGTAGAACTGGGTGAGCCCGGGATACTCGTCGATCCCTTGGTTGATCTTGATCAGCGCAGCTCCCTGCTCGCCGCGTTGCCCGAGCGCCGATGCTGCGAGCAGATAGAACTCCGGGGGAACGCGCTTCTGGCGCGCAAAGAGATCCTCCAGTCTCGTGATTGCCGTGAGATAGTCTCCTTCAGCAAACGCAATCTTCGCGTCACATCGGAGGGTCGCGAGATCGCCATCGCGGGTTCCCACCACCTTGACGAGCCTTTCGCGCAGCGCCTTCAGCGCAGCGATCTGCGACTTGCGGAGCTGGGCGTCCTTCCCTTCATCCATTCGCGCGTAGGTGATTGCGAAGATCTCCTCGAGTGATCCCGCACGCACCTCATCCGCGTAGGCGGCCAGCATCGACACCTTTGGCGGCGGCATCGACACGATCGTCTCGTAGGTCGCCATGGCTTTGTCGAACTCGCCGGTCAATCGCTGCAGCCGTGCGAGCGCGTTCAACTCGAGGATCGGCGTTCCAGACTTCTCGATCGCTGCTGCGAGCAGGGAGATCGCCCGCTTGATTGCATCCGCATCCTCGAGCGAACCCACGACCCCGGACAGTTCGACCAACTGGCGGGCATCAAGCTCCGTTGCCTTGCCCGCCTGATCCGACGATCGATCGCCGCCGGCCCAAAGCAGCGGGTCGAGAACGCTCCGAATGGCTTGTGGGGTGGCAAGCGGATTGTTTGCCTTCCGCAGCGCGGAGAGATGCATCAGTTCCACGATGGCGATCTGCGAACTCCCGGGGTTGGCTGCCTTTGCCTCGGCAAGGAGCCTCGCGAAATCCTCTTCGCGAGTCTTGGCGAGCGCCACTTGGCTCGACGCGTTGAGGCGAAGCACATCGTTTCCAACCGCCACGAGCAGGGAGCTCCACAGCTCTGGATCCTTTGGGTTGCCCTTCAATACCTCTTGCGCGTCGCCTTCGACCTCGGTGCGGTCCTCTGCGGTCAGCAGCTCCTCACGGTTCAGTTGCGCAGCGAGCCCGATCGAGCGAAGCTTGGCGTACAGCGGATCCGACTCCGGCACGCGATCAATCGCCTCTTCGGCGGTGGATGCCACCGCCTGCCACATCTCCAACTGCCCAAAGGTGCGCGCGCGCTCCATTTGCGAATCGAGCAGCGCCAGCCATTGATTGCCATCGCGCGGCGCGGAGCGGGTTCGGCGCTGCAGCAGCGCTTCGCGGCGACCGTACAACTCCTGTGCGTCGGTCGCGGTCTTGGGCGTCATCAAGCTCAGCGCATCGAGCATCTTCCCGCTGAAAGCCAAGTTGTTCGGCTGCTTGCTGACAGCTCGCCCATAGCGGGCGACCGCCTCCTGATACTTCTTGTACGCCTCATCAAGTTCCCCCGCCTTTTCGAGCGCCTGTGCCTGCGCAACCAGTTCATCGCCGCGCTGCAGGTTCTTCTCAGGGGCCGCGAAGTTCGTGTACCACCACAAGCCCGCAAGCACAACGCCAACGAAAAGCAGGAAGCCTCCGATGAGGAAGATGAACTTCTTGTTGAGGCGGGACTGCCCACCTGACTTGTTGAAGGTGTTCGCCATGTCTCAGGACTCCTTGGATTCCAGTCGTTCAACCTCGGGCCAGTCCGGCAGGCACTTCATCACCGCTGGGAGAACCTGCCCGAGCAATTCAGCTGTCGCAGCCGACCAACGCTCTTCGGCGTTCTCGGCATCGTTGACAACCATCGAGAACTGAATCTTACAGTAATACGCGTGGCGGTTCGCGAGGTCGAACGCGTAGGTGCGCACGACATACGGCGATGAAGTCATGCGTCCATTGGCGACGAAGAGATACCCGCCAACGAAACGCACACCTGCCTTTGCCTCTTCCTGGAAGACCGTCACGGAAAACTCCGTCTCTCCAAGCGGCATGTGAACGGTGCTCTCCACGCGAGTGACGGGATCGAGAACGCGCGCGATGGGATAGCGCTCGCCCGATGCGAGATGAATGGGCCCAGACTGCAAGTCCCACGCCGTGCGGTCGATGGGGACCGCAACCTCATGCGGCTGCTTCACCATGAGCATGCCCGCTGCGCCCCAGCAGCGCTCAGGCACATGGGGCACTGCATCGACCATCCCCGTGTAGTACGCGATGTGCAGCAGGAGAACGCCCTTCGATGGATCGCCGTCAAGCGCGTAGTGCCGATCGAGGTACTGATTCGTGCCGAGACTCTCAACCATGGCGTCACCCATGCGCCCATCCTGTCCAACGCGCCGCCAGCGGCCAAGCTTGGCCGGGATCGTGTCGAACGACTCTCGGAGCGACACGGGTTCCTTGCGGAGGTACACATTCAGCGCTGCAACGCTTGCACGGAACGCAACGGACGACAGCACGAGCACCCCAAGCAGCGCGGCGAATGCCCATCGGATGGATCTGCTAAACAGCATGCGCCACCTTGGGTCCTTCGTCGACCATCAAGCGCTGAATGAGCCACAGGGCGCCCATGTAAAGGAACAATCCTGGAATCAGCCACAGCACACCGATGAACTCGTGCACCTCGCCATCGATGAAGTTTCGGTTGAACTGCGAAAGCACGCCGAGCGATGCAACGCGGACAATGTTGACCGCCAGTGCGATCGGAAGCGCAGCGGACACGAGCAGCGCACGCTGCCAAAAGCGCGTCAGACTGGTGGCCGCAAGAAAGACGCCAAGCGCGGCGAACGCCACCAGCATGCGCATGCCTGAACATGCCTCGGCAACATTCAGGGGGAACGACTCACCGCCCGACCACACCACGAGTGTGTTGCCGCTGCGATCCACTTCCATGCCGATGATCGTCAGCAGGAAGTAGGCGCCAACCGCGGCGATGTCTTGCAACTGGAAGGTGATCTTGTTGAGCATCACCTCGGACAGCGTTTGCCCGAACACCCACAGGAATCCAAGCGGAAACCAGAACCACCGCAGTGCCTTCGTTCCAAAGAGCACCCATGCGATCCCGATCAGCGTCAGCAGGATGCCGACCGACATGATGTTGTGATGGAAAAGCGGCTTGGGACCGAACACGCAGAGCAGGTACCAGCCCACACCGAGCATGATCGGCAGCAGACCCAACCAACACGGGGCGAACGGTTGCAGCGCGGCGAGTTCCTTGCGTCGCAGCCAGATGAAGTAGCCGGTGATCGCAGGGATCAGCAGCGTGTGCGCCCAGTCGCTCGGTTGCGTGATTGCGAACATCACCTGTCGGCGGAAGAACTCGAAGAAAACCACCGCAAGGAGCGCGGCAAGCAGGCCCCCAAGCGCAATCGCCGCGGGAAGCTGCACGCGAACCTCTGTGCCCCGCAAGGGGTTCGGGAACGGCGAATCGGTGGATGTTTCAGGCACTGCGGTCATTGTGTCATACCCATCCCGATGGAACCTTGTTCGGCGAAAACCGCTCCACTCTCCAATCAGTTTCCCAGCATGAGCACTCCCGTTCGCGACAACCCGCTCGAATCAGCAGGCCTGAATCAGTTGCCCGTGATATTGACCGGCGGCGGACCGAACACATCGTTTCCGAAGTTCCTGTCGAGCAGGAATCCGAATCCATAGGTGATCCGCAGCCCGTTGCGGAACACAGCCAAGGGGGTTGCCCAGAAGTTCGTTCCAATAATCACATGATCGTCCTTCTTCAGGATGATGTCTGGTTCTGCCATGTTTCTGATGGCCGCGAGATTCACTCGGATCGCGGCTTCGCGTCCACCTGGCAGGCGGCGCACAAGATCCACGCGCTCTGGAATCGCGATCTCGGTCAATCCTCCCGCTGCTGCCACGAGGCGACTGAGCGTGAGTCGTCCGTAGTTGGGCAACTGGAACACGCCTGGACGCTGGATCTTGCCATCGATGTAGACAACGCCGATCGGCGGGAAGGTCAGGTAGATGTCATCGCCTGGACGGACCACCACATTCTGCGAAGGATCGCCGCGCACGAGGCGGTCGTAATCCACTTCGATGATGCGAGCCTTGAAGAGTGACCGCGGATCCTTGTCCTGCGAGGCATCGATTGAAACGTCCGACGCTGGCGTGACAGCCGTCGCTGGGACAGCGGATTCCGCCGAACTCTTCGCAGCGGTCGTGTCCGCTTCCTGCTTCGCGGCGTTCGTTCCACGAATGCGAACCCACTGCTGGCTGTTCACATCGAAGATGAACGAGTCCGCGTCGTTCGCGAGTTGCGCGGCGGGCTTGCGCTGCGTCGCGTTCGATGCATTCACGCCGGGTCGCTCCGCGACCGTGACGGGCTCGAGCGTGTCAACATCGACAGGAGGCGGCGACTGTGCACTCCCGACGGCACCAGGGCTCGCGCTCTTTCCGGCTTCCGTCTTGGGCGCGGCTGGAGCGGGCGCCGGCGCCGCTGGTGGTGCGGCTTGCGGTGCAGCCGGCGCTGCTGGCGGATTCGACGGAGCTGCCCCCGCGTCTGTCGGCTTGCCATTGCCGTCCGACTCGCTCAGCTGATTGATGAGTGCCTCGATATCCACTGGATTTGCCTGTGTTGCCGCGGGCTTTGTCGCTGGCTGGACGGGCGGCGCGATGGGCGCGGTCTGCTGCGCCGCAGGCTGCGTGGGCTGAGCATCGTCTCCCCCGCCACCACTGAGCACGCCAGCGGATTCGCGCTCGGTGGCGTTTTCGACCGCCATCGACCGCACAACGAGCACCCGCTCGCAAATCACGTCAGCGCCGCCCGCGAGCGCGATCGCCTGCGTGAGTTTGAAGTTCGGCTTGGTCAGCGCGAACACGCCACTGTTCTGCACGGCTCCCTGGATGGCGTAGTCAAAGCTCCGACCCTCCTGAATATCCACCGTCACAACGGGATTCTTGATGAACGGTTCGAGTTTCTTGCGGATCTCCTCGCGGAGTTCATCGAGCGTCAGTCCAGACGCCTGAATCTCGTTGATCGTTGGCAAGCGGATGAAGCCTCCCGCATCCACCACTCGAACGGCTGCTTCCGTCTTTCCCTGCGTGATCAGTTCGTAGATTTCGACCTGAACCACATCGCCCGCTGCCAGACGGTATTGAAGCGTGTTGGCAATCAAGTCCTGCGGCTCAGGCGGTCCTGTGACACCCAGCGGCTCCTCGGGCGGCTCGATGACGTCGATACGCTCCAGCACCGGAATTGTCGTTGGCGTCGTCTCGTAATACCCCGTGACGCTCGGATCCATATAGGAGTCCGTCTCGCATCCCGGGAATCCGCCGAGCGTCAGCGCGAAGAGGGCGACCCAAAGTCCCACCCGCAGCCATCGGCACGCGAGCCGCCCCGTGGCGGATCCACCAAGAGGTTGGCTAGTGAGCAGCATGAGTGGATGGGTAAACGGGGATCAGCAGATCGTTGGCACACAGCCCAACCCATCCGTGGGATCGAGAAAGATACATCGTCTCGCGAAGCGCAATGGTGTGAAAATGCAAGCCTTGAGTTCAATCATCGACAAACTGGTTCAAGACTTGCGACAACTTCCTCCAATACCGCCATTCGCGCCGCAACCCCATGGGTGACCTGACGCAGGATTCGGCTGCGCATCGGATCATCCGCTACGCGGTCGTCGATCTCAATGCCGCGGTTCATCGGTCCAGGATGCAAAACCACCGCGTGCGGCGCGAGTCGAGCCATTCGTTCTGGCGTAAGCCCAAACATGTTCCGATAATCACTCGCGATCGCCCCTCCTGCTGCGCGTTCAAATTGCACTCTGAGCATCATGACTGCATCAGAGCCATCAAGCGCCTCGTCGAGGTTCGTCATCACGCGAACGATGCCCGGGCCCTCTGCGATGTGCTCGAACGCCTTCGAAACGAGCGTCGGCGGTCCAACCAGCCGCACACTCGCGCCAAGCAGCGAGAGTGCGTGAGTGACGGAACGCGCGACGCGGCTGTTGCTGATGTCGCCAACGATCGAAACGGTGCGCCCCTCCACCGAACCGAACTCCTCCAGCAGGGTCGACACATCGAGCAACGCCTGGGTCGGGTGTTCGTGCCGTCCATCGCCAGCGTTGATGACCGGGCACTTCACGCCATCCGCAACCATTTGAGCACCACCCGACACGCCGCAGCGCATCACGATCGCGGTCACGCCCATGCACTCGATGTTTCGCGCGGTATCCACGAGTGACTCGCCCTTGCTCATGCTTGAGCCACTCGGCGTGAGGTTGAACACTTGTCCGCCAAGCCTGTGCACCGCGGTCTCGAAGCTGCAGCGGGTTCGCGTCGAGTCCTCGAAGAACAGGTTGGCGATCACGCGCCCGTGCAGCGAAGTGCGGTGCGGCTCGGTGCCCTCCGCGACGGGAAGGTTTCGGCGAGTGGCTTGCAGAAGGCGAACGAGGTCAGTCCGCTTCATGCCTGAGATGGTGAGGAAGTCTCCCATGCTGCGCCGCGCACGCGTGCGACCGCAAGGGTAACGCATGCCAGCCGCGTCGGCACGCGATCAACCGCGCGTCAGTGCCCGCATCCGCCACACCCAGGCGCCATACTCGATCAGGGCACGAACCCGCTGCGCGCGCGAAACCGGCCATCGTCCGTTGCCGAACGCGGTCTCATCCCGCCACTGCCAGTAACGGCTTCGAATCCGCCCCCGCGACTGCAGTGCGATGCGCGCGAGACACATGGTTCCGCGCATCGCATCCAGCAGAGTCAGTCGCTGCATCGCTTCAGTGCACCGACAGCGGTCCCTGCCGCCGATCGGGAATGGCTGCATCGTCCAGCGCAACAGGATGTGTGGACACCGTCGACGCGCGTTCGTTCGGCAGCGGCGAGAAGCGGCTGCCGATCAATGGGATCCTGCGGTTCACTGCGTCCTGCTTCGGCATCAGTGGATAGACCGCCCAGATGATGACCGCGCAGCCGATCGATGCCAGCCACATGTACTTGTCCACGCCGAAGTATGTGACTGTCGCCGCCGCAGCGAGCAGCAAGATTGAAACAGGGATCATGCCCTGCCACGCCAGCTTCATGAGTTGATCGAAGCGAAAACGCGGGAGCGTCCAGCGGATCGCCATGGCGAATGCGAGCATGAAAGCGGTCTTGCCGATCATCACGCCCATCTGCAGAAGCACCACGCCCAAACCGCCAACGAGCGGGAAATCCCAGTTCCACTGCGACGGTGTCAGCCCGCCGACAGGATTGATGCTCCAGCCGCCGAGGAACAGCAGCGCGAAGAATGCGGACCCAGTGATCACATGGAAGTACTCGGCGAGGAAGAACATCGCGAAGCGCATCGACGAATACTCCGTGTGGAATCCGCCGACCAGTTCGCTCTCTGCTTCCGCGAGATCAAACGGTGCGCGATTGGCTTCCGCCAACAGGCATGTATAGAAAACGATCGCTGCGAGCGGCTGCTGCAGGATGTTCCAGCCCTGGTGCTGCTGATGCGCGATGATCGCATAGGGATCGAGCGAGCCCGCAAGGAGCACCACACAGAGCAGGCACAGCCCCATCGGGATCTCGTACGAAATCATCTGCGCGCTCGCACGAAGCCCGCCGAGGAACGAGAACTTGCTGTTGCTCGCCCATCCACCGAGTGCAACGCCGTAGACACCGAGGCTTGCCGCAGCGATCAAGTAGATGATGCCGACATTGACATTCGCCCCCGTGATGCGCACGAGCGAGTCCCCGATGCTCGCACTCGCGCCAAACCACTCCACGAGCTTCGCGGAGATGGTCGAGAGGTCGAGGATGCCTCCCCAAGGGATGATGATGAAGGCCATCATCGCGGGCACGATGCTGAGCCCCGGACCGAGCGTGAACAGGATCGAGTCCGCGCCGCGCGGCGTGTGCTCTTCCTTGAAGATGAACTTCAGCCCGTCCGCGATCGGTTGCAGGAGCCCCTTCGGACCGACTCGATTCGGTCCGACGCGGTCCTGCATCCAGGCGCTCAACTTGCGTTCAAGCATCACGCCGTACGCACAGCCGCCAAGGATGACATGCAGCATCAGCACCAGCACGACGGCGTTCGCGATCAACTGCGGGATGCCGCCCGTGACGGGGATCAAGGGGATCGAGTCAATCATGGGCGGCAAAGTCTAGCGCGCGCTCCTCGGCCGGCGTTCGCGCGAGGTGTGGGAAATGATCCTGCATGGCCTGCACATCCCATGCGCCGGTTTGCAGGGCGCGGATCGCTTGAACGGCAGCGCGGGCACCTGCCACCGTGGTCATCAGCGGCACATTCGCGCGCACGGACGCGGCACGAATGCGCCCCTCATCGGTGTTGGAACCCTTTCGGGTCGGCGTGTTGATGATCAACTTGATTTCGCCGGACCGAATGAGGTCGATGACATTGGGCCGCTGACCCTCGGCGATCTTCGGCAGCAATTCACTGTCGATCCCCGCGGCCGAAAGTGCTTCATGCGTGCCCCGCGAGCAGACGACGGCGAATCCAGCGCCGTGCAAACTGCGCGCCACATCGACCGCGGCGGACTTGTCCCCATCGCGAACCGACAGGAACACCTTCCCAGCGGTCGGGAGCATGACCCCCGCCGCCATCTGCGCCTTTGCAAAGGCGACCGCGAGCGATCGGTCGGCGCCCATCACTTCGCCGGTGGAACGCATCTCGGGTCCAAGCACCACATCGACGCCCGGGAACTTCGCGAACGGGAAAACCGACTCCTTGACCGCGTAAAAGCCCGTGTCGTCGATCTCCTGCACCTGCAGCCTGTCAAGCGAAGCGCCCATCATCACTTGCGCAGCAATGCGCGGCCACGAGACTCCCTTTGCCTTGCTCACGAACGGTGCCGTGCGCGAGGCGCGTGGGTTCACTTCCAGGATGTACAGCACATCATCCTTGCAGGCCATTTGAACATTCATCAGCCCGCGAACGCGCAAGCGACGCGCGAGTTGTCGAGCCTGTTCACGAATCCGTGCGATGGTCGCCGTGGGCAGCGAATACGGAGGAACGGTGCAGGTCGAGTCACCCGAGTGGATGCCTGCTTCTTCGATGTGCTCCATCACGCCACAGACCACCGCGCGCGGTGTGCCGCTTTCGTACTTCAGGTCGGGCTGGTGATTGCCGCTCGCAGGATCGAAGTCGGCGACCACATCCACATCGATCTCGATCGCATCGCCGAGGAAACGATCGATGAGCACGGGGCGATCCGCCAACTCGCTCACATCGACAGCAGTCACCATGTAGCGGCGGAGACTCGCCTCATCAAAGCATGTTTCCATGCCGCGACCGCCGAGGACATACGAAGGCCGCACCAGCACCGGATAGCCGACGCGCGCGGCGATCTCCACCGCCTGTTCGAGGCTGCGCGCGATGCCGCTGTCCGGCTGACGCAGCCCGAGTTCATCGATCATCGCCTTGAAGCGGTCGCGATCTTCGGCAAGATCGATCGAGTCGTTGCCCGTGCCGATCAGCGGAACGCCCGCCGCGTCGAGACCGTGCGCGAGATTGAGGGGCGTTTGCCCGCCAAACTGCACGATCACGCCCGCCACTGTTCCCGCGCGATCCGCCACATCGATGCCGCCGCCGTTCAGGCGTTCAATGACATTGAGCACATCCTCGAGCGTCAGCGGCTCGAAGAAGAGCAGATCGCTCGTGTCGTAGTCGGTCGAGACCGTCTCGGGGTTCGAGTTGATCATCACACTCTCGAATCCCATGTCCTCGCACGCGAACGCGGCCTGGCAGCAACAGTAGTCGAACTCGATTCCCTGACCGATGCGGTTGGGGCCGCCGCCGAGCACGATGATCTTGCGCTGCGGCGAGATGCGGATCTCATCCTCGACGACCGACTTGCCTGCCACCCGCACCGGTCGTTCGTAGGTGGAGTAGTAGTACGGCGTCTTTGCCTCGAACTCCGCGGCACAGGTGTCGACCAGCTTGTAGACCGGTTCGATGCCCAGTCGCTTGCGATGCGCGCGCACAGCGAGGATGTTCTTGCTCGTGATCGCGCCGAGGTACAGGAACGCCAACTGTGCATCGCTGTAGCCGAGCACCTTGGCCTCGCGCAGCGTCTCCGTCGGCAGCTCCTCGATTCGACTGACCGCGCACAGCGTCGACTCGAACTCGCAGAGTTGGGCGATCTGATCAAGAAACCATGGGTCGTAGCCGGTGGAACGCGCGACATCCTCGATGCTCCAGCCCATCTTCAGTGCGTAGCGCACGAAGAAGAGACGCCCTTGGCTCGGCACGCTCAGCTTGCGCCGCAGCAGTTCATCAGGAATTGGCCACACCGCTGGAGAGCCGTCCGCGAGCTCCTTCGCCGAACGGCGCTGTCCCGCAAGCCACTTGTCGTTCGCATCGAGGCCGAGCCCGAATCGCTTGACCTCCATCGACCGGATCGCCTTCTGCAGCGCTTCCTTGAAGGTTCGCCCGATCGACATCGCCTCGCCGACGCTCTTCATCTGCGTCGTCAGTGTCTCGTCCGCCTCGGGGAACTTCTCGAATGTCCACCGCGGCATCTTCACCACCACATAGTCGATCGATGGCTCGAAGCATGCGCTGGTGGTTCCCGTGATGTCGTTGGACAGTTCGTCGAGCGTGTAGCCCACGGCAAGTTTCGCGGCGATGCGCGCGATCGGGAACCCCGTGGCCTTCGACGCGAGCGCCGAGGATCGCGAGACGCGCGGATTCATCTCGACGACCACCATGCGACCATCCTTCGGGTTGATCGCGAACTGCACATTCGAGCCGCCGGTATCGACGCCAACCGATCGCATGATCGCGAACGACGCATCGCGCATCCGCTGGTACTCACGGTCGGTGAGCGTCTGGATCGGCGCCACGGTGATCGAATCGCCCGTGTGCACGCCCATCGCGTCAATGTTCTCGATGCCGCACACGATGATGCAGTTGTCGTTGCGGTCCCGAACGACCTCCAGTTCGTACTCCTTCCATCCGAGTGCGCTCTGATCGATCAGGACCTGCCCGATCATGCTGGCGGACAGTCCGCGCCGAACAATGTCCTCGAAATCCTCGACGTTGTAGGCGATTCCGCCGCCCGTTCCTCCGAGGGTGAATGCCGGACGGATGATCGCCGGCAGGCCGATCTCTTCCAGGAACGCCTTCGCATCATCGAGGCTCGTGACGGTCCGTGAGTGCGGCTGGGAAAGCCCGAGCGCCTGCACGATCGCGCGGAATGCCTCGCGGTCTTCGGCGCGTCGGATGGACTCGCGTGAAGCGCCGATCATCTCGATCCCATGCAGCTTGAACACCCCTCGGTCGTGCAGCGCACACGCACAGTTCAGGGCAGTCTGCCCGCCGAGCGTCGGCAGCACTGCATCGATCGGATGTCCCAGGTCGCGCTCGCGCACGATGATGCGCTCGACCGCTTCTGGCGTGATCGGCTCTATGTAGGTTCGATCGCTCAGCGCCGGATCAGTCATGATCGTCGCCGGATTGGAGTTGATCAGCACCACGCGGTATCCATCCTCGCGCAGCGCCTTGCATGCTTGCGTCCCGGAGTAATCGAATTCACATCCCTGGCCGATGACGATCGGCCCTGAGCCGATGATGAGGATCGTGTGGATATCGCTGCGGCGTGGCATGCGGTGACTCGCGTTGGTGCGGAGTGCCGCTCGCGCGGCGCGCTCAGTCCAAACGGGCGAGAGGATAGCGGATTGGTCCGATCGTTCCCATCGAGAGCAGGCAGATTCGAACCGCCCCGTCAAAGCGGATACCCTCGAAGGCATGATCAGCCGCATCGAAGGGACGCTCGAGCGGGTGGGCGACGACCATGCGCTCGTGGCGGTCGGTGCGTTGGCCTATGAGGTGTCCATTCCAGCGGCGGATGTGCAGCGATTGCAGGATCGCCTCGGCGAAACCGTCCTGCTGCACACCCTGCATTACCTCGAGTCGCAGGGGCAAGGCGCCAGCTTTTGGCCGCGCCTGATCGGCTTCCAATCCGAAGCGGACCGCGATTTCTTCGAACTGGTGACGAGCGTCAAGGGCATCGGCGTCCGACGCGCGCTGCGGGCGCTCACGATTCCCTTCCCTCGCGTGGCTGAGGCGATCGTTCGCAAGGACCTTGGCACGCTCGTCGCGCTCCCAGAGATCGGGCGGAAGACTGCTGAAACGATGGTGCTCGAACTGCGCGACAAGGTGGAGCGTCACGCGATGCGCAGCGGCGGCGCGCCCGTCGCCGCGCCATCCAACACGCCATCCAATGCACCACTCGGGCGCACCGCCGCGGCGAAGGGGCGACGCGCGGCTGCGGTATCGGCGTCGGCGCCTGGGGCGATGCCCGCGGGCGCGCCACCCATCAGCGCGAGTGCCGTCCTCGACGCAGTCCATGTGCTTGTGCAACTGGGCGAGAATCGCCTCGATGCGCGGTCACTCATCGACGCGGCACTTGAGCGTGCGCCCGAGATCGCAAGCGCCGATGCGCTCGTTGCGGCGGCGCTCGCACTGAAGGGAGTTGCGAGGTGACACATCGTCACGCAGTCATCATGGCCGGCGGATCAGGCACTCGACTCTGGCCGCTGAGCCGCGCGGATCGACCGAAGCAACTGATGCCGATGCCTGGTGGCGGGACGCTGCTCCAAGCTGCCGCTGGTCGGTTGGAGGGCGTGGTGCCCGCCGCGCGCCGATTCGTCTGCGCATCGCGTTCCTATGCCGCGGACATTCTTGCGGCGATCCCTGGACTGCAGCCTGATCGATTCCTCGGCGAGCCGATGGGACGCGACACATTGAACGCGGTCGGCTTCGCCGCTGCCGTTGCTGCAGCGCGTGATCCGAATGCCACGCTTGCGGTCCTCACGAGCGACCATGTCATCGAACCTCAGGATGTCTTCGCAGAGAAGCTCGATCTCGGCTTCCGACTCGTCGAAGCTGACCCGAGTCGGCTCGTGACCTTCGCCATCACGCCAACCTTCCCTGCCACGGGCTACGGCTATGTCGAGCAAGGTGACGCAATCGAGGGATTCGCAGGCGCATTCGCCGCACGGCGATTCGTCGAAAAGCCGGACCTCGAGCGCGCGAAGCAGTTCATCTCGGCGGGGACATTCGGATGGAACAGCGGCATGTTCATCTTTCACGCAGCGACGGTGCTCGATGCAATCGATCGCTTCCAACCAGCGTGCGGGCACGGGCTGCGACGCATCGGCGCCGCCTGGGCAACGGATCGCGCGCAGGCGGTCGTGGATGATGTCTATCCGTCGCTCACGAAGATCAGCGTCGACTATGGCTTGATGGAACCCGCGTCGCGCGATGCTGCATTCACGATTTGCGTTGTGCCCATGCCGATCGCGTGGCGCGACATCGGCAGTTGGCCCGCGTACGCATCACTGCTGCCGAGCGACCCATCGGGCAACCGTGCATCGTCGATGACCGCGCACCTGGCATCGAGTGATGTGGCCTGCATCAGCGACGATCCGTCGCACCTGATCGCCACCATCGGTCTCGAAGGCGTCGTGGTCGTTCGGACAGCCGATGCCACGCTCGTCTGCCGAGCCGCGGACGCCGAGCGGGTGAAGGAACTGGTGGCATTGCTCCCGCCTGATCGCCGCTGATGCCGCCATGCGCTTCCTCGCCATCGACCTCGGCGATCGACGAACGGGGATTGCCTGTGCCGACGATGTGCTGCGCATTCCTGCACCCATCGAAGTGATCGAGGCATCCACGCGCGAGGTGCTGTTGCAGTCGCTCGCACGCGCGATCGACTTGTACGGACCCGATGCGTTGGTGATCGGCCTGCCGCTCAACATGGATGGTTCGGAGGGACCGCGTGCGAAACTGACGCGCGAATTCTCGGCGGCGTGCGAGGAGCGCTTTCGCCTGCCCGTGCATTTCCAAGATGAACGCCTGACGAGCCACGCCGCGGAGGCATCGCTCAACCGCAGCGGAAGGACACACGCGCAGAAGAAACGCATCCGCGACGCGCTCGCCGCATGCGAACTTTTGAAGGACTTCCTCGCGCAGCGCGCATGAGGCGTTCACCCGTGGGGCGGCGCCGCCGACGCGCGGTCGAGATGCCACACGAGCGTGCCGACGGGTCGGATGTTCTTGATCGGCAACACGGTGAAGTCATCGCGGCCAGTGGCGACGCGGTGAATCATCGGCGCCTTCTCGCTGCCGAGCGCGAGCACGGCGACGAAGCGGGCGGCGTTGAGCAGCGGATAGGTCATCGTCACGCGTGGCGGCGGTGTCACACTCGGACCATCGCAGTCGCAGACGAGCAGCTTTCGCTCGTGCAGTGCCGCCGTTTGCGGGAAGAGGCTCGCGGTGTGTCCGTTGTCGCCCATCCCCAGCAGCACGAAGTCGAGACGCTGCTCGGTCAGGGGACGGCGACTGAACGCGGTGCGCAGCGCGCGCTCGTAGCGCGCAGCGGCATCTGGAACCATCGCTTCGATCGGATGCACCTGCGCGGGCGGGATGCCCGAGTGTTCGACGATGATTTCGTGGATCTGTCGCCAGTTGCTTTTGGGGTGGTCGAATGG
Organism: Planctomycetota bacterium; assembly: GCA_009926625.1. Taxonomy (GTDB): domain Bacteria; phylum Planctomycetota; class Phycisphaerae; order Phycisphaerales; family SM1A02; genus F1-60-MAGs104. The sequence continues at coordinate 35,584 of RFON01000022.1, forward strand.
AACGCGCCGCTCGTCGACGATCCACAGGTGCGTGCGGTCCCATGGCAGCCGCCGATACATCGGGTCGGTCATCAACGACTGGTAGAACGGAAACGGCGTCGATCCACCCGACAGCGCGAGATGAAAGTCGCCAAGGTTCGCGGCGCAATCGCGCGCCTGCTCGAGCAATTCGCTGCCAAGCGCCTCGGCCGCGTCGTGCGGGTCGGCCGACACCTGCACGCGCCCCCACAGCGGCGGAACATCCGGCGTCGGACCATCGGGCGCGAGCGGAATCGGCGCATCGTTCGTCATGGGGGGGGGAGGGTAAGCGAGGTCATGCCAACCAAGCCACTCCCAATTCGCACGGAAGCATGGGAGCAGGAACCTATCGCCCCGCGCGTGGCTCGCGGGCACGGCGGAGGAACTCCACTTCCGCCTCCTGCGCAGGAAGGCGCAACTTGGCGGGTCCCTGCGGATCCAACTCCGCCCAAGCCGACAGCGCATCCCTGAGCATGACGGCATTCACCCACCGTGCATCACTGGTGTCTGAGCGTTGGGGCTTGTCGTCCTGCATCGATTGCAACAGGGCCACCGCATCCGCGATGCGCCCCTGCGCCCGAAGATTCTCGGCAAGATCCGCCGTCACATTGAACACCGCGACCGCAGTTGGATCGCCAGCCAACCGCAAGCGCGCGCGCACCTCGCTCAAGATCTGCTCGGCCTCAGGCAAGCGCTGGGCCACGCCCAATACGAACGCCTGCTGACGGCGAAGCTCCCCCCACCACGGTGCATCCTGCAATCGCCGAGAGGCTGCGAGGCGAACAGACTCATCTGCCAGGGCCACGGCATCGGCAATCGCCGCACCCGACGGACGGTCACCCGCTGCTCGCTTGGCAGTCATCACAGCCAACTCCATCAATGTCAGGACAAACTCATTCGGCGGCGTGACCAGACTCTCGCCGATTCGGCGGCTCGTTTGGTGAATGCGAAGCGCCTCATCGAACGACTCGCCGAGTGTGCCGTTATCCATCTGCACGAGTACCGCCGCAACATTCCCACGACTGTCGAAACTCAGCGGATGCGCGTCGCCGTAGAACTGCGCATCCACCTCCGCCGCCCTGCGAAGGAGGGCGATCCCCTGTACCTGCCGCTCGTTGGAATGCTGATGCGCTGCAAGGGCAAGACCGAGATGCGTCAGCACATTGGCAAGCAGACGGTCAGGCACTGGCTGCATTTCCTCGACTTCCTGTCGTGCCTCCTCGAGTACCCGAACGGCATCATCGAGTTGACCGAGTTCCCGAAGCGCATCGCCCAGCGATGAAGCGGCGGCTATCTTCACATCCGCTGGCAGATTCGGTGTCGTAAGTACGGTCTCGAGTTCGGCCCGAACGCCCTTCCAGTCCTTCTTTGCTTCCAAGAGCGCGGCGAGGGCGCGGCGCGCAGCAATCGTGTCAAGATCGGCTGACCCATACAGTGCCAGACGCCTTGCCAGCACTTCGCGCAGTGTTTGTTCAGCCTCTGCCTTGTTTGGCGATGTCAACGCCACCCACTCGCGAGCGGCGAGCGTTCTCCGATCGTCTGACCCCAGTCGTGATTGGTAGAGATCAAGCGAGCGCCGAAACAGTTCAGCGGCTCGGGTCCGCTTTCCGAGTTGCTCATAGGCGCGCCCAGCGGCCATCAGCAATCCAGCATGAACGAAGGGATCACTCGCATGCTCACGCTCCGCTCGTGCCACCGCTCGCTCCAACATGATGTCCGTGACCAGTGTCGACGCGACATCCGTCAGATTGATGTTGCGGAGCAATTCCCGTACGGGCTGTTGCATGGCCGCCGCACCGCCATTCTGCTCACCGAGCGCGGACACTTGCCTCATGATCTCCGCCGCAAGGCGCGTTCCCGTGTCTCCTCCGCCAAACTCGCTTGCGAGGCGCACCTGATGTCCGAGGACCGACTGGATGTCTCGTTCGCGTTGCTCCGCTTGCTCGCGGGCAGCACGCTCCGCGATCACCGCAGACTCCGCGCGACTCCGCGCACGCGATTCGGCGAGCGCGTACCACACGCTGACGAGCGCACCGACCGCGAGTGCCGCCGCCACCGCACCCACTGAACCGACGAACACGCGATTGCGACGCACAAGTTTGCGAAGCCTGTAGATCCTGCTCTCGGGCGCGGCGACAAGCACACGACCTGCCAGGTAGTTCCGCAGATCCTCCGCCATGTCTCGAGGCGTTGCGTAGCGCTGTTCGCGCTCTTTCCGCATCGCCATCATCGGTATCCACTCCAGTTCGCTCTGAAGCGCGGTCGTCAACGCCGCAAGATCGCTCTGTCGCGCGGCAGCGATGCGCATCCCTACGCCATCATTGCGCGTCGATACCGTCGAGAGGCGCTTGCTGGGTGACGGCGGATCCTCCTCACGGATGATGCGCTGAATCTCTCGATACGCCCGACTACGAAGCTCCTTCGGCTCGAAGGGCAGCGCGCCAACGAGTACCTCGTACAACATCACGCCGAGTGAATACACATCCGTGCGCGTGTCCACATCGATCGCATCAGGCTCTGCCTGTTCCGGGCTCATGTATTCCAACGTCCCGATCATCTGCCCCAGTTCCGTGACAATCGAGTGGTCATTCATGCGCCCATGAAGTGCCTTCGCAATGCCGAAGTCGATGACCTTCGGGATTGGGCGATCGCCATCGCCCGTCATCACCAGCACATTGCCGGGCTTCAGGTCACGGTGGATGATCCCCTTGTTGTGCGCATGCTGCACTGCGTCGCAGATCTCAGCCATCAGCTGTATCCGCGAACGGACATCCAACTTTCGCTCGTCGCAATACTCATTCAAGGGCTTCCCTGGCACATACTCCATCGCGAAGTAGGGACGCCCGCGCTCAGTGATCCCGCCATCCACCACCTTGGCGATGTTGGGGTGGTTCATCAACGCCAACGACTGACGCTCCTGTTCGAAGCGACCGAGCACTGTCGATGAGTCCATTCCAGCGTGGATCAGCTTCAATGCGACCTGCTGCACAAACGGCTCCTTGCGTTCAGCAAGCCACACCGTTCCAAATCCGCCCGAAGCAATCGTGCGCACCAATACAAACGGACCAATCTGATCGCCCGGCTTCTCCAGTACGACACGCTCTCGCAATCCGCCGGTCCCTGACTTGACGGCATCTCCCACCCCAATGGAAGCCAGCGTTTGCCCCTCGCTTCCAACATCGTGCCCATCGCCGCTGGGCTTGCGATCCACTCGGTCAGCTGGTGAAGCGCCGTCTGTCGGGTAGTCGTTCATCTCGCCTCAGCGAAAAGCTATCCACTTACTGACCAGGGCATGGGCCCCATGCGCCAAGCACAAGAGCGAGATCTGCGCCCTCCACCAGACCGTCCCCGTTTACATCCGCCGCACCAGATCCCGATTGCCATGCAGCCAAGACCATCGCGAGATCTGCCGCCTCAACAAGGCCACTTCCATCGAGGTCCCCGACGCATGGCGGCGCGGCCAATTCGGCAACCCGAAGTCGAACCAGCGGAGCAGAAGAACTATCCGTCAAGCTGACGAGACCCGCGTCCACTAGGAACAAGTCCTCGCCACCCTGTCCGTCCATGTCACCGCGCGCACAAAAGAGTGGTTTCGTGGACGGCTGCTCCGATTGCTGCCCAATAGTGATTGGCCGCGCCTGCCCTGACAGCGATGGCGGAACATCCACTCGGATCAGCACTGCCTTGGACTCCAAACCGAGTGTGCGATGAACACTCACGATGTCCTTGTCGCCGTCCGCATCCACATCGAGCAGCACAACATCCAGCCCCGATGATGCGCCCGCCGGAGCAATGGGAACTGGTGCAGAAAGTCCGGTCGACAATCCGCGGAAGAGTGTCAGAACGGGAAGTGCTGATCCGCTGCCCTGTGCCACGGGCGCCGCGTTCGCCGAAATGAGTTCAAACCGACCGTCACCATCGATGTCCGCTTCGTCCATGGACAGCGGCTTGCCTGGAACTGCGATCGACTGTGCTTGACCCCACACCCCCGCACCATTCTGGGTGAGAACGACCACGCGTCCATTCTCGCCTACGAGTTGTTCGTCAACCGTCGTGCTGCTTGCGCCTCCAGTTGTCACTCGACGACTCCGCGACAGCGTTGTGGTCGGAGTCACTGGAACTGACACAGTTTGAATCACCGCCCCACTCGGCTGGTGAAGCGTAACGGCGCCGCCTGCGCTTCCGTTCGAATTGCCCGTCCCCGCACCGATGGTTCCCGCGCCAAGCCCTACCAAACCGCTTGATGGCGGAATCACCGTCACACTCAAGATTGGCCCAATGGGAACAAACTGCGTGCTCGGCAGGAAAGCGCCGTTCGATGGATTGGATGAATTGTTCGAATAGATACGCAGCCGATTGGGCGACTTCGTTCCCACCACTGCATCGGTGCGACCATCCGAGTCCAGAGGGCCAACTGCAAGACACATGGGCTCTGCAGCATCGAGTGGAACAATCCGATTGATGAGCCCATCCTGACCCGCATTTTCAACCAGTTGTAGGAATCCGTTCTGTGATGGGCCGTTGCTGACGGCGATCAGAAGATCGTCGCCACCCACGTTGTCCCAATTAAGCGTCTCTGCAGCAACAGCCGTACCCTGAAGTGTCGCGTTGTTGTTTCCCCCGAAAGCCGCATCTCCGTTGAGGGGCCGAACCACCAAGCTGAACTCGGTCATCCCCGCAATCGATGATCCAGACTGCACGAGCGTGAGGAATGTCCCTGCTGGGGGGGGGACGGTCGTTTGGATGATGTCGAAAGCTCCTTGCGGATCGCCAGCCCGCAGCACCTTGATGTTGAGGTCGTTTGGAAGCACCGATGCGCCGCTCGCCACCAACCAGATTCGACCCGCCAAATTCGCGGTACCGCTTACATCGATCGATCGATCGGGTTGCGCAGACTGAGGAACAGTGAGGTCGACTGGCACAATGATCGTTGACCCACTGTTCGCTGTCAGCGTTGCGCACTGCGCGTCGCAGGTGCTGCCGACTGATCCGTAGGACCCTAGATTCACCGTGGAACTGCTTCCAGGTACCCGCATCCCCCCCGACGACCACTGCCAAATGCTTACGTTGTTCCAACTACTGCCGCTGACTGCAAGCGATGCGGTTCCTGATCCGCCCGTTGTGGTGCACTGACTGTGAGACGCCGGCAGAAGCGCAACTGCATGGCTCCCATTACAACCCGCCTCCAAGGAGACGGCACCTGCCACGAGAGTTGCGCCAGCGCAGTCACCGGACCAACACCGCACGGTCCCATCTGCAAGCAGCGCCATCGAACTCGACGAAGATGCTGAGACCCGAACAACGTTCGCCAATCCTGAAAGAACAGTGCTCTGCCCAAACTGGTTCTTACCCCAAGCTGCAATGGTGCCGTCAGCCCGTGCTGCCAAGCAGTAGGAAGTGCCCGCCGAAATGTGCACGGCGTTCGCCAAGATCTGACCGAGGTACTGCACGGGCTGTCCCGTTGCAGACCCGGTGATGGCCCCGCCAGAAGCATTTCGCCCGAGGCACTGGCCATTATCGTTGTTGCCCCAGCACACCACCTGACCGTTGTTTCGAAGTGCCATGGAGTGCTCGTCGCCACCGTCAATCATTGTCACTCCGCTGAGACTGGATGGCACTATGCACTGACCTCGATCTGGCGAGACACCGTTGGAAAGCCCAGCACCCCATGCCACCACCGTCCCATTTTGCCGTCGCGCGAGCGAGTGGTAGTGCCCCGCTGCAACTTCCACGATGCCAGTCAAGGTTTGTCCACCGATCACCACTGGCGTACCTGAAGTGTCGATGAATGAAGAAATGCTTGCCCCCGTGGAGTCTGTACCGCGGCACTGCCCCTGCTGGTTGTAACCCCACGCCACGACCTGACCAGAGGGCAGAAGCGCCATGCTGTGAATCGTCCCGCCAGAGATGTCTAAGGCTGACGAGACCGAACTGGGGACATCGCATTGTTTCTGCCCATTGCCACCCCAACACACCACCTGACCGCTGGAACGACGAGCCATGGAATGGAAGCCGCCTCCTGCGACCTCGACCAGATCGGACCATGGCGCCTGCGGTGAGTTGCACTGCGACTGCTGATTGTCACCCCAACAAACGATCGAACCGTCCGATCGGAGCGCAACGGCGTGATCAATTCCCACCGCGATCTGCTGTACGCCTTCCAAGGGTGGCGTTGGCTCGTTGAGTTGTCCCCAATAGTTGCTTCCCCACATCTTGACCTGCCCATTCGACTTGAGAGCGACCGTGTGGGATCGCCCGCACCCCACCTGCACAACTCCTGTCAATCCGGTTGGAACAACCGTGACACCACCTTGCGGATGCTGCCCCCCCGCAGTGTTGCTACCCCACGCAACAACAGTGCCCGATGCGAGCACTGCAGCCGAATGGGCATATCCCCCCGACGCCTGCAGGACTCCCGTCAATACCTGCCCGTTGATGCGCAACTCCTGTCCCGAGGGCGAGCCGGTGATCGCGCCGCCACCCGCCGCGGATCCCAAGCATTGCCCATAGTCGTTCTGTCCCCAACCAATCACACGACCTGCAGTGGTCACTGCGAGGGTGAAGTACTCGCCGCAGTCGACTCTGCTCGCCTGGAGTGCGGCTGGCGGTGTCGACTGGCCAAAATGCGGTTGTCCCGATGTCCCTGGACTGCCAGCGCCCCAACAACGTACTTGTCCACTCGCAAGTCGTGCAACAGTGTGATACCGACCACACGAGACCTCGACGACAGGCCCAAGGTCTGCCGGCGTTGCTGCCTCGTTGAAGAAACCAGTTCCAGAAACTCCAAATCGCTTGAGCGATCCATCTCTTTGGAGACAGTATGTTTGCGTCTCGCCAGCCGCCACTTGGATGACCGACTGAAGTCCCGACGAAGGCGTCGCTTGTCCGTTGTTGTTCCCTCCCCAGGCAGCAACCGTGCCATCGGCAAGAATCGCCACCGACTGAACACTTGCGTCGATACCGACCGCGGGCAGCAGAACTTGCGGCCGCGGGGTTCCCCCACCGTAAGCCGCATACCCGATACCCACAACCTGACCCTGCGCGTTTGCCCGCGAACACACAAACGAACACAGGAGGGCAGCTGCGATCCAACTAGCGACAAACAGACGAAGGTGAGCGCGGTTGTCTTGGAGGTACATTGTCGGAAAATCCCAAATTTTGAGCGGAAAGGTCGGGGGCGAGTGTAGAACGGGAATTCGGATAAGCGATTCAGACACGAAGCAGAAAAAATAGTTTCTACGGTTATTGGCCATCACCACAATTGCCGGAGGGCTGCGTGATCCAGAGTTGATTGTGACGGTGAGCAGTCCTTCTAGTCTTGTAATGATTCTTCCCGTTTCAGAGTGCAGCGATGTCAGACCGGCGCGTCAACCTCCACGAGCATTCACCCTCCGAATCCCCAGGCGAATCGATCGGTCCCTACCGATTGATCGAGATCGCAGGGCGCGGCGGGTTCGGAACGGTGTGGCGTGCCGTCCGAGCGGAGCCGTTTCATCAGGTTGTCGCGCTCAAGGTGATGAAGGCCGGCATGGACTCCGAAGCTGTTCTTGCGCGATTCGATCAGGAGCGCGCTGTCCTTGCACGCATGGATCACCCATCGATCGCGCGCGCGATCG
>RFON01000023.1 GCA_009926625.1 Planctomycetota bacterium
AGGCGCGGATGACGAGCAGTCCCGCGTACTCGCCTTGCGACCCGGCGTTGGGCTGCAGGCTGATCGCCGCGAAGCCCGTGATTTCACACAGCCACGACTCGAGCGAGCGGAAGAGTTCCGCGTAGCCGCGCCACTGTTCAGCGGGCGCAAAGGGGTGCATTTGCCCGAACTCCGGCCAGGTGACCGGCACCATCTCGCTGGTGGCGTTCAACTTCATCGTGCACGACCCGAGCGTGATCATCGAGTGCACGAGGCTCAGGTCCTTCGACACGAGTCGGTGGATGTACCGAAGCAGTTCATGCTCGCCGTGATACGAGTGGAACACGGGGCTTGTCATGAACGCCGTCGACCGCTGGAAAACGGGTGGAATGCAAGGCGAACCCGCATCGACCGACGGGGCACCCTTCGACTGCGCACCAGCGAAGAGTCCGAGGAGGACATTGGCGTCAGCCTGCGAAGTGACTTCGTCGAGCGTGATGCCGATGGAGCCATCCGCATAGTGCCGCAGGTTGATGCCCGCTGCGCCCGCCGCCGCGTGAACATCCGCGGCGCTTCGTCCAGCGCCGAGCCGCACGCGCAGCGTGTCGAAGAATGCGCCGCTCCCAACATCGTGACCGAGCGCGGCCAGTCCTCGCGCGAGCCCCGCTGTCAGCGCATGCACTCGTTCAGCGATGCGGCGCAGCCCATCGGGGCCGTGGTAGACGCCGTACATGCCTGCCATGACGGCAAGCAGCACCTGTGCGGTGCAGATGTTGCTCGTGGCGCGGTCGCGCTTGATGTGCTGCTCGCGCGTTTGGATCGCCATGCGGAGCGCGCGGTTGCCATGCGCATCGCGGGAGACGCCGATGATGCGCCCAGGCAACTTTCGCACGAGGGTCTCGCCTGTCGCGATGAACGCGGCATGCGGACCGCCGAAGCCCATCGGGACGCCGAAGCGCTGCGCGCTCCCGACGGCGATGTCGGCTCCCCACGACGCAGGCGGCGCAAGCATCGTGAGTGCGAGCGGATCGCACGCGGCCACGAGCAGGGCTCCAGCATCGTGCAGGCGCTGCGCGAAATCGCGGTAGCACTCGATTCGCCCGTCCGTGGTCGGATATTGCACGAGTGCGCCGCAGTAGTCCTTCGTCGGCGTGAAGGCGGCGGGGTTGCCGACCTCGATCCGAACACCGAGCCACTTGGCGCGGGTCTCGACGACTGCGAGCGTTTGCGGATGACAATCCTCCGAAACGAAGAAGGCAAGTCGAGTGCCATCAGACGCGGAGACGCACATGTGCATCGCCTCCGCTGCCGCGGTGCCCTCATCGAGGAGTGATGACCCGGCAACCGGGAGCCCCGTGAGGTCGCTGATCATCGTCTGGAAGTTCAGCAGCGCTTCGAGGCGTCCCTGCGCGACCTCGGCTTGATAGGGGGTGTACGCGGTGTACCAAGCTGGATTCTCAAGGATGTTCCGTTGGATGACGCCAGGGACGAGTGTGTCCACATAGCCCATGCCGATGAAGGAGCGGTGGAGCACATTGCGCGATGCGATGCGCCGCAGCGATGCGAGCGTCTCCGCCTCGCCGCGGGCCGTGTAGCCGTGCGCGTTCGATCCGTCCTCGAGGCGCAGCGCCGACGGCAGGCGAATCGACTCGGGGACCGCCGATGCAATGAGCGCGTCCATGGACGGCACTCCGATTTCGGTGAGCATGCCCAGCACATCGCTGTCAGATGGTCCGATGTGGCGGCGAACAAATGTGTCCGTCGGCGCGAACGCTTCGGCGGATGTCGTGGCGGGGATGTTGGTACGCGGCTTCTGCAGCATGGACATGGATTTCACGAGTATAGGACGCGCGATCATCCGACGATCGCTTCTTGCGCGCGCTTCGATCGGACTATGCTCGCCGCAATGCCCACTCGACCTTTGCCTACGAGACCCGTGTTTTCCGCGGCCCTCGCGCTGTCCGTTCTGGCTGCTGCGTGTGCGCAGTCGAAGGTTCCGACTTCAGCGTCGACGTCGGAGGCATCTCCAGCTGCCGCCATCGCGGTGTCGGATCCGCCGATTGCACCGCCCGCCCAAGGCAAGGTGATCGAAGGTCGTGTTGATCCCTACTCCTACCAGCCGAAGGATGATGGATCGCAAGTCGACCTGCGAAAGTTGTTCGAGGGACTCGGGCCAGTCGCGACCGAGTGGTATCAGCATGTTCTCACGCTTTCGAACCCGTTCTTCGAGGGACGCCTGCCCGCCTCGCGCGGCAGCATCATCGCCGGCGAGTACATCGAGTTCTACTTCAAGCAGTCGGGGCTCGAGCCCGCGTTCCCTGCGCCCGTGGAGACGAAGGGGCTCGACCCGACGATCGTTGCTGCGTCGAGTGAAGGCGCACTGCAGCCGCCGAGTTCCCCATCGCCGCATCCTGAGTGGACGAATTGGCGTCAGCCGTTCGATGTCGCTGGTGGTGGAGCGAAGGTGCTGTCGGCTTCCGCTTCGTGGAACGCCGCTGGGCAGCCCGCACAGCAACTGAAGGCGCGTTCAGGATTCTCCGCACTTGGCAACAGCGGATCTGGAAAGGTCACCGCGCCACTTGCGTTCGCGGGATACGCCATCGATGAGGGGCGCGATGGATATTCGTCCTTCGGCGAGCAGGTGGAGGATTTCACGGGTCGGGTGGTGCTCTTCTTCCGCTACGAGCCGCTCGACGAGGATGGCCGAAGTCGCTGGGCGGATCGGCGCTTCAGTCCGTATGCGGCGGTCGCACCGAAGATGGAGGCGATCATTGCGCGCAAGCCAGCGGCCATTGTGATGGTGAATCCGCCAGGGGCGCGCGATGGACGGCGGCAACTGGAGAACAGCGAGTCGAGTCGATTTGGTGCGCGCCTCGATGTGCCGGTGATTCAGATTTCGACGGAGGAGGCGGAGAAGATCGTGCAGGCCGCGGATCCACAGGGGCGCTCGCTGCTCGACCTTCGCAAGTTGTGCGATGAGGGCTCACTGAAGCCGATGATGCTGCGCGACGAGGTCACGCTGACTGTCGAAACACAGATGAGTGATGGCGTGATCCACACGGACAACATTGGAGGAGTCTTGCGCGGGAAGGGAGCACTCGCGGATCAGTGGGTCATCGTTGGCGCGCACTATGACCATGTGGGCTTCGGTGACTACGGTGCTGACCCATCGAACCGCGGCAAGTTGCACCCTGGTGCAGACGACAATGCTTCGGGAACGGCTGCGATGCTCTGCACGGTCAAGGCACTTGCCGATCGTTACCGAGCCGAGAGCGCGCCAGCGGATCTTCGTTCGGTTCTCTTCATGGCGTTCAGCGCGGAAGAGGTCGGGCTGGACGGGAGTGCGCACTGGACCCGCAATCCCACACTGTCCAACGAACAGGTGCAGGCAATGATCAACCTCGACATGGTCGGACGCATGCGCGGCGATGAGTTGGCGGTGGGCGGAACAGGGAGCGCGAAGGACTTCATGGCTTTCCTGAATCCTGTCTTCACGGAAAGCGGACTGACGATTCGCGCAGATCCCTCGGGTCGCGGCCCAAGCGATCACGCGAGCTTCTATCGCGCGGGCATTCCAGTGCTGTTCCTCTTCACAGGAACGCACGACGATTATCACAAGCCATCGGACCGTGGTTTCACCGTGAACCCAGCGGGCGCTGCCCGCGTTGTCGCGCTGACGGAAGCGTTGACGATGGGCTTGGCAACACGCAGCGAAAAGTTGGAGTTCCAGTCGACGGACAACGCGGCAACGAGCGGTCGCCGCTCCGGCGCACGCGTGCGCTTGGGCGTGATGCCTGGGTACGGGGACGCGGGCGTCGAGGGTGTGCGCGTCGATGGTGTGAGCGCGGAGACCGCCGCGGCCGACGCGGGCATTCAAGAGGGCGATGTTCTGGTGGGCTGGAATGGAACGCAGTTGAACAGCCCCGCGGACATGATGGAACGCCTCCGCGAACACAGTCCTGGTGATGAAGTCACGATCACGCTCAAGCGCGGCGATGCCAAGTTGGAAGTGAAAGTCGCGCTGCGGGCGGCGAAGTCCGAGTGACGAAGATGCGCGCGCGCGCCAAAGTGTTGCGCTGCGCGGTGCCGCTCTGGATGGCGGTCGTGGCGGCTTCCTCGCCTGCGCAGACCACGATGGATGCGGCTCAGGATCACGCTGCGCCCGTGCGCTGCACCATCGCGCCATCGGCAGATCCCGCGCCGGGTGGTTTGGTGCTTTGGTACGAACAGCCGGCTTCCAAGTGGACGGAGGCACTTCCAGTCGGCAATGGAAGGATCGGTGCCATGGTGTTCGGCGGCGTTGTGAGGGAACGCATCCAGTTGAACGAGTGTTCCGTCTGGCAAGGGCGCCGTGGGAGCAGGCCGGTGCCCGACTCCGCATCGTCCCTTGCGTCGATCCGTCGAATGCTCTTCGAGGGTCGCTACAAGGAGGGACAGGCGGCGGCGGCGCGCGAACTCCTGTGTGATGCGATCGAGGATTCGTATCAGACGCTCGGCGACCTGCTGATCGAGTCACCGCTCGCGACCGATGCGAGTGAGTACCGACGGGGGCTCGACATCGGGACGTGCACGGCGGTCACCAGTTGGGTCGACCGCGGCTTTCGCTGCACGCGAACGGTCTTCGCATCGCGCGCGGCGCCTGCGCTCGTCGTGCGCCAGCACACGGAGGAACCCGCGGGACTCTTCGTTCGCATTGCGCTGCGCCGGGAGCGTTCCTGTGACGCATGCGAGCAAACGACGATGGCAAGCGTCGACGGCGGCCGCGCACGCATCCGACTTCGCGGGGCGACTGCGTCCGATGCGGGAAGCGGCGTGCGCTTCGCTGCGGATGCGATCATCAATTGTGAAGGCGGATCAATCGCGGTGGATGGTGATGGCATCGCGGTGCGTGCAGCCAACGCAGTGACGATCACGCTTGTGGCGGCGACGGACTTCCCGTTCGTCGGTGCCGGGGCTGCGGGGGCCATGAAGTCGCTGCGCGCCGGGGCGGATCCTGCGCGCCCCGATCCAGACTCGCTGATCGCAGCATCGGCTGCCGCAAGCGCGATGCCGTTCAGCAAGTTGCAGTCGGATCATGAGGCTGCATGGAAGCGCGACTTCAACCGCCTCGAAGTCGAGTTCGGTCCGCCCGCGGTGGAACTGGAGAAGTTGCCGACCGACCAGCGGTTGCGGCGCGTGGGCGAGGGAGCCGTCGACCCAGGTCTCGCAGCGTTGTATGTGCAATTCGCGCGGATGCTGTTGCTCGCTTCCAGTGTCGCTGGCGGGCTGCCTTCGAATCTGCAGGGAATCTGGAGCGAGCATCTGCATGCGCCGTGGAACGCGGACTACCACCTCAACATCAATCTGCAGATGAACTATTGGCCCGCCGAGGTCCTGCATCTTCCATCGACGGTGGCGCCGCTGACGGACTTCGTGGAACGCCTCGCGCTCGATGGTGCGGTGACCGCGCGTCGCATGTACGGGGCGTCGGGCTGGATGGCGCACCACTGCACGGATGCTTGGGCGTGGACCGTGCCAAGTCATCGCACGACAGTGTGGTCGTTGTGGCCGCATGGCGGCGGGTGGATTTCGCAGACCATCCATGACCACTGGGACTTCGGGCGTGACCCGCGCTATCTGCGCGAGCAGGCGTTCCCGTTGGTGCGCGGATGTGCGGCGTTCTACCTCGACTGGCTCTGCGAGGATCCAGACCGTCACGATCTCGTCGGCGGCCCGAGTGCATCCCCTGAGAACGCGTTCCTGCTGCCCGATGGATCCGCGGCGGATACGGCGATGGGCAATGCGATGGATCAGATGATCGCCTTTGATGTCCTGCGCAACTTCCTCGAAGAGGCGCGTGCGCTCGGGATTGCAGCATCCGATGATCCGCTTGTGTCGCGGGCGGAGGAAACGCTGAAGCGACTTCGTGCGCCACAGATTGGTTCGGATGGGCGATTGCTTGAGTGGGCGGAGCCGTGGCCCGAGGCTGAGCCTGGGCATCGCCACATGAGCCACTTGTTTGCACTGCATCCAGGGCGGCAGATCACGCCGCAAGATCATCCGCAGCTGGCGGCTGCCGCACGGAAGTCGCTCGACGAGCGGCTTCGACATGGTGGCGGTCACACGGGCTGGAGTCGTGCATGGCTGATGCTCTTCTTCGCGCGGCTGCAGGAGGGTCAGCGGGCGTTCGAGAACCTGCAGCAACTCCTCGCGCGCAGCACGCTGCCGAATCTCTTCGACGATCATCCGCCTTTCCAGATCGATGGCAACTTCGGTGCGGCCGCGGGCATCGCTGAGATGCTCGTGCAGTCACACCGCGAGGTAGCGGGCGATTCCCGTTCGCAGGACAGTGGCTCGGGTCATGTGATCGCGCTGCTGCCTGCGCTGCCGGCAGAGTGGTCGCGTGGATCGGTGCGCGGACTGCGAGCGCGCGGCGCCGTCGAGATCGACATCATGTGGTCGGAGCGGCGGCTGCTGTTCGCGGTGCTCCGCGCGTCGGGGCAGGAGCCACTGCGGATCGCATGGCCTGGCGATGCGCCTGCGCCGATCGTCACGCGGATTGCGGCCAACGAGGCGTTGGAGTGCAAGCGCAACGGCGACTGGATCCAAGTCGCGCCCGCAGGGGTTGCTGGCAGCTACCGAATCGCCCCTGCGCGCTGAATCGTTCGTGCTGCGGGCAGGGTCGCCCGATCAATCCCAGCGGAAGACGCCCTTGCGCCATGCGTACACATAGGCGATCACGCTGGTGCCGACGAAGAAGCCGATTCGCGCAAGGAACAGAAGTGCCTCCGCGCTGCGCGGTTCCAATTGTGCGAAGGTGACCGCCCATGGATACAGGAAGATGATCTCGACATCGAAGACGAGGAATGTCATCGCAAGGATGTAGAAGCGGACATTGAAGCGCTTGCGCGATGTACCGATCGCGTCCATGCCCGACTCGTAAGCGAGCCCTTTGACGGCGCCCTCGACGCGTGGGCCGAGCAGCATGCTCGCGACGACATTCACGATGGCGAAGCCGATCGCCATGGCGATGATCAGGATCACTGGGAGATAGGACGCGGTGTCGCCCATGGGGGTGACAGTCTAATGATCCGCGCCGCGTGGGGCGCGGCGAGAGTGAATCGGGGCGGCCGGATTTGAACCGACGACTTCCTGCTCCCAAAGCAGGCGCTCTAGCCAAGCTGAGCTACGCCCCGTGTGGGGGTGAGGAGTGTAGCAGCGAGTTCGCTCGACTCCTCGGGCATCAGCCCATCGGGGAGCCGCAGCGCTCGCGCGCCCAAGCGATCCAAGAGGAGTCGGGAAGTGCCTTTCCCATACTGCGGAACATGAAGCTGATCTGCGCATTGTGGTACAGCGCGTGGGTGGGAACCTGCATGCAGGCGTCGGACACTCGCTGCGAGTAGGTTCGCCCGTCGCGCGTTCGCTGCACGATGCGTTCACACTCCTGCGGAGTCAGCGCATGCAGGAACGCATCCCATTCGAGGCGCGTTGACTTCCAGAGGCGTTCCACCGCATCGAGATCGGGACACTGCGCTGTCGTTGGCATCGTCACGCCATCGGCGCGGTTGGTGACGACTCGGATCCAGATGAACTCCGCGCCGCACAGATGGACCATCGTCTCAAACACGCTTCCGATGCCGATGGGGAAGGCACGGTGGAGTTCCGCGTGGTCGAGCGTGCGCGCTGCGGTGAGCGTTCGAGTGGTCATCCACCGCAGCCACTGGTGCGCATCGCGGATGGTGGAAACGCCGCTGGTGTCGATGGTGTTCTGCATCATCGAAAGACTAACGGCGAGAGGGACCGCACACATCGGTCGAGTGAATGCGGCGGGCTGAGCTCTTCAGTCGCCGCAGGGTCCGAACGACGACATCAGCGCGGTCACATCAAGTCCGCTTGTTGTGCCGTCCCCATCGATATCTCCTGCAACCGTTCCCCAACCAGCAAGCAAGAACACAAGGTCCTGCGATGTGACGAGGCCATCTCCGCTGAGGTCTGCAGGACACGGTGGTGCATGCACGATGGAAAGGGAGTGATGTCCGCCGGCGGCAACCGCAACCGCCCTGAGGCCGGGCGCCAGTCCTGACGACTGCCCGAAAACATTGTTGCCCCAACAAACAACCTCACTCTCAGACGTTCGCAGCAAACTGTGTCCGCCGCCTGCCGCGATGCTCGCAGCTGCCGGCGCGTTCGGCGGTGGCTCGGTGGCACCACATTGCGGAGTGCCCCACCCAATCACCCGACCATCCGGCAGCACGCCGATGGCATGCGATTGACCCGATGCGATCGCAACGCATCCGCCAAGGACGCGAAACTCGTCTGGTACACGACGAATGTCATGTGCACCTCTGAGCGCTCCGACGATTCGATTTGCTATTCCTACATACCCGACAGCAGTCAGGTGGACCGAGCCGTTGGGGCTGAACCAACCCCGCTCCGCGCACTCCTTCGCGTTTGTCAGCAGCGACAGGTCAATGGCACAGACATCAGACTCAACGCTGGCGAGACTTCGCGAGTATTCGCGGAGGCGTGAAAGTGCAGCGTCATCCAAAGTCGGGGCATGGGACACCATGATGACAAAGCCAATGCTGCTCTCCGAGTTGCCCAAAGCGAGCCAAGCGTTCTTCAACACCGACTTCATCCTGATGATCGCGGAGCCCCAAGAGTCGGGGAGACCGATGTCCGCATTGATGCCTCCCTGGATGAAGAAAAGTACTTTGCCCGTTCCGCCCGCAGAGCGCTGGCGTTCCGCGATCTCACGGAGCCAAGTCATGACGGTCGCTTGCGGCATCGCGGCGAGGTCATCGGCGACTTGGGTCATGTTGGCGCCACCGTGGAAGTCGAGCGATTGCACAGCAAAGCCACGGACTGGTCTGTAAACGCTGCTCAATCCGAGACCACACGGACCACGGATGGACGAACCCTGTCCCCGCCCGCCGCCACCAAAAGTGCCACGGATCGGCGAGGGGCGCAGTGGGTCGGGCTGGAGCGAAAGTTCGCTGGCATGCCAGCCACTCTCTTGCCCGATGGTGGTGTGCAACTCTGGCGGGCAGAGAAGTTGCCCATCGCTGCCCAACCACATCAGAGTGAAGTGACCCACTGGCTCACTTGCTGGCTGCACACTATGCACTACTCGAAACGTCAACTGTCCCTCGACGGGGAACGATGGCGATGTCCACAAGTAGAGGCCACAGGAACTCGCACTGAACGCGTGCTGCTGTGCCGGAATCCAAGCAAAGTCGAACGGTACTCCGCTGGGACGAATGACTGGACCGTTCGGGATTGTGGCACCTCTCAAGCCGTCGCGAATGCTCTCAGGAGCAAAGTCGGTCCCGGAGACGCTGACGGCGGGGAAGTTGGGATCGGAACTGGCACCGAGCAACATCGGTGAATTCCAGCTGGTCACGCCGAATGAGATGCCGGGTGGACTGATTGGCTGAAGCGGCGTGGCATATCGCGGGATTCCGACCTGAACCATTGCCTCGCACAAACCGTCGGTCCAGCCGGCGATCGGAATCCCCCCTTCGGAGTAACCAGTGTTGCTGTCGCCGATCGTGACGATGTCCACCGAGTCAACTCCGCTGATCGCATCAACGAGGAATTGACGGACGCGCGCCAATCCAAGTCCGCTGGCTGATTGCTCATTGTTGCCCCAGGCAAACACGCGTCCATCCGTGCTCAGTGCCAAAGTGTGGGCTCCCCCGCAGGCAACTTGCGCGATCGTGGGCAGATTGGGAGGCACAGTCGATTGCCCACCAGTATTGTCGCCCCAAACCCGGACAGACCCAGTCCTCAGCAGGGCCACGGAATGCCGCGCTCCCGCAGCGACCGACGAGGCGCTCGGGAGATCGGCGGGAGGGCTTGCCTGACCTTCGCTATTGCGCCCCCATGCGACAACTCTGCCCTGCATGGTCACGGCGATGGAGTGGTGCCATCCTGCAGCAATGGCCACAAAGGGGACCGTGGCGGGTGGGGGGTTGCATTGCCCGTGGCTGTTTGATCCCCAACATCGAATCTGGCCGGCGGAGTCGAGTGCCAGGGAATGCTCAAGTCCACCCGCAATCTGGGTCCACTCATGGTCTGTCGATTGAGGCGCAGCTTGGAGTGCATTGTTTCTCCCCCAGCAAATGACGTTCCGAAACGCATCGGTGGAGGAGCCAGTTGACACTTGCGCAATCACAAGGACGAGCAAGCAGCCAGATTGCGGGAGGAATCGAGTACGCCGCGCGAGTCGCTCAAGTGATTCCTCGTTGTGCATTGTTGGACTCACCATCGGCAGTATCCCCGAACGAGTAGCGATAGCCTGCCATGGGGGATGGAGATTTGCAAACACGTTGCATCATTATCTCGTGTTCCTTGTTGGTTTGCGTGAACTATGAACAATCTGTGATGTTTGGCCGGTCCGAGGCGCTTCGGGGGGGAGTAATTGGAGTCCTGTGCACTGTGACGCGCCGCATAGGCTTGGAAAGAGTCCCCTGCGATGTCTTTCACTTCCACATCCGAGTGCCCGTCGCTATCCCAGCGCAGTCGACGGAATGAGCGTATGGACGATCCAGGGCTCGCGGTCGATGAACATCGGGAAGCGCTCCGCGGCTTGCAGCGGCTGAATGCCTGGAGCCGGAGTTCGCGGCTGTTGTGGCCCGACATTGCTGCCGCTGCGCTTGAGCGTGCAGCGCGCGGCATGCGACTGCGTGTGATGGATGTGGCAACCGGATCGGGCGATGGGCCCATGGCGATGGCTCGGCGCGCCCGAGTGCAGCGCCTGCCGATCGATTGGGTGCTGTGTGACCGCAGCGGCGTCGCTCTCGATGCGGCACGGCGGGCTGCCGCCACGGCAGGCATTTCCATTTCGCTGGAGCAGGTTGATCTCCTGAACGACCAACTGCCGAGCGGCGCCGACATCGTGACCTGTTCGCTTTTCCTCCATCACCTCGATGACGACGATGCGGTCTCTGCGCTGCGCCGCATGGCGGAAGCGGCAGCCGTCGGTATCGCCGCGGCGGATCTCGATCGCTCGCGAGGGGGGCTTGTGTTGGCGTGGGCCGCTTCGCGCGTGCTCTCGCGTTCGGCAGTTGTCCACACCGATGCGGTGCTGAGTGTGCGGGGGGCGTTCACCCAGCCCGAAGCGCGGACGCTGGCGCTTCGGGCTGGGTTGCATGGGGTGTCTGTGCGCGCTGCATGGCCGCAGAGATGGGTGCTGAGTTGGCGGCGGACGCCCGAGGTGGCGCGGTGAACGCGTGTTCGTCTTCGTGGGATCTCGTCGTGATCGGCGGCGGTCCCGCGGGCTCTGCTGCTGCGATCACCGCGGCGCGACATGGGATTCGCACCTTGATCGTCGATCGCACCGATCATCCGCGCCCGAAGGTCTGCGGCTGCTGCCTCTCGCCGCTGGCACTTGATCGGCTGCGCGCGCTCGGCGCCGCGTCTGTCACCGCGCTCGGCAATGTGGTGCACACGGTGCGCGTCGACTGCTGCGGATCGGTCACCGACTGGCAGCGCAGCGGTGTTGCCCTTTCGCGCGCCGCACTTGATGCAGCACTGCTCCGCGCTGCAGCCGAGGCTGGCGCGCGTGTGATCACTGGAGTCGTTGCACAGGCGAGCCCTGGTGGCGAAGTGATGCTCCGCAGTGGCAACGAGGCGCGACAGTTGAACGCTCGGCTGGTGATCGCTGCGGATGGAATCGGTGGATCATCGCTGCGTTCGTCTGATCGCCTGAAATGGAGAACGCTGCCTCGCGCCCGGATCGGCTTTGGCGCACTCCTGCCGCATGACGCGATCGATCTCCGCGCTGGCGAGCTGCTCATGTGTGTTCGCGATGGCGGCTACATCGGTGTGGTCTCGCTTGGCGATGGCAGCGTCGATGTGGCCGCCGCGGCAGCGCCAGAGGCGGTGCGATCTGTCGGAGGTCCTGCGGCACTCGCCGCGCGCTGCGCTGGCTCGCGCCGTGGGTTCGCGACGGCAACAGCATCGTCACTTCGGCGTGGAGTGGCACGCCTCGACTCACGCGTCGACGCGCCGCAGCCACGGACGATCGGATCATCGTGGCAGGCGATGCATTCGGCTATGTCGAGCCCTTCACCGGCGAGGGGATCGGTTGGGCGCTGGCCTCCGGCATCGCGGCCGCCGATCATGCGCAGCGTGTGTTGTGCGGCGGCGCCGCGGTTCGGGCGTGGGAACGCACCGCACGAAGAATGTCCGCTTGGCCCCACGCGCGGTGCGCATCGATGGCGCTGCTTGTTCGTGCGCCGCGCGTGCTCGCAGCAGTCCTCCGCGCGGGACAGTACGCGCCGATGGTCGCTGCACGCATGGGCAGGGCGTGGGGCGTTCAGCGGACGCTCTCCATGGATGGAGGTGTCGCACGATGATTCCGAGCATTCTTGGATTCGGCTGCGCGCATCCGCCGCAGCGGATGGACACCACACGCTGGTTGGCTCTTGCCACGGCGATCGCGCCGCCGCGCGTGGATCGTTCGCTGCTGCAGCGACTCGCCGATCGCAGCGGGATCAACCAGCGCTGGTGCGCAGCGGCGACCGACAATCATCCCGCTGGGTTTTATGCGTCCTTCGGGTCCTTGCCCCCAGGGACCGCAGCTCGCATGGAGCTGTGGGCCGGTGCGGTGCGCCCGATGGCGTTCGCCGCCTGCAGCGATGCGATCCGCACGAGCGGCGTGCAAGCGAGTTCGATCACGCATCTCGTGACGGCATCGTGCACAGGATTCGCCGCACCCGGAATGGATCAATGGTTGATCCGTGATCTTGGTCTCGCGCCCTCGATACGCCGCACGAACATCGGATTCATGGGCTGCCACGCTGCGATCAACGCCGTCGCCGTGGCGCGCGATGCAGCGCGTGCAGATGTCCGTGCGCGCGTGCTCGTCTGCTGCGGCGAGGTGTGCTCGGCGCATCTTCATTACGGCGAAAGGGTCGATCAGTGGATCGCGAACACCTTGTTCGGTGATGGCGCAGCGGCGGTCGTCGTCTCAAGCGGATTGCCACAAACACCCGAAGCCCCACCTTCGCTCGGGGCAATCATCGATGCATGCTCGCTGGTCATCGATGGTTCTGAGGGCGCGATGACATGGGAGGTCGGCGACAGTGGGTTCAGCATGGGACTGTCCGCCGAGGTGCCTGCATTGATCGAGCGCGCGTTGCCAGAGTGGATCGATGCACAACTCGCGGCGCGCGGTCTCACTCGTTCATCCATCGCGGGATGGGCGATTCATCCCGGGGGACCTCGTGTGATCGAATCGGTCGTGCGCGCCCTTGGACTGCCAACGGAAGCTGGTGATGCCAGTCGCGGAGTGCTTCGGGACTATGGCAACATGAGCAGCGCCACGCTGCTGTTCATCCTGGAGAGGCTTGTCCGCGGTGGCGTTGAGGGACCAATCGTTGCGCTGGCGTTCGGTCCTGGCCTGTCGGCAGAGATGTTGCTCGTCAGCGCCTTGCCTCGATCGCAAACAGGCTGACGGTCCCGCTGAACTCGTTGCAAACGACGAGCAGTGGCTCGCCAGTCGGGCTGCTCGACGCGGGGATCACGCAGAGCCCCTCAGGCGCGAGATCGCCAGCGCTCGGTCCACTCGCCATCGGATCGCGCCGACTGCAGTAGCCGGCAAAGACAGGCGCCTTTGGATCGGATGTGTCCCACATCATCACTCCGCCGCAGCGCTCCAGTCCAACGCACAGCAGTCGCCGTCCACCGTGTTCGACAATCGTGAGCCCCTCTGGTTCGGGTCCACGCTTCGCACTGCGCTTGTCCATGGATGGGCTCTCTTCGCTGTCGGCGTTGAACGCACTCGGCGTGCGCGCGAGCACTTCGCGCTCCATCGTGCGGCCCGAGTCCCACACGCGTTCGATCGTCGGCGCCGATGCACTGCCGCCAACCTTCCAGAGTGCGACGGAGCGGCCGCCGAAGCACACAAGTCGGTCGTAGTCGCCGTCGCCATCATCGTCGCCGAGCAACGGACACACCTCGAGTCGTCCGAGCCCATCGCTCGACAACACGGTGCGCGCGTGGCGCAAGCCAGCCGTCGCATCGTCGGAAAACGCACCGGGATCGAGAGCGGGCTTCGCGCGGTCGAGACGGTTCGCGAGATCCTTCACCCGAACCGAGTGATCCGCGAGGGATTCGCCCTCGTTTGCGGTGACCAGATAAAGATTGCCCCCAGCAGCGAAGCAACCGACCGAGTCCGGCTGAAGGAGTCCCTCGACTGGCCACGGCTGTATCCGCGCCGCGCCATCCTTGTCGCTCGGATCGAGACCGCCCCCAGCGCTGGCGAACGCCTGTGTGCCAAGCGGGAAGATGTCGAGCACCCGTGCAGCATGCAGGTCGATCGCGGCGATGGCGTTGTTTTCCTGCAGCGTGACCCAGGCGCGCGAACCATCGGGTTCGATCGCGATGTACTCGGGCTCCAGTTGCTCGGCCGCACTGCGAGTGGGGTGCGGAAACAGGACGCCGCGCTTTCGAAGAGCATCGATCCCAAACTGCGGAGCATCGAAGGTCACATCCGTGCATCGGGCGTTCGTCGGTCCCTGGGACAGGTCGATGATCGACACGCTGCCCGGCCGATCACTGCCATCGGGAAGGGGTTCGCCTTCGTTGGCAACAATGAGCCGTGAGCCATCGGGCGTGAAGCAGAGCATGTCTGGTCCATGCCCCACGGGCAACCGTTTGAGGAGTTGAAGGTCAAGATCGAGGAGCAACACCTCACCCATTTCCTTGGGCGCCGCGCCTCCGTGGCACGCGGCGACCACGCCATCATGCGTTGCAACAGAAGTCACCCCAGAAGCTTCGTAGGTGCGGTCGACCCGTGGGGAAGCGACATCGGTCCAGTCGAGTCGCACGATTCCAGGTGGCCCGCCGCACAGGTAGAGCCGCTTTGCCTTGGGACTCCACACGGCGATTTCAGTGCTCGAGCACGCGGGCTTTCCGCTGTCGAAGGTGCCCCTCCATTGGAGGCACCAGCGGTCAGTCTCGTGGGAACCGATCACTGGTGGCACGGGGGGCGAAGCAGGTCCGGCGAAAACCAGCACGATGGTCAGCAAGGCAGGCATGGATCAGCGAGGAAAACCATACGTTGTTCACTTTGTGTTCGCAAAGAGCACGGAAATGGCTCGCGCGCACCCTTTGTAAACATTTCCTGAACATTGCTGCGCCATCCTCTTCGGTTCATTTCGTTTTTTCCGCACCTGTCCTCCGAGGTCTCCCCGATGCTCTACCACGCTGGCCGCTCTGTTGGTGTGTTCTCCTGTCGCAAGGCGCTTTGCGCCGCACTGATCGGATGTGTCGGGCTGGTCGCAGCGAATGACGCGATCGCCGCTGACCTGATCCTCAACGAATGGAACTGCGTCGGCAGTCAGAAGTGGTTGGGAAACCCTGGTTCAGCCGTGGCGGGCTGCCCCCAGCCCGACGGACCGAACGGCGAGTCTTGCTCCAACAACGACGATGTTTTCTTTGGCAGGCGGCTCGGCAACGGCGGTGACTGGGTCGAACTGGTCGTGGTGAAGGATCATGCCGACATCCGCGGTTGGCGCGTGCAGTGGATCGAGCCCGGCGGCGGAGACGCCGATGGCACCGATGTTTGGTACGGCAACGGCGCGACTCCCCAAGGTCAAATCGTCTTCACGAATGCTGCGGTGTGGAGCGATCTGCGCGCGGGAACCATCATCACGGTCGTGGAACTCAGCACCGCACTGGGAGGGCTCGACACGGACCTGTCGTTCGATCCATGCGCCGGCGACTGGTGGATCAACGTGAACTGCTTTGATGCAGCGCTCGTGACCTGCACTGCGAATGTGTTCGACACTGCCAACCCCTCGTACAACGATCCGATGGATGTCGGAAATGACAACTGGGCTGCGCGAATCGTCAATGCGACGGGGCAAGAAGTGATCGGGATGGTTGGCGAGGGACAGCCGTCGTGGAGCGCAACGGGCGTCAACAGCCGCGAAGCGTGCCGCCTTGAAGCCGATCCATCGCAGTCGGTGACCCCATATTCCGTCTACGACGATGCGGACAATTCATCGTGCGGCCAACCCAACAGCTGGTCCGATGTCGTCACGCAGTGCAAGACCTACCAGAACTTCTCGGCACTTCGGAACCCGGTTGTGGCAGAACTCTGCGCGAACTGCCGGCCGTTTGCGTTGAATGAGTACAACGCGGTCGCGGCGACGGGATTCCTCGGAGGCGGAACGCAGGCGGTCGATGCTGCTGGTGGGCAGGCAGCCGATTCATTCTTTGGGCGGCAACTTGGGAACGGCGGCAACTGGATGGAGTTTGTGGTCGTGGCTGATCACCTCGACCTCCGTGGCTGCACGCTTCGATGGCGCGACACGACCGCCTCTGGCGTCGTGACCCTCTCGAGCGCGCCGTTCTGGCGCGATCTGCCGAGCGGCATGATCGTCACGCTCACCGAGTCGACAACAACGGAGGGCGGACTCAACACCGACCTCTCGTTCAACCCAACAGGCGGCGATCGCTGGGTGAACATCAACGCGTTCGATACGGCGCTCGTGTCGGGAACGACAAGCACGAAGCCCAAGCACATCTCAGGTCAGTTCTCCACTTCCAACGATCGTTGGGCGGTGTCGCTGTGGAACGCCAGCGGGCAGCAGGTCATCGAGTGGCAGGGCGAGGGATCGCCGAACTTCCGCGGTGGTTCGGTGGGATCTGAAGATGTCTGCCGGCTCCGCGAAAATGTGACTGGGCGCAACAATGCGGCGAGCTATTACGACGACTCGACCGCGTCGAGCACATTCGGCTCGCCGAACACTTGGACTGCATGCCCTGGAACTTCCACCTTGGTCCAGTCGTTCGCAGGATTGCCCGTGGCTGGATGCGCCTTCACCGCGCCGAACCCAGCGGATGTGAACGGTGACGGTCAGGTCAATGGCGCTGATTTGACTGCGGTGCAGTCTGCATGGGGTACGAACGACCCCGCAGCCGACATCGATGGCAACGGCTCAGTTGATGCAATCGACCTCTCTGCAGTGCTAGCATCTTGGGGATCGTGACCCAACGCCGGCACAGAGATAGCGCTGTGCAGCGCAAGAACGGCTTCACCTTGGTGGAGTTGCTTGTCGTCATCGGAATCATCGTGGTGCTCATCGGCATCCTTGTTCCTGGTGTCGGCATGGTTCGGCGTTCGGGGTTCGCCGCGAAGAGCCAGTCCAACCTGCGCCAGTGGGGAACGGGCACGGTGATGTGGGCAAACGCCAACAAGGAGTGCCTTCCCTGGGAAGGGTTGAAGGATGCCAACTCGATGCCGGTGAACCTGACGCAGCGCGCCTACTGGGCGAACGCGATCCCGCCAATGGTGGATCAACCGCCCTATTCACAGATCAACGAAGATGCATATGTCGCGCAGCAGAATGTCCCCTTTGGTGGCGAGGGCGAGTCCATCTTCGTGGACCCGGGCGCGCAGCCTGAATCCGCATCGCCGTGGGGATATGGAGCGCCCGGACCCGATCAGGTTCAGCGGCAGTTCTATTTCAACTATGTGCCGAACAGCCAGATGAACAACACGCTGCTCGCGAACTCGGGCGACCCGCAGTTCTCGCCGAATCGATTGATGCGCATGGTTCAGATTCCTCGTTCCGATGCCACGGTCATGATGGTCGAGATGCGCGCGAACCCGAAGGAGTTGCCGACCACCGACGAGCACTTCGGACGCGACTTGAAGCGGCACCGATCGGATTGGAAGCGCTTCGCGGCGCGGCATTTCGATGGTGGTCACATCGCGTTCGTGGATGGTCATGTCGGGTGGGTTCTCAACAGCGAGGCAACCACCAACTCGGTGGGGAGCCGCGATCCCAGCACGCCGCAAGGCGACTGGAATACGAGGAAACTCGTGTGGGATCCGCTCGGTCCCGCGCTCGACGAGAACTGACGACCTCGGCTCCGTCGCTCTTGCTGCGCTCTAGACTCCGTGGTCACGCTTTGGCTCCACTGAGGAACGCACCATGACGACGAATTCGACCACGACTCGCTGCGAATCCGATGCGATGGGTTCAATCGATGTGCCCGCTGATCGCTACTGGGGAGCCCAGACGGAGCGCAGCCTGCATCACTTCCCCTTTGGCGAAAGGATGCCGCAGCAAGCGGTGATTGCCATGGCGATGCTCAAGCGCGCATGCGCGGTGGCGAACCACTCGTTCGGCAAGCTGTCGGCAGAGAAGCGCGACCTCATCCTGGCTGCGGCCGACGAAGTGATCGCAGGGAAGTGGGACGCCCATTTCCCGCTCAAGGTTTGGCAGACAGGGTCGGGCACCCAGACCAACATGAATGTGAACGAGGTCATCTCCAATCGCGCGATCGAGATGGCCGGCGGCGTGCTCGGGAGCAAGAAGCCGATTCATCCGAACGATGACGTGAACATGAGCCAGTCGTCGAACGACACATTTCCGACGGCACTTCACATCGCTTGTTCGCTGGAGGTCGAGCGCAATCTCCTGCCAGCGGTCGGTCGACTGCGCGATGTGCTCGAGGCAAAGTCGCAGGAGTTCGCGCACATCGTGAAGATCGGGCGCACACATCTGCAAGACGCCGTGCCCCTCACCGTGGGGCAGGCCTTCAGCGGATGGGTGGCGCAAATCGATACCGCATCGACCGCGATCCGCGCCACGCTTCCGCTGATCCAGCAACTCGCGATCGGCGGCACGGCTGTTGGTACGGGACTCAATGCGCCCGTGGGATTCGGCGAGTGCGTGAGCGCAGAGCTGGCAGGGCGCACCGGCATCCCGTTCACGAGTGCACCGAACAAGTTCCAGGCGCTCGCGGGGCATGAGAACATCGCGGCAGTGCATGGGTGCGTCGCATCACTCGCCGCGGCGCTGATGAAGATCGCCAACGATGTCCGATGGCTTTCAAGCGGTCCGCGCTGCGGCATCGGCGAATTGGTCATCCCGGAAAACGAGCCTGGCAGCAGCATCATGCCTGGCAAGGTGAACCCGACCCAGTCCGAGAGCATGACCATGGTGTGCGTGCAGGTGATGGCGCACAATCAGGCGATCCTGACCGCGGCAAGCCAAGGCAACTTTGAATTGAATGTCTTCAAGCCCGTGATCGCACTCGACTTCATTCGCTCGTGCGAGTTGTTGACTGGGACCTGTGATGCCTTCCGTGAATTCTGTGCGGTGGGGATCGCCGTGGACGCGCGGCGCGTCGCCGACCTGCTGCACAAGTCGCTGATGCTGGTCACTGCGCTCGCCCCTCACATCGGCTACGACAAGGCAAGTTCCATCGCCAAGCATGCGCACCACGAGGGACTGACGCTGAAGGAGTCCGCGCTCGCCCTCGGGCACGTGGATGGACCAACCTACGACCGAGTGGTGCAGGCAGATCAGATGGTGCGGCCAGGCTGAAGACGCCGTCACCGCGCGGCGGTGGGACTCGGCTCGATGTCCGCTTGGGAGATTCGCAGCGCGCGCATCAGCGGACTTCGAATGCCAACGGGCGCAATGCGAAGCAGGATGCACAGCTTGTCGAAGTACGAGAAGCGAAGCAAGACCAACGAAACGCATGCATACAACGCCGCACTGAGCAGGAGTTCGACGGCGTGCAAGGGCCTGCCGGTGAAGCCCCACAATGCGACCCGCGGCATGATGCTCGTCACGAGCCCATGAACGCCGACCGCGGCCAGTACGGAATAGAACGGGGTGAGATAGAGCTCGTAGTCGATGAGAACGCGGGCGATTCCGGCATCGTTCAGGGACCTGCGAAGCGCGAACAGGCACACAATCGAACTGAGGAGCCCGATGCTCATGACGAGGACGACGGCAGCAGTTTCTGGCGGAAAGCCTGCGGTCAGGATGAGTGCGACGCCGATGCCGCTCCCCACGACCCGTGATCCGACCCGCACAGACATCAGTCGCAGCACCTCGCGCCACCTTCGCAGGCCAATGAGCGGTCCTTCAAGGATCGTGAGCACCGTCGGGTAGAGCAGCAGCGCGCACGACAGTGCGACGGGCCAAACCGTGGCCTCCCACTTGCTTCCCCAAAGGAGGCGGGAGGCGCTTGGGTAGCAGGTTGGTACGGCCATCACCAGAAGCGGCATGAACACGATCCCCGACAGGAATGCCGAACTGATGGACTCCGATGACGCCCTTGGATCTGAGCGCGTTTGGGCTGTATGGGGCGCCAGCACGGATTGGATCGTTCCAGCGAGGAGCCGAAAGGGCTGAGCCGTCAGTTGCGTGGCGAAGTAATACACGCCGAGTGAGGAGACTGGCACGAACCAACTTGCCACGAACGTGTCACCCTGTTCCGCGAGACTCGTGACGACCGCGATCGAAAGCGGGAGCGGCAACATGGATGCCATGGTGCCGATCCACTGGGGTGGCGCGGAGAAGTCACTTCGGCGCAGCCGCGCCATCACCAAGAGCGGCAGTACCTTCAGCAGTTCGCCCATCAGTTGCGCAATGGCGAATGTCAGAGCACCCCAGCCGTTTCGCGCACACCAAAGCGCGACCACGAGCTTGCCGACCGATGCAACTGTCTCGATCCAGGCGACCGAGGCAAATCGCAGTTCCGAGAGCATCTTGCCTCTCGGGAACGATCCCACCATCGCAATGAGGTTCGAGAGACTCAGGGTGAGCAGAATCCATCCGAGCAGCTCTTGCTTGTAGATCAGGCGAACTGGTAGCGCGGCACCGAGCGTGAGCAGGCAACCGAAGACCGAGAACACGATGGAGACTCGCAGGAGGCTGCCGCCAAGGTCCTTGAACTCGTTCGGCTGCATCGATTGGAGGAACACGCCCGTCCCACCGCCGCGCATGATGAAGGTCACGGCTGCTATCGACAGTCCGATTGCGTACACGCCGAAGTCGTCAGGGGTCAAGTAGAGAGCCGTGATGATCTGCGTAAGCAGACCACTCAATCGCACCACCACCGAGGCGGCGGAGGCGGCAAGAATGTTGAAAATGCGATTGTGTCGATGGGGCATGGTCGCTTCCCTGCTGCGGAAGCTCCCCAACGGAAGCAAAAAGAATACTTCAATGCCACTTGCCTGCGGGTGTTCCCGAGGCAACAATTGTGTGAGTGCGGACTGCTTTGTGGAGATTGCTCCTCTGTTCGGCTCTCGCCGCTGTCCTCGCGACAATGGTGCGCGCGGACGACCTTTCGCTTGCAGGACCGAAGACCCCTTCACGCCGGGATGTGACGGTCGTTCGTTCGGATGGCTCCTCGTTCGTGGCCACCGTGCACTATCCCGCCACATCGACAGCGGTGAATGCGCCAGTCGATGCAAGCGGCGGTCCGCTGCCGATGCTTGCGTTCGGTCATGGCTTTGTGACTCCCGTGAACCTGTATCTGTCGACGGGTGCGCATCTCGCATCGCATGGGATCATCGTGATCTTCCCGCAGTCGCAGGGTGGGTTGCTGCCGAGCCACTCCGCGTTCGCGGCGGATCTGGCGTCGTCGATGGACTGGCTTGCTGCGCAGTCAACGGTGGCCGGATCGCCCTGGCACGGCGCGATCGATGGCGAGCGCCGAGCCGTTGCGGGGCATTCGATGGGGGGCGGATGCGCGCTCTTGGCGGCAAAATCCGACGAGCGCATTCGCGCCGTGATCGGGCTGGCGGCTGCGAACACGAACCCGTCGTCGATCACGGCTGCGTTGGATGTGCGGTGTGCAGCGCGCTTGATCGTCGGCAGTCAAGACACGATCGTCCCTCCATCATCGACGAGCGCCATGTACCCGAATCTCGCGGGGCCAGCGCAGTCGATCTCCATCACGGGTGGGTTCCACTGCGGCTTCATCGACAGTGCGATCGTCTTCTGCGACGCTGGGTCGATCACGCGCGCCCAGCAGTTGGCGATCACGCGGCGTGAGATGACCGAGTTCCTGTTGTTGTACCTCGTGGGCGATCGCGCGCGTTGCGGCGAGGTGTGGAGCGATCCGCCTTCGGGCGACGGCGTTGTGCAGCAGTCGCGCCGCACGCCCGATCTCGATGGGAACGGTCGCGTGGACGGCGCAGACCTCACGCTGCTGTTGTCGGCGTTCGGGAGTGATGGCTGCGTGGATCTGAACGGCGATGACGCCGTGGATGGAGCGGATCTCGCCCAGTTGCTCGCGGCTTGGTCTGCCTGAGGGTTCGACGCGCGTCTGCTACCTTTGGGGGTCCGCTCTGCGCGGCGAGGAGCACTGCA
This sequence comes from Planctomycetota bacterium, assembly GCA_009926625.1. Classification (GTDB taxonomy): domain Bacteria; phylum Planctomycetota; class Phycisphaerae; order Phycisphaerales; family SM1A02; genus F1-60-MAGs104. The sequence goes on from RFON01000023.1 coordinate 22,098, forward strand.
ACTCCGCGCGCGCTGCGAATCGTGAGGAGACAACCACTTCCATGGCGCTTCCCCAACTGACCGACGAGCAGATTCGCGACTTGTCCCGCGAGGAGAAGGATCGCTGGTGGCTGAAGAATGTGTTCCGCGGCGACATGCCGCAGTTGACCTTGCGGTCGGGCATCACGGGGTTCCTGCTTGGCGGAGTGCTCAGCGCGACCAACTTGTATGTCGGAGCCAAGACGGGCTGGACACTCGGGGTCGGTGTGACGAGTGTGATCCTGAGCTTCGTGATCTTCCGCGCCATGGCGCGCTCTGGGTTCCTCAAGGACCTGACCATCCTGGAGAACAACGCGGTGCAGTCGATCGCGACGGCCGCGGGCTACATGACGGGCCCGCTGATCAGTGGACTGATGGCGTACATGTTCATCGAGAATCGGGCGTTGCCATGGTTCCAGATCATGGTGTGGAACATTCTCGCGAGCATCCTTGGCGTGCTCGTGGCGTTCCCGATGAAACGGCGCTTCATCAACGACGAGCAGCAGCCCTTTCCGGAGGGGCGCGCCGCGGGCGTCGTGATGGATTCGCTCTATCCGATGGCGCCGCGCGGCGGCACCGACCACATGGTGAACAACCTTCCGGTCGAACGCGCCAGCGAGGCTGGTGACGATGAGGGTGCGCGCGCAGGCATCTTCAAGGCGAAGGCGCTCGCTGCAGCGGCAGCAATCGGGGCGATCGTGCAGATGCTGGTCACGGTGGGGTGGATGTCGCTCCTGCAGATCAAGGTGCTCGGCACATCAAAGAGCCAAGAGACGATTTGGCATCTCACCGAGCGGCTCGACAAGTGGTACTACGACTACGCGTTGAAGGCGCAGGCGTGGGTGCCTCGTGTGCAGGGCGTGACCGTGGAGCAGCTCGGCGTGACCGTCGGGATCGAACTCGCCATGTTCGGTGCGGGCGGGCTGATGGGACTTCGCCTCACCAACAGCCTGATGATCGGCATGGCGCTCAACTACCTGCTGATCGCGCCCCTGATGATCGCGAGCGGCGAGATCCTGCCGAAGAATTATGCGGCGATCGTTCAGTCCGACGGAACATTTGACCTCTCCAACGCGATCTTCGGGCAGCGGCACATCATGAACGCCTGGAGCCTGTGGTGGGGCGTTTCGATGATGGTGACCGCGAGCCTCGCTGGATTGCTTGCCAAGCCCAAGGTGATCGTGAGTGCGTTTACGGGATTGTTCCGTCGCGGCGGCAGCAACGACGATTGCCTGCGGCACATCGAGTTCCCCATGTGGATCACGCTCGTGGGCGTGCCGATCATGGTGGCAGTGACGGTGCTGATGAACTGGCTGTGGTTCGGAGTGAACCCATGGCTCGGGCTGCTGTCGATTCCGCTCATCGTGCTGCTGACCTTGATTGCCGCGAACGCCACCGCGCTGACGAGCATCACACCGACGGGCGCGCTGTCGAAGATCACGCAGTTCACCTTTGGTGCGGCCAACCCAGCGCATGCGGGCACCAACCTGATCACTGCCGGCATGACCACGGAAGTGGCGAGCAACGCAAGCAACCTGCTGATGGACATCAAGCCTGGCTACATGCTTGGCGCAAAGCCGCGGCAGCAGGCATGGGGACATGTGATCGGCATCTTCGCGGGTGCGATCGCGAGCACGCCGCTGTTCTTCGTGCTGTTCTTGAGCGACTGGACCCCCGAGACAGGACAGACGCTCCGCGATGCAGCCACGCAGAAGTACGACATGATCGGTGCCGTGCAGTGGGCGGCGATTGCCGAGGTGATTCGCGGCATGGGCTCGAGCAGCGGCGAGACGATCCAGGTGGTTGACGGCATCCGAAAGTATTGGGGCGTCCTGCCGGTGAGTGCAGCGATCGCCATGGGTTTCGGTGCCCTTGCCGCGGTGGTGTTCGAGGTGTTGAAGGTCGTGACGCGCGGCAAGTTCCCGCTCAGTGCGGTCGGCATCGGTCTTGGTGTCGTGCTCGGGCCGGAATCAACGATCATGATGTGGGTCGGAGCGCTGGTGTTCTCGTTCTTGGAGGCGATCAACCGAAGTCGGATCGGATCGTTTGGTCATCGACTGTGGGTCGATGGACGCGAGGCGGTGTGCGCTGGAGTGATCGCGGGTTGGGCACTCTTCGGCGTGGGCGATGGTGTCATCCTCGCCTTCGTGGAAGTACCCAAGACCGAAGCCGAGGTCGCGCAAATGGAGAAGCAGGCGCTCGAAGAAGCGAAGGCGGCGGAAGCCGCCGTGCGTGGACAGCCAGCGACGGTTCCTGCTGCGCCGCCCGCACCCGCGCCCGCGACGCCCCCCGCACCTGCACCCGCACCCACGCCGGCACCCAAGCCGTGATCGGGGTCCCCAACCGTCGCACGAACTTCACCACTTCCGTTGAGCAGCACGGAGCCGTTGGTGGCGCATCGCCGCGCGACGCGTTCCTGCTTGATGACGGGTCGCCGATCGTCAGGAGAGGATGTGTCGCATGATCCGAAAGGCTGATCCGTGTGTGCTCGTGATCTTTGGCGCATCGGGCGACTTGACCGCGCGCAAATTGATCCCTGCGCTGTATGAGATGCACACCCTCGGAAACTTGCCCGAGGCATTCCGTGTGCTCGGCGTTTCGCGCCGCGCCAAGAGCGATGCCCAGTGGCGGGACGAATTGGCGGCATCGGTTCAGGAGCACGCCACGCGCTGGGATGCCGTGCGCTGGCGGGACTTCTCGCAGTGCATTGAGTACTTCGCCGGCGATGCCGCGCAAGGGGAGATGTACCCAGCGCTCGCCGAACGCATGGCCACAATGGATTCGTCTGCGGGTACGCGCGGCAACAGGCTCTTCTACCTTTCGGTTGCGCCGGAACTCTACGAGTCGATCGTGCAGCGCATCGATGAGGCGGAGCTCGTGACCGAGGGACGGCGTTGGTGCTCGATCGATGCGCGGACGCGCTCGTGGCAGCGCATCGTCGTCGAGAAGCCGTTCGGTCATGATGAGGAAAGCGCGGCGAGCCTGAACCGCGCACTCGGTCGTGTGTTCGAGGAGGAGGACATTTATCGCATCGATCACTACCTCGGCAAGGAGGTGGTGCAGGCGATGTTGGTGCTGCGTTTCGCAAACACGATGTTCGAGCCGGTGTGGAACCATCGGTACATCGATCATGTGCAAGTCACTGCGGCCGAGATGGTCGGCGTCGGGAATCGAACGGCGTTCTACGACCAGACGGGCGCGATCCGCGACATGATCCAGTCGCATCTGCTGCAGATTTTCGCCTTCGCGGCGATGGAGCCACCAACGAGCATCACCGCGGAGGAGATTCGTGCCGAGAAGATCAAGGTGGTGCGCGCGCTTCGCCCCACGACCGATGCGGAGGTGCAGTCGCATGGGGCGCTTGGGCAGTACGCGGGGTCAACCGCGGAGGGTGCTTATGCGGAGTTGCCCGGCGTCGGCAGTGGAAGCAAGACCGAGACATTCGCCGCGCTCAAGTTGCATGTCGACAATTGGCGCTGGGCAGGGACGCCGTTCTACCTCCGCACAGGAAAGCGAATGGCCGCGAAGCGCACTGAAGTGGTTGTGCAGTTCAAGCGCCCTGCGGCAGACCTCTTTCGCGAGATCCCGCATGCGGCGGGCGGCGTGCGTGGGAATCGACTCGTGATCGAGATCGCACCGATGCAGCGCACGGTGCTTCGATTCGAGACCAAGGTGCCCGGCACGCCGCTGCGGATGGATGGAGTGGAGATGCAGGCGGATCTGGAAAAGCAATTCGGTGTTGCTGCGGTCGAGGCGTATGGACCGCTGCTCGTCGATGCGATGCGTGGCGATCAGTCGCTCTACAAGCACCGCCTCGAAGTGGAGAGCGGATGGGCAGCCGTGATGCCGTTCTTGGATCAGCGATCGGCTGGTTTACGGTGTGGGATTGCAAGCAACTATGCGCAAGGGTCGTGGGGGCCTGCTGCTGCGGATGATCTGATGAGGCGCGATGGTCGCGCGTGGCACGATGGATGATCGGGGGAGCATGGGCGGTACCTTGGTGCGATGCACACTTTGGAATTGACGGGGCAGCATGTCAGGAGCGGGGGTTCTGTCATGGCGTTCGTTGTGGTGAGCAGTATGGTGGTCTGGGCGAGCGTCGCTTTCGGGGTGAGTGCGGCTGCCACACCGCCGCAGGATGCGAAGGAGGCAGCAGCGGATCCGGCGTTGGAACGCGTGAAGGCGATGCCGATCGTCCCCGCTCCGCTCGACGAGGCAACGCTCCGCAACTGCATGCGCGCGGTCGGACTGCGTTCCCGCGGCGGTGACGCGGCGAAGGCAGTCGATGCGGCGATCGTGAAGGCGTTCGAGGCAGCGAAGGAACAGCGCGCGGCATTCGATGGGGGCGCGCTGGTTGTCGCACAGAAGTCGATCGCACAGCAAGTGGGCGCAAGCGGGGGGTTCAATGCCGCGGCACTGAACACGGTGGCCCAGGCGCGGCGGAGCGCATCGGAGATCGACTTGCAGGTGGTCTCCCTGGTGGCGAGTGCGATGGAGGATGCCAAGGATGCAAGCCGCACCCGGCTGGTCGATGCGCTGCGTCAGATGCTGCGCATTGATGCGGCGATGAGCACGATGGAGCGGATGCCGCTGGTGCCGGTGTCGTTCATCTCCGTGGGGCCTGGACTGCAGACGGTCAATCTGTCGACCGACCGAGGCGTGCTGACGCGCGACTTGCTGATTGCGGATCTGGAGCGGCGCGCGGAGGCGGCCGAGGGACTGTCGCTGGCATCGTTGGAGGTGTCGACGACCGATGCGCAGTCGTTGAACTCGACGATCCAGATGAGCCTGACCAGTTTGCTGGCGCAGGGGGTCGCGGTTGATCCTGAGTTGCTGCGTGTCCTGTCGTCGCTGATGCTCAGTCGACCGGCGGTGAAGCCTGCGGCCGCGCTCGCGAAGCTCGATGCGGATCTGGCGCAGGCACTGGCAACGGCGCTGACGCCGATGGAGGCGGCGGATGTGCTGATCGCGCTTGATCCGCGCGCGATGCGTCGCGGCGTGGGGGCGCTCGACATTCGGCGGCTCTGTGCGGAGTCGACGCTGCTGAAGGGCGTGACGACTGAGCAGGCAACCAAGATCGAGTCGATCCTGGAGAGTTGGCAGAAAGCGCAGTTGGCGGCGTACCAAGGTGTTCTCGAAGTGGATGCGCGCTGGTTGCGCGACACGCAGCCGCTGGCGGAGCGCCTGAAGGTGGACGATCCATCGAGCTGGCAGATGAACCCACCTTCGCCCGCGCTGCAGCAAGTGGCCAAGGAAATGACGCAGCGCCGCGAGCAATCGAAGGCGGCAAAGGACGCGTCCGAACGCGCCCAAGATCAACTGAAGGAAACCCTCGGCGAGGAGCTGTGGCTGCAGTTGGTGCCGGAGGAGGCGAAGCCAGCGTGAGGAAACCACTGCGCATCCTGTCGGCATTCAGTTGGCTTCGGCCCACGGACGCGACTCGACACACATTCGATTCTTTCGCGGAAGCGCGGTGTGCCGCAGCGGCTCTTGGTCACGCCTACAGCGACCGCGAAATGGCCCAGCTCGTGGTCGAAAAGACCGTTTGCTTCAGAGATCACATCGCAAACAATCCATTAGTGGTGTCAGCGATCACACTCCGGCGACTTTGGGCGATACAGCAGCTGCTGCCCCGCGAGCATCTTCGGGTGCTCGACTTTGGGGGAGCCGCTGGACAGCACTATTTTGAAATTCAGCATTCCATCAAGTCACTTGAAAGGGGTAAAGGGCAGGGTCATGGGGGCGAGCCCCATGTCACATGGCATGTTGTCGAGACGGAAGCCATGGTCGCCGCCGCGTGTCCGCTCTCGTGCGATGCACTTCGCTTCTTCCCGTCGATCGAAGCCGCAATGGTTGGATTTGTTCCAGACCTCGTTCTCTCGTCGGGCACATTGCAGTGTGTGCCAGATCCGCTCGAAACGCTCAAGGCTCTCATGGCGATCGGCGCGCCACATCTCTTTCTCACTCGACTCTCGTGTTCATCAGCCGATGTCACTGGTTTCATTGTTGAGACGGGGTTCATTCATGATCAAGGACCATCTCTCCCGTGGCCGCGCTCACCCCGGGCGCGTGCCGCTTATCCCCTCTGTATCGTGCCTCTGCAGGCGCTTGAAAGCCTGTTGGCAACGCAATACTCGATAGAAGTTGCGCTTGATGAGTCTGAGCTCGCGGCAAACATGGTGAACGGGACACGGTCGATCAGACGAGGCTACTTCTGCCGTCGAATCTGACGGAAGGACTTCGACGGTCTGCGCCATCAAGTGAGGGGTACGATCGGGGGATCCTCTATGCGACAGCTCAATCGGATCGCCTCTGCCTCTTATCTGTTTCTTGACGCAGTGCTTGAAGCGGTTCGCTACCCCAGAGGTGCCCATGTACTTGTTGCGTGCATGCCAAAGTCGGCATCCACTTCACTGACCAATGCGATCGCTGCCTATCCAGGGTTTCGGAAGGTGGCGCTCGCTGCCGCCTACGGTTCGAGGGAACAAGAACTCTGCCAGATTCGCTTGTCGCGGTACAACCATCGTGGGCCGTATGTTGCACAACAACATTTGCGGAACAGCAGTTTCACGCAAAGTCTGATCGAGCAGTACCGCCTTGCCCCGATCGTCCTAGTGCGCGATCTCTCGGATGTCGTACTCAGCATTCGCGATCACTTGCATCGGGAGTCACGCGAGTCACCGATTGCGATCTTCACACCAGAGCATTTGCGTCAATCGCCAGCGGAACTCGAGGAGACAATCGTACGGATAGCAATGCCCTGGTATCTCAGTTTCTATGTCGGGTGGCGGAGCGATCGCCGCGCTCACATTGTCGCGTATGAAGACCTTGTGCGGGATCCTCAGAGTGCGATCGAGGCAATCCTGCGGTTTTCAGGTATCGAGCCTCAAGAGCAATACATGCCCCGTGTTCTTGAAGCATTTCGTGGACCGAACAATCGCATCAATGTCGGTGTGAGTGGTCGCGGCCGCCTCCTTGGATCGGGCGCTGCGGCGGCGCTCGGACATCTGCTGGATCAGTATCGGGAATGCGATGCCGATCCCTACTTTCGCCGTATGCGCAGCGCGCTCAGCGCTACCGTCAGCACGACTTGATCGCAAGCTGATCGGTCGGTCTCGGGCGCAGCAACGCGCGGATACGATGACACTGTTTGACCAGGCTGCGGAGACGCTTGGTGACTCTGAGCGAGCGTTTGCCGAGCCGATCGTGAAGCAACCAGGACACCAGTGGACGCCAGCGTCGCATGGCGCTGCCGTCCGGGTTCATCACATCGAAGTCCGAGAGATAGGCCTCGATTGTTGAGGCGAAGTCTGGCCAAGAGTCAGCCTTTCCAGTGACTCGCTGCATGGTCGTTTCCGTGCGGAGCGTTTCATCGAAGTGCCGGAGACGATAGAGATGCCCAGGCTGAGCGATGAAGGGTCCTTGCAGTGCGATGTTGGCAAGCAGAATGTGGTCAGCAGCCACGACATGCCGCGATGCCAGTTTCGGAAGAAGCGCGCGACGGAAGAGGGCGTGCATGGGACCCAAGTCACTGCCAATGGCGATAGACCACAGGTAGCGAACCCAGGCGCAGCGGTGCGGGGTCGCAATGCCGACATCACCATCCTGTCGAATCGTTCGATCGTTGGAGTCGATCCACTCGAAGTAGGTAAATGATCCTGCGGCGTCTGGTCGTTGCTGCAATGCAGACAGGTGCACGGAGAGAAAGTCTGGATGCAGCAGGTCGTGTGCACCAACCCAGCCGAAGTATGGGCTCTCGCTTGCATCTCGTGCGAAGTCAAAGTTGAACGCAGCGCCCTTGTTGACCTCATGTCGGATGTGAACAAATCTGTGATCACTGCGAGCGATGTCAGCGCAGACTTCAGATGTTCCATCCGAGGATGCGTTGTCAGCCATCAGCACCATAAAGTCCCGATGAGACTGTGCTTGAATGGACGCGAGCGTTCGGCTGATCCAGCGAATCTCGTTGTAGGCTGGCACGCCCAACACCACGGTGCCGTGACGCATGCGAACACTGCCACTCATGGGCGGATCTCGAGCGGCTTGAGGTAGCGATCCGCGTAGCGGTCCTTGGCCGGCTTGAAGAGAGGTCGACCGTGCTCTCCCATGAAGACCACGCAGTCGCCTGGAGTGTCGGTGTTCACAAGGTTTACGCCGGGCGCGATGGCCGTGTTCGCGCGGACATGGCAATCACCCAAGATCGAGCTGTTCGGATACATCACCACGCCCTCTTCCAGGACTGGCCGGCGGTCACCATCGCGGCCGACCGTGCATCCTTGATGGAAGACACAGCGCGGTCCATAAGTGGCCTTGGCAAAGACCATTCCCACCGTGTGTCCGATGGCAAACACGGGATGCATCTCCACCTCGTGGAACAGGTCGATCCCATGCAAAGCCTTATTGGTGAGGAACACGCGGGCGGCATCGTGCCGCAGCGCCACAGCGGCCAGCTCGCAAGACACGAAGTACAGCAGCGTGGCGTGATGACCGCCAAGGAGCGGATCGAATCGTCCCATTGGGCCGCTGAAGTGCTGAACACACCAAATGGTTCGATCAATCGCACGCCGCATGAGTTCTGCATCGATGCACCACCCCTCCTCGAAGTTGGGATACAGCGACTGCACTTGGTGCGTCACCAGTCGGCTCAGGAGTTGCGGGTTGTGTGGATCAGATGGATGCCGAGACATGCATTCTCCAGTCGACAGACTCCGACACCATGAGGTCACGGATAGATGATCCGCAGCAGGCGATGGCATCGAGGATGGTGACATAGGGCGTGAACGCCCCATGCGGTTGTGGATAGGGGCGGCGCTCATAGAGCATGTACCTCACGCGCACTCCCTTCGATTCGAATAGCGCGTGGTCCAAGTACTGGAACGCACCGTGGCCCGTGACATACTGGGTCGCCCCCAAGCGTTCACACAAGGTGAGCAGCCGCTGCGAGCTGGATCCTTGCACACCCAGAGCCGAAGAACAGGAGAACTGCGCCTTCAACCCAAGCCAGCGGGCAATTATCTCGAGGGCCGCAATGTTGAACTCAGCCAGATTGTCACTGGATGTCGCGTAGATTTGTTCAGCCAGACTGATGGCCGTTTCTGCGTGTGGCGTCCGCGCGAGCGCCTGTCGAATGGTCTTGAGATGTTTCGGGCGCCAGCGAGCGGCTGGCCCAAGCCGCGTCTCGCGAATGGTCCGACCACTGTGCGCGTGATCCACTGGCGCTGTCAACCAAGTGACACCCTGCGCTGTCTTGACTTGTACTCGCGTGATGAAGCTGCGGCCTTGCGGAATCTGCACATCGTCGTAATGCACAAAGTCATCGGCGAGTCGGATCTGCTCAAAGAGCCCAAGCCATGGGATGAACATGGGCTGCGAAATGACTGCCGTGCGTTCAATCATGGAAGATCACCGAAGGGCAGTGGAAGTGCGGCCACTGCACGAGGATGTCCGCCATCCTACGGGTCGGTACCGCTGGGCAGGCGCTCGGCGAAATCGCCAAGCCGTCGAGCTCAGCGCTCCGATCCCTCAAAATGTCCGATGCTCTGGCGCTGAACGACCTGGCATCTGTGTACGGCACAAGCCGGCAGGGCAGCCGATGCCGTGCCGCCACCTGTTGGTATCTGCACTGCCGATCCACAACGACACCTATGAAGTTGGCACTGATTGTCCGTGCCAATATCGTGAGCGCGGTATCAAACGCTGAGCCCGCGCTTGAGGCGATGAAAGCGATCCTTCCCATGCTGCGCCTAGGGCAGGGCTTCCGTGCGGCCTACTGCACCAAATGCCTCGTCTCGGTAGAGGTAGAGCGTGTAGTCAAAGGCGCGATAGCTGTGGTCGAGGCGCACGCAGGGCGTCACTGCCTCCATACACCATGCGAGGAACTCGATCGGATTCTTGTAATAAAGATGAGGCTGGGTGAAATTGACCCGCGTTGTCATCAGGTTGAATGCAATCCCGCAGCGACACGCAGCAAACATAGTTTGGACGAGCGCCCGCGCGTACCGATCCATGCTTGGGAATGACACATCCAGTTTCTGCGTGAGCACGCCGTTGCTGACGACATAGTCGAAGCTTCGTGGCTTCGCGAAGCCAAAGAGATCGCCCACATGCCATGTCGCGCTTGGGTGTGTTGCGCGAGCCCTTTCAATCATGTCTGAGCACAAATCGATGCCGTGATAGTCGAGTGGGATCGATAGGGCGGAAGCCGTGGCATACAGGTGTCCGTATCCACACCCAACATCCAAAAGCGAAGGACGCAGCGGAGAGGCTGTCTCTCCGTTCCGCAACACATTCAACATTCGTCGTTGGCTGGCAAGGTGCCGATCCGTATCGCGCCCCCAGTCCACGCCTTGCGCGGTTGCTCCATGATCACGGAAGCACGCTGCGTAGTGTCTCTGGAGTTTCGCGCTGATTTCAGGGTTGTTCACGAGGAGCGATCCTTGAACTCACCAATGGGCCACACCTGGCGATTGCGAGGGCAGATGGTAGTGCTGTCTGACCATTGCCGACGCATGTCTAGACGCAGCGCAGAATCACGGCAGCAACCCGATCAAGGTCATCATCCGTCAGATCGTGGTAACTCGGCAAGTTGATCGCTCGTCCAGGAATGTCCCAGGCGTGCTGGTTCTGGCGCTTTGGCTCGAACATCGGCAGCCCCGACAGCGGCCAGAAGAAGACTCGCGCGTCGATGTTCTCTGCAGCGAAGGCGATCTGCAGCTGCTCGCGGGTGACGCCGGTCTCGGGAGCGAAGACCGCTGTGGGCATCCAGGAGCCGTTGACGGTGTGTGACGGTTCTGGGTTCAGGCTCACTCCTGGCAGACTTGTCAGCCGCGCCCGGTACCCAGCCAAAATGGCTCGCTTGCGTGCGATCAGCTGCTCGATCCGCTCCAGTTGCGCGCAGCCCATGGCAGCCTGCAGATTCGACATCTTGTACTTGAATCCCACCGCGTCAGCCCAGAACTGCCGCACCTGCCCGCGGCTTCGCCCATGGTTGCTGAGCGTAAGCACGCGGTCGAACAGCGTGTCGTCGCTGGTGACGAACATGCCGCCCTCACCCGTGGTCAGTGTCTTGGTGCCATGAAAACTGAAAGCCCCGAACGCGCCGATCGATCCGGCGCGGCGCCCGCGGTGCTGCGAACCGATTGCCTCGGCGGCGTCCTCGATCACTGGGAGCCCGTGGCGCTTCCCGATGTCGAGGAGCGCGTCGAGGTCGCACAGGTTGCCATACAAGTGCACCGCCAAGATGGCCCTCGTGCGCGGTGTGATGGCGCGTTCAACATGCTTTGGGTCCAGACACCACGAGTCCGGCAGGATGTCGACGAAGACCGGTGTGGCGCCCAAGTGCACGATCGGCGCTGCCGATGCGATCCAGTTGGTGTCTGCGAGAATCACTTCGTCATTCGCGCCGATACCGAGACCAGCCATGCCGAGATGCAGAGCGCCCGTGCAACTGGAAGTGGCGATTGCGTACTTCGTGCCGAGGTGCGCCGCGAAGCCCTTCTCGAACCGAGTCAGGTACTCGTAGCAGCGTTCGCCCCAGCCGTTCGCGGCCGCGTCAGCGGCGTAGCGGGTCTCCAGCTCGGTGATCGATGGCTTGGTGTAGAGGATGCGCGGCTTCACGACACCCGCAACTCCGGCACCGCCGTCACGAAGCGAGTACCCTGCGTCGCCAGCGCGGCGTTCTGCTGTCGCACCTCGGGGAAAATGTTCCACGGCAAGACCAGAAGATAATCGGGAGACTCGCGGTCGAGGACATGCCGTCCAACAATCGGGATGCGGCTGCCCGGCATGAACTTCCCCTGCTTCGCGGGATTCAGATCCACGACGCAGCGCACCAGGTCAGGTCCGATGCCGGCGAAGTTGAGAAGCGTGTTGCCTTTGGCGGCTGCGCCGTAACCCATCACCGATCGGCCCTCCGCCTTGGCTTCGCGCAGGAAACCCAGAAGGTCGTCGCGAATGCGTTCGGCTCGCAACTGCAGACCCTGGTAATAGGCTGCTGTACAAACGCCGACATTGCGCTCGCGCTGCAGCATCTTGTCGACCGTCTGCGCCACGGCATGGGTCGATGTGTGCGCCCGCTGCGCGAATACCCGCAGGCTGCCGCCGTGCGTGGGCAGTTCCTGCACGTCGAACATCTGCAACCCAGCTTTCTCGAACACGGACTGCAGCGCGGTCAGCGAGAGGTACGAGAAGTGCTCGTGGTAGATGGTGTCGAACTGTGCATCATCCATCAGCCGCAGCAGATGTGGAAACTCGAAGGTTGCTACGCCGTACGGTTTCAGCAGCGCGGCGAAACCCGCCGCGAAGTCATTGATGTCGGGCACATGAGCCAGCACATTGTTGGCGGTGAGAAGGTCGGCCTGCAGTCCGCGGGCACTCATCTCACCGGCGAGGCGACGACCGAAGAAGTCCTGCACCACATCGATCCCCTTGGCCCGTGCAGCCGCTGCAGTACTCGCGGTCGGCTCGACCCCCGTGCACGGAATGCCGCGGGCCTTCACGAACTGCAGCAGAGAGCCGTCGTTGGCGGCTACTTCCACAACACGGCTGTCTGCATGCAACCCGAAGCGCGCCACCATGTCGCCCACGTACAGCTCGGCGTGCGCCTGCCAAGAGGTCGAGACGCCGCTGAAGTACGCATAGTCAGCGTCGAACAGTTCGTGCGCATTCGTGAAGTCCTCGGTCTGCACCAGCCAGCAGTGCTCGCACACCAACACGCGCAGAGGAAACCTCCGTTCTGGGCGCTGCAGTGCCTCGACGGTCAGGTAGGCGTTCGACGGCGGCGCTGTGCCGAGGTCGACGAGCGGCAGCACCAGCGGCGCGGAGCAGTGGCGGCACTTCACGGCACGATGCCCTTGAACGATGCGTCGAGCGGCGCGTGGGATTGGTCGCGCGTCGACCGTTCGCTGACCGGCAGCGGCCAAGCGATCGACAGGCGTGGGTCCATTGCATCGAGCCCATCCTCGCTCTCTGGGTGGTACGACGCCGTGTGCAGATACAGCATCTCGCATCCATCACACAAGGTTTGGAATCCGTGCGCGAAGCCCTGAGGAATGAGGAGCGAGCGGCTGTTCTCGGCAGACAGGAGGACGGCGTGATGCTGGAGGAAGGTGCGAGAGTCACGGCGCAGATCAACAGCGACATCGTGGACCTCACCCCGAAGACAAGAAACAAGCTTGAGCTCAGCGTGCGGCGCCCGTTGAAAGTGCATCCCTCGGACGGTGCCGCGCTGCGTCGTTTGGGTTCTATTGATCGCGGCAAGGGGGCAATCGCCGAGAAGCCCTCCAAGTTCCAGCGAACAATAGAGCCGCTCGAGCGATCCGCGCGCGTCCTTGAGTGGCTTGCGTTCCACGACAAGCAGCCCGTCTATTGGGGTGGGAAGCAATGTAAAGCGTGGCGTCATCTGGAGTCCTCATATTCACGGATTTGCGCGATGCACTGTGGCTGCATCGGATCGCCACTTCGCCAGGCACGATGCCACGCCAGCGTGCGTGCCAGAGCGGTCTCAATGGACCAGCGTGGAGTCCACTTCAGTTGCTCCCGTGCCTTTGTGTTGTCGAGGGATAGGAAATGAGCCTCGTGCGGTTGCGGATCCGTGCTCACACGCCACCGCGCGCCCGGCACTTCGCGACACAGGTGTTCAACAATCCACCGAACCGAACGCGAATCTGTTCGCGGTGGTCCGAAGTTCCACGCTCCATCGAAGGGCTCACCGCCTTCACACAATCTCTCGGCCAGTTGGAGGTATCCCGAGATGGGTTCGAGTACATGTTGCCACGGTCGCGTTGCCCCGGGTGAGCGGATGACAATCTCGCACTCCGCATCGATGGCACGCAGGAAGTCTGGCACGAGTCGATCGCGAGCCCAGTCGCCTCCGCCGATGACATTGCCCGCTCGCGCAGACGCGACGCGAACACCCTGAGCAGCCAGAAACGAACGTCGATAAGCGTCGGTGATGAGTTCAGAGCAACCTTTGCTGCTCGAGTAGGGGTCGTGCCCACCCATCCGATCCGTTTCGCAAAAGGGGGCATCGCCGTCGCGATGCTCGTAGCACTTGTCCGTCGTCACATTCACAACACACCGCACGCCCTCGGACGAACGTACGGCATCAAGCAGATGAACAGTTCCCATGACATTCGTGCCAAATGTCTCGATCGGATCTCGGTAACTCTGTCGAACAAGCGGCTGTGCGGCCAAGTGGAAAACCACTTCTGCTTTCGATGTTCGCAGTGCTGATGCCAAAGCGGAGGAATCACGAATGTCCGCCATGGTGCTCGAAGACAGTCGTTGCCCAATGTCTGAAATCTCAAAGAGGCTCGGCGTTGTTGGCGGTGGCAGTGCGTAGCCGTGCACTTCGGCTCCCATGTCCGAGAGCCAGAGTGCGAGCCAACCACCCTTGAACCCAGTGTGCCCAGTGAGGAAGACGCGTCGACCGCGCCAGAAGGAGCGAGTCACGCCCACTTCTTCCAAGGCGCGCTGCGGGACTGCCAGAGATCCTCCAATTGCCGCTTGTCGCGAAGCGTGTCCATGGCCTGCCAAAAGCCGCTGTGCTCGAACGCTTCGAGTTGTTTGGAGGACGCAAGTGTCGTGAGAGGTCCCCCTTCCCAAGGCGTGTCGTCACCGCCGATCAGATCGATGCACTTCGGCGAGAGAACAAAGAATCCACCACTGATGAGCCCCCCATCACCGCGTGGTTTTTCCGCAAACCCACTGACATGACTCCCATTGATTTCAAGTGCGCCGTAACGCCCTGGAGGACGCACGGCGAGCACGGTCGCCAACTTCCCATGGCTACGGTGGAACGCAAGTTCGGCATCCAGGTCAGCGTCGCACAGCCCATCGCCGTAGGTGAAGAAAAACGCTTCTTCATTGCGCACGTGGTTCGCCACTCGCTTCAATCGTCCGCCCGTGAGCGTCTCCTCGCCCGTGTCGACGAGTGTCACGCGCCATGGTTCGCTGTTGCGTTGGTGCACCTCCATGCGGTTGTGCTCCATATCAAACGTCACATCGGACATGTGCAGGAAGTAGTTCGCGAAGTACTCCTTGATCATGTAGCCGCGGTATCCACAGCAAATGACGAACTCATGCACGCCAAAAGACGAGTAGAGCTTCATGATGTGCCAGAGGATCGGGCGTCCGCCGATCTCGATCATCGGCTTTGGCTTCAGATGCGTCTCTTCTGAGATGCGCGTGCCGAGTCCACCCGCGAGTATCACCGCCTTCATGTGAGGTCAATGTAGCACTCAGCAGGGTTGTGATGCGCCGCGAAGTCCGTGCTCGGTGCGCTTGAGGCGCTGTGCGACGGTCGCAGCAAACAGGTCTTGGCTCTGGCGTGAGAAGGCCGGGCTCCCCTCGCGGTGCCAGAGGTGCAGAACTGTGGTGCCAGCGGGGGCGCGCAGCAGGCGCAGCCCTGCATGCTGCGCGCGGAGACAGAACTCGCTGTCCTCAAGTCCCCAGCCCACGAAGCGTTCATCGAACCCGCCCAGGTTTTCAAGACAGCGGCGGTGCAGGGCGAGATTGCATGTACGGACGCTCTTCCAACGGTCCAGTCGAGCCGCCGTCCACAAGGTTCGGAAGCCATCAACGACTCCGCCGACCATCGGGATGAACTGGTTCACTTGTCCCTTTCGACGAAGTCGCCAAAGGGCATGTGTCGTCAGCAGATGAAGTTGCACCTTGCCAGCAAGCGCATCGTTTGTGAGGAGGGGAGTCAAGAGCACACGACTGCCGCGACTCAGCCGAAGAGTGTTTGCGCATGAAGTGTGTCCTCGAATGAACGCCGCGCGCGGCACGCAATCGCCATCGAGGAAGATGATCCAGGGTGCTCGCGCCTGTTCGGCAGCACGGTTGCGGATCGCGGCGGCGCGAAATCCCTTGTCCTCCTGCCACTCCCAGTGGAGGCGGGCGATTCCGGCTGCTGCGAACCGCGGCTTGAACGACTCCACAACCGCCGCGGTTTCAGGCCCGCTGCCGTCATCGGCGACGATGCACTCGAAGTCACGGCGATCCTGCACGAGCAGTCCTTCGAGTACGCAGCGAAGCGCATCGGGTCGGTTGTAGGTGGTGACGATCACCGATGCGGCAAGTTCCGCCATGCGCCGCCACGATAGTGCCTTCACGCGGGCGCTGTGCCCGACATCACTTTGGCATGAGTGCCAGCAGAGCGCCTGCATCGGCAGGGCGACCCTCGGGTCTCTCGGCGCAACATCTGGCGACGAGCGAATCGAAATCTTCGATCTTCGCTGCGAGCTCGTCTCCCGATCGGCATCGACGGCGCTCGGCGATCTGATCGGCACGCAGGGGATCGGTCAGGGTGAGCGCACGCAGCACCTGCGTGGGCGGCATGGCGTTCCCCGGCCTGCTTCGCCGCGCCGCTGACCGCGACCGCCCAGACTGCGCCGCACTGGCATCACTTCTCGCCTTCATCCATGCGCCATCACGCGGAACAAGGCCGCACAGCAGTTCACCAAGGATCATCCCCAGAGCAAACACATCCGCGCTTGCATCGCACGCCGCAAGCCCGAGATCCCACTGCTCAGGCGCCATGTAGGCGGGCGTTCCCATCCGATGCGCTGGCGAGATGGGCGTGAGGCGCATACCGCTGCTGATCACGGAACGCGCCATGCCAAAATCGATCACTCGCGGTTGAAGTGCACCGTCCTTCGTTACCTCGGCGAGCGCGTTGCCAGGCTTCAGATCACGGTGCACCACACCAGCGGCGTGCGCTGCCGCTATCGCTGACACCAGCCGAACTGCAAGCACGAGGCGAGACTCCACATCAAGCGCTGCATCATCGGCAGCATGCGTGACGGCGGAACCGCGAACGAGCGGCATGGCCAGCCATGGTGAGCCGCTCGCGTGAACACCCGCATCGATCACGGGCACGATCCCTGGATGAGCAAGCGACTCGACGATCCGCCGTTCGCGCGCGAAGCGTTCCAGCATCTCCTCGCTGTCGATTCCGGCACGCAGCAACTTGACTGCATGAGTTGCACCGCGCCCCGTGCCGCGAGCGGCAGAAAACACCTCGGCGACCGCGCCCTCGCCAATCCTCGACAGCAGCGTGAATGGCCCACACTGCAGAGCATCCGCCAGCTGTCCCTCGCGAACCTCCGCACGCAGTGCCAACAGCACATCATCGAGCGTCGGCTTGCAGCGACGCGGGTCACTCAACCTTTCTTCTCCCGAACCCCCATGCGCTTTGCGAGGCGCTGCCGACCATCTGTCAACTCGCGGTACGCGGTGCGCTCACTGATCCCGAGCAGTTCGGCGACCCGCGGAACGGGCACATCAAGAATCGCATGCAGCGCAAGAACCTCCATCATCCGTGGTTGGGTGGTCGACAGCCGTGCCATGTGTTCCAGAATGGAATCGCGCAGTTCCTGGACGCTGCGATCGCCCGCCTCGGAGCCCGCAGCTCCCCGCGGGTTCCGCATGTCGTCAACGACATCTCCCCCGAGCACTCCTGGCCGCAGCCCCTTGCCGCGTTTCTGCGCGCGGCGGAACTTTGCACGGTCCGACAGTGCCTGCGCCATCAGGATCGTTGCAAGTCCGCACAGATGCCGATCGTTCTTCGGGGGCTTCCGCTGGTTCATCAAGCGAACAACCGACTCTGCGACGAGTGAGCTGGGGGTGATCGTCTTCGTGAGTCCCGATGCGCGGATCTCCCGCGCCGCGATGCGGCGAAGTTCGGGATAGGAGTGGTTGACGAGTTCATGCAGCGCGCGCGAGCTACGCACTGTCCGCCGCACGGACGGGGCCGCGCGCAAGCGCTCCGGTTGCGGCTTTGACGAAGCGCCGAGCAACGGCTTCCGCCGAACACGCTTCATCGGTTGGGTCCTCCCGCATGCACGGGCGCACGAAGAGCCGCCAGAACTCTCTCCCGCGCCCCGCGCAGATCACGAAGCAGCAGGTCGTTGGTCTGACCGCGCGCGACCGATGCCGCCTGCGCGGCTGCCAGAGCATCATCCACCAGTCCTTCTGACAATGGATCGCCAGTTTCGATGGCCATCGCCTCGGCGAGGCTCGCCGTGCAGCGCAGCGTCGCGGGAGCCGTCGCTCCGACTGCTCGCTCGAGCGCGGCCTGGGACTCCTCCAGTTCTGTCCGAGCGAGTGACAGCTTCCCCGATCGCAGGAGGCATTGGGCGTGCGCGACACGATGGTGCAGATAGTTCGCGGACTGCGTTCCCGCCGTGCGGGCGAGCCGAGGCAGTGCATCTTTGTACACCTCGCATGCCTGAGCAATGTCGCCACCTTGCTGAAGTGCGAAGGCAAGCCCGACTTGAGCGCGCACGGTGCCTGGCGCATCCAACCCGATTGTTCGAACACGAATCTCCCACGCCTCGCGCAGCATGGACTGACCCTGTGAGAAGTTGCCGAGATTGGCGAGCGCCGTTCCCAACTCACGAAGCGGACCAGCCGCTTCCGCCGAATCAGCGCCGAACAGCTTTCGCCGCGCGGCGAGCGACACTTCGAGAGGCTCGAGCGCCTCCGCGCTTCTGTCCGCCGCCGCAAGCGCACTGCCGAGTTGCATAGCTGATTCGCTCGTGCGGATGTCGTCCTCGGGCAGGGTGCGTGAACGCCCGCTCCACGCCTCAGAAAGAAGCGCGATCGCTTCATCCATTCGGCCCTGCGACCACGCGATCATGCCGCACAGGTGCGTGGTGTCGAGCGTGTCCTGATGCAGCTGTCCGAGGGTTTCGCGCCTGATGTCGCGAGCACGGGAGGCAAGCGCCTGCGCCTGCTCCAACTGTCCAAGTTGCCAGCGGCGATCTGCGACTTCGTGGCGCAGTTGTGCCGCTGCGAGGGGAAGGTCTTCAAGGGCATCGGCTTCCGCCTCGAGCGGGTCGAGCAGACGCCGCGCGATCACGGCCCCACCCAGATCACTCTTGTTCACCTTGAGCACCTCTCGGTACATCGTGGCGAGCAGCTCCTTGCGAATACTTCGGTCAGGCTCATCGCGCACAAGTGCATCGCGGTGGCGATTGAGAAGATCCTGCACGATCTCCGCTCCGAGGAAGTCAGGGCGGAGTCCCGCGATGACCTTTGACTGAACGCTTGCAATGCGGCGAACTTCCTCCGCGCGCCGCTCCACTTCAGCGCGTGCGCGAGACTCATGAACGGCGAACCACGACGAGACGGCAGTCGCACCCACAAGCACCAGACCGATCACGGCAGCAGCCGCGACCTGCATTCGGTGTGTACGCGCATAGGCACGAACGCGGTAGGTCAGCGTGCGCGGTCCCGCTTCCAAGGCGCCCCCGGAACACCACGCGCGGAGATCCGCGGCGAACGCAGCAGGAGACTGGTAGCGATCGGCTGGATCGGGGGCAAGCGCACGGTCGAGGATCCAGCCCAGTTCGCCGCGAGTCGCGTGCAGCAGTTGCACGCGCGAAGCGGATCGCGCGACGAGCAATGCATCGTCGAATCGGCGAAGCAACTCGTCTCGCGACACGACGATCCCGCCGCGCAAGTTTGCGATCGCGCGTGCACGCGTGATCGTGGATCCGAGAGGATCCCCCGTCGGTGGAACTCCCAGCAGCAGTTCATGCAGAATCGATCCAAGCCCCCAAACATCGCTGCGCGTATCCGCATCTCCACCGCGCGCCTGTTCGGGACTCATCGATGCTGGTGTGCCGATCATCTCGCCTGCTTCCGTCACCGAAGGGTTCTCGTTGGAAGTCAGTGCTTTCGCGACGCCGAAGTCGATCACCTTGACCTCAAGTGCGCCCTGCTCGCCGCGGCGAGCGAGCACATTGCCGGGCGTGAGATCGCGGTGAAGAACGCCGCGTTGGTGCGCATGCTGCACGGCATCGCATGCGGAGGCAAGCAGCAAAGCACGCGTCTTGAGATCAGCCTGAGCGACATCGCACGCCGTGGTGATCGGCTTGCCCTCGACAAACTCCATCACGAAGTACGGTCGGCCGCGCTGCGTCATGCCTCCATCGATCGCGCGCGCGATCG
>RFON01000024.1 GCA_009926625.1 Planctomycetota bacterium
TGCGCGCCCGAGGCATCCCCTGCTGGGCGAGTTCTCGAGCCCGCGAACGCGGACCGCAGGTCCGTGGAGCGGGCGAGAGCTGTCTGAGCCCCAGCAGGGTGCATGCCGAGGGCGCGCGCGGTAGAGGCGCTCTGCAGGCGCGCGCGCGGTTCAGGGGTTTCGCGCTGCGCGGATTCCGACGATCGAACTTGGGAAAAGTGTCAGATACCGCGCCGACGCGCGGCAGTTCGCTGCACCCATCAACCAGTTCCCGCCGCGCAGCACTCGAAACGATCCAGTCAATGGACCAGTCGGATCGACCTGCGCGTTTGGCTCATAGGTCCCCCACCAGTCGTTCACCCACTCGAACACATTGCCCGCCATGTCATGCAGGCCGAAGCCGTTGCCCGCCTTCAGGCCGACGCGCTTGGTCCCGTAGCTGGACGAACCGCTTGCACCGTTGTTGCCCGCGAACCAAGCGATCTCAGGCAGGCGCGCATCGTCGTCGGTGCCCGCGGGGAAGTTCGCCGTGCCATGGAATGCGCTGCCAGTACCAGCGCGGAACGCGTATTCCCATTCTGCCTCGGTCGGCATGCGCATTCCCGTGATCTTGAAGAACGGCATCGATGCGTCCCAGCCGATCTGTTCCACTGGTCGATCGGCGGCGTCGGGGTATGCGTCGCCCTGGAACGCACTCGGGTTGGAACCGATCACGGAAACCCACTGCGCTTGCGTGACTTCGTAGCGCCCGAGGTAGAACGCATTGGTGAGCGTGACCGTGTGCCGCGGGTTTTCATCGCTATTGCATGCGCTCGCGAGTGAGGCGCTGCAACCGCGCTGATAGGAGCCAGGCGGGATCAGCAGCATCTCGATGAGTGTTTGTGCGTCGCGCACGCGCCAGGCGAGTCCAGTGGCGATGATCTGCGAACGCAGGGCTGCATCAGGGACGACCGCGGGATCGGGAAGTGCCTCGATCAGCGTTGCCCAATCGGGCACCGTTGGTGCGCAGGGACCCCAGGCAGAGAGCAGAATGGTCAGGTCTGATCCGCCGACGATGCCATCGTTGTTGAGATCCGAGTTGAAGGTGCCTTGGCCGCTCGTGCCCCATGCCGAGAGCAGGATCGTGAGATCGCTGCCGCCGACTTGCGCATTCTGGTCGATGTCCGCCGTGCACTGCGCGTGGGCTTCAGCGCAGGCGACGCCAAGCGCCAAGGCGAACTGTGCGGCGATGCCGACAGCACGGATGGAGGTGACGGACCGCGCAGAAGTTCGCATGACTCGCCCAACATAGCGCGTAAGCGCCCCCTGCACAAACAGGTCCCGAGATTTGCGCCGTGTCGGGGGCGTCTGGGGCAACGCGTCGCCCATCGCTACTTCGTCCCTGCAAAAGCGCAGCGCGGGCGACCAGTCGGTCGCCCGCGCGCGAGTATCAAGTTGGGTGTTGATCGTGCGGAACGCTCAGCGGAAGCGTCGGCGCGAGGCAAGCCCAGCGAGTCCCAGCAGTGCGATCGCGCCAGGGGCAGGGATCGCGGTGCCGATTGATGCGGTGTCGCCGCTTCGCGAAGTGGTCACTTGCGAATCGATCGTGCCGACGGTGCTCACCACACCGTTGTACAGCGAGTTGATCGAACCGTCGGCGTTGTAGCCATAGAAGAAACTGCTGCCACTCGTTGCAGCGCCGAACGAGACCTGCGACACGATTGTTCCTGCGCTGTTGAAGATCGATGCTCCGTCGCCACCTGAGCTCAGGCCAACGCCGCTTCCCGAGTAGTAGCCAACCTGCACGCCGCTGAGACCGCCCCAGAAGGTGCGGAAACTGCCGACAGCTGCGCCAGCGGCTGATTCGATGAACACCACGGACTCACCAGCTGCGATCGAGGAGATGCCGCTCAGCGCCACCGAAGCAGCGAAGTTGAACGAACTGTCGTCCATCTTCCAGCCGGACAGGCTGACGGCCGTCGAGCCGAAGTTGGTGATTTCGATCCAGTCGACGGTTGGGGTTCCACCGCCGTTGCTCGAACTCATGGCTTCGGTGATACGGATGTTGGCAGACGCGGACGCGGTCAACAACGCAACGAAACCAGCGGACAAAACGATGTTCTTCAAGGGATGCTCCAAGAGGGGGGAGGGGGGAGAGAGAGGACGGAAAAACGGGAGGGGAAACTGCTTGATTCAAGCCACGCGGCAATCGCCAAAGCGGCTTCCAAAAGGCGTACCGCGACCCCCGTTCCGACTCTCCATCAACCACAGCATTGTGCCGCGATCCACCGCAAACGCAAGTGAAGAAAATGCGAAGATTTCGTTCAGGGTTCGGAACTGGGCACGGGCTGATACCTGCCTGTCGGGTGGATCAGGAACCCCAGTTGGCAAGCATGGTGACCAAGTCAGCACCGTCCACGAGCCCGTTTCCATCGAGATCTGCGCCGCAGATCTGCTGACGAACATCGCAGGTGCCCCAAGCCGCCAACAGCACCACGAGATCGTTCCCATCCACGAGGCAGTCGGCCGTCACATCGCCAAGTCCATTGCACACTCGGTTGATCTGAACGACCGAGAGGGTGCCGCTGACCTCGTGCGAGGCAAGGAGGAGCGGGAAACCGTTTGGCGAATCTTCCGCACGGATGAAGGCAAGCCCTTCCGTGCCCAGGTCGCCGGCGTTCCCAAGGAACGGCAACTGCGTGAAATCGCGGGAGTTGAGGTAGTCCTGGAACACGGGGGCGGTCGGGTCATCGACCGAATAGGCGATCACGCCGCCGACGCGCTCGAGGCACCCGAAGAAGTAGGTCTTCCCGTACGCGCTCCCAACGGTCACGCCCTCGGGCTCGGGCCCCTTCTGCCGACTGCGATTGTCGCGCGAGTTGTTGGTGTTGCTGCAGTTGAAGTTCGCGGGGAATCGCGCAGCAGTCAACTGTTCGAGTTGATCGCCCGAATCCCAAACCTTGGCGGCCTGCGCATCCCAGATGGTGAAGCTGCGTGCGCCGTACGACACGAGGCGGTCATAGTCGCCGTCGCCATCGAGGTCGCCCAAATCCTTGCGGACCTGCAGGCGCCCCAGACGCGCGTTCGCCTTGAGCCAGGCTCGGCCTGGGAACACCTGCGGATCGAGCACCACCGTTGTCGTGCTGACTGGTGTTCCGTCGAAGAATGTGCCCCACTCGCGCGCATCGCCTTCGTTGGCGGTGACGAAGTAGTTCTGCCCACCCGCCGCAAAGCTCGCCACTGCGTCGGGCATGTAAGCGCCGAACACGGGCCAAGCGCGAATGAAGTTGCCGCCGTCCTGATCGGTGGGGTCGAGACCGTTGCCGGAGAAAGTCACCACGCCAAGCACGGTCGACGCGGGGTTCGGGTTGTTCGTCAGCAGTCCGGTCGCAGGGTTGAATGTGCCCTGCATCTGGAAGTCGTTGTCGTTGATGACGAAGATGGTCGACGCATCGCGCATGGCAATGCCCTCGACCTTGTCACCCACGGCTGCATAGCCGACCGCGGCGAGATCGACGCGCACGCGCTTGCTGACAGGAACGATTCCCGCAGCAACCAGTTGTGCGGCAGTCATCCGATCGAGCGTTCCACCTGGCCCAGCGACCGAACTTGGCAGCGTGGAGAGGTCAGTGGCACCAGCGAGGTCGATCTCGAAGATCTTCTTCTTGCTTGCGGGGCCGACGGCGCTGTCGCGCTCAACCACGAGGAATCGACCTGGACCCGACGCGCACGCATCGCCCATCTTGTCGCTCGTGCCACCTTCAAGCACATAGAGGTACTCGGCGATCACGGACTCGGTCGCTGGATTGAACACCAGGATGCGCGTGTTCTGCGACGCCTTCGAGTTGGCATCGTTCGCCACATCAGGATTGTCGAGCGGGCTTTGCACGAAGCAATAGAGGAGGTCGTTCCAGACCGCGATCGCCTCGAAGCCGCGGTTGTCGCGCCGCTGCGCATACACCGCAGGCAACGCCTCCGTGCCGAGAACGCTGCCGTACGAATTCGCGCCGAACGGCACATAGCGCGCCAGCATCAGTCCATCGGCGGCAAATCGGTAAATCGACGGGCGGTACTCGTCGCACATCCACATCGAACCGTCGCTCGTTCGCACAATGCCTTCGAGGTCAGCACCGATCGGATCAAACGCCAGCGGCTGGCCGAAGAGGTCGCACGGTTGTTCATCCGTGTTCGCCAAGCCAGGTGACTGCCCGAAGACATTGGGCAACCCAGTCATCGGGGATCCATCGGGCTTGCGCAGCAGCGTCTGGCCGACCAGCGACAGTTCGTTGGTTGCAGGGTTGTATGTCAGCGTGCACACGCGCGGCTGGAACGCTGGCAGCGGGAACGGGCGCTCCAGCGCAGCATCGCCATCGACATTCACTGGCTCGCAGTTCGGACCGCGATCAGGGTTCGCAAGGAAAGTGATGACGCCTGTCGCGGGATCGATCGAGTCAAACCACAGACCGCTGAAACCACCAAGCAGGATGTCCTGTCCCGCCGCCGTCGTGCCAAGCAGCGGCGGATTCTGCAGCGCCGCCGTGACGAGCCCTGCAACCCCCGACGCATGATCCTTCAGCCCGAGCGGTCGCACCGCGGCAATGCGCGGCACCGTCAGATCGACAAGCGCCACCGCGCTGTGCTCCTGCAGCGTCACCACGACCGACTGCGAATCCGCCGACACCGCTGCATACTCTGGCTCGAGATCCTGCCCGATCGATGGCGCATTCACGCCGAACGGACGGATCGACGGATCGATCGTCCCCGCAGGCAACCCATCGAAGCTGAGCGTGACCACATCTGACTGATCGATCGTGCTGCCACTGACATCGATGATCGAGATCGAACCAACGGGATCAATCTCGTAGTTCGCATCGGGTTCGCCCTCGTTGCACACGATCAGCCGCGTCCCATCTGGCGTGAAACACACATGATCCGGCAGCGCGCCAACGGTCACCGCACTGCTGACAACACCCGTTGCATCCATGAACACAACGGTGCCTGGATCGGTCTTCGGCGTCGCCTCCACCGCAAGGGCAATGAGGCCATCGCGTGCAGCCACGCTCTGCAGTCCCCCACCGTACGGAATGAGCGACACCGTTCCCACGCGCACTGGCGCGGTCGGCACGGAGATGTCAACGATGTCGACCGCATTGGCGAGCGCGTTCACCACGAACGCACGGCCCGACGCGCGATCGAACGCAACGATCTCAGCGCCGGCAACGTCGTAGCCGGATGAACTCGTCCGTCCGAGGAACTCAAAGGCGATGTCGGGACCTGCGGTGGCGGCGGCGAGAACGGCGGCGACAATGATCATGGTCGGAACGGTCTCACCAAATCGTGAATGATTTGCATATGTCGTGCAAAGGAAATGTTGCCTACGGCGATTTCGCATCGTGAACGCATCCGAATGGATGCCACGCATCCATTCCCACGCCAATTGGGCTGCGGAATGGATGCCGCGCATCCATTCCCACGCCAATGGGGCTGCGGCATAGCCGTGCTGGGGCTCAGACAGTCTCGCCTGCTCCACGCGGCTGGGCGTTCGCAGGCTCAACAACTCGCCCAGCACAGGCATGCCGCAGCCCACCCGCGGGGCGCGTTTCGGCTCGCTCGATGTTGTGCGTTCGTCCGTGCGCGCCCGAGGCATCCCCTGCTGGGCGAGTTCTCGAGCCCGCGAACGCGGACCGCAGGTCCGTGGAGCGGGCGAGAGCTGTCTGAGCCCCAGCAGGGCAGCAGGGCGCATGCCGAGGGCGCGCGCGGTCAACGCGCTCTGCAGGCGCGTTCAGACGAGCAGCGTGGCTGGGTTCTCGAGATTGTGCTTGACGGTCTGCAGGTACTCCGCCGCCATCGCGCCGTCGATCACTCGGTGATCGAGGCTGAGGGTTGCCTGCATTTCGTGCCCGACCACGAGTTGGTGGTTCCGCACCACGGGCTGCTCGACTGCCGCGCCGCACGCGAGGATCGCGCTGTTGGGCGGGTTGATGATGGCGGTGAAGTTGTCCACGCCGAACATGCCGAGGTTGCTGATGGTGAAGGTGGCGCCCGACATGTCTTCTGGCCCGAGCCCGCGCGTTCGCGCCTTCTCAGCCAGTGCGCGCGTTTCCGTGGAGATGTCGCGCAGTCCCTTGCGATTCGCGTGCTGCAGCACTGCGACGACGAGTCCGCCGCCGCGCTCGGCGGGGAGGCTGACCGCGACGCCGACATTCACATCGCCGTGGAGGATGATCCGATCGCCGGCCCATGATGCGTTGAAGAATGGGTGCGCGGCCATCGCGAGCGCGCAGGCGCGGACGATGAAGTCGTTCACGCTCAGCTTCACGCCTTGCGGTTCGAGCTGTGCGTTCAGCATCGTGCGCAGTTCAAGCAGCGGGTCCATGTTGACGCGCATCGCGACTTGGTAGTGCGGGATGGTGGACTTGCTTTCGACGAGTCGGCGCGCGATCGCCTGGCGCATGCCGCTGACGGTGACTTCGCTGCTGCCGGCACCGAGTGGCGCGTGGTACGCGAGTGCGGTTTCTGCGGGGAGCGGTCGCGTTTCGAGCACGGCGGGAGCAGGCGCGGAGGGTTGGCGGTTCGCCGCCGCGAGAATGTCCTGTTTGACGATGCGACCGCCGGGTCCGCTGCCGCGGATTGCGTCGAGCGAGACGCCGAGTTCCTCCGCCATGCGGCGAGCGAGCGGAGAAACGCGCACGCGCGCGGATGGGCTGTCGG
Organism: Planctomycetota bacterium; assembly: GCA_009926625.1. Classification (GTDB taxonomy): domain Bacteria; phylum Planctomycetota; class Phycisphaerae; order Phycisphaerales; family SM1A02; genus F1-60-MAGs104. Next base: position 6,670 of record RFON01000024.1, read on the forward strand.
CTGCGCGCGTTGGATGTGGCGCATGTGGCACGGGTTGCGCGTGTGGCGCGGACTGACCGTTCGATGCCGCGGCGGGTGCTGCGGGTGTCTGCGCAGCCGCGGGGCTCGATGCAACTGCAACCGCTTGCCCGTCGTCGCCGTCGACGGCGATGATGGCGATGGGCGTTCCAACGGGGACCTGCTGTCCAGCGGCAACCATGATCTTGCTGATGACGCCGTCGTCATAGACGGGCATCTCCATCGTTGCCTTGTCCGTTTCGACATCGGCAACCACATCGCCCGATGCAACGCTGTCGCCTTCCTTCACATTCCAACGCACGATCGTTCCCGACTGCATCGTGTCGGACAGGCGTGGCATCGTGATCTGGACTGGCATGGCGTTGGGTCAGGCTTTGTACAGACAGGCGCGCACCGCTTCGCAGATGCGGCGGGTGTTCGGGAGATACTCCTGTTCGAGATCATAGGCGTAGGGCGCGGGCACATCGGCTGAGTGGACGCGGTGCACATGGTTGTCGAGATCGTCGAAGCACTCGCGGTGCACAAGCGCTGCCACTTCCGACCCAGGCGAACCGAAACTCCACGACTGATCCACGACCACGCACGCGCCCGTGCGCCGCACGCTGCGCACGATGGCTGCAGCATCGAGCGGACGGATGGTGCGCATGTCGAGCACCTCGCAGTCGATCCCTTCGCGCGCGAGCGCATCCGCAGCCTCGAGACAGAAGAGCACGGGGCGCCCGAACGAGACGATCGTGCAGTCGCGCCCGGTTCGTGCGATGCGCGCCTGACCGAACGGGATCAGGTACTCGGCCTCGGGGACTTCGCCCTTCAGCGAAAGCAGCCGCTCGCTTTCGAGGAAGAAGACAGGATCGTCGTCGCGGATCGCTGTCTTCATGAGTCCCTTCGCATCGGCTGGATTCGAAGGGATCACCATCTTGAGCCCAGGCACATTCGAGTACAGCCCTTCGACTGCCCAAGAGTGAGTCGATCCAAGTTGACCGCCCGCGCCGTCATTGCCACGGAACACCACGGGGCAGCCGTACTGCCCGCCCGACATGTACAGCATCTTCGGTGCGTTGTTCAGGATCGGGTCGGCGGCGACGAGGCTGAACGACCAGGACATGAACTCCACGATCGGGCGCAGTCCAAGCATCGCAGCGCCAATGGCCATGCCCGCGAACCCCGACTCGCTGATCGGCGTGTCGATGACGCGGCGCGGGCCGAACTCGTCGAGCATGCCGCGGCTGACCTTGTACGCGCCGTTGTACTGCGCGACCTCTTCGCCGAGCAGCATCACGCGCGTGTCGCGGCGCATCTCTTCGCTCATCGCCTCGCGCACCGCGTCGCGGAATTCGATTTCGCGCATCGTTGCGGTCACAGCAGTTCCCCTTCGCCCTCGACGGGACGGATCGCCTTGAACGATGGCTCGTTCTCACCGCCGCCAAGCATCTCGGGCGCACTTGAACCGGTGTAGGGCCCCCACCGCTCGAGGTACACATCGCGGTAGAGGTCGCTCATCGGCGGCACGGGCGACTGATCGGACCACTCGACCGCCGCGCGCACCGTTGCGCGCACTTCGCGCTGGATCGACTTGAAGTCGTCTTCGGTCAAGCCGCGCGAATCGAGATGGGCCTTGAGGCGCCCAATCGGATCGTCGCGTTCGTATGCCTCCTCTTCCTCCCGCGTGCGGTACTTGCGCGGATCGGACATGGAGTGACCCTTGTATCGGTAGCAGCGCATGTCCACGAACACGGGTCGACTGGTGGAACGCACGCGCTCGACGACATCGCGCATCGCCCAGTAGGTCTCGAGCACATCCATCCCATCGATGGCGATGCCCTCCATCCCGTAGGCGGCTGCCTTCGCCGAAATGTCATGCCCCATGGTGGTGCCGCGCACGATCGATGTACCCATCGAGTAGCCGTTGTTCTCGCAGATGATGATGACGGGCAAGTCAAAGAGCCCTGCGAGGTTCATCGCCTCATGCACCGAGCCTTGATTGAGCGCGCCATCACCGAGGAACGCCAGGGTGACGCGCGATGACTTCCCGCCGTTGATCACTTCGTCTTCGTACTTCGTGCCGAACGCAAGCCCGACGCCGAGCGGAATCTGCGCGCCGACGATGCCGTGACCGCCAAACAGGTTGTTGGCGCGGTCGAACATGTGCATCGATCCGCCCTTGCCCTTCGCGCATCCGCCGATGCGCCCGAACATCTCCGCCATGCAGAATCGCGGGTCCATTCCGCGCGCGAGGGCGTGTCCATGATCGCGGTACGCGGTCACGATCGGATCGCGCTGCTCCGCCGCGGCAACGCAGCCGACCGCGACTGCCTCCTGCCCGATGTACACATGGCAGAAGCCGCCGATCTTCTTGTCCTGGTACGCCTGCATGCAGCGCAGTTCAAACTCGCGGATGAGCATCATTTCGCGGAGCCAACCGCGCGCCGTCTCGAACGGCACTTCGTTTCGCGGAACATTCGGGCGCGGAGGCTGCGCTGTGGCGCAATCGCCTGCCCCCGAAGTCGCGTCAACAGATGCTGGCGGGGCGGAAGCCATGGAATGGATCTCGAGCCCCTCTGTTATAGGGGTTCCGACCCACCGCGACAAGCAGCATCGATGCGCCGCGGGGTCACTGCGGTTCTGCCTTGCCTCGGCTCGTTGCCTTGCCCTGCGTGGACTTCGCGATTTGCGCACGCTCCGCTTCACCAGCAACGCGCGCCTGCAACACCATGAGCGCCGTTTCCAACTGCGGATCAATTCCCTTGGCGAGCAGGTTGCCGATGATCGGGCGCAGGTCCGCGCCATGGCGGTTCCACTCGCCTTCATCGATTCGGTCGGCCGCGAGGCGCATCTCGCCGCTGCCTTCCGCCTGGTTCGGCGTGAGCTTCACGAGCAAGTCGGGGTTCACCCCCCAATCGGTGCTCTGCGTGCGGCGATGCACGAGCCGCCGCCCGCCCGTCTCCGTTGGGATGAGGTAGTACTGAACCGTCACCTTCACGGCAGCTTCGTTCTCGCCGTCCTGCAGCGGCTGAACGGTCTGCACGCTGCCCTTGCCGAACGACCGCTCACCGATCACCACTGCTGCGCCGTGCGCTTGCAGGCTGCCCGAGACGATTTCGCTTGCGCTCGCCGATGCGCCGTTGATCAGCACCACCAGCGGGAGCCCAGCGAGCGCCGCACGCGACCGCTCCGCATTGAATGCATTGAGGATGTTGCCGTCGCGGTCCTGCACCGACACGATCTCCCCCTCTGGCACGAAGAGATTGACGAACGCCACCGCCGACTTGAGCAGTCCACCAGGATTGCCGCGAAGGTCGAGCACGAGGCCGTTCAGGCGCCCGCCCTTGCGCATCTCGCGGATGGAATCCATGAAGTCGTCGAGCGAATCCTCGTTGAACGATGTGAGACGGATGTAGCCGATGCCGCTGTCGGGATCGATCCACCAATCCCACTCGGGCAGTCCGCGCTCGTCGAGCGATTCCTTCCACCAGCCGTTCACGGAACGCATCTTGATGCTTGCGCGGCGCAGCTTGAAGTCGAGCGGATCTGCGGTGCCTTCGCGCGCAACGGTGAGCGTGACAGGCTGGCCGACGGGCCCCGTGATCGTGTCCACGGCGCGGTTGAGCGTCCAGCCCACGGTGGATTGCCCATCGACGGCCGTGATGCGATCGCCCGGGCGGATGCCCGCGCGCGATGCGGGCGAGCCTTCGAGCGGATTGACGATCATCAATTCGCGCTTGTCGTTGTGGCGGATGAGGATGCCGACGCCGACGAAGTTGCCTTCGATGCCCTGGCGGAATCGGCGCAGCCCATCGGGCCAGATGATCTCCGAGTAGTCGTCCTCGTACTGCTTCGACAACTGCGTGGTCGCGCCCTCGCCGAACTCACGCAGGATCACTTCGCGCGGCAGTTGAACGGTCTCGTCGTTGCGCGTGAAGATTTCCTTCAGGACGCGCTGGAAATCCGACGGCCCGACTCGCGCGCCTGGTTCGCGCGCCGCGAGCGCCTCACGCTGGCTCTTGACGAAGGCCTTCATCACCGCAACCTTCGCTGGATCGCCGAGTCCCTTGAAGTTCTCCACCAGCTGCGGCGTGTCGAGCATCAACTCCACCGAGTCGAGCCCGCCGTCGATCAGCGGTGCCCAGCCTGCGTTCGTGACATGCTCGCTCGCCGCCTGCCGCAGTCCCATCAGCACCAACTTCGGGGTGATGCCGCGCAGGCGCTCCTTCCAATCATCGGCGAACAGTTCGTTGAACTCGGGATCCTTTTCCTCCTCGCTCGCGGGCGCGATCGGCTTGCCTTCTGCCTTCGCTGCCGCTTCAAGTCGCGCGTTCTGCAGCTTCCGCAAGCGATACAGCTCGCGTGGCGCGAACTCGGCGACGAGCGTCACCTTGCGGTTGAACGCATCCAGTTCCGCATCGATCTCCTTGTAGCGGTCGGTGTCGGCGCCGTCGTGCAGCGCCTTCAATCGAAAGAGGATTTCCTGCGCAAGCAGCAGGTCCCCATCGCGCTGCGCCTTGTCGAGTTCGCCGCGCGCGAGGCGCTCAAGCGACACACCATCGGGACCCGCAAGCCACGACTGCCACTGCTCCGCCGGCATCAGGTACTTGATGTTGACGGCATGAAGCAGCGCGAGCGTGACATCGGCGGCGCTGGTGGCGGTGGCAAGATCCTTGGTCCTGCGTTCGAGTTCGGCAACGCGGGCCTTTTCTTGCTCCACGACATTCGCATTGCGCTGCTTGACGGAGGCGCGAAGCGCCTGCAAGGCCGCGGCGTCGCCCGCGGGAGGCGCCGAGAGAAGATCATGCACGCCACCGAGATCATCCGCCTTCGCGGCGTCCCACACTCGGTCGCTCCATGCTGCAACGCCGGCCTCGCCGTCGCGGGTCTCCGCGTTCGCTGGCAGAGCGCTGCCGATTGCAAGCAGCGCGGCAAGCGCCGCGGCACCCGTTTGCATCCGATGCGACGGCAGCCAAGGCGACAAATCGGCCGACATGCGGCGCGTGGCAGGGAAAGTCATGGAGTCCTCCATATGGATTGGGCGGCCGATGCCCGCCGCCCTCAGTAGTTATAGTCTGATTCCGCGGTAACGGTTCAAGTGGCGGCGGCGGAAATCAGCGCGGTTGCCGAGAGGGCAGGCGTTGTTCGACCGCCTCAAATGTCCTTGCGTTTTCCCAACTGACGAAGCCCCTCTGCATGCCGAGCCCAGTGATCCACGACCAGCCCGTGCCCTGCCCCGACTGCGGCTACGACCTGCGCGGCAGCAGCGCGCCGCAGTGTCCCGAGTGCGGTTGTTCCGTCTCTCGTGCCTCGGTCATTCGTTCGCAGCGCTCGAGCAACCTCGACGATCCCCAGTCCGGCGGCGACTCGGTGGTCGGGCAGTCCGTCTTGGCGCTTGACCGCATCCGCAGGAATCTGCTCTGGACGCTCCCGCTGTGGCTTGGTTGTGTCGGGCTTCCAGGCCCAGGAACGCTGCTGTGGCTGCTGCTGACCATCGGCAGTGCGGCGCGCTGCCTGACACTGTGGCAGTTGCGGCGCGAGCAGGTGCAGTTGTGGAACGCTTCAAGCGAGGTGTCCGAGCGCTGGTGGCTGCTTGCACGCGCCGAGATGTTCGTCGCACTCGGCGGCGGAATCCTGCTGGTGCTGGTGTCCTTCAGCAAGACACCCGCATTCTTTGAGTGGCTCCTTGTGTTGGTGCAATGTGCTTGGGCCGCGCTGATTGCGCTGGCCAACCTCACTTCGGCGCAGATCGGCTTGCGGCTCATCATGGCTGAGGGCGAGCGCGAGCCGTCGAAGCACTTGGGGCTCGTGACGGCGGCATCACTGGCTGGTGCGGCGTTGGTGCAGCCGCTGTTGCTCCTTGGACTGCTGCCGAAACTGCCGCCGCAGTTCGAGTGGGTTGCGGTGGGTGCCGTGCTGCTCTTCATCGGCGGCTGCCTCGCGGGCATCGGGTCGCTCGTGCTGACGCGCGAGATTCTCGAGGATGCGGCATCAGCACTCCGCGAGGGAGATCGCGCGCGGCGCCGCGCGTTGACCCGCGACCGCGAAGATGCGTTGGCTCGGGCCGTGCTTCGGCAGCAGATGGAACGCCCCGTGCGCCCACCTGAACACCCGCGTCCCGCGCATCGCAGCGACGGCGGCGACGGCAAGGACGACAGCGACGATCCGATTCCGCTTGCCGACGAGGACGACTGAGCATTCACCCGCCGTCACCCGCCGTCACCCGCGCCAAACCGCGCCGAACCGCGCCTGCGGATTGGTTCATTTCGCAGCGCGCGAGGCCCATGCGTTTTCTGCGAGGTCGATCGCGCGCGCGAGCCCAGCCGCCTTGTTCGCCGTTTCCTCCCATTCGCGCGCCGCATCGCTGTCGAGTACCACGCCCGCACCTGCCTGCAGGTGGTACTGCCACTGCACCGATCCAGTCGGCGCATGATCCGCTTCGGGAGGCACGGGAACGACCATCATGCGAAGCGCGATGGCCATGTCGACATCGCCCGACCATCCGATCGCACCGATCCCACCCGCATAGGGACCGCGCCGCACGGGTTCGAGTTCATCGATGATCTCGATCGCGCGCACCTTGGGTGCACCGCTGACCGTGCCGACAGGCAATGCCGCGCGCAGCGCATCCCACCCATCGACCTCCGCACGCAGTCGCCCAGTCACCGTCGATGAGATGTGCATGACATGCGAGAAGCGTTCAATCTCCATCGAGCGAACGACCCGCACTGATCCTGCATCGCTGACGCGCCCCAGATCGTTGCGCGCGAGGTCGACGAGCATCGTGTGCTCGGCGCGCTCCTTCTCGTCGGCGAGCAGTTCGCGCGCGAGTGCTGCGTCCTCGTCGTGCGTGCGCCCGCGGCGGCGCGTTCCAGCGAGCGGCCTGCTGACGACATCGCGCCCGCGCGTTCGGCAGAGGATTTCGGGGCTCGCCGCAACGAGGATGCATCCCTGCGCCTGCAGATAGACCTGATACGGGCTTGGATTGACCACACGCAGCGCGCGGTAGACATCGAACGGGTCGACCCAACTGCTGCGCATGAATCGCTGGCTGAGCACCACCTGGAACGCATCTCCCGCGGCGATGTATTCGACCGCCCGCCGCACGGATGCCTCGAATGCGCTGCGTTCGGTGACGCTCGTGCCTGGATCGCGCGGTCGTGCCGCGACATCAAGGTCGACGCGCCCGCTCGCAAGCGGCGGCATGGGGGCAGTGAGGCGCGCTTCAAGTGCATCGAGCGCCGACGCACCGCTGCGAGCCTCGTCCGCCAGTTGCGCGCAGACCAAGTGAACGACCTTGGTGGCGTGATCGAAGATGACGACATCGCGGTAGAGCGCGACATGCAGGTCGGGCAAGCCTCGGTCGTCGCGCGGCGCATGCGCGAAGGGAAGCTTGCCTGGTTCGAGCCATCGCACCGCGTCGAAACCGACCATGCCGACCCATCCGCCGCAGAAGCACGGCGGGAGTTCGCCGATCGGCTCGACTCCCGACCAGCGTGCTGCATCGCGCACGCAGCGGAACGGGTCCTCGGCATGCGCGTGCGTGTCATGCGCCCCGCTTGGTGAATGTTCGCGCACCGTGACGCTGTTGCCGCGCGCTATGACCTCGACCACGGGCTGTGCGCCGAGCATCGAGTACCGCCCCACCGCCCCGCCCTGATCGACGGATTCGAACAGGAAACTCGGTGCACTGCGTTGGTCCGGCGCGACAAGGCGGCGATACGCCAATACGGGCGTCAACTGGTCGCCGAAGATGCGGCGCGTATGCAGGCGAACGGGCTTCATCGGCGGCGCGAAGCGTAGCCGCGCCGCGTCAACGCTGGCGATTCGCGTCGGCGAGCGCCACGGCGAGCGCATCCGCCACATCGGCGGGCGATGGCGGCTTCGCCAGTCCGCATCGTGCCGCGATCGCCAACTGCATCTGCCGCTTGGTCGCGTGACCGTTCCCAGTCAGCGATGACTTCACCGTGGTCGGCGCGATCTCGCTGATGGCGATGTCTGAGCGCGCAGCGGCGAGCAGGATCACGCCGCGCGCATGCGCCATGATGACGGCGGTGCGGACATGCTTGGCGTGAACGAACAATTGCTCGACGGCGATGCGCTGCGGTCGCAGTTCGGCGATGAGTTCCGTGAGGTCGCGCTCGAGCGCAACGAGGCGCGATGCCACCGTTGTGCGAGCCTGCAGGCGCAGGATGCCCGCTTCCACCACGCTGACGCTGCCGGCGCGGCCGCAGTCAACGCAGCCGTAGCCCGTGCGCTGCAAACCTGGATCGATGCCGAGGATTCGCATCGTTAGGCGTGTGGCTCCGCGGGAGCCGATGCGTTCATGGCATGCACTGGGGCGGACGCTCCGCGACCACCTGGAACATCCGACATGAGCAATCCATCGCTCAGTCGGATCACACGCTGCGAGCGTTCGGCGATGCGGTCATCGTGCGTGACGAGCACGATCGTCAGCCCCTGCGCATGCAGGCGATCCAGCACGCCGAGGATCGCCTCGCCCGTTGCGGAGTCGAGGTTCCCCGTGGGCTCGTCGGCCATGATGATCGACGGATTCGACACGAGCGCCCGCGCGATCGCGGCGCGCTGCTGCTGTCCGCCCGAGAGTTCCGCGGGGCGATGCGACATGCGCGCGGTGAGCCCGACGAGCTCGATCTTCTCGGCCGCGCGCGCGCGTCGCTCTGCGCGGTCAAGCCCCTGATAGAACAGCGGCACTTCCACATTCTCAAGCACCGTGAGTTCGGGGATCAGGTTGAACGCCTGGAAGACGAATCCGATGCGCTTGCCGCGCACATGCGAGAGTTGCTCGTCGCTCAGTTGCGCGACATCCTGTCCATCGAGCAGGTACTGACCGCCCGTCGGTCGATCAAGGCAGCCGAGGATGTTCATCAGCGTGCTCTTACCCGAACCCGACGCGCCCATGATGGCGAGATACTGCCCGCGCGGGATCTGAAGGTCCACGCCGCGAAGTGCATCGACCATCACCGTGCCATCGGGATGGCAATACCGTCTGCAGATGCCCCGCAGCTGTGCTGCATGATCGCCGTGCACGCGGGCGATCCTACTGCGATTGAGTCGCTGCAACGCGGAAAACCAGTTGCACCGCGCTGCCCTCGGGCGGCATGCGCGCTGTGTTCGCCGCCCATGTCGCAGGCGCAAGTTCGATTCGATCGGGAATGACTTCGCGGAAGGCGATCATCTCATCGCCGAAGGTCACGAGCCCGACGATCGACCCGGTGTAGTCGGCGACATAGTGTTCACCTGGTCCAAGCGACGGAGGATTCGCACGCACATGCGACCCCGCGAACACGAATCGGTCGCAGGGAAAACGCTCATCGATGATCGTGCCATCCTTCTCCCGCGCGCCGCGCACCCATTCGCACAGCCGCTCTTCGCGCTCACCATCGGGACCGCCAACGCGCACGAGCACTTCGACGGGCGATCCGCTCGGACTGACGCAACTGATCCGCCAACTGCCGCCCGCATCCTGCTCCTCGCGCCACGAGCCTGGGGTGCCGGGTCGTGCGCCGACGAGCAGCAGCGCCGCGTGGATGAGCGATGGCTCCACCGCCACCGCGAGCAGCGACTCATGTTCGCGGGTGCCCGCCTTGCAAACCAACTGCTCGAGCCATCCCTCGCGCACGGCGATCCGAGCATCCACCACAACTTCACCCCGCTCGCGGCAGACCCACAGCCCTTGCGAAATCAGCACGGGACCCCGCGCGCCTTCGAGCGCCTCTGTTTTCTGCAATTCGTCGGCGGAATGCGCGCATGAAAGCAGCAATCCGGAGCCCAAGGCGAGGAGCAACCCACGGCGAAGCAGGCCGCACCACTGCGAGGACCCACGGGACGCTCGTTCTCGGAACCTCATTCGGGCCATTCGGATCAGGCGGACCATGCGGACGGCATCGTAAATCCCGCTAAAAACAGCGTCGGCAGGTCAATCGCGATGAAGAGAGGGCGTACTGAAGAAAAGGCGTAGAAGAAAAGGCGTAGATGAAGCAAGGGCGTAAAAAAGGCCCGGCGGAGGCAAGCCTCACGCCGAGCCCTTCCGGGGGCTTGGTAGTGCATGAAATATAGGTGAATCTTGGGGAGCGGTCAAGCCGCGGAACAGCACTATCCTCGTTTTCGTCATGGAAGCTTCTCCCCAACGCGACAGGACTCCCTCGGAGATGGTGCCGAGGGCGTCGCCCGAGGCAGTGCTGACCCGCGCCGTACGCATCTTTGTTGGGCGCGAATCGGCTCCGGACTCAGCAACCAAAGGCAACTCGTTTGCCTCCTTTCCGTGCCCCGATCGCGTGGGCGCTTGGTTCGAACTCTCGGTTTCGCTTCGGGGAGATCCGCTGAAGAACCACGGCTGCATCGCCACTTTGGCTGACATCGATCACGCGGTTCGCGCCGCCGCGATCCGTATCCTGCGTTCGGCGCTCTTTGTCCGCGAGGATGCTGCATCGGCACAACCAACTGTGCTGGTCCATGAGCTTGCTCGCGGGGTCGAGCGCGCCCTCGGACGACCCGTTGACCTGCTTCAATGGAGGTTGACCCCATTTCATCAGGTGTTGTGGAGACTGGATATGCCAACGCAAACGACAGTGACATCAACCTTCGAGTTCGCCGCATCGCACCGAATGCATGATGCAGCGCTCACCGAGGATGCGAACCGCGCGCAGTTTGGCAAGTGCAACTGGGCACACGGGCATGGGCACAACTACCGCGTGGAAGTGTCGGTGTCGGCTGATGTCGCGAGTCCCCCGTCGATGGCTGCGCTCGAGGAGGAAGTCTGTCGCCATGTCATCGAACGGTTCGATCATCGCAACCTGAACCTGGATTGCCCTGAGTTTGCCCAGCGGAACCCGTCCGTGGAGAACATCGCAACGGTTTGCTTCGCACTGCTCGAGAGTCCGCTTCGGGCTCGGGGACTGGATTTGCGCGCAGTCCGGATCTGGGAGACTTCAAAGACATCGGCGACCGTTGAGGCAGCACCAGTGAACGCACAGCACGGAACAGCGCATCGATCCAGCCAGTGCGGCGAAACGATGCGCGCCTGAGTTGCGTTTCCACACCACCCCGATCCACACTTCGCCATCGCCTTCTTGGAGCACGCACCATGGCCCGCCTCGTTCGCATCACGGCAAACCGCCCCATCAAGATTGAACCGTCGGACAAGCCAGTGTGGATCTGCGCGTGCGGACTGTCGCAGAAGTTCCCCTTCTGCGACGGCCATCACAAGCAGTGTGACGCGGAGCAAGAGGGAACCGTCTACGCGTACGACGATCAGGGGGCCAATCCGCAGCCCGCTCCGAAGCCTGCTGCTGGCTGATGCGACTGGGCTGACGAGTTGGCGTGCCGCCGCACTTCGGCGCGTTTGTCAGCCGAGGTCCTCTTCGCCGAGCAGCGTGAATCGCTTGCGCAGCAGGATCTGTCCCGCGAGGTAACAGTCATCGACTGCAAGCGCGACGCACGGCTCTCCCGAAGCACGCAGAAGCACTGGGTAGACGAATCGGATGTTGAGTTCAGCGCCGAGGAGGTACAGGCACAACTTCGTCAGCGACTGCCCCTGCCCGATCTGCACCACGATGAGATCGAGTTCGCTGAATGTGTAACTGTGCTTGCGGAGTGCGTGCCGCGCGGCATCGGCGTTCGAGAAGATCATGCGCACGACCGCATGATCGCTCGAGTCCATCACGCTGAGGGCGGCGATCGACACAGACGAATCGTCGTCGAACAGTTTCAGCAGTTCGAGAAGCTTGCCGACCTTGTTGTCGAGAAACACCGCGAACTGCCGCACCGATGGAGGCGAATATCCCTGTTCCGTAGGTGTGGGGATGGCGGCGCTCACGGGGGGCGGCAAGTATAGCCCGCGCCGCGCATCGCTTGGCCGCGGTGGCGTCCATGGTGCGGTACCGTCCAAGCATGGTGAGCACGCGGGCTGTGGTGTCGATCGTGCAGCGGTGCGTTCGGGGGAAAGCGCATCCGTGCTCCTGTGGACGCATCCACATGTTGGCGGCGTTGGCGGGCGCGTGTGCGCTGGTGTTCAGCAGTGTGGGCGTTGCAGCCGATGAGCCTCCGCCGTCTGCCTCCGCCGCGGCGTCCGCTGCCTTCGAGGCGCTCATCCAAGAACACCAGCGGTGGCGCGACCTTGCGTTCCCCGAGTCAGCGATCGCTCGCGGGAGGCCGACGCAGGCGGATCGAATCACCGAGCCTGGTTCGCGCGGCGCGTTGCTGCGGCACAACGACATCACCTACTTCATCGAGCGCGGCGAGGCGATCGATGCAGCCGCGCTGCCCGAGACAGACCGACTCGACTATGCGCTCTTCATGCGCGAGATGCGCCAAGACGCGGCAGGGTTCGCGTTCAAGCGCTGGATGATGCCGGTCGGACAGCGCGGCGGTCCGCAGCAGGATTTGCCGCAGTTCGCGGAGGGAGTTCCCTTTCGCACGCCCGAAGACTGGGAGAACTATGTGAAGCGCTTGACCCGGCTGCCATCGGCGGTGCGCGATACGCAGGCCATGATGGTGGAGGGACTGGAGGCGCGCATGGTGCCGCCGGCCGCGGTGCTCGAGGGAACGACGACGCAGTTTGAGGTGGTGCTTGCGGGCAATCTTGATCCCATGATGGCGCCGCTGGACACGATGCCCGCATCGATCCCGCCGGCGCGTCAGGCGGAACTGCGCGCAGTGGCGGAGAAGGCGCGGCTCGATGCGTTGCTTGCGCTCGGCGAGATGCTGCTGTGGCTGAAGTCCGACTACATCCCCGCTGCGCCGCAGTCGGTGAGCGTGCGCGACCAGCCGATGGGGAGCGCGTTCTACGAGTTCGAGTTGCGGCGTTTCACCACTACGGACATGAGTGCGCAGGCGATCCACGAGACCGGCCTTCGGGAGGTGGCGCGCATCCGAAGCGAGATGCTCGAGGTGATTGCGCGCACCGACTGGTTCGCGGCGGACACTGCGCGCGCTGCGCTGCCAGCCGACGAACGACTTGCGCAGTTCATTGCGTACCTGCGCAGCGACCCGCGCTTCTACCACCGCAGCGCCGATGCCCTGCTCGACGGGTACCGCGCGATTTGCAAGCGCATCGACGCGAAGTTGCCCGAGTTCTTCGGCGTCCTGCCCCGATTGCCCTACGGCGTCCGCGAGATTCCGCGCTTCATGGCGCCGTCGCAGACCACCGCGTACTACCAGTCGGGCAGCATGGAAGCCGGACTGCCGGGCTGGTTCTACGCGAACACCTACGCGCTCGATCAACGGCCGATCTACGAGATGATCCCGCTGTCGCTGCACGAGGCGGTGCCCGGGCACCACCTGCAGATCGCGCTCGCGCGCGAGGTCGAAGGGATTCGCGAGTTCAGGCGCGACATCGATGCAACCGCTTTCACCGAGGGCTGGGCGCTGTACGCGGAGCGGCTGGGGATGCCGATGGGGCTCTTTGCCGATCCCTATGACGACTTCGGGCGGCTGCTCTACGAGATGTGGCGTGCCTGCCGGCTGGTGGTGGACACGGGCATCCACGCGCAAGGCATGCCGCGCGCGGAGGCGATCCGATTCATGGCGTCGAACACTGCGCTGTCAATGTTGAACATCGAGCGCGAAGTGGATCGTTACATCGCTTGGCCCGCGCAGGCGTGCGCATACAAGATCGGCGAACTGGAGATTCGCCGCATCCGAAGCGAGTGCGAACGGCGGCTCGGCGCTGCGTTCGACCTGCGCGCGTTCCACGACCACCTGCTCGGTGCGGGCCCCCTTCCGCTTGATGTGCTTGCAATCCGCATGGCTGCCTGGTGCGAGGCGCGCTCACCGAAGGAAGGGATTGCTGCGCCGCTCGGCGCCGATGGTGGTTGACGGACCGTGCCCGGGATGCACGGCGAAGCGGTCGTCGAGCTGGAGGAGCCGTGCGAGCGATGCGTCGAGTTGGCGCGGATCGCTCGTCGGGAAATCGCTTCGGCCGACCGAGCCGGCAAACAGTGTGTCGCCGACGATCGCCGCTGCGGCGGCGTCGCAGATCAGTGACACGGATCCTGGACTGTGCCCGGGCGTGTGCATCACGCGCCACGCAGTCGGGCCAAGCTGCAGGGTGTCGCCCTCCGCAAGCGTTCCCGTTGGCTTGGCTACGGACACGGGCGGCACATGGGCAAGCGCCGAAAGGTTGAGCAGCGGATCGGCGAACCATGCGTGTTCGGCCGCGTGAGCGAGGCGCGGCAAGTCGCCGAGGGCACGCAGCAGGTCGGGCACGCCCATGATGTGATCGAGGTGCGCGTGCGTAAACAGGATCGCCTCGACCTCCGCGCCGCTGCGCCGTACTGCATCAATGAGCGCGGCGGGTTGGTCGCCCGCATCCACGATCCAAGCAGGCTTCCGCCCCTGATGCTCGACCCACACGAGATAGCTGTTGGTCTGCCAGTCACCGAGCGGAAATCCTTGGATGTGCAACTTTGCCACGCGAGAGAACATAGCCGCTACCCTCCTGACATGCTGAAGCGCCGCGTGGAGGAAGTGCAACCGACCCCCGTCGACATGCCCGGCGTGCAGGGCGTGGCGATGCGGCTGCTCGTGGGACGAAAGGATGGCGCGCCGACATTCGCGATGCGGCATTACACGGTTGCGCCAGGCGGTCACACACCGCGCCATCAACACAACTATGAGCACGAGGTGATGATCATGGGTGGAACGGCGCGCGTGGAGTACGACGGTGCGTTCCATGCCTGCTCGGCCGGCGATGTGCTGCTGATCGAACCCAACAAGATGCATCAGTTCGTGAACGCAGGCACGGATGACTTGACCTTCCTCTGTTTCGTTCCCGTGACCTTCGACTGCGGGACGCCGACGCCCGGCAGCTGATCGCATGCGCAGCCTTGCCATCACCGCTGCGGCTGCGATGCTCGTCCTGTGCAGTTGCGACACGATCGGATCGGACTTCCAGTCCATCGGCGAGAAGTTTGCCCCGCCGTCACCGCAGGAGGCGGCGCAGTGGGCTGTCGACACCACCGACGCGGAAAACATGCGCCGCGGAACGGTGCTGCTCGGCACCTCGGCATTCGGTGGAGCCGCGCCGTATGTGAAGCTCTACCGCTTCTACGCCAAGGACATCAAGGATCCGCTGGTGCAGGCTGCGGCGATCACTGCGTTGTCGCGCTTCGGCGATCCCGCAGACGCACTGCTGCTTGCGGAGAAGCTTGCGCCGGCCGCCGAGGGCGGCGAGAACGCACCAACAACGAGCAAGGGCGGCAGCGCGTTCCCTAAGGTTCGGCTTGCCGCCGCAATCGGTCTGCAACGGCTGCACAACAAGGACCCGATCGTCGTGGAGACGATGTGGCGCCGCCTGCAAGATGAGACAGAAGAACCAGAGACACGCGTCGAACTCGCGATTGGGCTCGGGCAATACGCGCAGGACGATGTCTTTCAGGCGCTCTGTGCGGCGCTTGACCAGAGCGAACTCTCGGTGAATGTTGCCGCGCGCGACAGCCTGACGCAAATCACGGGTGTGGACTTCGGCCTCGACAAGATCCGCTGGCTCGGCTGGTACGCGACCACGCCCGAATCAAGGCGCTTCGTTGCGCAACCGCCCTATCTCTTCCCGACTTTCCAGCGTCACCTTGTCTTCTGGGATTACGTCATCTTCTGGGATATTCCTCGCTGGGAATCCCCTGGCGTTCCCCGCGGCCTCGCGGATGCGGGCGCGCGGAGCACCTATCCCGCGGGCAGTGCGCAGCCCGCAGCAGTTCCCGATGCAACCGCGCCGCGCTGACGCTTCCGACTCGCTCACTGCCGTCGGACCCGACGATCCTCCGCAAACATTGCTGGCGGTGGAGGAAGCGGAGTCCACGCTCGATGGCCGCATCGCCAGCGGCAAGTTGGCTGGCAAGACGATGTGGGCAGCGATCTGGACGCTTGCGATCCCCGTCTTGCTTCAGCAATTGGTCACCGCATGCGTCGGACTGGTCGACAAGATCATCGCCGGCAGTCTGCCTGGGTCGACGGTGGTGCCCGCACTCGATGGCATCGGCATCGGCTCGTATGTCGGCTGGTTCATCGGCATCGCCATGGCGGGACTCGGTGTTGGAGCGCAAGCGATCATCGCGCGCGGAATGGGCTCGGGCAACACGCGCGACAGCGAGGTTGCGTGCGGGCAGGCGTTGACGCTGAGCCTTGTTTGGGGAGCACTCGTGGGCCTCGGACTGTGGTTTGCCGTGGTGCCGCTCGCGCGCGTAGCTGGGCTGCACGGCGATGCAGAACTCTACTGCACCCAATACTGCCGAATCCTCGCGATTGCGATGCCGCTGACGGGACTGATGACCGTTGGCTCGATGTGCCTGCACGGCGCAGGCGACACATGGACGCCCGCTGCGATCGCCGTTGCAGTCAATGTCGTGAACGCCGTCCTGTCGTGGGTGCTTTCGGGGGCGCAGTATGAAACGCCGCTGTTCACGCTGCCGAATGTGCTTGGCATCGACGGTGCGCGCTGGGGTGTCATCGGCATCGCCGCGGGAACCGCGCTTTCCTATCTCGCAGGCGCGGCACTGACACTGCATGCGCTGAAGCGAGGAACGCGCGACTTCCATCCGACGCCGCGCGACCTCCGACCAACGGTCGCGATGACCTGGCGCATCGCACGCATCGGGGTGCCGAACTTCGCCGAGGGGATCGCGCTGTGGGCGGTCAACCTGGCGGTGATGGTGTTCATCGGCATGATCGCTGCCAAGCATGCGGCGCGCGGCGAGCCTTCAGATGGGCTCATCGGCGCGCACATGATCGCCGTGCAGTGGGAATCGTTCTCGTTCCTGCCTGGGTTTGCCATGGGCATCGCCGCAGGTGCGCTTGCTGGGCAGTACATCGGTGCCGGCAACAGGAAACAGGCGCGCAAGGCGATTGCTGCATGCACGGTCGTCGGGTGCGTGATCATGGGGCTGCTTGGCATCGTCTTCATGACCAGCGGCGAATCGCTCACGCGCATCATCAGCCGCGAGGAGGTTCACCTGCGAGAGGTGCCTCGCTTGCTGCTCGCATGCGGGATCATCCAGGTCTTCTTCGCAATGGCGATGGTGATTCGAAACGGTTTGCGCGGCGTGGGTGACACGGCAGCGTGCTTCTGGATCACGGTCGTCAGTTGCTACGGGGTGCGCATGCCGCTGGCTTATGCACTTGGACTGTGGATGGATTGGGGGTTGACCGGCATCTGGATCGCGCTGTGCGCAGAGTTGTGCCTGCGTGGACTCTTGTTCCTCGCGCGATTCCGATCGCCGCGCTGGGAGCGGATCACCGTGTGAGCACCGACTAGGGTCCAGTGGCGACCCAATACACGATGGCGGCGGCAATGATGCTGCCGCTGATGGGCGGCGCAAGTACTGCAAAGCACGCACGCAGCGCGCCGACCTCGTGCAGTTCCATCGTCGCAATGACGAATGAGATGTAGATCCACACGGTGCTGACCATCGACAGGTAGACGCCGCAGCACGGAAGCGCACAGCACACCATCGGGCCGAGGCAGTACAAACTTGTGCAGAGGGTCCATCGCAGCGGGTGCTTGACCGATCCCGTCAGACGCAGCAGCAGGTGCGTCAGCAGCCCCGACACGATCGCCGACAACACGACCCCGATGGAGGCCGCGACAGGAATCAACACCATGACAGTGGTGGCGACGAGCCACTGTTGCGTTCCCATCGCGCTGCCTCGCATCGGCATGATGCCGATCGGCAACACGAACACTGGTCCGATGCTGATGACCAGTGGAACGAGCGTCACAATCACCGCGAACCAGAGTGCCCCCCACATGCTCGGCTTCAGCGGCAGCGATGTCACGAGCCGCCGTGGATTCCCGAGTGCTTGACCGACCGTGGTCCAGAACGCTCGCCAGCGCCCCACACGCTTGCGTTCCGTCCATGGATGTTCGATCCCCATGGCCGTTTCCTCGCTGACGGTCGGCGAAGGAAGGGCGCGCATGCTGTTGAGGTCGATGTCCGTCCCGCAGCCGCTGCAGACAAACGATCTCGGCTGCGGCAGTCCAGCCTCGTCGGTTCCCATGTAGGCGCGGCCGCATGTGTTGCAGCAGAACTGCACCACCTGGGGCACGAAGCGGAAGTCCTCGAAGCGCCACGGAGCGCCGCACTCGCTGCACCCGCCGGGCACGGCGTTCCACAGTCGGTAGCCGCAGTTCCTGCAGCGCATCAGCTCTTCTCGCGCCTGCGCAGCCGCGCCGTCGGAATCCCGAGTTGCTCGCGGTACTTCACCACGGTTCGGCGGGCGAGCGGGATGCCGCGCTCCTTCAGCGCGCTCACCACCGCATCATCGGCGAGCGGGTGCGCCTTGTCCTCCGCCGCAATGATCTCCGCGACAACGCCGCGCACGGCGGTCCACGAGATGTCTGCCCCCGACTCCGTCTCAGTGCCGCCCGTGAACGCCTTTCGCAGCTCAAAGGTGCCTCGCGGCGCTACCACCCACTTGCCAGCGACCGTTCGACTGATCGTGCTGACATGCAGCCGAAGCGAACGCGCGACCTCGATCATGGGCATCGGCTTGAGGGTCGCGCCGCCCACCTCGATCCATTCGCGCTGGCGAGCGATCACTTCTTGAACGACACGCAGCAGTGTGGCACCGCGCTGCTCGACCGCGTCGATGAACCAGCGCGCGCGGCGAATCCCATCCTTGAGCATGGTGCGTGTCGCCGCATCGGTGCGGCGGTCCTTCGCCAGTCGGAGATATTCCTCGCTGACACGCAGGTTCGGGATCAATCCGCTCGCGAGCCGCGCCGTGAACTGATCGGTCGCGGGGTCGTGCTCAATGATCACATCGGGGCGAAGCAGTGCTGCCGGCTCGCTTGCGAGCGTGCGCCCAGGTGCAGGGTCGCAGCGGCGCAGGCACGCGAGCGCCGCATCGAGCCGCTCGGCACTCCACCCGCGCTGCTGACGGATCGCCGCCATGCGGGCGCGCTCGAGGTCCGCGAGGTGATGCAGGACCAATTCCCGCGCATCGGCAAAGCGCGTGTCATCGGTTCCATGGCTCTCCGTGCGCTCGTGAGCGTTCAACTGCAACTGCAGGCTCTCGCGCAGGTCGCGCGCCGCAAGCCCCGCAGGCTCGAGGAACTCCTGCAAGCGCAGCAGCGCCTGCTGGAGGAGTTCGGCGCTCGGCGCGAACGCCTCGCTCGCACTCTCGGCAGCGATCGCTTCGATGGACCTCGCGAGAAAGCCGCGCGCATCGATGTTGGCGATCAGGACCTTGCCAGCAGCGAGGATCGGCTTGGGCGCTTCGCACAGCGCCCACTGATCCAGCAGCGCTTGTTCAAGTCCGCCGCTGGGAGCCGCCGCACCTTCAACGGCGGCGACGCGCGGATCGAACTCCCCCTCGCGCCGCGCCGCCTCGCGGTACTTCGCAGCCTCGTCATCGTCACCCATGCGGCTGCGCAGGCGATCCGCACTTGAAATGCGCTCGCCCTCCGCCTGCGACGCCTTGCTCCGCGTTTCAGGTCGCGCTGGCTCTTCAGCCGTTTCCTCCGCGGGCTCGCCCGAGGGTTCCACTTGCTCGAGCGCGACATTCGACTCCAGTTCCGCAGCGATCCGCTCCTCCATCGCCGTGATCGGCATTTGCAGGATCTCGACGGATTGCAACACCCGCGGGGCGATCTTCAGTTGCTGGCCCAGCCGCGCCTGCGGTGTCTGCGACAGTTCGAACTTCACGCAAAAATCCTACATGCGCGGCGCAGGAAATCCCCGCGGACCGATTCGTGAAAGACTGCGCCGCGGTCCACAACGATCACGAGACCGATTGGCGCAGCGCGATGGCATCGGCGAGCGCCGCGCGGTTGGCGAACTCGATCTGCGATCCCGACGGCAGTCCTCGCGCGAGCCGCGTGACCTGTACGCCCGTTGGGCCGAGCATTTCGGCGATCAGGAGTCCCGTGGAATCACCCTCCATGTCTGGGTTCAGGGCGAGCACCACTTCGCGCACAGGAACGCCGCGCGCATTGCGCGTTGCTTCGCGAACGCGCGCGAGCAGGTCGGCCACGGTGATGCTCTCGGGACCGACGCCATCAAGCGGATCGAGTCGTCCCATGAGGCAGTGGTAAGTGCCGCGGAACATTCCTGTCTGCTCAAGATTGATGAGGTCCTTCGGCTGTTCCACCACCATCACGATGCCCGCATCACGGCGCGGGTCGGAACAGATGTGACAGGGAGCGGTGTCCGCGGGATTCCAGCAGATCGAGCAATGTCGCACGGTGCGCTTGACGGCGGCGATCGCATCGGCAAGCGCCATGGCCTGCGCGTCCTCCGCCTTCAGCACCCAGAACGCGAGCCGTTCCGCCGTGCGACGACCAACCCCAGGCAGTTGGGCAAGCGCTTGGATGAGCCGATTGACGCTTGCGGGATACGGACCTTGCGCATCCTCGCCGCTCATGGAGCGGACTCGCCTTCGGGCGGCGCGACTGTTGCATCGCGCTCAGGAACGATGTCGCCTTGCAGCGCGACGGCGCCGACAGTGGCGTCGAGGATCTGGGCGATCTCGCGCACCACTGGATTGCGGCGGATCGCCTCTGCGTCCTCTCGGCTCGCCGGCGACGAGAGCGCACCGGCACGAGGCGTCACGCGTTGCGGCGCGGGAACGCTCGCGCGCGGTGCTACGGACTCGGTTCGAACCATCGGCGGGCTCGCAGGCACTGCCGCAACTGGCGTTGCCGCAACTGGCGGTGCCACCGAACGGGTCACTGGAGGCGCAGCGCGCCCAGTGGAAGAGCCCCCAACCTCAGCCCCTACTTTTTTTTTAGCGCCGCCGCCCCGCGCGGCTTCCGACGCTTCAGCCTGCGGCTCTCCAGCAAGGAGTGCCGTGGCCTTGAGGAAATGCTCGCTCATGCACAACCGCGCCACCACCGCATCGAAGATCGCGCGCGGCACCGCGGATGATCGCACGCTCCGCACCGACGCATCGCACAGCGCGATCAGGTGCACGAGCGCGGGCGCATCGAAGCGTGCCGCATGCGCTGCAAGCCGCTGCTTTGCCTCCTCCGGCAAGTCGACATGATTGGCATCCGTGCCGCTCAACAACAGCAGCAGCGCATCGCGAAGGCGCGCAGCGATGGTGTCCAGCGCATGATCGCACGACATGCCATGATCAAGCAGTTCGCCCGCGGCTGCCAGCCCAGCTGCAGGATCACACGCCGCGATCGCCGCCATGAGCCGCTCGAGCAGTTCTTCGTCGGGCAACCCAAGCACATCGCGCGCGAGTTCGCTCGACACATGACCGCTCGCTGCAGCGACCAGCCGATCGAGAAGGCTGAGCCCGTCCCGCATCGACCCGTTCGCGAGCCGCGCCACCTGCAGCACGACCGCCTCATCGGCGGTCACCGACTCACGCTGCAGCACGCTGCGCATGTGCGCTGCGATCGCCTGCGTCGGGATGGACTTGAAGTCGTAGCGCTGGCAGCGGCTCTGGATCGTGGCGGGCACCTTGTGCGGCTCCGTCGTGCACAGGATGAACTTCACATGCGAAGGCGGTTCTTCCATCGTCTTCAGCAGCGCGTTGAACGCAGGCTGCGTCAGCATGTGGACCTCATCGATGATGTAGATCTTGAACGGACTTCGCGCGGGTGCCATGCCAGCGCCGGCGATCAGGTCGCGCGCGTCATCGACGCCACGGTTGCTCGCGCCGTCGATCTCGATCACATCGAGATCCTGCCCCCGCATGATCGAATCGGCGATTGCATCCTGCTGCGAGAGCGACTCGACCGCGTTCAACGCCCGCGCAAAGATGCGTGCCATCGATGTCTTGCCCACGCCCCGCGTTCCGCAGAAGAGGTACGCATGAGCGGTGCGCCCGAGCGCGATCGCGTTCTGCAGCGTGCGCGCGATCGTCTCCTGCCCCACCACCTCGCCGAAGGTGCGCGATCGATAGCGCCTGGCAAAGACCTCGTAGGGTGCAGGCTGCCCATCCGCGCCGAAGAGGGCAACGGGCGGTGCAGCGTCTGCGGCTGGCTTCTGGGTTGGCTTGCTCGGTGACATGATTCGAAGGGGCGCGGAGGACGACCAGGCGACCGACGGCACGGACAACGACGCTTATGGCTGCTGCCGTCAGGCCCTGACCAGGTTCACGAGCCGACCGCCCAACGGGCCCGGCCGTCCTCCGCGACCCTTGCGTCGAGAATCGTAGCAGCGACAACTACACTCGTTCGCGTGACGGTCGAAACCCCGCTTCCGCCCTCCCCCAGCGAAATCCGCTGGAACCCCTCACCGCTCGATGGATCCCGCCCACGCGGCGGTCGGTTCCTGCTCTTTGCCGTCCGACTCATCTTCGTGGTGCTGTTGGTGGTGGTCGTCACGGTCACCGTCGCCAGTTCACGCACCATCGAGGAGTTCGGTCCTCCCTTCGTCGTCGGACTGATCGTTGCGTCCGTCGGGGTCGGGATCGTGGTGCTGCTGCTCGATGTCCTCACGCCCAACAAGAAACTGACTTCAGTCGTCGGGGTCTACCTCGGCATTTGCCTCGGGCTGGTGGCGGCGGTCGCGTTCGGATCACTGATCGACATCGTGGCGCGGGCATGGGACATCGCGCAAGGACCCGCGCAGGTGTACCTCAGCCTGACCAAGATAATCATCGGCATCGTCCTCTGCTACCTCGCGACATCGATCGTGCTGACCACAAAGGACGATTTCCGCCTCGTGATTCCTTATGTGCAGTTTGACCGCAAGCCCGATCGTTTTGCGCCGGTCCTGCTCGACAGCTCCTCGCTGATCGATGGTCGAATCGAAGCACTGGCATCGGCCGGGCTCGTCGATGCGCATCTTGTCGTGCCGCGATTCATCCTCGACGAGCTGCAGGCTCTGTGTGACAGCGACGATCGTCACAAACGAGCGCGCGGGCGGCGTGGGCTCGATGCCGTCGCTCGCATGCAGTCGAATCCCCGCATGGATTTGCGTGTGCAGGATGTGCCGCTCGACGGGCGCGGCGCCGATCGGATGCTGGTCGAGTGCGCCTCGCGCGACCACCTGCGCATCGCCACATGCGATGCGGGATTGCAGCGCGTTGCGCAGATCAGCGGCGTTCAGGTCATCAACCTGCACGAAGTATCGGCAGCGCTTCGCCCACCGATGCAGCAAGGCGAACCGCTCAGCGTCGCGATCACGCGCGCTGGCGAACAGGCGGGACAGGGCATCGGGCACCTGGCGGATGGAACGATGGTGGTCGTCGATGGTGCGGCGGCGCTCATCGGGGGCGAGTCCAGCTGCACCATCACCAATGTCCTGCAAACGCAGACCGGACGCATCATCTTTGCGCGGAACGATCCACCGCAGCCGGGTTCTGCCGCGTCGATGGCCGCGGCTGCCACGGCGCAGCCCAGTGAGTCGTCGCGTGGCAGCGATCCCGCTGCGAGGAGCGGTCCGCCGCGGGCATCCTCCGCACCCTCGCGGAATCCTCGGCGAGCGTAGCCTTGCACGATGGCTGAGGATGCGAAAGTCCGAGACCCGTTTGAGGGGCTGGACCTCGACAACCATGAACTGCTGCTCGTCGGCACTGACTTCGCGCTCATCCGCGAACTCGCCGATTCGATCGCCAACTCGGGCGGCATCCGCGTCAATGTCTGTGGACGCGTGCAGGATGCGGTGGACGAAGCCGTCCGCACCTGCCCCACCTGCGTGCTGATCGACCTGCGCGGCACGGAACTCGATGGGCTTGGCATCCTGGAGGCGTTCAAGCGGAGCCCCGAGGTTGGCGCCGTGCCGATCCTGCTGTTCGGTGCCCAAGAATCCGAGCGCATCCGCGAGACGGCATTCGGGCGCGGAGTGACGGACTTTCTCACCGCGCCCGTACCCATGGGCGAGATCGTGTCCCGCGTGCGCATCCATTCGACTTCCTATCTCAACATCATCCGGCGCAATCGGACCGCGGCGGCATACGAGTCGCTGCAAGCGGAGTTGCGCTTGGCGAATCGTTCGCTCGAGGAGGCTCGCCGACAACTCGCGGATCGCCACCGCAACCCAGATGACCTGCAGTGGCAACTTCGGGTCAGCGGACTGATGCAGATCGGGATCGAACTGAATCAGATCCAGGACTTCCACACGCTGATGGACCGCATCCTGTCGGAGGCACGGCACCTTCTCCGTTCGGAGGCAGGCACGATCTTCCTGCGCGAAGCCGACTCGCTTCGATTTGCGTTCTTCCACAACGAGGTCCTTGCGCACCGAACGGCGACCGGGGACACCCCGCATGTCTCGAGTTTCCGCGTGCCAATCACGGATCGCAGCCTCGCGGGATGGGTGTGCCTGACGGGACAACCGCTGCACATCCCCGACTGCTACCGAATCCCGCAGCAGGCACCCTATCGATTCGACTCGTCGTTCGATCAACTGCTCGGCTATCGCACCTGTTCGATGGTTGCCATGCCGCTGAAGAACCAGTCGGGGCGCATTCTCGGCGTGATCGAGCTGATCAATCCGCGCTCGCAGGATGGTCGATCGCTCATCGGCTTCACGGCTGAGGACATTCGCCTGCTCGAGCACTTTGCCAGCATCGCGACCGTGGCAATCGAGCGCACCAACCTCGCCGAAGGTTCGGTGCTGCGGATGATCCGCATGGCGGAGATCCGCGATCCGGCGGAGACGGCGCCGCATGTCGAACGCGTCGCTGGCTATGCCGCCGTGCTGTTTGAGGAGTGGGCGCGCCGCCGCGGACTCGAGGGTGCTGCGTTCGAGCGCCAGCGTGATCGCCTCCGCACTGCCGCGAAACTGCATGATGTCGGCAAGGTGGGTGTGCCCGACTCGATCCTGAAGAAGCCTGGGCGGCTGACGCCCGAGGAGTTCAACGAAGTCAAGAAGCACACCGCAATCGGCGGCGACTTGTTCACCCACGATCCATCGGATGTGGACGAAGCGGCGCGCGAAGTGGCGCTGCTCCACCACGAGAAGTGGGATGGCAATGGTTACCCGGGCTTCGATGACGGCGGGACCCCCGCGGCCGCAAGGGCGAGGAGATCCCGCTGTTTGCGCGCATCGTCGGACTGGCGGATGTCTTCGACGCACTCAGCACCGCGCGCTGCTACAAGGAAGCCTGGAGCGAGCAGCGTGTGCTGGAACTGATCCAATCGGAAGCGCACAAGCACTTCGACCCAGAACTCGTCGAGATCCTCTTCGCGCAGCTCGATGCGATCCGCCGCGTCCGCGATGCGAACCCGGAAGAGCCGCGTCCAACATGAGTCGGTCCTGCGGTCGCCTCGCGGCTGCCCTGCTGTGCGCGGCGCTCGCCGCCGCTGGCTGCACCGCGCAGCAAGCATCCGATGGCTCGCATGCGTCTGGCGGGGTTCATGCGCGCTTCACTCAGCTGGTCATGGCATCTCCGATGCGCATCACGATCGATGCGGATGATGCCGAACGCGCGCGAACCGCTGCTGCCGCGGCCTTCGCTCGCGCCGTGGAAGCGGAGAACGCCCTCAGCGATTGGCAGCCGACCTCGGACGCGTCCCGATTGCCCGCGACTGCTGGAGCGCCAACGGTCGTCACGGGCGACCTCGCCGCGGTGCTCGAGCGCAGCAGCGCTGTGCAGCAAGCCACCGACGGCGCGTTCGATCCTGCCCTCGGTGCACTCACGCTGCTCTGGCGGCAGGCACGCGCGTCGGGGACGCCGCCGACGGATGCCGCAATCGCCGAGGCGCGCGAACGAAGTGGCTGGTCGCATGTCCGCTGGGACGGCGCCACGCGAGAGATTGCGTTCAACCGCGATGGCGTGCGGTTGGACTTCGGCGGCATCGCCAAGGGGTTCGCCGCAACGGAAGCGCTGCGCGCGATTAAGCGGGCTGGGTGCTTGATCGCGCTCGTCAGTCTTGCGGGCGACATCGCCTGCGGTGCGGCGCCACACGGTCGCGCTGGCTGGCGAGTCCAGGTCGACAGCGGGGTTCACGGCGACGCCGGTTGCGTGCTCTGCCTCGCGCACTGCGCCCTGTCGACGAGCGGCGACTGCGAACAATCGATGGATGTCGGCGGCGCACGCATCACCCACATCATCGATCCGCTCGCCGCTGCACCACGCCGCGGGCACTTTGCGGTGACGGTAGTCGCGCCGCACGGAGCGACCGCGGATGCGCTCGCCACCGCCATCGCCGCACGCCCAACGCTCATGGACCGCGTCGACGAACTTCGCGCCGCGCTCGGTCCGTTTGAAGCTCGGCTCGTCACGGTCGATTCGAATGCTGAGGGGCGTTCAACCGCTTGCGTCAGGGCGACGGAGGGGTGGACGGCGCTGGTGGCCACGGACGCCCCGGCATCGGCACCGTCGCCTGCGGCAGCGGCCCCATCTTCAGTTCACGCGGGAACAAGTCCGTCGAATCGTTGAGCGCCTGCTCCCACGACACTTCCGCACCCGTGTACGCAGCGGTGCGCCCCATGATCGCAGCGAGCGTGCTGTGCGCCACACTCCACGCCTCGTTCACGGGCGTTCCGCTGCGAATCGCGCCATGCAGGTCGACATGCTCCTGCACATACGGGTTGTTGTCCTCTCCCGTGAACTGCCAAGGGGTTTCGCCAGAGATCTGCGCAAAGCCGGGCGAAAGGCGCGCCATGCCGCGCGTGCCGCGCAGGACCTCCTCGACGCGACCCGCCGTCCCATCTTGCTGCCGCGCCATGCTGAGGACGAAGCGCGGTGCTCCATCGCGCGCGGGTGGGTACTCGAAGTCGACCGCGAAGTGGTCGAAGATGTTGCCGAAACTCGTGGGATCGGTGCGAACCTGGCGCCCGCCCACCGCAACGCATCGCACGGGGTTGGCATCGAGCGCCCAGTTGGCCACATCGATGTTGTGCACATGCTGCTCGACGATGTGATCGCCCGACAGCCAAGTGTGATACAGCCAGTTGCGGACCTGATTCTCCATGTCGGTGCGCGCTGGATCGGGCTGCTTGTGCCAAAGGGTTCCCATGTTCCAGAACACACGCGCCATGACGATGTCGCCGATTGCGCCACCGCGGATTCGCTCGATCGCTTCGCGGTAACTCGTTTCGTGCCGTCGCTGCGTGCCCGCAACTACCGCGAGCCGTCGTTCATCAGCGCGCGCCGCTGCGGCGAGAATCGCGCGGATCCCCGTTCCGTCGACCGCAACTGGCTTCTCGAGGAACACATGCTTTCCCGCGTCCACCGCTGCAGCGAAGTGCTGTGGTCGGAATCCAGGCGGCGTTGCAAGGATCACCACATCGCACGGCGCAGCAAGCACACCTTGGAACGCATCGAAGCCGACGAACCGATTTGCGGGCGCGACCTCCGCCCGACTGCCGAGTTTTCCCAAGTGCCCGAGGCACGAGGCGATCCGATCTTCGAAGAGATCCCCCACCGCCGTGATGCGCGCATCGGGCGATGCCTCGAGCGCATTCGCGGCGGCTCCCGTCCCGCGCCCTCCGCAGCCGATCACCCCGATCCGCAGTTCACTGCCGAGTCGAGCGGCGCTCGCACGCGCGGCACCAGGCGCGCTGGCGACTCCCGCGGATTGCTGCAGGAACGACGGAAGCGCGGCTGCGGCGCCAAGCGCTGCCGTGTGCTGGATGAACGCGCGTCGATCGATCATCGGGTCCGCTCACACCTTCGGAGCTTGCGGCACTGGACGACGACCAGGGCGCGGCACGGGCGGCACGGCAAGCGTTCCGCTGAGATCCGCTGGACGGAGCGACTCGGTCGACTGCGTCGCTTCTTCCCAGGTGATCGCCTGCCCCGAGTACGCGGACATGCGACCCATGATCGCCATCATGCATGAGTTGGCCATCCACTCGCCCTCGTTCACGGGACGACCTGAACGGATCGCCGCGAAGAGCGTGTCATGCTCGACCTGATACATGTTGGGCGTGGGACCGTCCTTGGGATACGACCAGAGCAGCGAGCCCGAATAATCCTTGATCCAGTGGGTCGGGCCCCATCCATTCACCCATCCGTAACCCTTGGTGCCGTTGATCCAATCGTCGTTGATGTTGTAGCAGTCGGGCTGCTGACGGCACATCAGCACGCAGCGCGGGCCATTCTCATACTCATAGGTGACCGCGAAGTTGTCGTACACATCGCCGCGCTCGGGAAGCGGATCATGCGTGAAGCGGCTGCCCATCCCCACGCACCGCGTCGGCAGCCGACCGCCCATCGCCCAGTGAATCTTGTCGACGGAATGAACCGCCTGCTCCACGAGATGATCGCCCGAGAGCCAGGTGAAGTGCTGCCAATTCCGCAGTTGGAAGTCGAGATCGCTCCAGCCAGGTTGCCGTGCTCGCACGCCAAGCGGCGATGTGAGGTAGGTGGAGTGAACGCCCACCACTTCGCCGAGGGTCCCAGCGTGAATCTGCGCGAACATCGCTCGCTCCGGCGATGAACTGCGCCAGCAGAATCCGCTGACGAGCGACAGCCCCTTTGCACGCGCTGCGCGAACGCTCTCCAACACTGATCGGTAGCCAGGCGCGTCCACGCACACGGGTTTCTCGCAGAAGATGTGCTTGCCCGCCGCCACGCTCTTGGCGAGTTGCTCTGGGCGGAAGCCTGGCGGGCTGCACAGCAGCACCACATCCACTTCGGCGAGCAGCGCATCGATCGAACCGATCCCCACATGTCGGCGTTCTTGCGGCACCTCGACACGGTTCTTCTGCTCCAAGCCGAGCAACTGCTTGATGCTTTGTTCGATTCGGTCTGCGAACGCATCCGACATCGACCAGATCACGACGCCGGGATCGGCTGCGAGCGCTTGCGCCGCAGCACCCGTGCCGCGCCCGCCACAACCAACGATGCCAACCCGAATGCGCGAGTCGGGCGCGTGTGCGAGGACGCTCCAGGGTGCCACTGCTGCACCGACTCCAACAGCTGCCGTCTTCAGGAACATCCGCCGAGAGTGCTCTGCGTGCGCTGCGTGCATGGCTGTGTCTCCTTCGCGGTTCACCGAACATCCCCCAATCGCCCGTTGGCGAATCGAACACCGCTGAAGGCTACTGCGCTTTCTCGGGCTTCATCGGTGCCGCGGCGGGCTTCGATGGCGGCGCATCACACACCACGCGAAAGCCAATCCAGCCTGCATCCGCCAGCCACCAGATGCTCTTGGGCATCTGCGGGTCGCTCTGGTTCCAGCGCGGCGAATCAGGCTCGCGCGCGGCGCACCCGATGCCCGCAGCGGCATCACGGTAGGACCCGCCGAACACGGCACCGCGCCCATCGGGCAGAACGCACCACTCTGCAAGATTGCCCCACAAATCATGCACTCCCTGTGCATCGGCACGCTTGCTTCCGACGCGGTGCGTGGTCCCGCCGCTGTTGCCCTCGAACCATGCGTGGTCGGGTGCGCTTGCCGCGGTCACGCCGCTGCGCACGCACGCCTCGATCCACTCCGCCTCGCGCGGCAGGCGGTACGCACCACCGCACTTGGCGCTCAGCCACTCGCAGAATGTCTTGGCATTCTGGAAGCTCACCGAGTTGGCAGGCCACCCTGCATGCCCGAAGCCTCGGTCCGTGGCGATGTACGGCTTCGTCGGACGAGTGATTGCATCCGCATTCGGCGACTCGCTCTTGCCATCGACCTGATCAAAGCCGTACACGCACACATCGAGCACCTCCCAAGGGATCTCGGTTCGGCTCATCCAGATCGAGCGTCCATCAGCAAGTGAAACAGGAACGAAGTCGATGGTCAGCGTCGTGCCAGCGATGGCCTGCGTGAACGGCGCACGCGCTGGGGGTGTGGTGACGAGCGATGGACCCTCACCGCTCCCTTGCCCATCGCCAGGCGACGAATCACCCAGAGGAGCATCCACCCATGCAACCCACAGCAAAGCGAGCAACAGCAACGGCAGGACGCGCGGCATCATGGGCGAAAAACTACCGCAGCGACACGCGGGGCGTTCAACCCCAGTCGCTCAGCAGGATCGCCATGTCGCTGCCGTCGGTGGTTCCATCGGTGTTGATGTCGCTCTGCCCAGCGGTTCCCCAACCGGACAGCAACAACGCAAGATCGGATCCATCGACAGCGCCGCTTCCATCGATGTCACCCGGACGCGGCGCAGTGCAGTCGTACCCAAAGACGCGCAGATCATCGATGCCAGCCTCGACGAGACTGCCCGTGAGAAGGTCGCGGGCCTGGAAACGAATGCGCATCTGGCTCGTCGGCGTCATGAAACTGGCGATGCGGATCGTCCGCTCCACCCAAGCCGTTCCACTGGTGGAGATCAGTTCAACCTGCGTCCACGTGGTGCCGCCGTTGTTGGACAGCAGCACCGGCATGGAATCCTCATTCGGTGCCCCGCCGAGATTGTTCGAGTACCAGACCCAGTAGCCGACTCGCGGATCGGAGAGTCCGGCGGCACTGAAGATGGGGCTTGTCAGCGTGGTGGTGCCGCCATCAACATCAGCTGCACCAGCCGCGCCACCGATCGTGCCCTGCCCCGTCACCCAACACTGCGTGCCCGTGACCGTGTGATCATCTTCCGGCTGCGCCGTCGTGCCGTTGGGATCCACACGCACCCACTGACCAGCGGTGGCATCGTCCGTGGCGAGCCCGACCGTCCATCCGTTGGTTCCACTCTCCATCGTGTCTGCGAAACCAGCCAATTCACCGTAGGAAACGCTCGCGGTGCGCCACCCAGAGATCGGATCCCGCACCACGGTGCCGCTGGCAAGCGTCACCTCGATG
Source organism: Planctomycetota bacterium (assembly GCA_009926625.1). GTDB lineage: Bacteria > Planctomycetota > Phycisphaerae > Phycisphaerales > SM1A02 > F1-60-MAGs104. The sequence continues at coordinate 37,271 of RFON01000024.1, forward strand.
CCATACGACACGGTTGATGGGCATGACAGCGATGGGAACGGTGCACGGAACAGGTTTCCACCGAGAGGCTGCATTTGTTCGGAGCGATCGGTCGGTCCACCTGTGTTGTAGATCAGCTTCGCGCCGTTGGCTGCGATCGTCTGCCCTGGCGCAAGGTCGAGCGTGACCTGGAAACTGCCGCCCGATGGCGTCGTCGAAGTGGGAGCACCATTCGGGTAGCCAATCGTGAGCGGGGCAACGCCGAGTGAGACCACGAAGAGCCCGCGCTGGATGTCACTCAGCAGCACGGTGCCGCTGGGCAAGAACGGATAGTTGCTCCAAAGTCCGGCGTAGCCCGTGCCGTCCGAATCGGGATAGGTGTCGAACCAAGCCGTCTCGCTCAGGTTCGTGCGGTTGGTGATGTCGTAGACGCGCAGTCCCGTCTTGTAATTGCTGGCGAACAGCTGGTTGCCACGGATGTACAGGTTGTGATCGACCGACACCAATCCGTTGGTGAAGCCGCCGACCGAGACGGGATTTGCCAGGTTCTCGATGTTGATGATGCGCGTGAGGCAATTGATGCCGAAGTTCGACTCGTCGAGCTCGTCGTTGATGTACGCGTACTTGTAATCGGGGGAGATCCACACCTGATGGCAGAACGCCGCGCTCGAATAGGTCGCTCGACCTATGACGGTGATGTTGCTCTTGTCGGTGACATCGAGGATGTCCATGCCAGTGTCGGTCTGCCCGCCGTTCAAGCCACCGCACGCGAGGAAAATCTCCTTGCCCGCATACGGTCCACTCGGCCAGTTGAAGACGGCACCGTCATGCGTGTACTTCGGATTCCACGACGACACGAACGCGGGCTGCGCTGGATTCGCCAGGCTGTAGCAGCGCACGCCGTTCGAGCCGCCACCCATGCGGTAGAGGTAGCCCGTCTGCTCGTTGATGATCATTGTGTGGGTGGCGACCGAGCCGCCCGTGGTCACCGTGCCGAGGTCGGTCACATTGCCCTGATCGATTCCCGAGATGTCGAAGATCTGGATGCCGCCGCCACCCTCGCTCACCGAGTAGGCATACTGCTGATAGGTCTTGACATTACGCCAGAGGCTCGACGATGCCGACGCGGGCTTCGGCATGAACTTCACGAGCGCTGCCTGCGACGGGTTCGTGACCTCCACGAATCCAGTGCCGTTGTCGAGTCCCATCAGCGCGTATTCGCGGCCGCTCGGGCTGACATAACCCCAACAATCATTTCCGCTCGTCGATGCGCTGTTGAGGGTGTTGCACGGGAACCATGCGCGCAAGTTGATGTTCGATGAAGAGAAGGTGTCGGCAACCCCGCTCGGTGGGTCAGTATCACGCCAGACGGGCCCGATGAACGCTGCCTCCATATCCTGCCCCTTTGGATCGTCTTCGTGCGCGTACGAGAGCGAGGCGGCGAGAACAGCCACTGAAGCCCCGGAAAGGGTCAGGACGCATCTCTTCATTCCAAGAGGGTAGTCCGACAACGCCAAAAATCCACCCGAACCAAACATTCACTGGCTCTTTTGTGCTTCGGCAACAGGGGTCGGCTTCACGACTTCGGCCATCGGGATCGACTGCCCTGGACCGAGTTGCCACGGATCGCGAACCCAATCGGCGGGCGGCGACTCGCCCGTCAGCGACCGTAGAAACGCGACGATGTCAGCACTCTCCTCGGGTGAAAAGTCCCGTCGGCGAAGCACCGATTCGCGGTGGTGATCCATCGTGACAGCGCCTTCGAGTGTGCTGTAGAAGGCCACGACTTCCTCAAGCGTTGCGAACTGTCCCTGATGAAAGTAGGGCGCCGTGAGTGCAACATTTCGGAGGTTTGGCGTTCGAAACGCTCCCCACTGGTCGGGCTGCGGAACAAGCGACTCGACCAGTTTCCCTTGCTCGCCCTGCGGATTTGCCGAGTGAACGCCCGCCGCTCGGAACGGACTCGCCTTGAGCTGCGGAACCGCCTCGAAGCGGCCACCATCGGCGATGAGGTCATTTCGCGGAGCAGCGCCGAGCGCGTGGAACTCGCCGTCGCTGAGTAGCGGTCCGACATGGCACTGCCAGCACAGGCCGCGACTGGTGAAGAGGTCGAGACCACGAAGTGCCGACGCACTGAAGTCCATCGGCGGCACCGAGTCAGCGTCGCGCGGCGTGCCGCGTTCGCGCCAGCGGGCAACCCAACGGTCGAATGAGCTCGGCCCCGTCACGAGTCGCCGTTCGTACGCGGCGATCGACTTGCCGATGTTCGCGATGGCGGTCTCTCCCGCAAGCCCCGCGGCGGGCGCTGCGGGCAGCGCGCCGAAGATCTGTTCGTACCGCTCGCGAAGGACGGGCGTTTCGCGCACATGCTCGACCGCCTGCGCGAATGAACTGCCCATCTCACGCGGATGCGAGATCGGACCGTGGCTCTGCCCCCACAGCGAGTCGAAGCGTCCATCCCAGTTGAACCAGCGCATGTGTGCCGCATCGAGCACCGACAGCGTGTTTCGACGACCGCGTTCGAGTCCCTGATTCAGGGCAAGCCCATCGGTGAATCCGCGGTCGGGGTCATGGCATGTGGCGCAGGAGATCTTTCCGTTCGACGAGAGTCCCGCGTCGAAGAACAAGAGGTGACCGAGTTGTGCTGCACGGAGGTCATCCGCCACGAGATTGGTTTCGTCTGGCGGCGGCGGTCCCGGGTACCCCATCTCGTTGATGCGCTCGATCTGGGCCGCGCCGAGTTCCACACCAGATGTACCGCGATCGGGCTGCGCGCGCTGCTGCTTCGCTGCATCGACACGCTCGCCGCCCTTGCAGCAAATCAACAGGGTGCAGATCGCAGCCGGCACCGCAACAATCAGTACATGCCGATGTCCCACTGTGCCCTTTCGATGGTCTCGCCATCGTCGATGTCCACATCCACTTCCCAGCGACCGGACATGTGGAACAGCATGCCCTCGCTCGCCACCTCGCCGCCTTTGAGCATCAGGATGGTCGGGGCGACAGTCATCCCATGCACATGATCGGGCATCTGCGCGTCTACAAGCACGCTTCGCACGGGGCGCTTCGGTTCGAGCAGTGACTCGATTCGCAGTTCGATCGTGAACCGCTTGCGCACTTCAGGCAGCGGCAACGGCTTGGAACCCATCATCACTCGCCACTGCACACGCCATGATCCATCGTTGCTGATGACGCTGCCCCATTCGTCAGCCTTCTGCACGAGCGAACTCGGCGCCGCCATGATCGCCGCCGCGAGCGCTGCAACAGGCAGTGTCCATCGAGCCCGCTGATTCACTGCTCGCCTCCCTTGCCTTGCGGCGCAATCGGGGGACCTGCTGGCGAGGGCTGTCGCCGATTCACCTTCAGGACTTCGTCCGCGCTTCGCGCGCGCGTATAGGTCCTGCCGAGACTGAAAGTCATCTCCCATTCACCCGCTGCGCCGAAACGCTGCGCGCGGTGGTTGCCCGAATCGACAACGATTGCGCGTCCCTGCGAGTCGATGACTGCGGCGCTCGGCAGCCACAACTGCCCATCGGCAACGCCGCGCGTTCCAACGCGCCTGACGAGACCGCCCGAACCAATCCAGGCAACCTGATCGCCAGCGCTGTCCGCCACGAGCCATTCGCCTCCATCGAGAGGCACGACAGATCGGGCATCACGCAGTTCCCTCAGCGGCAACGCGCCGCGCGACTCCCACGCCTGCGCGGCGCGTTCAAAGAAGCAAAGCATGGCGGGACGATCGAGCAGGACCGCCACCCGTCCATCGCTGCCAACCGCCAGGCCCGTCGGCTGCGCGGTCGTGTCGGGGAGCGCAATGGGAAGGCTCTCCACCGTTCGCAGCGATGGATCGAGCCGAACCAGACGCGGTCCAGGCAGCGTCAGCGCGAGCACATCACCGTTCAGCGCGCGCGCGAGTGCGACCACCTTGCAATCC
>RFON01000025.1 GCA_009926625.1 Planctomycetota bacterium
CCATCCGCCGCATCGCTGCTCTCGACGCCCACGCCCGCGATCTCGCGCAGGAAACCGCTCTCGATTGCCCGCTCTTGAAACCCGCGCACCGTTCGCGAAGCGCATGTGGTCAGCAGCAGGTGGCGACGAGCGCGCGTGATGCCCACATAGAGGAGGCGGCGTTCCTCCTCCACTGCATCTGGACTGCCGAGTGAGCGCGCATGAGGCAGGAGTCCCTCCACAAGGCCGATGATGCAGATGCTGTCGAACTCGAGCCCCTTCGATGCGTGCAGCGTCATCAATGTGACCGCACCCTTCTCGGGATCGACTGCGTCCGCATCCGCCACGAGCGCCACGGACTGCAGGAACGACCGCAGCGCATCGCCGAGCGTCGGCGGCGCCGCGGCGGGATCCTCATCGGGAAGTTCGTGCATCGCCGCCGCATTGGCGACTTCCGTCACATTCGCTTCGCGCTCGGCACCTTCCTCTTCGGTTTCGGCACTCGCCGCAGCCGCGCGCCCAAGACCCGTTTCGAGCAGCACGCGCGACACGAATCCGCCGAGATTTGCTGCGGGCTTTACATCGAGTTCTGAACGCGCGCGCGCGATGAGCGCCACGAACCCGTCGATGGACTTCGCGGTGCGCTCGGCGATGCCGAGGCTGCGCGCCTGCTGCATGGCGTCGATCAGCGCGACTCGCCGAAGCGCTGCAGCATTGCCGATCCGCTGCATGGTTGTTCCGCCGATGCCGCGCGCGGGCACATTCACGATGCGCTGCAGCGAGACTTCGTCGAGTGGGTTCGCGATGAGGCGCAGATAGGCCAGCGCATCGCGCACCTCGCGGCGTTCGAAGAATGCCGTCCCCCGCGCAATGATGCAGGGAATGTTGCGGCGGCGCAGCGCATCCTCCACTACGCGGGTGAGGGCGTTCATCCGCATGAGCACCGCCATCTCGCGCAGCGGCGTGCCCTGCGCCTGCAGGTGCTCGATGGAATCCGCCACGCGCTCGGCCTCAGCCACTTCGCTGTCGAGGCGCACCACTTCGACCGCAGCGCCGTCGCCGAGCGCCGTGTGCAGCTCCTTGTGCCGCCGCTTGCCGTTGTGCACGATCAGCCGCGCCGCGGCCGCCACGATGTGCCCTGTGGAACGGAAGTTCTCGCCGAGCGGCACGATGACCGCTCGCGGGAAATGCTCCTCGAACTCGAGAATGTTGCTGAGATCGGCGCCGCGCCACCCGTAAATGGATTGGTCTGGATCGCCCACGACGCAGATGTTGCGGTGCTGCTGCGCGAGCAGGCTGGCGATGACGAACTGCGAGTGATTCGTGTCCTGATACTCATCGACGAGAATGTCCGAGTAACGCTGCTGCAACTCCGTGCGCAGTGCTGCGTCGTCGCGCAGCATGCGTGCGCATCGCGTGAGCAGGTCGTCGAAATCCAGCGCGTTCTGCCGCGCCACTTCGCGCTCGTATGCGGCATGCACCTTGGCCACCGTGCGCTCGAGGAAATCATGGGCATTCGCAGCGTGTTCCGCTGCATTCCACAGCTGATTCTTCGCCTTGGAGATGTGCGCGGCAACCGTCGAGGCATGCCACTGCTTTGGATCGAGACCCGAATCGGAGATCGCTTGACGCAGCGCCGTCGCCGCATCGTCCGCATCGAGGATCGAGAAGTCCTCGCGCAGCGGCGCAGTGCCGAGTCCCGCGGCGAGCGATGATGCGCCGTAGCGGCGCAGCAACTGCGCGGAAAACGCGTGAAATGTGCTGATGGTTGGTCCACCGCGCCCCATCGCGCGGCTGCCGCACAGCGATTCGACGCGGGTGCGCATTTCGCGTGCGGCCTTGTTCGAGAAGGTCAACGCGAGAACCGACCATGCTGGCATTCCCTGCGCAATGCGCGCTGCAATTCGCCGCGAGATCACGCGTGTCTTGCCCGACCCAGGGCCAGCGAGCACGAGCAGCGGACCGTTCCCGTGCTCCACTGCCGCTCGCTGCTGCGGCGTCAATCCGTCGAGGCACGCGGAGAGCGAATCGAGTTCCACGATCGCGAGTCTAGGGATGTGCCCCGCAAGGTCCGACAACCTCTCCACAGCGCGCGCAAACGGCGAGAACCCGCCATCGATTTCCCAAGTTGCCGTCCCTTCAAGGGGTTATGGGCAGTGTGCCGATATCTCCACAGACCTACCACTGATTGTGGTGGCTCGCCCCTTGTCACCCCAAGATGTTGGGGTATCGTTTGAGCGGCATCCCGTCGTGTGGGTGTTGCAGCAGTCAGATGAAGTGCCTTCGGGCAGCGGGAGATTTCCAGATGGGCATTCTGTGCGACACACAAATCCGCGAACTCGTGGGCATCGAACCGTTCGAAGAGAGCCGCAAGCGAAGCGGCGTCATTTCATACGGCGTTTCCAGCTACGGCTATGACGTTCGTGTTGGAACGCAGTTCAAGATCTTCACCAACGCCACCAGCGGCGGCGTGGCGGTCGTCGATCCGAAGAACTTCTCGAACGACCTCTTCATCTCAATCGACACGGAGCAGACGGGGCGTGACCATGTCATCATCCCGCCGAACTCATTTGCGCTCGCGGAGACCGTCGAGGTCTTCTCGGTGCCGCGTGATGTGCTCGCAGTGTGCGTGGGAAAGAGCACCTACGCACGCTGCGGCATCATCGTCAATGTCACACCCCTCGAGCCCGAGTGGCGCGGAAAGGTGACCATCGAAATCTCCAACACCACCCCGCTCCCAGCGCGGATCTACGCCAATGAAGGCATCGCCCAGATGCTCTTCCTCAAGGCGGATCGCATCTGCGCCGTCAGCTACGCCGACAAGGGCGGCAAGTATCAGGACCAGCGGGGACTGACCCTGCCCCGCGTCGACGGCAACTCCAACCTTCCACATTCACCCTGAGCGCATCGTCCCCGTCGGTGCCGTCCGTGCAGGGCGGTTCCGTCACCACGTCATCCAATTCCATTCATTCAATTCAAACCCCGTTCAAGCAGGACGCACACATGAAGATCGAACGCCGCTTCACCACCGCAGACAAGGATGTCTACAGCACCACCGAGTGGACAACCCGCACGAGCAAGATCAAGAACCCGGACGGTTCGACGGTCTTTGCGATGGACGATGCGCAGATCCCCAAGGAGTGGAGCCAACTCGCGACGGACATCGTCGTCAGCAAGTACTTCCGCAAGGCGGGCGTTCCCACGCTGCAGGATGACGGCAGCATCACCCACGGGCCCGAGCGATCGGTGAAGCAGGTCGTCCACCGACTCGCGGGCTGCTGGAGGCACTGGGGCGAGACGCACGGCTACTTCGACTCGCCCGCAGACGCACAGGCGTTCTACGACGAACTGGCATTCATGCTCGTGCACCAGATGGCCGCGCCCAACAGTCCGCAGTGGTTCAACACGGGACTCGCCTGGGCGTACGGGATCAACGGTCCAGCGCAGGGGCACTGGATCGCCGATCATCGCACGGGTGCCGTGTCTCGTGCGCCCGATGCGTACACGCATCCGCAGCCACACGCATGCTTCATCCAGTCCGTGAATGATGACCTCGTCAACGAAGGTGGCATCATGGACCTCTGGGTGCGTGAAGCGCGCCTGTTCAAGTACGGCTCGGGCACCGGTACGAACTTCTCGAGCCTCCGCGGGGAGAACGAGTCCCTGTCGGGCGGCGGCAAGAGTTCCGGCCTGATGAGCTTCCTGCGCATCGGCGACCGCGCCGCGGGTGCGATCAAGTCGGGTGGCACGACACGCCGCGCCGCGAAGATGTGCTGCCTCGATGTGGATCACCCTGACATCGAGGCATTCGTCAACTGGAAGGTGCGCGAAGAGATCAAGGTTGCCGCGCTCGTCGAAGGAATGAAGCACCTGCAGGAGAAGCAGCGTGCCGTCGCGGAGCGGCTCGGGCTCACGCTCGACTACGACTTCAACGGCGAGTCGTACTACTCCGTCAGCGGGCAGAACTCCAACAACTCCGTCCGCCTGAGCGATGCATTCATGGATGCGGTGCAAGGCGATACGAGTTGGACGCTTCGCCGCCGCACCGATGGGAATGTGGCGAAGGAGATCAACGCACGCGACCTCTGGGCACAGATCAATGAAGCGGCATGGCACTGCGCCGACCCCGGGGTGCAGTACGACTCGACGATCAATGCCTGGCACACCTGCCCCGCAGGCGGCCGCATCAACGCCTCGAATCCATGCAGCGAGTACATGTTCCTCGACAACACCGCGTGCAACCTTGCGTCGATCAATCTGCTGAAGTTCTACGACTCGCGCACGCGAACCTTCGACATCGTTGGCTATGAGCACGCGATCAACCTGTGGACCGTCGTGCTCGAAATCTCCGTCCTCATGGCGAGCTTCCCATCGCGCGAGATCGCGGAACTCTCCTGGCGCTACCGCACCCTCGGTCTCGGCTACGCCAATCTCGGCGCCATGCTGATGCAGGCGGGCATTCCGTACGACAGCGCCGAGGGGCGCGCGATCTGCGGCGCACTGTCGAGCATCCTGACGGGGCGCTCGTACGCAGCGAGCGCGCGACTTGCCGAGGAGCATGGTGCGTTTGCCGGCTTCGACGACAACCGTGAGCACATGCTGCGCGTCATTCGCAACCACCGCCGAGCGGCGCATGGCGTGGCGCGCGAGAGCGATGCCTACGAGGGACTGCGCGCTCGTCCGGTCCCGATCGACCACGCGCTGTTCGCATCGAATCGCATCAACATGGTGAACGCCGACGACCTGATCCGCTCGGCGACCCAGTCCTGGGACGAGGCGCTCGCGCTCGGGGAGCGCTTCGGCTATCGCAACGCGCAGGTGACCGTCATTGCGCCGACAGGCACGATCGGACTCCTGATGGACTGCGACACGACCGGCGTCGAACCGGACTTTGCACTGACCAAGTTCAAGAAGCTCGCGGGCGGCGGTTACTTCAAGATCGCCAACCAGTCGCTTCGTCCCGCGCTTGCCGCCCTCGGCTACGAAGCCAACGAGATCGACGACATCCTGCAGTATGTGATGGGTTCGCTGACGCTTGACGAGCCAATCCCTGCTGCATCGGGAGCGTCCTCCGCTTTCGCTTCCTCCGTCACACTGCGCGAACTGTTGGTGCAGCGCGGGTTCGCCAGCGACGAGCTCGTCAAGATCGAGAACAGCCTCCCGACCGTGTTCGAACTCAGCTTCGCATTCAGCGCATGGTCCATGCCGGACCGCGTTCTCACGGGGCTCGGTCTGGATCCCGCAGCAGCACGCGCGAACGAGCGGTTCAACGGACTTCGCGCGCTTGGGCTCACCAGCGCGCAGATCGAAGCGCTCAACCGCACGATCTGCGGGACGCAAACCGTCGAAGGTGCACCACACTTGCGCAGCGAGCACCTGCCGGTGTTCGACTGCGCCAACCGCTGCGGATCGATCGGCACTCGCTTCATCCATCCGCATGGCCACATCCTCATGATGGCGGCGGCGCAACCATTCATCTCAGGCGCGATCTCCAAGACGATCAACCTCCCACACGAGGCGAATGTCAGTGAGATCGGCGACTGCTACAAGCTGTCGTGGGAACTGGGGCTGAAGGCCAACGCGCTCTACCGAGACGGATCGAAGCTCAGCCAGCCGCTCTCCACCAAGTCCGACGCGTCGGACCACGCGGAGGAGGCGGACATTGAAGGACTCGAGCAGTCCAACGACGCTCCAGCGGTCGTGGCCGCCGCACCGCAGATCGTCGAGCGCGTTGTCGAGCGTGTGGTCGTACGCGAAGTCGAGCGCGTGGTGGAGAAGGTGATCGAGCGGCCGCTGCGCCGTCGACTGCAGGACACCCGCAATTCCCGAACCCACAAGTTCAATGTGGCTGGACACGAGGGCTACCTCATCGTCGGTTTGTACGAGGACGGTCGACCTGGCGAACTGTTCATCACGATGGCGAAGGAGGGTTCCACCATCGGTGGGCTCATGGACTCGCTCGGCACCGCCATCAGCGTGGCGCTGCAGTACGGCGTTCCCGTCGAGAGCCTCGTCACCAAGTTTGCCCACCAACGCTTCGAGCCCATGGGAATGACCAGCAACAAGGACATCCCGATCGCCAAGAGCCTCGTGGACTACATCTTCCGCTGGCTCGGCATGGAGTTCATCGCTGGCTACCGCGACGCGAACGCACCGAAGCCCTATCCGCAATCCGTGCCGGCGAGCCTCGAGCCCGCGCGCGAGTCAATCATCGAAACCCGCATCACGGAGGAAAGCACTGCATGCACCAGCACACGCTTCACATCCGGCGGCGATGGCACCACCTCGGTGTCCAACCCGCTTATGCCAACAACCGCCGCCGAGGAGAAGACCGTCGCGAACCATTCGCGCAGCGGACCCGAGGCGACATCACTGAATCCTTCGCTCTTTGGCGAGACGCCAGAGGATCATTCGTCACTCCGTGTGACGACGATCATCGTCGAAGGAGGCGAGATGCGAGCCGTCGCCCCGTCGTTGTCGGCACTTGACGAGGCGAACGCGCAACTCATGGGCGACGCACCAGCGTGTGATGTCTGCGGAACGATCACCGTCCGCAACGGCACCTGCTATCGGTGCATGAATTGTGGGCACAGCATGGGATGCAGCTGATGCCCTTCACCGACCACTGGGTCATGCGCCCGCCGTCTCCGACGACGCATGACCCGTGCACCATCGCAGCGAATCTCGCCGAGGTCCACCGTGACCAGCTGGCAAGAGAAAGGAACGTCCGTGCCCAGGCCGAATCCGCATGGAAAAGGCGGATCCTGGTCCCCTCGTCGTAGGCGGGGAGAAACCTGCAGACACAGGGAGCCCGGCCACGAGTGGGCCAGGCAAGATCGCTGCGAATGCCATACGGAGGCCAGGACGGTCCCCGTCGGAAGTACCCCGCCGCGGTGCATGTGCGCCGCGGCGGGTTTTTCATTTCCATCATCGGCCGAGCCGTACATTGCGCCGCATGGTTGCATCGACGGCTGCCGATCAGCGCCCGACCGTTCCATCGGCCTCCGCGCCGTCCTCGCGAAATCGTCGCATCCCGATCTCGCTTGAACGCATCCGCGATCGACTCGGCCCACCCGAAAACGAACACTCCGCGAAGATCGAGCGGCTGCTGCATGTGATGCTGCGCGCCGAAGTCGACCAGCAGGCGGGGGCGATGCGCCGGGAACTGGATCGGCTCCTTCATCCGCAGGAGCACGCGATGACGGCGCACGACTGCGATGTTGCGAGCGCGCGACTCCTCGCGCAGATTCGTCACGCGCTCAGCCGAGCCAACTTCAACGAGGAGGACGAAGGCGTGATGCACGGCGCACTTGCTGCGCAGTCGCTCGTCGACCTCAAGACGCACCTCGACCGGTCAACCTGGCGGCGCGCGCTGATCTGCACCCGCGGGCGAACGGAGACGACCATCGAAGTTCGCCGCTGGTTCGGCCTCCGCCGCATCCAACTCCAGTGCACCCTCGTTCGCACACTCTTCGTCTACATCGAACATGTTCCGCGTCAACGGGGCAACGCACAAAGCGGTCTGAATCCTCCCCGCTTCTATGTGCGACTCTTCGAGAACATCCCCGTGGCGGACATCGACATGGTGATGCCCGATTGCCGTGTCCGCATGTCCTGGTTCGATCGAGCCATGATGTTCGGCCCAGCGATCTTCGCGGTGATCGGCATCAGCACGGTCATCAAGGGCAGTTGGGACGCGCTGGTCCTCCATACGCGGCATCTCGCTGGCCTCGATCCCGTGGCGCCGGCCATTCCAGGCGGCGCGCTCGCGGCCATCGGCGGCGGATTCCTGGCACTCGCACTCTGGGGTTGGACGCAGTTCGGGCGTTGGCAGCGCATGCACCTTCGATACCTGAAGATCCTCTCGGACATCGTGATGTACCGCCTGTGCGACCGCGACATGGGTGCCGTCAACCAAGTTCTCGACGAGGCCGGCGAAGAAGAGACGAAGGAGGCGCTGCTTGCGCTGCGCTCGCTCCGAGTCGAAGGTCCCTGCACCGAATCGGAACTCGATGAACGCATTGAACGCTGGCTCCGCAACACCTTCGCAGTCGACATCGACTTCGAAGTGGACGATGCACTGGCCAAACTCATTCGGCTCGGGCTCGTCGAACGCACGGGCAGAACCTACGCCGCAAATCCCCCTGAGCAATCGCTCGCGCAGATGCAACAGCATTGGAACGCCCTCGGAGGTCTCACCACATGACGCTCATCCCACGGACCGCACACCCCAACATGCTGCTCCACCCCCGTCGAATTCACACCTGTGGTCGCCTCGCCACCCCGAAGCAGTGCATGGCAGCGGCGCTCGCGGCATCCTGCCTGATGCTCTCGGCATCGCTCATCGGCTGCGACGGTCGGCCGTGGGCTCATTCGACCTCGCCGAGCGGCCCGCAGTCCACGGCCATTCCACCGATCAGGCATGTCGTCCTCATCAAACTGAATGACCCCGCAGATCGCGCTGCGTGCGAAGCCGACGCGCGGCAGCGGATCGCGGCCACCAAGCTCGCGCGGTCACTCTTCATTGGAACGCCCGTCGACATCGGACGCACGACCGTGGACGGCAGCTACGACCTCGCGCTGGATATGTCCTTCGACTCCGTCGCGGACTACCGCAGTTACCTGGAGCACCCAGAGCATCAGGCACTCGTCAACGACTGGAAACCGAAGTTCCGCGAGATGCGCGTCTACGACTTCGGCACCGCCGCGACCAAGTAAAAACCAAGGAAAGACCAAGGAAAGGCAACGAAGGAAACGCCTCCCCCCGTTGCCGCTCGCTGCACTTTCGAGGTTCGCTAGAGACGGCGCGATACTTCATCGACTTCGTCGCGGCTGCCAAGCACGAGCGGCACGCGTTGGTGCAACTTCGTCGGCTGCACATCGAGCGTCGCCACCGCGCCGCTGATGCTCGCGCCGCCCGCCTGCTCAACGATCATCGCCATGGGGTTCGCCTCGTACAGCAGGCGCAACTTGCCGTCTGGATGCGTCAGGGTTGGTGGGTACAGGAAGACGCCGCCGCTGATGAGGATGCGGTGCACATCCGCCACGAGACTGCCGATGTAACGCGAGGAATAGCCGCTGTGGTGCGCCCACTCGAGGTACTCGCGGTACCCCAGCGGAAACGACGACGAATACGCCTCATTGACGGAGTAGACCTTCTTGCGCGGCGGGATCCGAAGCCCCTGCTTGACGCGGATGAACGAACCGACGAACGGATCAAGTTCAAAGAGATCCACGCCCGAACCCGTCGTGATCACGAAGGCGGTCGACGGTCCGTAGAGGATGTAACCAGCGGCAACCTGCTGCCGACCCGGCTGGCACACGGTGCGTTCGGCGGACTCGATCAGCGGATCATTGCGAAGGATCGTGAAGATGGTGCCGATGGCGCCATTCGTATCAAGCGTGCTGCTCCCGTCGAGCGGATCAAACAGCACGCAGTACTTGCCGCCGTCGTGCCCACGACGCAGGATCGTCGGCTCCTCATCCTCTTCGCTTGCAAGCACGGCGATCGATGCGCGCGATCCGAGGCAGCGCATCAGGATCTCGTTGGCGATCACATCCATCCGCTGCTGGCTTTCCCCCTGCACATTCGAAGTGCCCTCTTCGCCGAGCGCACCCTCGAGGCGCGCGCGCCGCACACGATGCGCGATCGCCTTGCCCGCGAGCGAAATCGCGCTGACGATCCAAGAGAAATCGCCGCTCGCACCTGGGTGCCTCGACTCCTCCGACAGGATGTGGCTCTGCAGCGAGAAGAGGTTGCTTGTGCTCGATGACTGATCTGCCACCATCGGCATTGAACCACAAAACCCGCCGCTCCGCCGCTATCCTCCGTCCCCCTGTCCGCGCCGAACTGCGGCGCGGCACGCATCCATCTTGGAGTCCAACCATGCCACATCCCGTCATCCTCTCGGCACGCCGCACACCCATCGGGAAGTTCCAGGGAACGCTTGCGCGCGTGCCAGCGACGCAACTCGGGTCGATTGCCATCGGGGCAGCGCTCAACGATGCGCCCGGCGCCGCCGCGAAGGTCGATGAGTGCATCATGGGTTGCGTGCTGCAGGCGGGGCTCGGGCAGAACCCCGCTCGCCAGGCTGGGCTGCGCGCAGGGCTTCCCAACTCCCTGAGTGCGGTCACCGTCAACAAGGTGTGCGGTTCGGGGCTGCAGGCGGTCATGCAGGCCGCGCAGTCGATCCGTGCGGGCGACAATCATGTTGTCGTCGCAGGCGGCATGGAGAACATGGACTTGGCGCCGCACATGAGCCACCTGCGCGCAGGCGTGCGCTTCGGCAAGACCGATCTGCTCGATCACATGGAGTACGACGGGCTGCGGTGCGCGTTCGAGAACTGGGGCATGGGGATGGCCGCTGAACACATCGCGACAGCGCATGGCATCACGCGCGCGGAGCAGGATCGTTTCAGCGTCCAAAGCCATGCACGCGCTGCCAAGGCAACGAGCGAGGGATGGTTCCGCGCGGAAATCGTGCCCATCTCGGCGGAACAGGCGCGCGCAAAGGTCGGACTCGAAAGCGACGAGGGATTCCGAGCGGACAGTTCCGCCGAAGGCCTCGCCAAGCTCAAGCCTGCGTTCAAGGCAGATGGGTCGGTGACTGCAGCGAATGCCAGCCAGATCTCCAGCGGTGCAGCGGCGGTGGTCGTCGCATCGGAGTCTGCTGCGTCGTCACTCGGGTTGACACCGCTCGCACGGATCGTCTCGAGCAACACCGTCGGCGTCGAGCCGAAGGAACTCTTCTTCGCGCCTGGACTCGGCATCGAGCGCATGCTGAAGGAGCATTCGCTGAGCGCCGCCGACATCGATCTGTACGAGATCAACGAGGCATTCGCGGCGCAGGTGCTCTGCAACCTGAAGCACCTGAAGTTGCCCGAAGACCGCGTCAACATCGGCGGTGGCGGCATCGCGCTTGGTCATCCAATCGGCGCGAGCGGCGCGCGAGCCCTCGTCACACTCGTCCACCACATGAAGCGCATGAATGCCAAGCGCGGCATCGTCAGCCTCTGCCTCGGCGGAGGCAATGCAGTCACCATGCTCGTGGAACGCTGATTCGGCGCAGCCGATCGGCAGTCAGCGCACAGGCAGCGCTCACTCGCCAGAGTCAGAGTCGATCCCGGCGGCTTCGCCTGCGAGCTTCTGCTGCGCATAGCGGCGCACCCAGTTCTCCCAGGTCTTCCCCGCTGCCGTGTCACGCCCCGTGAACGCCAGCGACGCGACCTCCGAATATCCAACGCGAACGCGCGAACCATCGGCAAGCAGGAATCGCATCGATCCCTCCTGTCCATCAACTGGGGCGCGCCGATCAAACAGATACCCCTCCACGGTCCGACCGTCGGTCGTCGTGACCGTCACATCGCCGCGGTAGCCAAAAGCCTCCTCCACCGCGGCAGCAAGCACGATTGGGTCAGCCCCTGAAATCGACGCCCCCTGCACTGCGGTCAATGGTCCGACGGCATCCCCGCTCAAGATCCCCGCCCCTCGGTTCGCCCTTCCAACTCGGCAATCAGATCGGCCAGTTCCGCCGCGCCGCGCTCGAGGCTGGTCAGTCCAGTCACGCTGGCGAACGCATCCGCCCGACCCTGCAAGGACGCCTGCTCCACGATCCGCGCGTTCTCCGCGAGGATTTCGACCCTTGCACGGCGCGCAGCAAGCAGCAGTCGATCGAGTTCCAGAAGAGGGTCGGAGGGCGAACCCGCACGAGTCGTGTTCGATGCCAACTCGGCAGTCTCAGCCATCGGGGGAGTGTCCCATGCCACCGCCCATGTTTCAACCTTGTTGCTCATGTTTTCCGCCTACGCAACATGCCACGAGACACGGCGAGCGATGTGGATTCGATTCGCTAAAGTACCTCGCCCATGAATCCTCCAACCACCTTTCGAGTCATCGTGATCGCCTCTTGTGTGCTCGCCAGCGCGTGCGACAGCCCCGGTCCGAAGCGCATCGACGACACAACATCGAGCATGCGTGAAACCAAGACAACGGTTGACCGAGGGAACGAGCAGGTCTCGACGGTCATGACAGCGGCCACCGCAGTGGAAACCGCTCAGGATCGCAAGCGAGCATTCGAACAGTTCTCGAAGGCATGCGATCGACTCGAAGGGGACGCGAAGGATGTCCAGTCATCGTGGGACAAGTTGAAGACTCGCACGGCTGACTATGTGAAAGCATGGGAGGCGGATGCCGCCAAACTGTCCAGCGTCGACTCGAAGCAAGTGGCTTCTGCGCGGCGCGAGGCATTCACTGCGCGTGTGGCAACGATCCAAGCGGATCTCGACGCAGCGAAGGCGTCGTACACAGATCTGAAGGCGAAACTCTCCGACATTCGGATCATGCTTGCCAACGATCTCACCGCCGAGGGCGTGGCTTCGGTGAAGCCAGCCATCGAAGCGGCCCAGAAGGTCGCCGTGCAACTGAAGGAGAATGTCGCGAAGTTGTCGCAGGCCCTCGATGCGGAGATCACTCGCTCATCGACCGCTGCGCCGCCCGCGGCAAAGTGATTTCGGGAAAGCGCCCTCGGCTGCGCGAGGGAAGTCCATTCAAAGAAATCGGCGGCGATCTCCAACGCGATACGGTGGTACGAAGGGGGACAACACCCTGACCAAGGACGAGATAGTGACGGCAGTCCGGCGGATCTTGGAGTCACCCGACTTCGAAGGTGCGCTCTACGGCACGGGCAGGCAGCAGGCGCGCAGTGCACGGGGTGATGCCGCATTCGACGAGTTGCTCGAATGCGCGGAAGCGGACATCAAGGCAGCGGGTGAACAGCTGGGGCAACACGATGGCGCTGCGGGTTGACGAAATCAGCCTCCCTCAGGAAGGACCAATCGGTGGGGTTCGCCTGACTGATCTGTCGAAGTGGGACCTCGTGATCATCAAGGGACCAAACGGCGCGGGAAAGTCGACGCTGCTCCGTGCGCTCGAAAGTCCAAGTGACGCGAATGGCCGAGTGGGCTGCATCGATGCAGACGGCACCCGCGTTCCCCACGCCGTCCGAGGCAAGGGTGTTGAACAGTCCATCACCTCCGTGAAGTCTGCGGATCTCATGCGCGAGTTCCGCAGCATGAAGGAACCGCTGGCGCTCGCGGCAAGCGTCACGCGCGATGCGCACAAGCAGCGGTTGCTCGATGACCTGTTCAAGTGGCTGACGAAGCAACAGCCGACAGCTGCCGAAGCGGAACCGCATGAAATCCAGATGCTTACTGCCACATTCATCGAGTTGGATCGCAGGTGTGGCACGAGTCCACGGACCATCGATGAGTACGAGCGCCGCGGGCGGCAACTTGCCGAAGGTCTCGGCCGTCCATGGCAGCCCCCACCACTCTTGCCCGACGAAACGAGGCAGCAGTATGAGTTGACCCTGCGACCGACGAATCGGCATCTCGCGGGCTCTGGGGATGTGACGCGGGTGCTGAACAACTTGAAGAACGTGCTGCCAGCAGAGGGCAGTCAGGCATCGACGCTTACACGTCGCTCGAGCGCCGAAGCGGAGCTCCACACACTTTGTTCGGAAGCTCAGTTGGAACTGGCTTCAACGGTCAGCACTCCGAAGGATGAAACGCCTGCCGATCGTGTGCGTTCACTTCGGTCGGCGCTCGTGACTGCGCGCGAGGCGGCGCAGCAGACCATCGAAGCGATGGGGCGGCTCGACGAATGCCGACGGATTGCGCTCAAGTGGATGAGCGATCCAACGGTCGATGCGGGCGCTCAATCAAGTTGCCCTGTGTGCGAGCAGACAATCGATCCCGCCTCGGTTCAGGAGCGTCTGCGGCAGAAGTGTGGCGATGCCGGACCCGAGCAACAGCGCTGGAGTGCCAAGCGCGACCGACTTGCAAGGTTGGACCGCGACTTGGAGTCTGCGCTCAGTCGCTTCGATCAGGCTGCCGCCGCCGTGCGCCGTGAGCACGACGCGTACACGACCGCGATCCGAAGCGCCAGCAGCGAGCTTCGCCCCGCAACGGGATGGGATGCGCCAGTCCTCGCTGCGGCTGCCCCGCTGCAGCGCGCATGCAACGAGTGGTTGACCGCCCACGGTTCGCACGCGACCGATGCGTCGGTGGCTGCGCTCTCGGCCATCCGCGATCAAGCAGCCGTGCAAGCGAATCAACTCGCCGCGGACGATCGCGCGCTGAACGCGGGTCTCGAGCAGTCGCATGCGAACTTCAAGAGCCTTGAGGCGCTTGGCGCACTCCTCGCACTGCGCGAACGGCTCGACGCGATTCCCTGGACAGTGAATGTTGCCGAGGTGGAAGCGCAGAAGCGGCGCGCGGCACAGACTGACCTATGGCTGAGCACGCTCGGCGAGATGTCGCTCGATCTCCGAGTCCATCAAGCAACTGCGGCGCAGCGGGTCGTCGATGATCCTGAGGTCCAAGAGCGGTTCCAACGCCTGCTCCAGCGCATCGCGCGCACGCAGCCGCAACTTGCGCAGGTGACCTTCCGCGGCGATCGACTCGAGGCGGGCGGCATCGACTGTTCGGACAAGTTGTCGGAGGGGCAACGCGTCCTTGTCAACATCGCGGCGGTGATCGCGGTTGTCGGCAAGGTCGCCGGCATGCCCGCGCACCTGCCTGGCTGGATCGCATTCGACGAGCCGACCAATGGACTCGACAACGAGAGTCGCGGCGCCGTGGCTGAGTACCTCGGTTCCATCACACTCAACGATCTTTCCAGTCAGATCTTCATTGCGTCGTTCGAAAACGAGTTTTCCAAGCACCTGATCGATCACGCGAAGCGCAGCGGTCGGCGCATCCTCGAAGTGGAGTTGCCGCCGTTCGTCCCTGGACAACAAGTCCTTCCGAAGCGCCGAGAGATCCAGGAGGTCGCATGACAGCAACGGTTCCGCACAGGTTGAGCAACGCAGCGGTGCTGCTGCTTGATCGGCTGCTGAAGGATCGGACGCCGCAGGTTGCGGGCAGTTGGTTCCAGGATGCCGTTGCGGTCGCACTTGATGGCATGCCGCAGTACGCCGGCTGCTACGGTAATCGCGGCGCGGGGCAGCCCGACATCAAGGCTGGGGACACGGGCTTTGAGGTGAAGACAACGGCGGGAGCCAGCATCGAACTCGACGGCAACTACAAGGAAATCCGCAGGCAGTTCAAGCACTTTCGCCTCGTGGCAATGCGGACGGAAAAGGACATGCGCCCGTACCACCTGTGGGTCATCGATATGCCCGAAGATCCGCCGACGCGCGTGGTGCTCGAGACTCGGATGGATGCTCGTACTCCACTCGATGGCGCGCTGACTACGAGCCTCGCGAAGCGCCTCTCCGAACTGATCGCAGCCGCCGGAGTTGCATGGACTGATGCAGCAAGCAGGGACGATGGCTGCCGAATACTGCTGAACGCGAAGCAACCGCGCCCGCCAGCGAGAGTGTGACTGCGCTGAGGCTCAGGCTCAAGCGACTCGCGCGATGCGCGCGCGGCGCGCCAGTGCAGCCTTCCGTCGTTTGGTGAAGTGCCACCAAGGTCTTGGTTGACCACCGCGCGCTTGGTCGATCGCGGACATGAAGACATCGATGCAACACGGGTCGTGACGCGCGTTGGTGCGTGAACAAAGGCGTTCGTAGAGTCGAAATGCGTCCTGCCGCGCCAACTGACCGACTGATCGGATTCCAAGGACCTGAAAATCGCCAAGCGTTGCGGGACCCACATTGGCAAGTTCCGCCAGCCGCTTCGGCTGCTGTTTGGCGCCTCGGTTGGACTTCGTGGGCATGATTGATGTAGCGTATGAAAAGCTCGGGGACGATCCGCAACAGGAGGATTTGACAATGCCAACGAATCAACGCTCGACAACCACCGCAGCTGTCGCGGCCGCCGCAGTCACCGCAGCATTGATCGCGCCGCTCCCCCTGCTGAGCGGGTGTGGCGACTGCTGCAACGAACCGCCGACTGACCCTCCCACCAAGGCCGTCACACTGCAAGAACGCCAGATCGACCCGCGTTCCGTCTTTGGAAAGATCCGCGAAGTGTCGATCGGCGAGGACTTCAAGGTTCGTGTCGTGGGCATCGGCGAAGACCTGAAGGTTCGCAAGGTTTCCATCGCGGCTGACCGACCTGGGCTCTGGCAGATGGTTTCCATCGGCGAGGACTTCAAGGTCCGCTTCGTCAAAATCGGCGAAGACTTCACCATTCGGTACGTCAGCATCGGCGAGGGCGCAGCCGATAGTCCACTGAACTGAACCACTACGGGCGTCCGGAGGAATGCGACGATGGCCCGATTTCGAATCCGCGACAAACAGGGCCGC
Source organism: Planctomycetota bacterium (assembly GCA_009926625.1). Taxonomy (GTDB): domain Bacteria; phylum Planctomycetota; class Phycisphaerae; order Phycisphaerales; family SM1A02; genus F1-60-MAGs104. The sequence goes on from RFON01000025.1 coordinate 16,233, forward strand.
GAATACGGACCTGTTGATGCAAGTGAACTTCGGTATTGGATCATGGATGCTCGGCTGACCGCCGACATGCTGATCCAGCAGGAAGGGTTGAAGGACTGGTACCGCGCGGGCGATGTGCCAGCGATTGCGAGGCTGTTGGCAGAACGCGCGGCGGCAACAGCGAGCGCACGCGCGTCAAGTGCCCGCAGCGGCGGGAGCGGCACGCCGCCCGAGCCGCCGGTCAGTGCCGCGGCGTCGACTACCTCACCGGTCGGTGCCGCGGCGTCGACTAACTCACCGGGGTATGAGATAGCGTCTGCGGCGACGAGTGGCGAAAAGCCACTCGGCCTTGTTGATCGCGTGCTGCGCATCGCGTTCCAGTTCGCGCGGTCGATCTCAGTTCTGGTCATCATCATGAGCCTCTTGGTGGTGCTGGCCGGATCAGCGGTGGCGTTTTATGCCCGAATGCCTCAGCCGCGGTTTACCGACGGGGCAATCGATCAACCGACACTTCGCGAGTTCGTCGAGGATTGCAGTCAGGCAGTGCCCCAGCAAGAAGCGCCGTCTGGCAGACTGCGCCCGCGGGACACTGAGCTTTTGAGCGTCGACGATTGCGGGCCCTTCCGACAAAGGTCAGAAGCGATCGTCGCTCGCCTGAGGATCGCGCCCGAGTCAGTCGAGGTGGTCTGCTCACGCATTGCCTCAGTGTCCACCAAGCACCGCATCGAGTTCATCGACGGTCTCGAACGCCTCGCAGAGGAGTTCCAGTCCAACCCCCCAAAGGAAAGAGATTGCTCAGGCGCCGACGCAGCCAACTGGTACATGCGCGAGTTTGACCGCCGCTTGTCAGTCGAACAAGCCGAGGAGGCGATCGCCCGCTCGGAGGCCAACGAGCGCCGCGAGCTGCTGATACCGGCGCTGTCGGCGATTGGATTGGCAGTGGCAGCACTGCTGGTTTTCATGATTCTGCCGCTTCTCATTCAGATCGAGCGAAATACGCGGGTCGTTTGACTGCGGACGGATGCGTGCTGATGGATCCCGTCGTCACCCGCCCACCCACGCACGCTTCACGCACGCTCCGCGCGCCCTCAGTCTGCTTCCGTTGTGTGGCGCTTCAGTGAATCGTGTGAGTTGACATGGCCATGTGGGTGAGATGCTGGCCCCGCGAGGTCAAAGAGGATGGCGCTCCGGAAGCGCTCGAGGATGCGTTGCCCGCACGCCATCGCATTGATCCGCGAGATCCGTTTGTTCGTCGACTGCGCCGCGGCGCTCGTCGACAAACGCGACGAAGCTGCATCGATTCTGGACGGGCGATTCTGGAAAGGTTGAGCGCCTAGTCTTCTTTGGTCCTCTTGTCCTCAACATCGCCGTGCCCGCCATTCGACGACGCCCCGTTCCGCCTCCGAAGCAGTGCGCCTGCTGCCAGCGGCCGTTCACCTGGCGCAAGAAGTGGGCACGCGACTGGGAAAATGTGCGCTACTGCTCCGATGCGTGTCGTCGGCGCGGACCGATGGAACTTCACGCGGAACCGTGCACAAAGACTGCTGCAGTGGGTCCCCCGCGGCAACGAGATCGCTGAACTCCACGCGACGCGCGGAGTTCAACAGAGCAAGCGGAGGAATGAGATTCCTGCTGGTCTCCGAGTCAATCTGCTGATCGACTCCGCGGCAACAAGGCGTTCAAGAAGATGCAGGCACTTCAGCTGAGCGAGAGCACGCAGATCGCGCCGCTCATCCCGAGCATGAGCGCTGCCGGCACATACTTCGACACCGCGTCGCCCACCTTCAGGTGCATGACAACCGCGCCGAGCATGAGGAACGCCACCACCGCCGCCGCGGGCAGCACCACTTGCGGAAACCACAGGCCCGCAATCAGCAGCGTGCCGCAGATGATCTTCAGTCCGCCCACGATGTAGAACATCGGTGCGGGCAGTCCGTATGTGGCGAACTCCTCCTTCAGGTTCTTGGCGGCTCCCCCGCGATAGGCCGTGGCGCTGTCGCGGCGCAGCAGCCACACATTGAGAAGCCCAAGACCAACAATGACTTGCAGGACATGGCTCGTGGTCCTGGATGGAGAGTATCGGATGACCGATGCCCACGACAGACCTACCCTTTCGCTTCGGCTCCACCCATGCAAACAGCCTTCGAGATTTCTCGGGTGCTCTCGGCCCTGCTGTTCCTCTTCTTCGGAAGTTCCTGCCTCGTCTCACGCCATATGGTCGCGGAGTTCAAGCGCTACGGTTTGCAGCGCTTTCGAGTCATCATTGGCGCCCTCGAATGCCTCGGGGCACTTGGGTTGCTCGTGGGCCATTTCAGTCCCCCGCTGCTCGTCGCGGCAGCTGCGGGATTGGCCCTGCTCATGCTGCTTGGCATCGCCACACGCATCCGCATTGGCGACTCGATTGCGCAGATGCTTCCCGCGGCCGCGCTGTTGGTGTTGAACGCCTTCGTACTGTGGATGGCGATCACGCGCAGTGATGCAGCGTGAAGAGTCATGCACCGCCTCGGTTTCCGTGGAAGTCATGCAGAGGTGTCCATGTGACGTATCATTCCCCTATGTCGACCAACGTCAAACCGTTTCGCCGCGTCACCTTCATCGCCATTCTGCCCTTGATGATGGGACTCATCATCTGGACCGCGATCGCGGCCACTCCTGCTCCCACCGCCGCCATCACTGAGCAGCAAGTGAACGCCGCGCAGCAGGCTTGGTGCGATGGACTGGTGAATGTGGCGCAGACGCACGCAAAGGGCGGCGATGCCAAGGCAGTCGCGGCCAAGATGATCGACGAACTCTACGACTACGCCGACGGCCAGGTGTTCTTCAAGCCCACGCTGGCGTTTGGCCCGCGCAGCTTCCGCCCTACCCGCGAAGGTGCACTGGCGTACTTCGTTGGTGGAAACCCGAACTTCCCAGAGGACACTGGCTTTGCGCTGAAGGGCTGGACGAAGGCGCGCTACGACAACAATGCCGCCGAGAACGGTATTCAGATTCACGGCGATATCGCCATCACCATGGGCAATGTGTACGTCACGGCGCCGGATGGCAAGGAAGTGATGGTCGACAAGACCTTTGTGTTCCGTCGCTGCAAGGACGGCAGCCTCCGTCTGTGCGTGCACAAGTCGGCGCTGCCTTTCAGTCCGAACTGACCGCCCACATCCTCCGCGCTGCATCCGCTGCGGCATCGGCAACTCGGGCAGAGCAATCGGTACGCGTCGTGAAATCAGCCCCAATCGCTCAGCAGAACAGCCAGGTCGCCACCATCGACCACACCGTTACCAGTCAAGTCGGCTGAACTCGACGCCCCTCCTCCCCACTGGCTCAGCAGAATGGCTAAGTCCAGGCCATCCACCACGCCATTGGAGTTGAAGTCGGCTGGTCGGTTCGGCGGGGGCACATAATCCACCTGGAGGAGCGGTTTGTTGGCGGCAGCCTCGCGAGATTCGAAACGCTTCACGGAGGTGGGAGTTGCCTCGTTGCCCTTGATGACCCACCCGTGATTGGCTGAAGGGTTGTCGAGCCAGGCTTGCACATCTGCCACGAGTGAAGCGGTCGAACTCCATGTGTAGGACCCGATGCCCGACACGGACCGGGTTGCGCTCGCCGTCGCTGCGAACACACCGCCGAGTGTTGGCCATAAAACGGTTGGGTACGACTGATACTTCCAGGTGCTGTCGCCGATCCCGGCGGGGGTGCCTCCCCCGCCGAATGCGAAGGCCGTTCCTTCCGTCCATGCGAGGGAGCAGCGATGCAGCCCAACTGTCTGAGCACCCGATTGTGTCTGACTCATGTACAGACGCAGCGTGACGCTCGTGATCGTGCTGCCCGCAGGGATCGCACCGAGGTTGAACCGCATCAGACCGCGCCGGATCGTTGCGCCACCATTTTCGCCAATGCGCCCTGCGTATACGTTGTACGCAGCACCGAGCGAGTACTCCGCAGTCGGTTCCTCGATCAGCGTCGCGTCGGCTGAAGGACCGATCGAGATGGAATCGGCGTGCAGGGTTGCACATGGCAGCAGGAGCACCGACAGCGAGAGAAGAAGCCAAAGGCGAATCATTCGTGTCCTTCTGCTCGCGCGATCATGCAGCGCTGTTGATGAGAGATTGAGGCGAGAAGAACCATGGTGGGAGTATGCGCCATGGATCGAGGAGGCGCAACTCAAGCGCGCAATTGTCTGCGACGGGTGCCGCCACGGCAAGCGTCCATCGGGGCCGCGCGAGCGGTGATGGCGCAGGAATACGGTGATCCACTGCCAGTAGGAGCGCTCCGTGCGAATCGAATAGTGCTCGCGCCGGATGACAGCGATGAAATCCTCCCGAAGGCCCATGTCGCGACCGTACCGCACGATGCGGCGGGGACCTGTGGGAGATACGCGGAACCAGTTAGCATCCCCCCATCGGTCGTTGCGCGGAAATCCGCACAATCAACTGTTCGGCTGCAAACGACGTCCTTCTCCATGAACAACATCTCTTCAGAAGGAACACCGTACTCATGAATCCTATCGAGTTGATCTTCATCGCAGGCGGAGTCTTTTCGATCTACGGTGCGGTAACTGACTGGGACTGGTTTATCAACCACCACAAGGCTCGATTTTATGTCTCCATCCTTGGTCGATCTGGCGCTCGTGTGTTCTATGGTGTTCTTGGGATTGTGCTCATCGTCTTGGGTGCTTTGATGGCATTAGGAATTCTGAAGGACGCCCAATAGTGGTTTAGCCGAACATTTGTCACAGATGTATTCATCTATCGGTGGTGAAATCGAGACACTCCAAGGAGAAGTACGCACACTGCGAGAGTGTCTCGGATTTAAAAGGTGTGAAAGGTAATCGCATGCAACTCGGGTGCTGTGCCCATCGTCTGGCTCACGACATCACACTATTCAGGCTACTTCGACGCTGACTCGGTTCCCTAATGTGATCCGGAGATGTGAAGATCGACACACGATGCGCGGACGTCATACGTCACAGTAAAGACATGGGCTGTTTCACAACAAATGAACAAAGGTTGTATGCGCGACTAGGGGCCGAACAAAGCGTTGCACCGGAGTTGCGGCCGGCGGGTTTTCTGTTTTTCGAGCATCCACCGGCCGCAACCCGGTGAACGCCGTCGTTAAGCCGCGCAAACGATCATGCCCATCCTCCTCCGCCGAGACGATCTCACCTCTTCTGAGGTTCAGGCTCTCGTCGCTGAACATCTAGCGGGTATGCGTGGCAACTCCCCCGTCGGCCATGTGCACGCACTCGCTATCGAGAGCCTGCAGGCTCCCGGTATCACGTTTTGGTCCGCATGGTCCGATGGTTTGCTTTGTGGCTGTGGAGCCCTCAAGTCACTGAGTGGATCCGCAGGTGAGGTGAAGTCAATGCGCACCCGCACGGCATTCCTCAGACGTGGTGTTGGCCAAGCAGTCTTGAACGAGATCACTCGCACCGCCCAAGAGCGTGGCTACAGCCATCTATACCTAGAGACCGGCACCGGCTCCGCCTTCGATGCGGCACATGCACTGTACCTACGCAATGGCTTCGAGTGGTGTGGCCCGTTCGGTGACTACATCGCCACGGACTTCAATGTCTTCATGGTCAAGGCGCTCCCCGCATCAAGCGCGGCCTAACATGTCGGTCAACCGGAGCCTCCACGGCATGCCGCCCTGGCCGCGACGCGCTCGTTGTCCATGCTGCGCCTCGCGGCCAGGGCGCCATGCCGTTCCGGCCCGGTTACCTCTACGTTAGGCAGGCCAAGTCCACCGGCTGGCGCCCAAGCCTTGACTTGTGCATACACCGTAGGTACACTGTCGGTGTGTCAGAGCTCCGCTTCGAATGGGATCCACGCAAGGCCGCGGCCAACAAATCCAAACACGGCGTCACATTTGACGAGGCCGTTTCTGTCTTCGCCGACGAGCTTGCACTCTTCATGGCCGACCCGGAGCACTCCGACAAGGAGGACAGGTTCGTCCTCCTGGGGCTGAGCTCGTCGGTCCGCCTCCTCGTCGTAGTGCACTCGCACCGCGAGGACGACGAGACTATTCGCATCATCTCGGCCCGCCGCGCCAACAACCGCGAGCGAGCGCACTACAAGGAAAGCAACTCACCATGAGAGCCAACTACGACTTCTCGAAGGCCAAGCGCAACCCCTATGCCAAGAAGCTCAAGCGCTCGATCACGATCAGGCTCGACAACGAGACCATCGAGTACTTCAAGAAGCTCGCGGCAAAGTCCGAGTTACCGTACCAGAGCCTCATCAACCTGTACCTGCGCGACTGTGCCGCGCACGGCCGCGAACTGGCAATGGAGTGGCGCAGCTCGCGCAAGGGCGCTGCCTAACCGAAAGTTCGTGCCGACCGCCGTGCGGGTCAGCATTCGCGCGAGGGCTGGCGCCCTCAGCCGCACCGGCGTGCGGCACAACTTGACGTTCGGCACACCGAGCCGAGTTTCCTCGATCTCCGCGTCACGACGCCTTTGGTCGATCGATTCCAATCGGCTAGGCTTTCGTCATGTCGGACTCCAGCGCACCCAATCTCAACAATCTCGTTCACTCCGATCCGGAGATCATGGGCGGAACACCGGTGTTCGTCGGAACTCGCGTCCCCGCCGCTACCTTGATCGAGTATCTCGAGGCCGGAGAGTCACTCGATGAGTTCCTCGAAGACTTCCCGAGCGTGGGACGCGACCGCGCGATAGCCGCGCTTGAGGTCCTTCGATCCCTCTTCGAGCGCCGTGCGACTGCTGCTTGACGAGTGCACACCGCGCCGACTTGCGGCAGCACTCGACCCGCACGAGGTCGAGCATGTTTCTTCGCGCGGCTGGTCAGGCATCAAGAACGGACACCTGCTCTCTCGCATGCAGGAGGCGGGATTCGCTGGGCTCATCACGACGGACCGCAATCTGACACGGCAACAGGCGGTGTCCAGTACGCCCCTCTTCGTCGTCGTGGTTCGGGCCAAGTCCAACCGTATCGCAGACCTTCGGCCCCTCGTGCCGGAGATTCTCCGTGCGGTGTCGTTCGCGCAGCCCGGGCAGGTCTACTCTGTGGGTGCCTAACCCATCGCTCATGCCGACACGCACGCGCGGCGTTACGATTACCGCGAGGGCTGTCGCCCCCGGCCGCACGTGCATGCGGCATAGCTCAAGGCGTCAGACCGCAGGAGAACAACCATGGCGAGTGGCGTGTCCAACGATCAGCAACGTGGCAAGCGATCCGATCACCTGGCTCTGGGCGTCGCCATCGGAATGGCGGCCGGTGCCGCGGCTGGCACGGCGATCGGCATCGCCTTGCACAACCTGGCAGTGGGGTTGGCTATTGGCATCGGCGTGGGGCTCGCGATCGGTGCGGCAGTCGGCGTCTACCGCAGTCGCCGTTAGGGCCGAACCAGGCGCTGCGGCAGACCGCGGGGGTGACTGGGTCGCTCTCATCGGTCCACCCCGTATGAGAGTTGGTGCATCGGAGCCGCCATCTCCATGCCTAATGGTGCCGCAGCGCAGGCGAGCGGAGCGAGCCGGAGCGGAGGCAGCGCCGGGCATGCCGCGGCGAAGGCCGCCGGGGTCAGCTTGCCCAGCGCACCCCGGTCAAGCGGCACGATTTCGTTCGCCAACGGTCCGATCCCGAGAAGGATGTGTGGATCGTCGAGCTTCACAAGGGCAATCGCACGCTTGGCGCAGTGATCCGCCCCGACCGTCGCCTCGCGCGCTGAACTTTGGATCGCGCACCACCCCCCGCTCCCCCTGCCGACACCCCCACCGTGTGAGGCGGCGGCACGATCTTGGCGTGGGTGAACGCACGGCACACGGCGTCAAGCGCCGCCCACGCGAGTCCGCTGCAGCACATGCAGCCTGCGCCGAACATGCAGCAGGATCACCACGTGAATGGCGACCGCGGCGATCAGGCTCAGCGTGTGACTCGTGATGGACCCCGCGCCCGCTCGATCGATCTGCATGAGCGTGAACACTCCGAGCGGCAGGAAGACAACCAGCGCTGAAACGAGTCCAGGGTTGTAGCGCCTGAAGAGGATCGCGTGCACCACATGCACCAGCGTGTTGACCAGGACGAGATACACCGCGAGCAGTGCCCACCCAAGGCTGAACGACTCCGCACCGTAGAGGGAGAGAACAATGACTCCCCACACGCCAGGGACATTCGTGATGAAGACCGCCAAGGGAGAAAGAGCATCCATCCCCTTCCCGATCGTCTCGTTGAAGAAGAGTCGAAAGCGATCGCGATCGTGCTCCTCGAACTGATGGATCATGTATGCCGGCAGAAGCAGGAATGTGGATGCCTTGGGCGTCGACCAGCCAGCGAACACGAGCGGCGACAGGATCAGCAGCAGCAAGCCTGCAAGCGCGCCACCGTAGACCCAGTACGAAATCAGCCTCTGCAGCATGATGAGCCCTTCGCCGCCGAGGTCGCCGTTGGCGGCACCTCGATCTTACGAGCGGCGAAACGGACTCTGTGCTGCGTGCAGTGCACGCTCAGGGATTGCGCGCGACGCGGAATCCGAAGGTGTTGCTCGTGAAGCTCGGCGAGTTCTTGTTCCGCACGGATGTTCGTCCGCTGACATATCCGCCCAACCAACTCCCGCCGCGAAGCACTCGAGTCGACGAGGACGCTGGACCAGGCGGGTCCATCACTGGACTGACTTGGTAATAGGTCTCTGAATACCGATCGTTGACCCACTCCCACACATTGCCCGACATGTCAAAGAGCCCAAACCCGTTGGGTGCCTTGCCGCCAACTGGGCGGGTTTGGCCGTTCGCGTTGCCGTTGAACCAAGCGATGTCCCCCAGAAGCAAGTCGTTGTTCGTCCCGGCAGGATTTGCGGGAGTGCCATGGAACGCGGTGCGGTCAGCCGAGATGGGCCGCGCGCGACAGGCATACTCCCACTCCGCTTCGGTTGGCAAACGCATTCCAGTACCCGCGAGAAACGACTGCACCGCGTTCCAAGTGACGCTTTCAACCGGGCGCTTCGAGACTTGCGACGATGGCACTTGCGCGCTCGGCAGCACGAATGCACTTGGATTCGTCCCCATTCGCGCTTGCCACTCCGCTTGGGTGACCTCGAATCGTCCCAGATAGAACGAACTCGTGAGGTTCACGAGGTGGACGGGAACCTCGTCAGCCGCGCAGTTGAACTGCGACGACGCCGAACAGCCCATGTTGAACGAGCCGCCAAGCGCGCAGCCAGCTGGAACGAGAATGAGTTCGATTCCCGTCGCGGTGTCCCGCACTCTCCAAGGCAGTCCCGTCGATGAAATCGCCGCACGCAAATCTGGATCGGTGACGACGGATGGATTCGGCAGAGCCTCGATAAGCGTTGCCCAACCTGGCGTGGAAACTGCACACGGCCCCCAACTTGCAAGCATCGTGGTCAGATCACTGCTGCCGACCGTCCCGCTGTTGTCCACATCAGCTGGCACTCCCGCTTGCCCCCAACTTGAGATGAGAATCGTGAGGTCATCCGCATCCACCACCCCGTCGCAGTTCAGATCGCAAGGACAGGCTGCGAGCAATGGGATCGGACTGAATACCGCGGCAAGAAGAATGGAGAGGGGGCGAAACATGGCACAGTCCGTACTTGCTGAAAGGTAATACCTTACACGGCTCCGATCAATCGGCAGTCCGACGAAAGTTCAAAAAAATGTTCCTGTTCTGTTCATAATGTTCTGTGGTGTTCTACTGCTACCGCAAAGTCTATTCTCCCCAGCATGGCGCACATTGCTCTGCCGATTGATGTATCAGGGATCAGAGGTCCGCTCGCGTATCGCCCCGATGCCGCGAAACACCTGCTCGGGCTGGCCGAGACGATCCTCCGCCAGCCGGCAAGCCTCGAGCCTGGCGATCGCGAGACGATCGCCGCATGGACCTCGTACCTCAATGGCTGCGCGTTCTGTATGAAGTCGCATGCGGCCGCGGCGCGCGCATGGCTCGGCGGTGAACGCAGCGCGGCACTCGACCGTTTGCTTGCGACCGAAGACGCCAGCAGCTTCACGCCGAAGATGCAGGCGCTGTTGGCGCTTTCGCGTGCGCTGCAGGGCTGCGTTCTTGGCGTGAAGCCAGAGCATGTCGAACGCGCACGCGCCGCCGGCGCAAGCGACCAGGACATCCACGACACCGTCCTGATCACCGCGGCGTTCTGCATGTACAACCGATATGTCGAAGGACTCGGCACGCGCGAAGCCGCCGACCATGAGTACGAGCCGATGGGACAGCGGCTGCGCGATCAGGGCTATGCCGCGAACGACTGACGGGTGATGCGGCCGACAAGCGATCCCCACCATGGCAGCACTCCGCCCGAAGCCGCAAAGTGCGGCGTCAGGGGCGGAGTGCGACAACCAGGGTAAGGACCAAACCCAACGAAACCGTCAGACGCGGGACCGACGGCGACCCACGACGCCAACGACCGCTCCGAGCAGCGCGATCGTGCCCGGGGTCGGGGTGATGGCAACATTGTCAAGTCCGATGATCTGATCTGGGCTGGTCTCGGTGGCGTTGTCGTCGACCCAGCGCAGGTACATGGTCGCCCCGCTCTGCCAGTTCGCGCCGAGCGTCAGCGTGGTCACGGTGTTCGTGACCCCGACGGTGTTTGGAACCGTCGTGATGGTCGGATTCGGTCCCACATTCGTCCACGAGGAGCCCCCATCGACGCTGTAGAAGAACCAGTAACCAGGCAACTGGTTGGCGGAGGAAGCGGCGGTGTAGCGAATCGTGTCAAAGGACACATTGAGCGCCGTTCCAGCGAGCAATGCGCTGCCGGTGCCGTTCGTCAGATCGAGTTGGATGATCGAGCCCGCAACGGTGGTCGGAGCCGTGGCGATGGCGCGGTTGGTGGTCGATCCACCAACGCCCGCGTTGAAGCCATTGTTCTGGTTGCCCGACGGCGTGGTTGCCGCAACAAGAGTTGATCCCGCGGTCGTAACAGACATCGCTGCGATGCCGCTCGATCCGCTCGTCAGCACCGACGATGTCCATGTGTTGTTGCTTCCGAAGCTGGTTGCGAAGTGTCGCCAGCCGGCCGGCGCCGCAGAGCCGCTCCCCATCGAGTTGAAGTTCTCGGAGTAGGTGCCAGAAAAAACGACGGCACCAAAGGACGCGGACGAAGCCATGAGAGAAATCGCAGTCGAGACGGCGAGCGAACGCATGTTTGGAACTCCAAGGGGAAAGGGGAAAGGGGAGAGGGGAAGGGACTCCGACGGCGGGACGTCGGGGAAGGGACGGCGAAAGAATGCACCGGCTCTTTGCGCGTCTGATGGGGCTTTCGCGAAACCAAGGCACGAGTTTGGTTCGCATTCGATTCACTCGCCGTGCGCGTTCGGTGAACGGCGGGATCCGTCAGCAACCGCAATCGCCTGCATCCCCAAGCTGCGGCGCAGCTTGGATACCGCTTCACAGAAGCCAAGCAGAACTGCAACGGGAGGCTCTCAAATCCATCACACGGTCATCACGGTCGTCCGTCATCTTGCCCCCCGGATCTCGGACGATCCGAGAACCACTCCTCTCCCCTCTTCACAGGCCGACAAAACCGATGAAACATGTTTCCCTTTCAGTATTGCTTTCACTGATCCCCGTGTGTGCCGTCGAGGCGGAGACCATCCGCTTCGCCGTCATTGGCGATTACGGCCAGAGTTCCAACACCGCGACGGTCGCGGCGCGCATGCTTGCAGCCGCGCCGAGTTTCATCTGCACGACGGGCGACAACACCTACAACACATCGGTGTCCACCGCCAACTGGGATGGAGCGGTCGGCCAGTATTTCGCGCCGTTCATCCTTTTGCCTTCGAACTCGGCGTATGTGGCGCAGGGTGCGACGACGAACCAGTTCTTCCCGACGATGGGCAATCACGACTGGGATGTCGGTGGCGCGTCATCCAGTTTCACGACCTACTTCTCGCTGCCCGACAACGAGCGCTACTACACATTCGTCCGCGGCGATGTCGAGTTCTTCATGTTGTCAAGCGATCCGCGTGAGCCGTCCGGGGTCAATGTGGGCAGCACCCAGTACAACTGGTTCACCGCGCGGATCGCGCAGTCGACCGCCCGCTGGCAGGTCGTGATTTTCCACCATCCGTTCCAGACATCGAACTCCTCGCACGGCCCCGCAACATGGATGAACTGGGGCTTCGAGAACCTCGGCGTGGACCTTGTGATGTCAGGCCACAACCACTTCATGGAGCGCCTGTCGTACGGTGGGATCCCGTGGATCGTGCAAGGCGCGGGTGGGCGCAGCCATTACTCGATCTCGTCGCCCGCATCGAACAGCCAGTTCCGCAACACGACGGACTACGGATTCTCACTCGTGACGGCGACCGAAACGACGCTGACCCACCAGTTCATCACGGCTGCCGGCACGGTGATCGATACGGTCTCGCTGCCTGGTGATCCACCGCCGCCACCGCCACCGCCGCCACCGCCACCGCCGCCGTACGAGATCTATGAGGAGATCGTTTTCCAGCAGGGGCTCAACGGCTATGCGGGGACAGACGACAAGGAAGTCCGTTCCTCGGGTGGCGACACCGCGAATGGGAACAACACATCGATCAGCGTCGACGGTGACGACGGTTCGCCTGGGCTGCAGCCGAACCACGGTCTCATCCGCTTCGCCGACATCGTGGGTGACGGCGCAGGGCAGATCGCGGCCGGCACCGAGATCGATCAGGCGTTCCTGCGCTTGAATGTGATCGATGCAGGCAGTGGGATGAGCGCATACGCCATGACCACCGACTGGACCGAGTCGACCACTTGGGCGTCATTGGGTGGCAACGGAGTGACCCCAGGCGTTGAGTGCGAGTCAACCGCGTTCTACACGGTCGGAGCGAACAACGCATCGGCGAATGTGCCGACTGGCACGCTATCGATCGATGTCACTGCCCTTGTTCGCGCTTGGATCAACGGCACGAGCGTGAACCGCGGCATCGCCCTCCTCCCGTTCACGAACGGAACCAACGGCATCGATATCTCGACCAGTGAATCGACATCACCGCCACGGCTGGTGATTCGTTCGCTCAAGAAGGGCTTGGCGCAGTCGAACTTCCGCCAGGGAGACGCCAGCTATGCGGGCGCTCGGGACACGCAGCTCAATCAGGCGGCTCCGACGACCTCGCAGGCCACCGTCACGAGTTTCAGCGTTGACTCCGACGACCCCAACGGAACTGGCAACGGCAAGCATGTGTTGCTTGGGTTCTCCGATCTGTCGGTCGCGTCGGGAACGGTGGTGCGCGCGAGCCTGTTCCTCTACGGAATCGATCCTGGAGCTGGCGGTTCATTGCACCGCACGCTCGTCCCGTGGACCGATGCCGCGACTTGGGCCGATTCGTTCGGCGGCAACGGCGTTCAGGCTGACGGCACCGAAGCGTTGGCGGCGTCGGATGCAACTGTGGCGGGCTCGACCGGCGATGTCGAGATCGATGTGACCGCCGCGGTCCTTGCGGAACTCGACGCGGGCAGCACCTCGATTGCCTGGGCGATCCTGCCGCTCGGTGGCGACGGCTGGGACATCGTGTCATGCGAGGGAACCGCCTCGCGACGCCCGCGCCTCAGCATCACCGTCGAAGTGCCAACGAAGGTCGAGGGTGACATCAATGGAGACGGCATTGTGGACGGCGCAGACCTGACCGAAGTCCTCAGCAACTGGGGCGGGTCTGGTTCAGCCGATCTCAACGCCGATGGAATCATCGACGGGACTGATCTGTCGATCGTCATCGGCGGCTGGACGGTGTAAACGCCGCCGCAGTTGCGGGAGTGCCCCTCGGCGTGCATGCCGAGCGCGACAGACAAGTGTGAAGGCTTGAGCGGCTCGGGACAAGCAGTGTGTCCCGAGCCGCTTTTCAATTGCGATTGATTGCGGCGGCGGCGGCGCTTGGTGGCGGCCCCGACCGGGCAGCGATCCGCCAATCTGTCCTTCCAAAACGGCTGGATTTCATGTAATCCGTCCTTCTAGGACAGTCAGTATTGGACGATCCTGCCGCGTCGCCCCCCCCTGCTCGACGCGATCCAGGAGCAGCTCACCGAGGCACGGCTGCCTCTCCCTCCTCGGGACGGATGGCCCGCTCGAGGAGTACTTCCGCAGCCGCCCTGAAATCCGACACACGGTTTCGGCACGGTCTCTGAGTCACCCAAAGACCCGAGTAATGCCCGCGCATCAGTGGCTGCTGAATTCCGAGTGAAGCTCTCCGCCCAAAGCCGCTCTTTGGAATCACAGCATCTGTCCGCGTGGTTTCGAAGCGCTTCGTTGTGACGCCAGCCAGGCGCCGCGTCCCAACGCCGATACAACAACAAACACAGCGGCCCCGCCGGAAACCGACGGGGCCGCTCTTGCTTGAACTGCGATGACTAGGTCGTGCGTCAGTACGACGAGCTCTTGGTGCCACTGCTCGAAGAGGACCCTTCGGGCGGCATCAGCACCGTATCAACGACATGGATCACGCCGTTGCTGGCCTGCACATCGGGGATAACAACGGTCGCGTTGTTGAGCATCACCTTGTCGCCCATCACCTTGACCATGACGGGACGACCGAGCACGGTGGGCACCTCACGCATCTTGACGACTGCATCGCTGTACGCAGCCACGCCTGGCACCACGTGATAGGTCAGGATCTCCGTGAGCTTCTGCTTGTTCTCTGGCTTGAGCAGCATGTCGAGCGTGCCTGGTGGCAGCTTCGCGAACGCCGCGTCGGTCGGAGCGATGATGGTGAACGGTCCCTTCCCAGAGAGCGTCTCAACCAGCCCAGCCGCCTTCACTGCTGCAACGAGCGTGTTGAACGAACCGTTCTTGGCCGCAACATCGACCACGGTCCCATCGACTGGCACGACGACCGTGTCGATGACATGGATCACGCCGTTCGAGCAGGCGATGTCCGTGGCGGTGACAGTCGCGCCATCAACCATCACCTTGCCGCCGTTGGTCTTGATCGCCAGACGCTGACCGTTCACGGTGGTGGCGAACTTCATCTTCATCACATCGGCAGCCTTCACCGAACCAGGCACCACGTGGTAAGTCAGGATCGCCGCAAGCTTGCCCTTGTTCTCAGGCTTGAGGAGCATCTCGAGCGTGCCCGAGGGCAGCTTGGCGAATGCTTCGTCTGTCGGCGCAAAAACCGTGAACGGACCCGCTCCGTTCAGCGTGTCAGCCAAGCCTGCGGCCTGGACAGCAGCAACGAGCGTCTTGAACTTGCCGTTGGCGACTGCGGTATTGACGATGGTCGAACCGGTGGTCGTGGCAGGCATTGCCGGCATGCCCTGCGCAGGCGACGCGGGCGGAGCGGTCATCGTGGCGGACGAAAGCATGAGTGAAGTCATGAGAGCGATCAGCATGGGATCCTTTGAATAGTTGACGGCGAGATAAACCCGATCCTGTACGCACAGGAGTGGAAGACAATAGGCATCGCCCCACCTTCTGTGGTCCGCCGTGAACAGAATTCATCCACCCCAAACCGTTGCCTCCTGAACACAACGCAATCAATTGCCATGAACCACGCTTTCGTTCGCGGATTCGCCGTTGTCGCTGCCCTTCACTGCGCCGAGGACTCAGCCCGCGGCAGTCGTAGCCCGAGCAAGTGGTGCGGAAGCGTCGAAAGCATGTAGAAACAGATACTTGCAGTGACAATCTCGCTCACGCCGAAGCCGCCAAGCATGTTGGACAGCGGCCACAAGCAAAGCGCGGTCAGCCACATGAGCGGCAGGCTGAGCGCGTGGACGCGGACAAGGCGCAGCGCGAGCCCGCGTGGCGCAGTTGGTGGTTCAATCACCACGCGCGTGAACGCAAGCCTTCGCGAGTGACGGAAAGCGTGCACGCCAAGAAAGAAGAGTCCGACCGTGAAGAGCGGGTCGGCAACGAGCGCGAGCGCCGCGACGAGCGCATGCTCTATGAGGTCGAGCGCGGCTTCGATGGGTTTTCCCCCAATCGCACGCGACGCACAGCCTGTCACGGCGATCACCGCACCAGACGCTGCGCCGAAAACGGCGGCAGCGCGAAGGACATCGAGGTCGGGCACCCAAGCAGCGCCACCCCAGGGGACCGCACTCGCGATCGCCCCGAAAGGCGCCCACGCCGCCGACGCGTCGGAAGCGAATGCCAGCGCGAGCAGCAGCAGCCCGCGACCAACGACAAGGCTCCACCGCACGATGAGCCCGTCCCCGTCGGCATCCACCGCGGTCGCGTCAGCCATCCCGAAATGAAACACGGTCAGCAGCAGGAACAGGAGGGCGGCAACACTCGGCTGCCAAGCGATGAACGCCGTGCACGCCGCCATGGCGACGAGGTACCAGGTGAAGCCCCCGAGCCGCTGAAGAAAGCCACGGTGTCCGCCGATGCGCGCGGCAACAGTCCAGTCCGCCGCACCGTGTGGCATGCCGAAGGCCACGAGCGCTAGCAGAAACGGCCACGGCGCTGCACTTGCAGTGGATCCTCGCAAGCAGAGCGCCAGCACGAGCCCCAAAGTGAGAACGAGCCACGGAACCGTTCGGGGTCCATCCAGAGAAAACAGCCCCCCCGCCCCCGCCCGATGCAGCCGAACACCCTCGAGAGGGGCGGCTGCATGGGCAGTGGTCGGGGGGGGATTCAAGCGATCGGCATCAATGTCAGGCGCGGTTAGGCGCGGTGACCATCGCCGAGGGCCTTCACGCCTTGGTAGCAGACCAGACCGAAGAACACCTTGTTGATCACGTCCGCAACGTTGTAGCACACTTCGCGCCAGCTCTCGCCAGCGCCACCGTTGAGGGCCATCAGGAACCCGACAGGGTAGATCACCCAGCCGATGGTCACGAAGAGCCGCATGGTCTTCAGGCTTGACTGAATGCTTGTGGGCGCATCGGCCATCGCCTCGGTCACCTTGGTGAAGAGCATGTACACGATGTAGAGCCACGCGCCGCAGCTGATCACATACCAAGTCCACCACTGCTGGCTGCCAGTGGGGCTTTCCTCGGCAACCCACGCCGTTACCAACATGACAAGCGACCAGAAAACGAGCCCTCGGAAGAGCTCTGAGCCGCGCTTGCCCAGGTTCAGAAGCAGCGGGAACTCCATCACAAGGAGCGGCACGGTGATCAGCCAGTCGATGTATCGGTACGCGGTTGGGAACTGCTTGATTGCCGCGCCCTCGATGCGAGTGCCATCGGCGGTGAACAGGCTGGCGACTCCCTCAAGGTAGATGCCGCTCATGCGCCAATAGTGGAAAGCCGCGACGGCACAGATGATGCCCGCAACGGTGAGGGCGGTCTGGTACTGCACTGGCACAGTCTTGCGCTGGAGCCAAAAGTAAAGGGCACCAGCGCCCATCGCCACGGTCGAGAGCCAGAAGAGGTACATCGTGACCCCTTCGATTGTGAGCCCCGCATTCAGGGCGCGCATGGTGGTCGACATATCTGCAAGCAAGATCGTCACGCTCGTGTCTCCTAAGCAGGCTTGTTGAGCGCCCTACATCGGGAGCCAACAATGCCCGTTGCGATAGAACAACTTCATTGGAAGCATAGGCTAATCACGGAATCCGAGTCCGTATATCTGCGAAACCGATGACGCTCGACGGACCGGGACCCGCTGGTCCATCCCCGACGCCAAAGACTCGCAAACGATCGACCCCAGCCTCCCGTTCAGCGGCGGCTCGACATGACCTGCAGGTGATGCAGCGCGGCTGGGTCCTCTGGGCAAACAGCCAAATACTGTTGCATCAGTTCTTTCGACTTCGCAAGGTCGCCAGACTCCGCGGCGTCGATCGCCGACTCGAACTTCCGGCGGTTCAGGATTCGCTTGGTGCGCTCCGCCAGTGGAAGGCTGTCGAGCACCTCGTGTGCGTCCACCCGACTCTCGCGCCCACGCACCTCGAAGCTGCCGACTCGGCGAATGTGCACCTCTTCGGGATTGAGCATCGCATCGTTGACGCTCGAAGAGGTCAGGATCTGCGACCCTGTGAGCTTTGTGTGCTCCTCCAGACGCGCTGCGACATTGACCGAGTCGGAGATCACGGCGGGGTCCCATCGGCCGCTGTCACCGATGATCCCCATCTCAACATCGCCGTAGCTCAGACCAATTCCCATGCGGGCTTCCGACCCCGGCGGAATGATCGCATCGAGACCACCCACGACGACCGCATCGGTGAGTCCGCGCTGCATCTGGATCGCCGCGCGCACAGCGCCGTCGGACGGGCCGGGGAAGAGCGCGAGCAATCCGTCGCCCATGTAGTGCACGATGAACCCACCATTGCTCCGAATGGCGGGCGAGACGAACGCAAGGAACCGATTGAGGAACTGGAACACCTGCGCGGACTTCATCTGCTCGCTCATCCGCGTGAATCCACGCAGGTCAGCGAACATCGTCGTCACGCTGGCACTGACATGGGCACCTAACGCCGCTTCCGCGGCGCCGCCCATGCCGAGGGAGGACAGGAATCCGCTCGGCACGAAGCGCTCGAATGTCTGGTTCAGGCTGCCGAGCACCGCGTTGGCTGCCTCAAGGTCGGCAAGCGCCTGCTGCGCTTGACGGAGCGACACTTGCGCCGACTCGACGGCGATGATCGAATCGCCGAGACCCGAGGTCAACGGCAGGTCGCTCAGCGCAAGTCCCAGGCGCCCAAGATCATCGAAGCAGCTGATCGGCGGTAGACCGGCGAAGATCCAGCGGTCCCCATCGAGCGGCATGATTTCGCCGCGGAGTGTTCGCGCGGGGTCGTCCCCCGCATGGAGCGCAAGCACCATCCCAGTCAGGTTCTCAAACACCTGAGGCTGCAGGTCGCCGCGGAAGGGACGCGCGAGTCGGATTGGGCCATGGAATGCCCCAGTCGGCACCTGCCAATACTTGCGCAACTTCACGGACAGCGACACCGTCCCTGCCGCACGATCCCAAAAGATGGAATAGGGGGCAAGGCGTTCGAGGACATCCGCGGATGTAAGGAGGTCGCCGTGCACACTCACTTCCGATGCCGAACCATCAGCCGCGAACATGGCAGCCCTTGCGGCTGGCTCTCGATCGACTCCACCGTGACATCTTCGCCAAAGTGACGGCCGAGCGCAACCAGGATGCCCTCGACCAAAGGAAGGAGCCCGACGCGCTCGGAGTAGTAGTCGATCTGCAGCAGGTCTGGTGCGACCTCGCACACCCGAAACGATGGTGGGGTGTAGTTCGGAAACGTGACGCGGATCCGCTGGTGCATGTGATCCAGGTTTCGAACGAAGTCCACGAAGTTCTGCCCGGAGCGCGACATGATCGTGCCGTAGTGGGCCACTGCGACATTGGTCACCCAGTACTCACCGAAGGCCTTGAGCACCTGCTCCATCGGCAGATGGAGTTCTTCGCTCGCTGCGCCGACGAGGTTGTAGGTGATCGCATCGTCGTAGGGACTCATGGCGGCGAAACTCTCAGGCGCACCCGCCTTCGTGTGGATCGTGGTCCACACCGCAGGTCCGTGATGGTGCAGCACGAATCCCTTGACCGCTTCGTTGATGAGCCCGTACATGCAAGGAGACTAGCAGCCAGCGGATCGGGTACCAGCGGCGACCAGTTGCTGTGTCGGGGACGAGGTGGCGGCAGGCCTCGCGTGCGTGCGCGCGCGGCCGCCTCGCGCGCGCGCGCGCAGCGGTCAGCTGCCACAAGGGCTGATCAAAATTTTTTTGGCGACGCGAAACCACCGTAATAACAAGTGTTTTTTGCGGGGTCGGCTTCGGGGCGTGGAGGCAAAACTTTCGGGGGGTCTCAAAACCCGTGGCTATGTTGGAAAAAGGGGCAGCCGCCTTGTGGGGGCTGTTTCGCCAATCGCAACCACCGCCAAACACCATCGAAAGGACACTCTCTTGGGGAAGAAACTGATCATCGCAGAAAAGCCAGCCGTCGCTGAGAACATCGCCAAAGCACTCGACTCAAAGGCGACCGCCGAGCAGCACTCGCCGCAGTACTTCGAGCTGCACGACTATGTGATCGCATCCGCCGCGGGGCACTTGGTGAAGCTGGATTGCCCAGAGGAGTTCATGCCAGAAGCTTGGAGCATTGACACCCTCCCCATCATCCCGCCCCGATTCGACGTCTGTCCAATTGAGGAGAGCCGCCCCTTCCTCGACCTCATCACCAAGCTGCTGCAGCGCCCCGACATCACCGAGATCGTCAACGCCTGCGATGCTGGCCGTGAGGGCGAGCTGATCTTCCGCTTGATCATGCAGCACACCAATGCGCAGCAACCCACTGAGCGCCTCTGGCTTCAGTCCCTCACGC
Source organism: Planctomycetota bacterium (assembly GCA_009926625.1). Lineage (GTDB taxonomy): Bacteria > Planctomycetota > Phycisphaerae > Phycisphaerales > SM1A02 > F1-60-MAGs104. Next base: position 36,387 of record RFON01000025.1, read on the forward strand.
CCGAATCGATCCGCGAAAGCCTGAACAACCTGCGAAGCGATGAGCAGATGCGCCCACTCGCCGATGCCGCCTACTGCCGCAGCGAAGCCGACTGGACCGTTGGGATCAATGGCTCTCGCGCAGTGAGTGTGTACATGGCTGGTGGTGTCAATGCGGAGCGACGGCCGATGTCCGTGGGGCGGGTTCAAACGCCGACTCTGGCGATGCTGGTTGAGCGTGAAGCGATGATCGCGAGCCATCGGCCGCGCGCAGCGTGCGACATTCGCGGCGAGTTCGCAGTGTCGTCTGAAAGCGATTCCCGTTACACCGCGCATTGGATCGACGAGCAGTTCAGCAAGGACGAAACCGAGGCCGAGCGAGCCCAGCGATTGTCAACGCGCTTGGGTGTCGCGCTGCCCGATGTCGCAGCGGACGACGATTCGCTTTTCGGGACGCTCAGGGATGCCGACAGGCAAGCGAGGACACTTTGGCACCACGAGATTGCCCAGGCAATCGCCACAAAGTGCCAGCAAAAGCCCTGTGTTGTCGAGGAGCAGGTGCGCACGCAGCGAGAGAATCCTCCACAACTGTTCAACACCACGGCATTGGCGGTTGAGGCGAACAGTCGCTTCGGATTCTCGGCGAAGCACACAGACAAGATCCTTCGATCTCTCTGGAACATGAAGGTCCTGACATACCCCAGTGTTTCCGAAAGGCACCTGCCCGAGAGCGATGTTGCGAAGACCCAGGACATGCTGAAGGCGCTTCCTCCCGCCTACGCCCCGCTTGCTGCAAAGATCCTCGAAAACGGGTGGTGCGATTCGCGCAAGGACATTTTCGACGATGCAAAGCTCAAGGACCATTACGCCATCATCCCCACGGGCACGCAGCCAAGTGACCTCAGCGAACCGCAGCGCAAGATCTTCGACTTGGTGGCGCGTCGGACTCTTGCTGCATTCTTCCCAGCGAGCGAGTACCGAGTGACCACGCGGCTGACGCGCTGCGAGGGGGAGCTTTTCAAGTGCGAAAGCAGGGTGCTCGTTGCTGCCGGTTGGCGCGAGGTCTACGGCAAGGAGGGCGATGCTGCGGCGGGCGACGGGGCGCGATCGCTCTGCGCGATCGATCCGAGTCAGCCAGTTATGGCTACGAACATGTTGCTGGAAACTCGCAAGACCAAGCCGCCAGCGCGGTACACGGACGCGTCGCTACTGAAGAGCATGGAAAGCGCGGGAAAGACACTCGAGGATGAGGACCTTCGCACTGCGCTGAAGGACGCGGGACTCGGAACGCCCGCGACTCGCGCAGAGATCATCGAAACCCTCATTGGGCAGGAGTATGTCAGGCGTCAGCGGCGGGAATTGGCCGTGACAGGAAAGGGAATGCAGCTGATCCAACTCCTGAAGGATGTCGGCGTTTCGGAACTGATCCGACCCGATCTGACGGGCGAGTGGGAGCACAAACTCCAGCAGATGCAAGACGGGGAGTTCGCCCGCGCCGGCTTCATGGCGCAGATCAATTCATTCACGCAGCGATTCGTGGACGCCTTCCGCGGCGAGCCGGAGCTGGACGAGGCTGCGACACTGCGTGCGCCCTGCCCTACATGCGGCGGCGTGCTACGGGTGCAACCGCGGCGGGCGCGCTGTGGTAAGTGCGGCTACGCATTTCCGCGGATCATCAAGCAGCGCCTTTTCACAGTCAGCGAGTTGGAGACACTCATGGCAACTCGATCGATCGGACCGCTGCACAATTTCATCGGCAAGAACGGCCAACCTTTCTCGGCGAGCCTCGTGCTTGGCGAAGGCGAGAAGCTTGAGTTCAACTTTGACGGTCCCGCCGGAATCGATCTGAACGAACTCCCTCCGCTCGGCAAGTGCTGTTGCTGCGGTGGTGATGTCGTGGATGATGGGTTCAAGTTTGTTTGCCGCAACAGTTCCGGCACCAGCACTCAACCGTGCCCGTTCAGTATGAACAAGACGATGTGCAGCCGCGAGATCGACGAAACTGAACTGCAGCAGGTCCTGAGCGATGGCAAGACCGATTACCTGAAGGGATTCGTCTCCCCGAGGACCGGCAGGGGCTTCTCTGCGTTCCTGGTGCTCAAGCCAGATCGAAGCGGCGTGCAGTTTGAGTTCAAGCAGAGGCAGAACGCGAAGGAGGACCAGAAGTGACCCAAGAGCGACTCACGAAACCTGCTCCGCCTGACTTGGGAGCGTTCACTCAGAGGAGGGCAACATGATTGGTGCAATCACAGGCGACATCGTTGGATCGGTCTACGAGTGGGCGAGGGGCGCGGCCGAGCGGCACCGCCGTGCACTGGATGAGTTCCACGAGACCCATCGCCATGCCGACGAAGCGGTGATCGTGACGCCCGAGTCATTCGAGCGCGACGTGCCGGACTTGGCGGAGTGAAGCTGCTGGTGGGAGCTGCGAGCGGCGTCACCTAGGGTGCCGGCGTAGCAGCTGCGGGGGGGGCGGCGGGCTGCGCCTTGGGCGGCGCGGGCGGCTGATCGCGCTCGTAGCGCGCGAGGGTCGCGCGGAGTTCGGTGATCGAGGTATCGAATCGTTTGCGGGCTGCGTCAGCGGTCGCTGCAGCGCGCTGAGCTTCCAGGGCTCGGATCGCTTCGGACTGCACGGCGAGCGCGCTGGGCTTGTCGCCCAGTTCCCAGTGCGCTCGGGCGAGCGTGTCGAGGATGTATCCATTCTTGCGCTGGCTCAGCTCGACGGCGCGCTGCGCGTAGCCGAGCAGCTGGCGAAGGTCCCGCGCGGGCGAGTCTGCGGGCAGTTCGGTGAGGCCGGACCACGCCATGGTGTTCCACAAGTCAGACCCAGCGCCCTCGAGATCCTCAGATGCCACTGTTGGATGCCGCGGAGAATGAGCGATAGTTTGCGAGATAAGCGTATGGAGAGAACGGGACGTTGAAAACGGGTGGGTTATGTGCGTTGAGATGGCGACCACAGGTGGGCCGCGGGCGCGGTGAGCTGGTGCGGATAGTAACTTATCGAGCATGCCAACGAACGACTGGGAGAAGGTGCGCAATCGTGATGTCGCGAAGCGGGAATCTGGAAAGCGAGCTCTTGATGGCCCTCTGTGGCGGATCGAGGACCACGAAGACGAGGGAGAAACGGAGAGACAGAAACAGCTGCGGGCGCGGCAACGGGCGGGGCGCGAAGCGCATGAGGCAACCAGGCGAAAGGAGGCCCGGCTTGCTGCCCAGCGTGCTGCCCAGAGGGAGCACGAAAGGAAGTTGCAACGAAAGTGGGACTTGGAGCAGAGCCAAGTGCTGGCAGGCAAGCCTGCGGAGCAGAAGGCGCCGCAAAAGAATCGCCGTAATGCGCGGCGCAAGGGCGCGAAACAGGCGGGAGGAGTTACAAGGCTGCGCCGGAAGGCGAAGTAACGGCCGGCCTAGACATGGGCGGTCCTGAGGATGGGATGATCGCGGCACCTAACGCCCGACGCACCGGCCTAGACCCTCTAACCCGCCCGGCGTAGCCTGCAACCGGTTGTTGGGCTGCATGCCTACTCTGGCCAGCGAGAATTACAAACATCGCCTTCTTCCGGTGACGGGGTCGCTCTCATCGGTCCACCCCTTATGAGAGTTGGTGCATGGTAGCCACCCCTTGCATGCGCGGCGGTGCCGCAGCGGAGGCGAGCGAAGCGAGCCGGAGCGGAGGCAGTGCCGCGCATGTCGTCGCGAAGGCTGCAGGCGTCGTCTTGCCGAGCACGCGCTGGATGCGCCGGTGGTTGTAGAAGAGCCGCCACCGGTCGACCAGATACCGCGCCTCCGCCAGCGTGTCGAAGATCTCGGACGACAGCAGCTCGTCACGCAGCCGGCCGTTGAAGCTCTCCACGATGCCGTTCTGACACGGTGACCCGGGGTCGATGTAGAGCGTGCCGGTGCCGCTCTCGGCGCACCACGCCTTCACCGCCTTCGAGATCATCTCCGGCCCGTTGTCGGCCCGGAGGTGCACTGGAGCGCCCCGGATCGCCGTCAGCTCGTCCAGCACCGCGACGATGTCCTCGCCGCGGAAGTTCCTCGC